>JALXAM010000009.1 GCA_026992075.1 Sedimenticola sp. | reverse complement strand
GGCTTTATCAGGGCGCGCTGCGCCGCAAACGCGGTTTGCGGCTTGCTACAAAATCAATCGCTTACAGCGATCGATTTTGCCGGCACATCCTTGTGCCGAAGGAAGGCCCGAATTTTTCAGGCCTTCCCTTGTGGAGGAGGGTCACTTCTCCCACTCCGCCTCCACTTCGTCCACCGCCTTGCGCAGGGCGGTGAAGATCGCCTGAAGGGTGGTGCGTTCGTCGTTGTCGGGGATGTCCCAATCGGCGATGCGCAGGTAACGGTCTACCAGATCCTGCACGTCCTGCTTGAGTTCGTCGTAATAACGCCCGATTTCCAGTTCCTGGATGCTGGTCATGTCGAAAGATTCCTAGGGGATTCGAGAAGAACGGAGAGGTCAACCGCCGAGGGAGGACATGTGTCTCAGCGCCACCCGTTGGCGATCTTCGTTGAAGTCATGGCTGCGGGGTTTGCGAGCGATGGCGGCGCGGATGAGTTCTTTCATGGCTTCGTCGTCCAGTCCCTGGCGCAGGCCGTCCCGCAGGGAAACCCGGTCTTCCTGTCCGAGACAGAGCACCAGGTCGCCCTTGGCGGTGAGCCGTACCCGGTTGCAGTCGTCGCAGAAGTGGCGGGAGAGGGCGCTGATGACTCCGACCCGCACCGGCCCTTCGCCCACCTGGTAATAGCGGGCGGGACCGGCTCCCTTGCCGCCTTTCGCGGGCACCAGCTCTGCACCGGCATGGCGTTTCAGACGGGCCAGGATCTCCACCGCCGGCATGAAATGGCCGGTTCCGTCGATACCGGCCTCGCCCACCGGCATGGTCTCTATGTAACGCAGGTCGGCTCCGCGGGAGACGGCATAGTCGAACATCGCCTCGATTTCGCCGTCGTTGAGGCCCCGCATCACCACCATGTTGATCTTCACCGGCTCCATGCCGGCAGCCAGAGCGGCGTCGATGCCTGCCAGTACCGACCGCAGGTCACCATTGCGGGTGATCCGGCGGAATACGGCCGGATCCAGGGAGTCCAGCGAAATGTTCACCCGGCGCACGCCCGCCGCCCGCAACGCTGCGGCCTGATCGGACAGCAGGTGGGCGTTGGTGGACATGGAGAGGTCCTCCAGGCCGGGGAGGGCAGAGAGCTGCCGCACGAACTGCAGGATTCCCCGCCGCACCAGGGGTTCACCACCGGTTAGTCGCACCTTGTCCACGCCGAGCTCGGTGAAGAGGCGGATCACCCGGGTGAGCTCCTCGAAGGTGAGAAACTCTTCCCGCGCCTCCCACTGCACTCCCTGGGTGGGCATGCAGTAGAAACAACGATAGTTGCAGCGGTCGGTCACCGAGACCCGAAGGTAGCGGATGGTGCGTTGAAATGGATCGATGAGACGGGTCATGGCAAAAGGCTATCCGTGTTGGCGCCTGATAGGCATGATCATAGTCAAGGGCGGCCGGGAATGCACCTGGATTCGCTGTGGGAAGGTTTTGAAACTCGCCGCCATTTGGCCGATCATTTGGCCATCGCCAATCAAAGGAACCTCTGATTTAATCCATGAACTCGCATCTTGTCCTCCTCCGGCCGGATTACTGCGTTGAAGTTCTTGCCAATAGCTTGCTATTGCCTGCGAACTTCGCCTTGTACTCGAACCGGAGGAGAACAACCTGCTTCGTCCAGGATTGAATCAGAGGTTCCCAAAGGAAAGCACAAAGATGAAGATGATCGGAAGGCGGGGCAAGGAGTATGTGGCGCCCTGGGAGCGGGCCTTCGACCGGGTGCTGACGCCGGTGGAAGATTTCATGCGTCAGGAGACCGCGGGTGGTCTGCTGCTCATGGTCAGCGCCGCCTTGGCCCTGCTAGTGGCCAACAGTCCGTTGGCCGAGAGTTACAGGCACATCCTGCATGCCGAGGTGGTGGTGGGTTCCGGCGACTGGATCCTGCGCATGAGTCTGCACCACTGGATCAACGACGGGCTGATGGCCATCTTCTTCCTGGTGGTGGGCCTGGAGCTGAAGCGCGAGCTGCTGGTGGGGGAGCTGGCCAATCTGCGCCAGGCGGTGTTGCCCATCATGGCCGCTCTCGGAGGAATGGTGGCGCCGGCGTTGATCTATGTGGCCATCAACGCCGGTGGACCGGGGATCAGCGGCTGGGGTGTGCCCATGGCCACCGATATCGCTTTTGCCATGGGAGTGCTGGGGTTGCTGGGCAAACGGGTTCCGCCCGCCCTGCCCACTCTTCTGGTGGCCCTGGCCATCGTCGACGACCTGGGGGCCATTCTGGTCATCGCACTCTTCTACACCGCCAGCATCGATCTCCTGGCGCTGGCAGCCGCCGGGGTGATCACCCTGCTGCTGGTGGCGCTGAACATGGGAGGGATCCGCCGCCTGCTGCCCTACATGCTACTGGGCGTCCTGCTCTGGCTCGCTCTGCTCAAGAGTGGGGTGCATGCCACCTTGGCTGGGGTGATCCTCGCTTTCACCGTGCCCATGAAGCCGAAGCTGGATCCCCAGCGGTTTCTGGACCGCGCCAGGGGGCTGTTGGACGAGATTTCCCATTCCCAGGATCAGGGAAGTTGCATCGTGGTCAACGATCAGATGCGAGGCCGGGTGACGGCCTTGGGCGAGGGGGTGCGGCTGGCCCAGGCGCCCGCCCAGGTGCTGGAGCACGCTCTGCACCGGCCCTCCGCCTTTCTGGTGATCCCGATCTTCGCACTGGCCAACGCCGGGGTGCCCCTGGACGCCGCCACCATCTCCAATCTGGTCACCCACCCGGTGGCGGTGGGGGTGGTGGCCGGACTGCTGGGAGGCAAACTCCTCGGTGTGGTCGGTTTCGTCTGGCTCACGGTGAAGCTGGGGTGGGGCCGGCTTCCCTCTGGCGTGGATTTTCGTCACATCCTGGGCCTGGCGCTGCTGGCGGCCATCGGCTTCACCATGTCCATCTTCATCGCCGAGCTCGCCTTCGTGGAAAGCGCGGAGAAGCTGCTCATGGCCAAGACCGGAATCCTGGTGGTGTCGGTGCTGGCAGGGGGCTCCGGTTATCTCTGGCTGCGTTTCATGACCCGGCGTCCGGGTTGATGCGCGCCGGGTCCCAGTGGGACCTGGCCCATCGCCAAAAGGTCTCGGCGGTTGCCGGAGGCTCTTCTGGCAGTGGTTGGCCCAGAAAGCGCCAGGCGGCCAGCAGGCCGGACACCGGGTCGGTATCGTTCACCGGGTGGGCCTGGTCCCGCTTGCTGAGCTTGCGCCCCTTATCATCCCGCACCAGGGGCAGGTGCAGGTAGGTCGGCCGGGGGGCGGCCAGGAGCCGCTGCAGGTGGATCTGGCGTGGTGTGGAGAGCAGCAGGTCGGCCCCCCGCACCACCTGGTTGACCCCTTGGTCCAGGTCGTCCACCACCACCGCGAGCTGGTAGGCGAAAAAACCGTCAGCGCGGCGGATGACGAAGTCGCCCACCTCCTGCTTCAGTTGCTGGCAGAGAGTGCCGTGGAGCCGGTCGTGGAAGCAGAGTTCCTCGTCCGGTACCCGCAGGCGGATGGCGCGGGGTTTTCGGCCGGAAGGTAGGCCCTCGCGGCAGGTGCCGGGATAGACGATGCCCTCCACGCCAGGGTGACCGTGGCGTTCCACCTCCCGCCGCGTGCAGCCGCAGGGGTAGGCTGCCCCCTGGGCGAGCAGTTCCTCCAGCACCTCCCGGTAGCGCTCCTTGCGCCGGCTCTGGTAGAGCACCTCTCCCTGCCACTGGAAACCGTGGGCCTCCAGAGTGCGCAGGATGGCGTCGGCGGCCCCCGGCCGGCACCGGTCCTCGTCCACATCCTCCATACGCACCAGCCATTCGCCGCCTGCGGCCAGGGCATCGGCGTAGCTGCCCACGGCGGCCACCAGGGAGCCGAAGTGGAGCGGGCCGGTGGGGGAGGGCGCGAAACGGCCTCGGTAACGGGGTTCGATGGTCATGCAGCAGAAAGCCGGCGCGGGGCCGGCTTTACTGGAGTCGTCGCTGTGGTGCAGTGGCGGCATTCAGCCGTAGGTCTTCTCCCGGATCTCCTCCAGGGTCTTGCACTCGATGCAGAGGGTGGCGGTAGGACGAGCCTCCAGTCGGCGGATGCCGATCTCGGCACCACAGGATTCGCAGTAGCCATACTCATGCGCGTCCAGCTTGTCCAGCGCCTCGTTGATCTTCTTCAGCAGCTTGCGCTCGCGGTCCCGTGTGCGCAACTCGATGCTGAATTCGGTCTCCTGGCTGGCGCGGTCGTTGGGATCGGGAAAGTTGGCGGCGTCGTCCTTCATGTGATGGACGGTGCGATCCACCTCTTCCATGAGTGTTTTCCGCCACTGCTCCAGTATGGCCCGGAAATGGGCTTCCTGCTTCTCGTTCATGTACTCCTCACCCTTCTTGGGCTTGTAGGGGGTGAAGGAGAGCGGGTCCACGTTGAATGCTGATTTCTTTGCCATCTGCTTCCTGTACCGAGAAAAATTTGTCCCCGGCCCACCGGCGACGGAGACGTCATTGGGTGCCGGGGGCATTTCAGGGTAGGGGAAAGTATCAGACCCGGTGGCCGCTAGCAATGCCTTTGTGGCCGATTCATGATCTGTTCCGCCTTTCCTCCGGCCGAGGAAAAAAGTGGGGTGCTTTGTCGTGGGCGATTGGACTCGTGGCTGGTGGCTGCATCGCTGGAAATGAACTATCCTGCACCGTCTCGACAACCGAGAAAGCGGAAGAGCCATGCCCCAGCTGGAAGCACTCCTCTTCGATGTGGACGGCACTCTGGCCGATACCGAGCGCGATGGCCATCGGGTCGCCTTCAATCGCGCCTTTGCCGATGCCGGACTCGACTGGGACTGGACGCCGGAGATCTACGGCGACCTGCTGAGCGTCACT
Source organism: Sedimenticola sp. (assembly GCA_026992075.1). Classification (GTDB taxonomy): domain Bacteria; phylum Pseudomonadota; class Gammaproteobacteria; order Chromatiales; family Chromatiaceae; genus Thiolapillus. Next base: position 178,160 of record JALXAM010000009.1, on the reverse strand, counting down.
GGCGGCAAGGAGCGGATCCGCTATTTCCTGCAGAAATACCATCCCCCGTTCGAGCCGCCGGCCGACCTGGACGCCTTCATCGCCGACCTTCATGCCGCAAAGACCGAGCACTACGAGCGGCTGCTGGAGGACCCCGGGCTGCCCTTGCGCCCGGGGGTGGAGCGGTTGTTGCGGGAGGCGCGCGACGCCGGTCTCCGGCTGGCCATCGCCACCACCACCACTCCGGCCAACGTCACCGCGCTGTTGCGCAACAGCCTGGGCCCGGAAGCGGAAAGCTGGTTCGAGGTGATCGCCGCCGGAGACATCGTCCCGGCCAAGAAGCCGGCGCCCGACATCTACCTCTGGGCGATGGAAAGGATGGGAATTTCCCCCAACCGCTGCCTTGCCTTCGAGGATTCCGGCAATGGCCTGGTTTCAGCCCGGGATGCGGGGCTGAAATCGATCCTGGTCACGGTGAACGACTACACGAGAGATCATGATTTCACGGGTGCCACCATCGTGCTGGACCAGCTGGGCACCCCGGAACGCCCGGCCCGGGTGCTGGCGGGACCGCCATTGGTGAAGGGACAGGTGGACGTGCCGGTGTTGAAGGCGATCCATGAGCATGCCTGGCGCGGATGAGCCCAGGCTGGCCCGCCGTATGGCGGGTATCGAGCCTTTTCACGTGATGGCCATCCTGGCCCGCGCCCGGGAGCTGGAGGCGCAGGGCAGGGAGGTGATCCACATGGAGGTGGGGGAGCCCGACTTTCCCACCCCCGAGCCCATCGTGCGGGCGGGGCAGCGGGCGCTGGAGGCGGGTCACACCCATTACACGCCGGCGTTGGGGCTGCCGGCGCTGCGGGAGGCGATCTCGGGCTGGTATGCCAGCCGTTTTGGCGTGGAGGTACCGCCGGAGCGGGTGGTGGTCACCCCCGGTGCCTCGGGCGCCCTGCAGCTGCTGCTGGCGGCCATGGTGGATCCCGGCGAGAAGGTGCTGATGCCGGACCCGGGATATCCTTGTAATCGCCACCTGGTGCGCCTGTTCGAAGGGGAGGCGGTCTCCCTGGGGGTGAAGGTCTCGCAGGATTTCGCCCTGGCCAACGACCAGGTGATCCGCGCCTGGGACGGGCGTACCCGCGCCCTCATGGTGGCCACTCCCGCCAACCCCACCGGGCGGGTTCTGAGTCTCGAGCAGCTCCGTTTTCTTCACGAGGCGGTGCGCGCCCCCGGCGGGCAGCTCATCGTGGACGAGATCTACCAGGGACTGGTCTACGGCACCCCGGAGGTGACCGCCCTGGCCCTGGGCGAGGAAAACCTGTTCGTGGTCAACAGCTTCTCCAAGTTCTTTGGCATGACCGGCTGGCGGCTGGGTTGGCTGGTGGCCCCCCGGACCTGGGTGCCGGCGCTTGACCGGCTGGCCCAGAATCTTTTCCTCGCTCCCCCCACGCTTTCGCAGCACGCTGCTCTGGCGGCCTTCGCGCCCGAGACTCTGGAGATCCTAGAGGGGCGCCGCAAAATCTTCCAGCAGCGGCGTGATTTTCTCTATCAGGCTCTTTCCGGGTTGGGGTTCCGCATCGGCAAGCCGCCGGAAGGGGCCTTCTATCTCTATGCCGATGCCAGCGCCTTCACCGGGGACAGTTTCGAATTCTGCCGGCGGTTGCTGGAGGAGGCCGGGGTGGCAGTGACGCCAGGGAAGGATTTCGGCCATTACCGGGCCGAACGTTATGTGCGTTTCGCCTACACCACCGACCTCGAGCGGCTGGAGCAAGGCGTGGAACGTATCGAAAGCTTCCTCCGGTAAGTGGGGCTTCGGCCCGATTTGTCCCCTCACCCTGGCCCTCTCCCCCAAAAGGGAGCGGAGAATTTTTCAGCCGTGGGTCGGACAAAGGCGTGCAGCGGCGTGCCCAACGTTTCCCTGTTCCTCTACCGTTTATTGTTGGGCACGCTTCGCTTTGCCCAACTTACATGCTGTAAGAGAGTTATCGGGAAGAGTCGCTGTTGCCCTTCGCCTTCAACTGCTGCGCCAGGGCATCCAGCGGCACCACCTTGCTGTTCGGCCCTTCCCGGAAGGAAACGGGCTCCAGGGTGAGATAGCGGTGGCCGTTGACCATGGCCGAGATCTCGGCGGTGGTGGTTTTGGCGTCATGGAAGAAGACGGCGGCCAGGTGGCCCAGGGTGAATGCCAGCAGAAAGAGATAACCCCAGTGATGCAGGTTGCGCAGGCTCATTCCGCCAACCAGGGTCACCTGCTCCAACAGCGCCAGGCCGCTCACCACCTGTAGGAGCAGCACTGCGAAGAGCAACAGGTAGAGCGGCGCCCACAGCGGGTTGTGGGCATACCAGCGGGGCAGGGGAAGCTTGCCCAGGGTGAGGTAGCTGCGCAGCACCTCCCACCCTTGGCGCAGGCGGTGCCGGTTGGGCAGGAGCACCCGGTAACCGGCCACGCCGCTGCCCAGGAAGAGGAGCCAGAGGCGAACCAGCAATGCCGCCAGCAACACTGCTGCCGCCACGTAGTGGACGTCGTCCACCTGGGCACTGCGTTCCGGCGCCCAGGTCACCAGCCAGCCGGTGAAGAGCAGTACCAGGGTGGAGAGCGCCAGGCTCCAGTGACACAGGCGCAAGGCCTTGCTCCAAACCATTTCACGGCGGATGGGGGCTTGCATCGCTCAGGCGGCCTCCGTTTCCGAGAAGGATTCGGTAGTGTAGCGGTAAACCTTCAAGGTATCCGACCAGTAATCCTGGGGTAGTCCGGCTTTCAGCTTGAGATGGGCCAGGAACTGCCGGGGATCGGGAAGCTCCTCCCATACCGAGGGCAGGAAGGTGCCGCGGTAGACCCCCTCTTCCAGAATCAGTCCGTCGATGCCGGGCCGGATCTGTCGCAGCAGATCTTCCTGGGAGGAGAACTCCATGGGTTCCGGCGGGCTCAGCACCGAAATGTGGATCTCCAGCGCGTCGAACTCGCCGGCGCTCACCGGCGGAAAGCGCGGATCCCGGAAGGCGGCGTTGAAGGCGTTCTCCGCCACGTCGGCCACCAGCGGCTGGATCGCCTCCAGGTGACCGATACAGCCGCGCAGCCGGCCCCGTTCGTTGAGGGTGACGAAGGTGGCGCGCATGGCGCGCAACTCGGGATCGTATTCCTGTGGGTCCACCAGCAGGGGTCGGCCACTGCGCAGGCCATGGGCGATGGACTCACGGGCCACGCGCAGCAGGATGCGGCGGTGCTGCGGATTCAGGCTGTGGTCATCCGAAGACATAGGCGCCATACCCCACTACTCTGCTCTTGTCGCCGGCGGTGTCGCCGGAATTCCTCAGGTCCACCGTCCTTGCCTGCAGACCATGTTCCCGCGCGGCCATCAGCAGACCATTCACCGGGATGCGGCCGCAGGCGTCGTGGAAACCAATCAGGTCCGGTCGCAAAGCTTCGATGGCCTGGGTGGTACGGCTGTCCCGCTCGCGCGCGGTGTAGTAGTCCAGATAGTGGCTGAGGTCGGAGCTCACCACGATGAGCGTCTCGTCACCACCCCACAGCAGGTCCAGCAGCTGCGCCACATCGGCGGGATCGGCGTCACCCACCACGAAGGGAACGATCTGGAAATCCTTCAGCACACGTTGCAGGAAGGGCAGGTGCACCTCCAGCGCGTGCTCCTCCTCGAAGGCAGCGTCGAATTCCGATACCTGGGGCAGCTGCAACGCGGCTTCCACCGCCTGGCGGTCCACCGGCACGTCCCCCAGGGGGGTGCGGAACCAGTCTGCGCTGGAGGTGGCGATGCCGCGGAAGGGCACCCGGTGGGAGGGGGCCAGGATCACCACCCGGCGGATGCGGTCGGCCGCGGGCAACAACCGGGCATAGGCGCTGGCCGCCACCGGCCCGGAATAGATATAGCCGGCATGAGGCGCGATGAGCGCCTTGGGTACCGGACCGTCGGCCGGTTGCGCCTGGGCCAGGAAGGCGTCGATCTCCCCCGCCAGGGTGGCGGGATCGGCCGGGTAGAACATGCCCGCCACTGCGGGCAGCTTCACTGTACTCATCTTGAATTCCTGCATTCCAACCTGATCTATTGAAACAACAGATTGGGTTTCCATGGAGAAATTGCAAGATGAATGCCGCCGATATCCAGCCCTTCCCGGGGCGCTACTGGCACAAACTCGATGATGGCCGCATTCAGTGCGACCTCTGTCCCAGACATTGCAAGCTGAAAGAGGGTCAGCAGGCGCTCTGCTTCGTGCGCGCCCGGCAGGACGATCAGATCGTGCTCACCACCTACGGCCGCTCCAGCGGGTTCTGTGTCGATCCCATCGAGAAGAAGCCACTGAACCATTTCCTGCCGGGCACTCCGGTGCTCTCCTTCGGCACCGCCGGCTGCAATCTCGCCTGCAAGTACTGCCAGAACTGGGACATGAGCAAATCCCGGGAGATGGACAAGCTGGCCGCCCAGGCGAGCCCGGAACGGATCGCGCAAGTGGCCCAGGAGCTGGGAAGCCGCAGCGTGGCCTACACCTACAACGATCCGGTGATCTTCCTCGAATACGCGGTGGACACCGCCAAGGCGTGTCACGAGCGGGACATCAAGAGCGTGGCGGTCACCGCCGGCTACATCTCCCCGGAGGCCCGCAAGGAGTTCTTCGCCCACATGGACGCGGCCAACATCGATCTCAAGGGCTTCACCGAGGAGTTCTATCACAAGCTCACCGGAGGTCACCTGCAGCCGGTGCTGGAGACCCTGGAGTACGTAAAAAAGGAAACCGACGTCTGGCTGGAGATCACCACCCTGCTGATCCCCGGTTACAACGATTCCGATGAGGAACTCAAGCGCATGACCGAGTGGATCGTGGAAACCCTGGGGCCCGACGTACCGCTCCACTTCACCGCGTTTCATCCCGATTACAAGATGCGCGACGTGCCGCCCACGCCTCCCGAGACCCTCACCCGGGCGCGGAAGCTGGCCATGGAGCAGGGGTTGCACTATGTCTACACGGGCAACGTGCACGACAGCGAAGGGGGCAGCACCTGGTGTCCCAACTGTGGCGAGCTGCTCATCGAGCGCGATTGGTACGTGTTGGGCAAGTGGGGGTTGGACGACCGGGGACGATGTGCCAGCTGTGGTACTCCCATCCCGGGGGTCTTCGAAGCCAGGCCGGGAGACTGGGGAGCGAGACGTCTTCCGATAGCGATGTAGGAATCGGCCTACAGACAGGGAGCGGCCGGGGCACTTATAGTGCGGCTGTCGGGCAGGAGGCCCGGCCAACATGGAAATCGCAAACAAGGGAGTGAAACAAGATGAAGGAACGTACCATGAGTCTCTCGCTGATCTCCGCCGCCACTCTGGTTCTGGCGCTCACCTCCGGCAATGCCGTGGCCACGGGAAGTTGCCGCGCGCTGGACCAGGAATCCTGTGTGGCTTCCAGTGAATGCCGCTGGATCAAGGGGTACAAGCGCTCGGATGGGCGTAAGGTTTCGGCCTATTGCCGCAAGCTTCCCGGCAGCAGCAAGAGACTGGTAAAGGAAAACCCTGCCCCGATGGACAAGCGGGGCTGAGTGTCTGCCACTGGGGCCGCGGGCAGACGCGGCCCCAGTGCAACATGCCGGATCCTGGCTGTTACAATGCCGCCTTCTCCAGTAAGCAGGACGGCACCATGCAATCGGGTCCATCGCTGGCGGTCATCGGCCGCCTGCGTACTCCCTTTCGCGACCGTTTCGGCATTCCCCGTCAGGCTGGTCTGGTGGATCTGCCCGGCAGAATCGAGATGGCTCCACCCTATGATCAGCGGGCCTTTTTCGAGGGGCTGGAAGAGGTATCCCATCTCTGGGTGACCTTTCTCTTCCACGCGGTGCAGGCCAAGGGCTGGAAGGGGCGGGTACGCCCGCCCAGGCTGGGGGGCAATCGCCGTCTGGGAGTCTTTGCTACCCGTTCTCCATTCCGGCCCAATCACCTGGGCCTTTCGGTGCTGCGCCTGAAATCCATCGAGGCAAAGGGAGGAGGGGGCGCGAGCCTGAATGTCTCCGGGGTGGACATGCTGGATGGCACCCCGGTGGTGGACATCAAGCCGTACATCCCTTATGCCGATGCCATTCCGGAGGCAAGCGGCGGGTTTGCCAGTGAGGCGCCTGCGCAGCGATTGCAGGTGGTTTTCACCCCGCAGGCGGAGCACCAGCGTGCCCAGCTCGGCCTGGCCGATGAGATCGTGGAGGCCCTCGCCCGGCTCATCGCTCTGGACCCCCGGCCCGCCTATACAGCGGGGAATGACGAGGGAAGGGAGTATGGCCTTTCCCTCTATGACTGGAATGTGCGCTGGCAGGTGTATGACGGGCGGCGGCTGGCACTGGTGACCGCTGTGACACCGACCGTCTCAGAAGGCAACCTCCCGTAGGAGCGGCCTCCCGGCCGTGAACCAGATTGGAATTTTGGCGGCATCTTCCCGGTTCGGCGCGGGGACGCGCCTCCTACCTGGTGGAGGAGTGCCGAACGTCCCTCAATAGAGCAGGTTCATCATGCGGCTGCGGTAGCGCGGTACCAAAGGATCGTCCCCCAGCAGGTCGAAGATCCGTACCATGTCCTTGCGCGCGGCGTCGTCGCCGTAGCCGCGGTCCTTGCGCATCAGCTCCAGCAGCAGGTCCAGCGCCCCGGCATAATCCTCCTGCAGTACTTTGCGTGCTGCCAGCAGACGTCGGGCCTCGTGGTCGTCCGGGTTCTGTTCCAGTCGTCGTGACAGGGTGCTCTCGTCGGGGGCGTCCGTTGCCAGCGCCTCAAAGTGGAGCAGTCCTTCCAGACGCTGAACTTCGGGTTTTTCCCGGGCTTCCAGGGGCAGCCCCTGGAGGATTTCCAGCGCCCGATCGGGCTGGCCACTGGCCGCATGGGCCTGGGCCAGGGCGATGTCCACGTTCACATTGGCAGGGTCGGTGGCCTTGGTGGCCTCCAGGATCTTCAACGCCTGGTCGGCATCGCCGGCCAACAGGAGCTGGCGCGCCTTTTCCACCAGGGCGTCCGATTCGCGAGGAATGTGGCGGTCGAGAAAACGCCGGATCTCCGATTCGGGCAGGGCTCCGGCGAATTCGTCCACCGGCTGGCCATCCTTGAACAGCTTGACGGTGGGAATGGAGCGGATGCCGAACTGGGCGGCCAGTCCCTGCTGCTCCTCGGTGTTCACCTTGGCCAGGATGAACTTGCCCCCGTATTCCTCGGCCAGCTTGGCCAGCACCGGCATCAGCATCTGGCAGGGCTGGCACCAGCTGGCCCAGAAATCCACCAGCACTGGTACACGATGGGACTGCTCCACCACATCCGTTTGATAGTTATCTTCCGTTATTTCAATGATATAGGGAGAGTTGCTCATATCGATTCTCTAGTAGGCGGATCGGTTCTGCCGCATATCATGGGAACGCATACTCAAATTGCAAGCCGGCCTTGAAAGGGGAAGGGGCGCCCCCACCTAGGATTCGATCACCAGGATTCCCAAGGAGAACAACGAACCATGTCCGACAGTTTGCACGTGGTCTGTACCCACTGTGGTGGTGTGAACCGGATTCCCCGCGACCGCCTGGGCCAGCATCCCAAGTGCGGGAAATGCAAGCAGCCGCTGTTCGACGGTCATCCGGCCGAGGTGGACGATGCCATGTTGCAGAAGCAGATCCAGCGCAGCGACATTCCCGTGCTGGTGGACTTCTGGGCGCCATGGTGTGGCCCCTGCCGCATGATGGCTCCCGCTTTCCAACAGGCCGCTTCGCGGCTGGAACCTCATGTCCGCCTGCTCAAGCTCAACACCGAGCAACATCAGATGCTGGCGGGGCAGCTCGGAATACGGAGCATCCCCACCATGATCCTTTTCCGCAACGGCCGGGAGGTGGACCGGATGTCGGGGGCGCTGGACACCAACGGCATCGTCTCCTGGACCCAGCGTCATTTGTCGTGAAGATATCTCGAAAAGCCGCCCGGATGGCGGTTTTTCGAGACTCCCGGCAGCGCTGAAGCGCTAGGGCGGCTCCCTGAGCCGATGCCTTCGCAGGAAAACTGCCCGCCTGTGTGATTTTCGTGGACACCTTTTCAAGCCTCCCGTAGAATTTCCTCTTCAACGGGGTTTGGCCCTATTTCCATTCGACCTGTTCCAATTTGCGGGTGACCTGTCGGCGGGTCAGCCCCTTTTGTGTGCGCGCAGATGAGTAAGAAAGCGATTCTGGTTCTCGAGGATGGCACCCTGTTCCGGGGACGGACAATCGGTGCGGAGGGGCAGGCCGTGGGGGAGGTGGTGTTCAACACCGCCATGACCGGTTATCAGGAGATCCTCACCGATCCCTCCTACCGTCGCCAGATCGTGACCCTCACCTATCCCCACATCGGCAATACCGGTACCAACGAAGAGGATTATGAATCGGGACCCAGGCATCGCGTGCATGCCGCCGGCCTGGTGATCCGCGATCTGCCGTTGATGGCCAGCAACTGGCGCAGCAGCCAGTCGCTGCAAGACTACCTGAAACTGCACGGAGTGATTGCCATCAGCGACATCGATACCCGCCGGCTCACCCGGATCCTGCGGGAAAAGGGAGCCCAGGCCGGCTGCATCCAGGCGGGGGAACACCTGGACGAACAGGTCGCCCTGGCGGCGGCCGAGACCTTTCCCGGCCTCAAGGGGATGGACCTGGCCCGGGAGGTGACCACCGAACATCCCTATACCTGGGAAGAAGGCACCTGGAGCCGGGAGCAGGGTTATGTCGTCCGCACGGACGCTGACGACGATTTTCACGTGGTGGCCTACGACTATGGTATCAAGACCAATATCCTGCGTATGCTGCGTGATCGCGGCTGCCGCATAACCGTGGTGCCGGCGCTCACGCCAGCTTCCGAGGTGCTGGCCATGGCGCCCGACGGGGTCTTTCTCTCCAACGGGCCTGGCGACCCCGAGCCCTGTGACTATGCCATCGAAGCGATCCGCGAGGTGGTGGAGCAGGGGATCCCCACATTCGGCATCTGCCTGGGGCACCAGCTGCTGGGACTGGCCAGCGGGGCGCGCACGGTGAAGATGAAGTTCGGTCACCACGGCGCCAACCATCCGGTGCAGGACCTGGAGACGGGCCACGTGATGATCTCCAGCCAGAACCACGGTTTCGCGGTGGACGAGGAGAGCCTGCCGGCGAACCTGAAGGCGACCCACAAGTCGCTCTTCGACGGCTCGCTGCAGGGTATCCATCGCACTGACCGGCCCGCCTTCGGTTTCCAGGGTCACCCCGAGGCCAGTCCTGGCCCCCACGACGTGGCGCCGGTGTTCGACCATTTCATCGAGTTGATGCAGGAACGGAGGCAGGGCGATTCCTAGTGTGGATTTCACTCCGGCCCCGCTAGGTCGGGCTTCGGCCCGACGACCGCAACGATTTCGGGGCGCCGCCGCCCCGGTTTTTGGGGCGGGAACGGCGTGAATACTTTTGCGCTACGCTTCCTGCTTTGCGCAAAAGCCCAGCCCCGCCATCCGTGGCGGGGCGTTCGGCGGACTTCCTTCACCCGGTGGGTGAAGGCTTCCGCCTGACCCCTGTAGGCTCCGCCTCGGCATCCCTGCCTCGGAGGTCCCGCCACAAGAACCGGGCCGTCGGCTTGCAGGCGGATTGGGAAAACCTTCGGGCTGAAGCCCGACCTACGACAAGAAGATTCATGCCCAAGCGTACAGACATCGAGAGCATCCTCATTATCGGCGCCGGTCCCATCGTCATCGGCCAGGCGTGCGAGTTCGACTACTCCGGCGCCCAGGCCTGCAAGGCGCTGCGCGAGGAGGGGTACAAGGTCATCCTGGTGAACTCCAACCCGGCCACCATCATGACCGACCCCGACACCGCTGACGTGGTCTACATCGAGCCCATCACCTGGCCCACGGTGGCGCGCATCATCGAGAAGGAACGTCCCGACGCCCTGCTGCCCACCATGGGCGGGCAGACCGCCCTCAACTGCGCCCTCGACCTGGTGCGCGAGGGAGTGCTGGAGAAGTACGGGGTGGAGATGATCGGCGCCAGCCGTGAGGCCATCGACAAGGCCGAAGACCGCGATCTCTTCCGCCAGGCGATGAAGAAGATCGGCCTGGAGATGCCGCGCTCGGCCATCGCCCACAGCATGGAAGAGGCCCTCCAGGTGCAGGCCCAGATCGGCTTTCCCGCCATCATCCGTCCCTCCTTCACCCTGGGCGGTTCCGGCGGCGGCATCGCCTACAACCGCGAGGAGTTCGAGGAGATCTGCCAGCGTGGCCTGGACCTGTCGCCCACCAGCGAGTTGCTCATCGAAGAGTCCATCCTCGGTTGGAAGGAGTTCGAGATGGAGGTGGTGCGCGACAAGAACGACAACTGCATCATCGTCTGTTCCATCGAGAACCTCGATCCCATGGGGGTGCACACCGGCGACTCCATCACCGTGGCGCCGGCGCAGACCCTCACCGACAAGGAATATCAGATCATGCGCGACGCCTCCCTGGCGGTGCTGCGAGAGATCGGGGTGGAAACCGGCGGCTCCAACGTCCAGTTCGCCATCAACCCCGAAGACGGGCGCATGATCATCATCGAGATGAACCCGCGGGTGTCGCGCTCCTCGGCGCTGGCCTCCAAGGCCACCGGCTTCCCCATCGCCAAGGTGGCGGCCAAGCTGGCGGTGGGCTATACCCTGGACGAACTGCGCAACGAGATCACCGGTGGCGTCACACCGGCCTCCTTCGAACCCACCATCGACTACGTGGTGACCAAGGTGCCGCGCTTCGCCTTCGAGAAGTTTCCCGAGGCCGACGACCGCCTCACCACCCAGATGAAGTCGGTGGGCGAGGTGATGGCCATGGGCCGTACCTTCCAGGAGTCGTTGCAGAAGGCGTTACGGGGGCTGGAGACCGGCAAGCACGGGCTGGATCCCCTGGTGGATCCGGAAGACCCCGATGCTCGGGAGCGGGTGCTCTCCGAGATCCGCCAACCGCGTGCCGAGCGGCTCTGGTACCTGGCCGATGCCTTCCGCCTGGGCATGAGCCTGGAGGAGGTGCGCGAGGCGACGGGCATCGACCCCTGGTTCCTGGTGCAGATCGAGGATCTGGTACGGGAAGAGGCGCGTATCGCCGAGGAGGGGCTGGATGGATTGGATGCCCGCCGGCTGCGCCAGCTCAAGCGGAAGGGCTTCTCCGACCGCCGCATCGCAGACCTGGTGGGCAAGAAGGAGAAGAAGATCCGCAAGTTGCGCTGGGCCCACAAGATCCACCCGGTCTACAAACGGGTGGACAGCTGTGCCGCCGAGTTCGCCGCCGCCACCGCCTACATGTATTCCACCTATGAGGAGGAGTGCGAGGCCGATCCCGACCAGCGCAAGAAGATCATGATCCTGGGCGGCGGCCCCAACCGCATCGGCCAGGGAATCGAGTTCGACTACTGCTGCGTCCACGCCGCCTTCGCCCTGCGCGACGAGGGGTACGAGACCATCATGGTCAACTGCAACCCGGAGACGGTCTCCACCGACTACGACACCTCCGACCGGCTCTATTTCGAACCCCTCACCCTGGAGGACGTGCTGGAGATCATCCGCGTGGAGCAGCCCGATGGCGTCATCGTCCAATACGGCGGGCAGACACCGCTGAAGCTGGCGCGGGCGCTGGAGAAGGCGGGCGCGCCCATCATCGGTACCACGCCGGACGCCATCGATGCTGCCGAGGACCGGGAGCGCTTCCAGCAGATGATCCACAAGCTGGGGATCCTGCAGCCGCCCAATCGCACCGCCACCACCCCCGAGCAGGCGGTGGCGCTGGCAGAGGAGATCGGCTACCCGCTGGTGGTGCGCCCCTCCTACGTGTTGGGTGGCCGCGCCATGGAGATCGTCTATAACGAGGAGGATCTGCGCCGCTATATGCGCGAGGCGGTGAGCGTCTCCAACGACTCGCCGGTGCTGCTGGACCGCTTCCTCAACGACGCCATCGAGGTGGACGTGGACGCAGTGAGCGACGGCCATGAGGTGGTGATCGGTGGCATCATGGAACATATCGAGGAGGCGGGGGTCCATTCCGGTGATTCGGCCTGCTCGCTGCCGCCCTATACCCTGAGCCGGGAGATCCAGGACCGCATGCGCCGCCATATCGAGGACATGGCGCTGGAGCTCGGCGTGGTGGGACTGATGAACACCCAGTTCGCCATCAAGGGCGAGGACATCTACATCCTGGAGGTGAACCCCCGCGCCTCGCGCACCGTGCCCTTCGTCTCCAAGGCCACCGGCCGGCCCCTGGCGAAGATCGCCGCGCTCTGCATGGTGGGGCGTACCCTGGAGGAGCAGGGCGTGGTGGGGGAGGTGATCCCGGACTACTATTTCGTCAAGGAGGCGGTCTTCCCCTTCGTGAAATTCCCCGGGGTGGACACCGTGCTGGGTCCGGAGATGAAATCCACCGGCGAGGTGATGGGGGTGGGACGCACTTTTGGCGAAGCCTACGGCAAGGCCATCGAGGGGGGCAGTGCCGAACGGTTGCCCACCGGGGGCAAGGCGCTGCTCTCGGTGCGTGACGCCGACAAGCAGCGCATCAAGCTGGTGGCACGGGACCTGGTGAAACTGGGCTTCGAGCTCTATGCCACCGGCGGCACCTGCCAGGCGATCCTGGACGCCGGCGTGCCCTGCACCCGGGTGAACAAGGTGCTGGAAGGTAGACCGCACATCGTGGACATGATCAAGAACGACGAGTTTTCCCTGATCATCAACACCACCGAGGGTAAACAGGCCATCATCGACTCGGCCTCCATCCGGAGGGCCGCGCTGCAGCACAAGGTGGCCTATACCACCACCATGTCGGGGGGTGAGGCCATCGTCATGGCCATGCAGCACGAGGAGGAGCCCACGGTGATCAGCCTGCAGGAGTTGCACGGGAAATGAACAAGACACCAATGACCGTGGAAGGCGCAGAGGCGCTGCGCCAGGAACTGAACGAACTGAAGACGGTGGCACGCCCCAAGGTGATCGCCGCCATCGCCGAGGCGCGCGCCCACGGTGATCTGAAGGAAAATGCCGAATATCACGCGGCACGGGAGCAGCAGAGCTTCATCGAGGGGCGTATCAAGGAGATCGAGGCCAAGCTCTCCCACGCCCAGATCATCGATGTCACCACCCTGGATGCCGGCGGCAAGGTGGTGTTCGGCGCCACCGTGGTGGTGCTCGACCTGGAGAGCGACCAGGAGCACACCTACAAGATCGTGGGAGAGGACGAGGCGGACCTGCGCCACGGCAAGATCTCCATCACCTCGCCCATCGCCCGGGCGCTCATCGGCAAGATGGAGGGCGACGAGGTGGAGATCGAGGTGCCCGGCGGCAAGCGGGAGTTCGAGATCCTGGAGGTCCGGTACGTCTGACTCGTGGGTCGGGCTGAAGCCCGACCCACGAGTCAACCTGGCAGGTGAATCTTCGGCTTTTTTGGGTTGCGCCGGAACAGCACCGCCATGTTGCCGATGCGCTGCACCAGCTCGGCGCCGGTGCGCTCCGCCAGGATGGCGATGACGGCGTCGCGCTGGTCCCGGTCGCCCACGGAGACCTTCACCTTGACCAGCTCATGGGCCGCCAGGGTGCTGTCGAGCTCGTCGATGACGGCATCACGCAGGCCGTGCTGGCCCACCATGACGGCTGGTTTGAGCGAGTGAGCGAGGCCGCGCAGGTGGCGGAGCTGGTGTTTTTCCAGTTTCATGGGGTCTAAGAGCCGGTTGTGTGGATCGGACTTCAGTCCGACGGGGTGACGTTTGGTGTCGGGCCGAAGCCCGACCTGCGACCATCAGGCTCGCAGGTGGTGCATAGGTGCATTGCGGCGTGCCCGGCGTTCCAACGTAAAAGACCAATTCTAGCAGAACCACGGTTCCCACCATGGCCCGACGCTCCAAAAGCAGCCACCGCTGGATGCAGCGGCACCTCAATGACGAGTACGTGCAGCGTGCCCAGCGCGAGGGCTATCGCTCGCGTGCGGCCTACAAACTTCTGGAGATACAGGAAAAGGACCATATTCTGCGGCCTGGCCAGGTGGTGGTGGACCTGGGGGCTGCCCCCGGGGGCTGGAGCCAGGTGGCGAAACAGCTGGTGGGGTCCAGGGGCGAGGTGTTCGCCCTGGACCTTCTGGAGATGGAGCCATTGCCGGGGGTCAACTTTCTGCAGGGGGACTTCCGCGAACAGATGGTGCTGGACCGGTTGATGGATCTTCTGGCAGGGCGTCCGGTGGATCTCGTAATCTCCGACATGGCGCCCAACACCAGCGGGGTTCTGGCGGTGGATCAGCCAAGGGCCATGTACCTTTGTGAATTGGCACTGGATTTCGCCCGGCAGGTGTTGCGTCCCGGCGGTACTTTCGTTACCAAGGTGTTCCAGGGAGAGGGCTTCGACGATTTCGTGCGCGACCTCCGGAGCGGTTTCCAGCGGATGGTGACACGAAAGCCCAGGGCGTCACGGCCACGCAGCCGGGAGGTCTACCTGGTGGCCACCGGGTTCAAATCCTGATAATTTCTGCCTGTTTGCGAACAGCTTGCTCTCGGGCAGGTCTGATATAGTCGAGACAGTGTGATTTCGAGAGGTAACCAGCCTTGAACGACATGGCAAAGAACATCGTCCTCTGGGTGGTGATCGCCATCGTGCTGATGACGGTGTTCAACAGTTTCCAGGGGCAGCGTAACCGCGCGCCCGCCATCTCCTATACCCAGTTCCTGGAGCAGGTGAAGGAGGGCAACGTGGCCAGCGTGGTGATCCACAAGGATGGCCGTATCGAGGGGATCACCACCTCCGGCAGCGCCTTCGTCACCGAAAGCCCGGACGATCCGGGTCTCATGGGCGACCTGCTCAATGCCGGGGTGGATGTGCGTGCCAAGCCGCCGGAGCAGCCCTCGTTGCTCAAGTTGATTCTCATCAACTGGTTCCCGCTCATCATCCTCATCGCGCTCTGGATCTTCTTCATGCGGCAGATGCAGGGCGGTGGCGCAGGCCGGGGTGCCATGTCCTTCGGCAAGAGCAAGGCGCGCATGCTCAGCGAGGACCAGGTGAAGGTCACCTTCGCCGATGTGGCCGGCGTGGAGGAGGCCAAGGAAGAGGTGAAGGAGGTGGTGGAGTTCCTGAAGGATCCCGCCAAGTTCCAGCGCCTGGGGGGCAAGATTCCCCGGGGCATCCTCATGGTGGGCTCTCCCGGCACCGGCAAGACCCTGCTGGCCAAGGCCATCGCCGGCGAGGCCAAGGTGCCCTTCTTCACCATCTCCGGTTCCGATTTCGTGGAGATGTTCGTGGGTGTGGGTGCCTCGCGGGTGCGCGACATGTTCGATACCGCCAAGAAGCACGCTCCCTGCATCATCTTCATCGACGAGATCGACGCCGTGGGCCGTCACCGCGGTGCCGGTCTGGGCGGCGGCCACGACGAGCGCGAGCAGACGCTGAACCAGCTCCTGGTGGAGATGGATGGTTTCGAGGGCAACGAGGGAGTGATCGTCATCGCCGCCACCAACCGGCCGGACGTGCTCGATCCGGCGCTGCTGCGCCCCGGCCGTTTCGATCGTCAGGTGGTGGTGCCGCTGCCGGACGTGCGGGGCCGCGAGCAGATCCTCAAGGTGCATATGCGCAAGGTGCCCCTGGCCGACGACGTGAAGCCGGCGCTCATCGCCCGGGGCACGCCCGGCTTCTCCGGTGCCGACCTGGCCAATCTGGTGAACGAGGCGGCCCTGATGGCGGCGCGACGCAATGCCAAGCAGGTGACCATGGCCGACTTCGAGGCGGCCAAGGACAAGATCATGATGGGGGCCGAGCGCCGCTCCATGGTGATGAGCGACGAGGAGAAGAAGCAGACCGCCTACCATGAGGCGGGGCATGCCATCGTCGGTCTGCTGGTGCCCTCTCATGATCCGGTCTACAAGGTGAGCATCATTCCTCGCGGCCGGGCGCTGGGGGTCACCATGTTCCTGCCCGAGGAGGATCGCTACAGCCAGAGCAAGGAGTTGCTGGAGAGCCAGATCTCCAGCCTCTATGGTGGCCGTATCGCCGAGGAGATGATCTTCGGCCCGGAACATGTCACCACGGGCGCCTCCAACGATATCAAGCGGGCCACCGAGATCGCCCGCAACATGGTGACCCGCTGGGGGCTTTCCGAGCGGCTGGGCCCGCTGGCCTACGGAGAGGAGGAGGAAGAGCTTTTCCTGGGACGCTCCGTGACCCAGCACAAGAACGTCTCTGACGAGACGGCGCACCTCATCGACGAGGAGATTCGCAACATCATCGAGCGCAACTACGAGCGGGCCGAGCGTATCCTGAGGGAGAACATCGACAAGCTCCATGCCATGGCCGAGGCGCTGATCAAGTACGAGACCATCGACCAGGAGCAGATCGAGGACATCATGGCGGGACGCACGCCCCGTCCGCCCAGCGGTTGGGAGGACGACTCCTCCACTCCCACCAGTGGAGGGCTGGCGGCCGACAGCGGCGAGGAGACGGATGCCGATCGCAAGAAGCCGGACACCGGGCCCATGGGGAATCCCGATCCCGCCGGACAGCACTGACTCATGACCCTCGACATGGGCCGGCGTTCGCCGGCCCTGCTTTTTGCATGATCCTGGACTGCAACGGGAAACCACTGGACCTCACCCGGCCCCGGGTGATGGGCATTCTCAACGTCACTCCCGACTCCTTCTCGGACGGGGGGCGTTTCTGCGATCCCGAATCCGCTCTGCGCCGTGCGTTGGAGTTGCAGCAGGAGGGGGCGGATCTCATCGACGTGGGAGGGGAGTCCACCCGTCCCGGCGCGCCACCGGTAGGTGAGGCGGAGGAGCTGGAGCGGGTGATTCCGGTGATCGAGCGGCTCAAGGATGTGGTGGAGGTGCCGATCTCCGTGGATACCTCCAAGCCGCTGGTGATGCGGGAGGCAGTGGCCGCCGGGGCCGGCCTGATCAACGACGTCAATGCCCTGCGGGCGGATGGGGCGCTGGAGACGGCGGCTGCGCTGCAGGTTCCGGTGTGCCTGATGCACATGCAGGGCACGCCGCGCACCATGCAGCAGGCGCCCAGTTACCGGAACGTGGTGGCGGAGGTGAAAGCCTTTCTCCAGGCGCGCATGGCGGCCTGCCGGAAGGCGGGCATTCCATCGGAGCGGATCCTGCTCGACCCCGGGTTCGGCTTCGGCAAGCGGCTGGAGCACAATCTGGCGCTGTTGCGGGAGCTGCGGTCGCTGACGGCCCTGGGCCGGCCGTTGCTGGTGGGTATTTCGCGCAAGTCCATGCTCGGCGCCATCACCGGCCGCGAAGTGGAGGAGCGCCTGGCGGCCGGCCTGGCTGCTACGGTGCTGGCGGTGGAGCGGGGGGCGAGCCTGCTGCGGGTACATGACGTGGCGGCCACGGTGGACGCGGTGAAAGTGGTCCAGGCTGTTACCAAGGGAGAGTGAACGATGTCTGAAAGGAAGTATTTCGGAACCGATGGCATCCGGGGTCGCGTGGGCGACGACAAGATCAACCCGGAACTGGTGCTCAAGCTCGGTTGGGCCGCCGGCCGGGTGTTGGGAAACGGACATGGCGGCAAGGTGCTCATCGGCAAGGATACCCGCATCTCCGGCTATCTCTTCGAATCGGCGCTGGAGGCGGGTTTGGTGGCCGCTGGAATGGACATACGCCTGCTGGGCCCAATGCCCACACCGGGCATCGCCTATCTCACCCGCACCCTGAGGGCGGTGGCGGGGATCGTCATCAGCGCCTCCCACAACCCTTACTATGACAACGGCATCAAGTTCTTCTCCAGCGACGGCTGCAAGCTGCCGGATGAGCTGGAGGCCGCCATCGAGGCGGAGATGGAAAAGCCGCTGGAAACCGTTCCTTCGGACCGGCTCGGCAAGGCGGAGCGGGTGGAGGACGCCGCCGGGCGCTACATCGAGTTCTGCAAGAGCACGGTGCCGGCCACCATGCGGTTGAAGGGATTGCGCATGGTGGTGGACTGCGCCAACGGTGCCACCTACCACATCGCTCCCCATGTGTTCGAGGAGCTGGGGGCGGAGGTCGAGGTGATCGGTGACCGTCCCGATGGCTTCAACATCAACCGCGAGGTGGGTTCCACCCATCCCAAGGCGTTGCAGAAGATGGTGCTGGAACACAACGCCGATCTGGGCGTGGCCTTCGACGGTGATGGCGACCGACTCATCATGGTGGACCACGAGGGGGGCATCGTGGATGGGGATGCCATTCTCTACATCATCGCCCGTTCCCGTCTGGCGAGTCCGGAAGGGTTGAAGGGCAAGGTGGTGGGCACCCAGATGACCAACCTGGGGTTGGAACTGGCGTTGCGCGACCTGGGGCTGGAGCTGGAACGAACCCGGGTGGGGGACCGTTTCATCATGGAGACGCTGAAACGCAACGGCTGGTCCCTGGGGGGGGAACCTTCCGGCCACATCATCTGCCTGGATCGTACCACCACTGGCGATGGCATCGTGGCGGCCCTGCAGGTGCTGGCGGCGATGGTGCTGGGTGGCGCCAGCCTGCGGGATCTGGCCGCCGGCATGCCGCGGCTGCCGCAAACGCTGCTCAATGTCTCCCTCACCGGGCGGAAGGCGGGGGAGGTGATGGCTTCGGAGGGGGTCAAGAGTGCCGTGGCCGAGGCGGAGGCGAGCCTGGGTACGGAAGGCAGGGTATTGTTGCGCCCTTCCGGAACGGAACCCCTGATCCGGGTGATGGTGGAGGGTACCGATGCGGCGCGGGTGACCGAACTGGCCAACCATATCGCCGAGGCGGTGAAGGCCGCCATGGCGGCCTGAATCAAACCGGGGTCCACCTGATGCAGGAAAACCATTGGTGAGCAGTTCGGCCACCCATGGGGTAATCTTCTATGTCACCCTGGCGCTGGCGATCTCGGTGGCGCTGAACATCGTGCTCAAGCGCCTGGGGATCTCCCAGGTCATCGGCTACATCCTCACCGGCACCGTGGTCTCCTACGGGCTGGGACTCAAGCAGCTGGCCGACTCCCAGGTGCTCTCCGAGGTGGCCGAATTCGGCATCGTCTTCCTCATGTTCACCATCGGCCTGGAGCTTTCCCTGGAACGGCTCAGGTCGCTGAAGCGCTATATCTTCTTCAATGGTTCGCTGCAGGTGGTGCTCACCGCCTCGCTGCTGTTCGTGATCCTGCGGTACCTGCTGGAACTGGATTACACCTCTTCCATCATCGTCTCGTTGGCCCTTTCTCTCTCCTCCACCGCGGTGGTATTGGGGTTTCTCAAGCAGTCCAAGGAGATCCACCTGCCCTATGGGCAGCATGCCATGGGCATCCTGATCTTCCAGGACCTGGCGGTGATTCCCATGCTGCTGCTCATCGGCTTCCTCCGCCATCAGGAGGCCAGCCTTTCCCTGCTGGTGATGGACGCACTGTTCGGTGTCGGGGCGATCTTGGCGCTGTTTCTCATCGGTCGGCGTCTGGTGGGTTGGCTGTTGCGTTTCGCCGCCGAGAGCGGAGAGGAGGAGCTGTTCATCGGCCTGGTGCTGGTGATCACCATCGGCGCTTCGGTGGGGGCTCACGAGTTGGGCTTCACCTATTCCCTGGGGGCCTTCATGGCGGGGGTGGCCGTGGCCGAGACCCGCTATCTGCACAAGGTGGAGGCGGACATCGTCGCCTTTCGGGATCTGCTGCTGGGGACCTTCTTCGTCACCGTGGGGCTGAAGATCGATCTGGCCTACTTCGTTGAACACGCAGGCAGGATCCTGCTTTTGCTGGTTGCGGTGATGCTGCTCAAGAGCCTGCTCATCTTTCTGGTGGTGCGCATCAAGGCGAGCAAGAACGTTGCTCTGGAGACCGCCCTGGCCCTGGCCCAGCTGGGGGAATTCTCCTTCGCCATCTTCGCGCTGGCCGAGAATGGTCAGCTGCTCGACCCCGCTCTGGAGCAGGAGCTGATCATGATGGTGGTGCTCTCCCTCATGATCACTCCCTTCTACCTGGGTCACATCCACCGGCTGGTGAGCCGGTACTGTTGTCCGGAGGAGCCGCATGCCGAACTGCTGCCACCCACCGGGCATCGAGACCATGTCATCGTCTGCGGCTACAGCGTGGTGGGCAAGATCGTAGCCCGGGATCTGCGGGCCCGGGGTATCGACTACCTGGTGGTGGACAACTCCATGAAGCATGTCAGTGAAGGTCTGGACCGGGGAGAGCCGATCTACCTGGGGGATCTCTCCCGGCGCCAGGTGGCCGAGGCTCTGGCGGTGGAACATGCCACCGCAGTGATCGTCACCCTGGACAACCCGGAGAAGAAACGATTGGTGTGCGAGACCGTCCTTTCGGTGAATCCAGAAGTGAACCTGGTGGTGAAGATCCTCACCCTGGAGGAAAAACAGCTGTTGGCCGACCTGGAGATTCCCTCCATCATCGACAGCAAGCTGGAGGTGGCCCACCTGCTGGTGGACCGGGCGCTGCACCCACGGTCCCCGGAACGGCCCATGATGGAAGGGAAGTCTCCCGGCTGAACAGGCCGCCTATCGCTCTTCCGGCAACACCCAGTCGGGCCGGATGTAATGGCAGGTATAGCCGCCGGGATTGCGTTGCAGATAGTCCTGGTGTTCCGGCTCTGCTTCCCAGAACTCCCCTGCCGGGCTCACCCGGGTGACCACTGGTCCTGGCCAGCGGCCGGAATCGTTCACCGCCCGGATCACCTCCAGTGCAGTCTTCCTCTGCGCCTCGGTGGTGTAGAAAATCTCCGAACGATAGGAGCTGCCGATGTCGTTGCCCTGCCGGTCGGGCGTAGTGGGGTCATGGATCCGGAAGAAGAAGGCGAGTAGATCCCGGTAGTCCAGGATCTCGTCGTCAAACTCGATCTCCACCGCCTCGGCATGGCCGGGATGATGCCGATAGGTGGCGTTGGGAACCTCACCGCCGGTGTAGCCCACCCGGGTTTTCAATACCCCCGGCAACTTGCGCAACAGTTCCTGCATGCCCCAGAAGCAGCCGCCGGCCAGAACGGCTCTTTCTCTGCTCAATCGGGTCTCCCCCCTGATTTCATGCAACGCGCAGGCTGGGTGTCAGCGAACGGGCGCCGCTGCCGGCGGTCTGGACTGCTGTGCCTCCAGCCGCCGGATGCGTGCCTCCAGCTGGCGAATGCGCTCTGCACATTCCTCGGGACTGCGGGGCATGTTCCGGGGGGCTGCATGTGGCGGCGCAACCCGGCCTGCGTCAGGAGAACCGAAATAGCCTCGGTCGGGAGGAGGTGATGCACTCCGCTGTTGTGGCGGTGGGTAGTAGCCTTGGGTCGGTGCGTTCGGATACCCAGGCCCGGAAACGGGTGGATAAGCGCGACCAGGAGGAGCGTATCCCGGGGGCGGCCCATTTTCATAGGGCCGGTCATCGCGTTCCCATTCCCTGTCACGGTCACCTTTGCCTCCGAACCACTTGGAGGGGTTCATCATGTTGCCCATGTCCACGGCCTGGGCGGCTCCGGTCATGCCCAGGCTTCCGATTCCGGCGGCCAGTGTGGCGGCCAAAAATAATTTCTTCATTTCGAAACTGGCTCCTGCTCGAATTGCTGCGAGGGGTCGTGCCAAATGGAGTATACAGCCGGGGTTTTCCCATGTCTGGCAGATCACAGTGTTGTGCCGGCATTCGGTGGAAAAAGAAAACGCGGGCCTGGCGTTCGCCAGGCCCGCGTCTCAGGAAGTTCAGGAAGCCTTCCGGCTCCATTCATTCCTTACAGCGGGGTGACGTTCTCCGCTTGCGGACCCTTCTGGCCCTGGGTCACGTCCATGGTCACCTTCTGACCTTCGTACAGGGTCCTGCGACCGGTACCGTTGATGGCGCTGAAATGAACGAAGACGTCCTTGCCGCCTTCCTGCTCGATGAAGCCGAAGCCCTTCTCATCGTTGAACCACTTGACGGTACCTTCTACTTGATTTGACATAACTTTTGACTCTTTCTAAACAATCCGGAACAACCCCGGACAAAAACAAAAACCAGCCAGCTGGCTGGTACCTCGCGTATCGCTTCTCTCGAAGACGATGAGGCCATTATAGGCCCTTTTCACTTTTTTGCCTGATTTATTTTGGTGCACACCAGGGCCGCATCACCGAATCCTCCAGGTGTCCTCTTCTTGACACCGTGGGAAGATGGTGCGGAGAAAGAGCCTGAACCAATTTCCAAGTCCATGCTCTAACACCAAGTTTTCACTATGGAGAAGAACGAGATGACGGAAACGGCATCCGCCGCCCAGCAGTCCTTCGCCAGACTGCGGGGTTACATGGAGAAGCACATCCTGGGGCAGGAAAAGCTGGTGAACCGTCTGCTGGTGGCGCTGCTGGCGGATGGTCACCTGCTGGTGGAGGGAGCGCCGGGGCTGGCCAAGACCAAGGCGATCAAGACGCTGAGCGAGGGGCTGGAGGGCAGCTTTCACCGCATTCAGTTCACCCCCGACCTGCTGCCGGCGGATCTCACCGGTACCGACATCTACCGGCCCCAGGATGGCAGCTTCGTCTTCCAGCAGGGGCCGCTGTTCAACAACCTGGTGCTGGCCGACGAGATCAACCGTGCGCCGGCGAAGGTGCAGTCGGCGCTGCTGGAGGCGATGGCGGAGCGCCAGATCACGGTGGGCAAGCGCTCCTGGCCGCTGCCGCAGCTGTTCCTGGTGATGGCCACCCAGAACCCCATCGAGCAGGAGGGCACCTATCCGCTACCCGAGGCCCAGCTGGACCGCTTCCTGCTGCACGTGATCATCGACTACCCCGATTACGAATACGAGCGTCGCATCCTGCACCTGGCGCGGCAGGAGGCGCTGGAGGAGCTTAGCGGCCAGGGCGAGCGGGAGATCGAGCCGGTGAGCCAGACGCAGCTGTTCCAGGCGCGGCGCGAGGTGCTGCAGATCCATCTCTCCGACGCGGTGGAGGAGTACCTGCTGCAGCTGGTGCTGGCCACCCGCAACCCGGAGCCCTACGACAGTCAGCTGGCGGGCTGGATCGAGTACGGCGCCAGCCCGCGCGCCTCCATCGGGCTGGACCGCTGCGCCCGCGCCCACGCCTGGCTGTCGGGCAGGGATTACGTGGCGCCGGAGGATGTGCAGGAGATGGCCTTCGACATCCTGCGCCACCGGATCATCCTCAACTACGAAGCGGAGGCGGAGGGAATCACGCCGGATCGTTTCATCGGCGAACTGCTGGCCAGGGTGCCGGTGCCCTGATGAATTTTCGAAAATTCACCACAGAGGTCACAGAGCTCCCGTAGGTTGGGCAAAGCGAAGCGTGCCCGACGACTCCACAGGCCTTTACCCAACCTTTCTCATGCAACATTGGCTGAAGCCAGATTCATGATCGAGCACCAGGAACCGACCACCGACCCCACCCGCGCCTCCCTGGAGGAGCTGCTGCAGCTGGCCCGCACCGCGCGCCAGCTCAGCCTGGCGCCACAGGTGGCGCGTGCCCGCCAGGCGGGCCAGTACCTGTCGCGGCTGCGCGGTCGGGGGATGGAGTTCGATGAATCGCGTCCCTACCAGCCGGGGGACGACGTGCGCAACATGGACTGGCGGGTGACGGCGCGCATCGGCAAGCCCTTCAGCAAGCTCTACCGCGAGGAGCGGGAGCGGCCGGTGCTGCTCTCGGTGGATGCGCGGGCCTCCATGTTCTTCGCCACCCGCGGCCGCTTCAAGTGGGCCCTGGCCCAGCGGGCGGCCGCCCTGCTGGCCTGGGCCGCGTTCCAGGGGGGCGACCGGGTGGGCGGTGAGATCTTCTCCGAGAGCAGCCACCGGGAGCTGCGCCCGCGCCGGGGCAAGAAGGCGTTGCTGCAGTTCATGCGCGCCCTGGTGGAGACCGGCCCTTCCCCCGGTGGCGGCGAACCCTCCCTGCGGCAGCCCCTGCGGCGCCTGCAGCGCACCGCGCATCCCGGCAGCCTGGTGGTGCTGGTGAGCGACTTTCGCGGCTTCGATGAGGCCGCCGAGCAGCAGCTGGTGCGCATCGCCCGCCACAACGACCTGGTGCTGATGCATCTGTATGACAGCCTGGAACGGGAACTTCCTCCGCCTGGCCGTTATCGGGTGGGAGATGGCCAGCGCAGCCTGGCGCTGGACACCTCGCGCCGCGCGCTTCTGCAGCGGCACCGGCAGCACTTCCTGGACAGGGTGCTGCGGCTGGAGACGCTGGCGCGAAAGCACGGCATGACCTGGCTGCAGTGTGCCACCGATGAGGATCCGGTGGAGGTGCTGGTGCGGGCCTTCGGGAGGCGTCGGGGATGAATCCGGAGGCGCTTGCGGGTCTGAAGGAGATCCATCTGCCGCCGCCGGTGGGCTGGTGGCCGCCGGCGCCGGGCTGGTGGTTGCTGGGCCTGCTGTTGCTGCTGCTTGGCTGGGGGCTGTTTCGCTGGCTGAAACGCCGCCGCCGGCATGGCGCCCTGGGCCGGGAGGCGAAGGCCGAGCTGGCCGCACTGGAGCAGCGATACCGGGAGAGCGGCGATGCCAAAGCATTGGCCGAGGGACTCTCGCGCCTGCTGCGGCGCGTGGCCCTGAGCTGTTTTCCCGCGGAGCGGGTCGCCGGCCTCACCGGCGAGGCCTGGCTCCGTTTCCTGGACGAGACCCTGGGCGAGACGGGCCGTCCCTTCGAAAAGGGGGCCGGCCGGGCGTTGATCGAAGCCCCCTACCGGCCGGGAACCGAGCTGGAGGTGGATCCTCTGCTGGAGCTGGCGGCGCGCTGGATCGAGCGGGTCTCCCGCGGAGGTTGCCATGCCTGAGTTCGCCTGGCCCTGGCTCTTCCTGGCGCTGCCGCTGCCCTGGCTGGCGCGCCGCCTGCTGCCCCCGGCCCAGGCGCGCCAGGCCGCCTTGCGGGTGCCTTTCCTGGAGGATTTCGAGGAGCTGGCGGCGGAAGGAAACGGCATCGGCCCGGGCTGGGGGCGGCGGTGGCTGGCGCTGGTGGCCTGGCTGCTGCTGGTCACCGCCGCCGCACGGCCCCAGTGGCAGGGGGAACCGGTGCCCCTGCCGCTGGAGGGGCGGGATCTGATGCTGGCGGTGGATCTGTCCGGCTCCATGGCGGAACGCGATTTCACCCTGGGCGGGCAGTGGGTGGACCGGCTCACCGCCACCAAGGTGGTGGTGAGCGATTTCATCGAACGGCGCAAGGGAGACCGCATCGGGCTGATCCTGTTCGGCGACCACGCCTATCTGCAGGCGCCCCTCACCCATGACCGGAAGACGGTGGAGCGGCTGCTGCAGGAGGCTTTCATCAAGATGGCGGGGCAGAAGACCGCCATCGGCGACGCCATCGGCCTGGCGGTGAAACGGCTGCGCGGAAAGAAGGGCGAAAAGGTGCTGATCCTGGTGAGCGACGGCGAGAACACCGCAGGGGAGATGGATCCCATCAAGGCGGCGCAGATCGCCCGCGAGGAGGGATTGAGAATCTACACCATCGGCATCGGCTCGGAGAGCGCCATGGGACCCTTCGGGCTGGCTGCCGGCGGCGGCCTGGATGAAGAGACCCTCAAGGCCATCGCCCGCATCACCGGGGGGCGCTATTTCCGCGCCAGGGACACCCGGCAGCTGGCGCAGATCTACCAGGAGATCGACAAGCTGGAGCCGGTGGCTGCCGAGAAGCGGGTCTACCGGCCGGTGAAGGAGCTCTTCTTTTGGCCGCTGGCGGCCGCGTTGCTGCTTTCCTGCGGCCTGCTGGCAACCTTCGCCGGGCTGGGCGCCGGCCTGGCCGGTCGAAGGGAGAACCAGCCGACGAAGGCGGCAGCAGGCAGGATGCCAGAGGAGGAGCAGTCGTGAACCTGGAGCAGTTCCATTTCCTGCGCCCCTGGTGGCTGCTGGCGTTGCTGCCGCTGGCCTTCTGCCTGTGGCGCGCCCGCGGTTTCGGCGGCAGCGACAGCGCCTGGCGCCGGGTGGTGGATCCACGACTGCTGCCCCACCTGCTGCTGCGGGACGAGGGGCGAAGCGCCCGTTGGCCGCTGCTGCTCACCGGGCTGGGCTTCCTGCTGGTCATTCTTGCCCTGGCGGGTCCGGCCTGGGAGAAGCTGCCCCAGCCGGTGTTCCGCACCGGCGAGCCCCTGGTGATCCTGTTCGATCTCTCCCGTTCCATGGATGCGCGGGATCTCAGGCCCTCGCGCCTGGCCCGGGCCCGTTTCAAGGTGGAGGACCTGCTCCGGCGCCGCAAGGAGGGGGAGACTGCACTGGTGGTCTTTGCCGGAGCACCCTTCACCGTGGTGCCCCTCACCGACGACGTGAAGACCATCCGCGCCCAGCTGCCAGCGCTCTCCACCAGCCTGATGCCGGTACAGGGGAGCAACCTGGCCGCGGCCATCGACGCCGGCGTGCAGCTGCTGCGCCAGGCGGGCCGCAATCGGGGACGTCTGCTGTTGGTCACCGACGGTGCCGGCAGGCCGGAGGCGGCGCGGGCCGCGGCGGAAAAGGCCGGCCGGTCGGGATTCCGGCTGGACGTGCTCGGGGTGGGAACGCCGGAAGGCGCCCCCATCCCCACCGCCCAAGGGGTGCTCAAGGATTCCAGAGGCAACATCGTGGTGGCCCGGCTCGATGAGGCTGCTCTGCGCGTCATCGCGGCTGCGGGGGGTGGTGATTATGCCCGGGTTACCCTGGACGACACCGACCTCGGCAGGCTGGGCCTGCTGCAGGAATCAGGCAGCCACCTCCCGGTGAAAACGGAGCGGGAGCGGCAGGCGGTGCAGTGGCGCGACCGGGGACCCTGGCTGCTGCTGGGGGTGCTGCCGCTGGCGCTGCTGGCCTTCCGGCGCGGGGTGCTGGGAGTACTGGTGTTCGCGGTTCTGCTGCCCCTGCCAACGCCCTCTCAGGCAGGATGGTGGCAGGATCTGTGGTGGAGGCCCGACCAGCAGGGCCAGCAGCTGCTGCAACGGAAGCAGGCCGAGGCGGCGGCGCAACGTTTCCGAGATCCCCGCTGGAAGGCCAGCGCGCTCTACCAGGCGGGCAGATACGAGGAGGCGGCCCGGCTCTGGCGCCAGGGGAAGAAGGCCACCGACCGCTACAACCTGGGCAATGCTCTGGCCCGCCAGGGCCGGCTGAAAGAGGCCATCCAGGCCTACGACGAGGCTTTGCGTATGGATCCAGCCCTGGAGGACGCCCGGGCCAACAAGGCCCTGCTGGAGAAGCTGCTGCGCCAGCGGAAGAAGCAGCAGGGCGGGCAGGGGGATCAGCAAAAGCGGAACCAGGGACAGGAGGGGCAAAGCCGGTCACAGCAAGCCCGACCGAGCGAGCGGTCCGGAAAACAGGAACAGCAGGGACAATCGGGACAGCAGCAGAAAAACAATGAAGGAAAACGATCGGAGAATCAGCAGGGGAAGGCCGGAAAGCAGAACGCCCGGTCGGCGCAGGGCAACCAACAGGAAAAGCAGGGAACCGATTCCGGCAACCGCCCCGCCGGCAGGAAGGAGAGCGAGCCTTCCTCTGCAACCGGCCGGAAGAAAAAGGAAGAGGAGGCTGACAAAAAGGAGGCCGAACGGCTGCAGAAAGCCTTTCGTCAGCAGATGAACCAGGTGCAGCAGCAACAGCAGCCGCAGCAGGCCCGAAAGGGGCAGGGCGGGGAAGAGAGGAAGCCGGGGGAAATCAAGGAACAATCGGCCCGGCCGGCACAGGGACGGGAAGTCCCGGTGGACGAGGGCGCCATGGCCCGGGAACAGTGGCTGAAGCGCATCCCTGACGACCCCGGCGAACTGTTGCGACGCAAGTTCCGTTACTACTACCAGAGACAGAAACATGAAACGCCAGCGCAGAACCCCTGGTAACAAGAATCCATGCCGTGATCGCCGTAGGGTGGGCAAAGCGCAGCGTGCCCGCCGTGGTGCGATGGGCACGGCCTGTCGGCCTTTGCCCATCCTACGGGCCGGCGGATTGGGGCGTTTCCTGGTGCTCCTGTGGCTCATGCTGTTGGTCGGGCCGTTGCTGGCGGCGGAGGTGAGGGTGTCGGTGGACCGCAACCCGGTGCCGCTGGATGAAAGCTTCACCCTCACCTTCAGCCTCCAGGGAGAGGTGCAAGGTCAGCCCGACTTCTCGGTGCTGGAGAAGGACTTCCAGGTGCTGGGCAGCAGCCGCTCGCTGCGCACCACCTTCGTCAACGGCAAGATGGAGCGCCAGGATCAGTACCTGGTGAGCCTGATGGCCAGACGCGCCGGCCGGCTGACGGTGCCGCCGGTCTCCTTCGGCAAGGTGCGCAGCAAGCCGCTGGTGATCGAGGTCACGCCACCGGCGGCCACGCCGGCCAACGGCAAGGCCGACGTCTTCATGGAGGTGTCGGTGGACCGTCGGGACCCTTACGTGCAGCAGCAGGTGATCCTCACCGTGCGCATCTTCCACCGCATCCAGTGGCGCCAGGCCTCCCTGGGCGAACCCAGCTTCCGTGGAGGCGAGGTGCTGGCGGAGCGGCTGGGTGACGATCGCAGCTACCAGGCGGTGCGCAACGGCCAGACCTGGCAGGTGATCGAGCGCCGCTACGCCCTCTTTCCCCAGGCCCACGGCAAGCTGGAGATGGATCCCCTGGTGCTCGACCTGCAGGTCCCTTCCGGAGAACGGCCCGCCCGCCGCCGCTCCCCCTTTGGCGACCCCTTCTTCGACGATTTCTTCTCCCGCCAGAACTATGTGCGCAAGGTGGTGCGCAGCCAGCCGCTCACGCTGCAGGTGAAGCCGGTGCCGCCGGCATTCAGCGGCCGGCACTGGCTGCCGGCGCATCATCTGGAGCTGCGGGAGGAGTGGTCGGCGCCGCTGGACCAGCTGCGGGCGGGAGAGCCGGTTACCCGGACCATCACCCTGGTGGCGGATGGCGTGACCAAGGGGCAGCTCCCCGACCTGGTCATGGAGGAGGTGCCGGGGTTGCGGGTCTATCCGGACGAGGCCGCCCGGGAGGAACGCCTGGGTCCCAAGGGGGTGCGGGCCGTCGAGACCCGCAAGTTCGCCATCGTGCCGGTGAAGGCCGGCAGTTACCGCATTCCGCCTTTGGAGATCCGGTGGTGGAACCTGGAGAAGGACCGTGAGGAGACCATTCGGCTTCCGGAGCACCAGCTGCAGGTGCAGGCCGGGGCGGGGAGGGCCACAACCAGCGCGCCCCCGACGGCGGAGCCCGGGGTGCGGAATGCCCCCGCTTCCCGGGCGGCTGCTCCCGCTACCCCGCCGGTCCAGGCGGCCTCCGAGCTCCTCCTGCAACGGGAGCCGCTGGTGCGCTGGTTGCTGGCCGGCAATCTGGCGTTGCTCCTGCTGTGGCTGGCGACCCTGTCGGCCTGGCTGCGGGAGCGGCGCCGGTCCGCCAATGCGGTTCCAGAAACGAAGGAGGCGGCGGGTGAGCGCCGCATCGATGAACGCAAGGCCTGGCGGGCGTTGCATCAGGCCGCCGAAGGAGAAGATCCGGCAGCCTTGCGCGATGCCCTGCTCGAGGTGTCCGGGATGATCTGGCCGGAACAGCCCCCTCGTTCACTGGAGGCATTGGCCCGCCGTGCCGATGAGCCTTTGCACGGGATGCTGATGCAGCTGAGCCGCCAGCTCTATGCCGGGGAGGCGGCCCGCTGGGATGGAAGGGTGATCGAGGAGGAGATGAAGAAGCTGGCGAAGGCCGCAGCCGGGGAGAAACAGGAGAGCGCGGCCGGTGCCCTGCGGCCGCTCTACCCCGCTTGAGTAGGATTGGCAGGTCGGGCTTCAGCCCGACGAACCGTGCGACAACGTTTGAAGGCCGGTGGCAGATCCTTCCTGGCGGGGCTTCGGCAGCAGGGATGCTGCCGTAGAGCCTACAGGGATGTATTCACGGCGTCCCCGCCAGGAAGGATCTGCCACCGGCCCCGCGAATGCGCTGAAATCAGCCAAGTGATTCGTCGGGCTGAAGCCCGACCTATCGTCGAGATACCGCTACGACAACGCCCGCCCGTTTTCCACCACCTTTTCCAGGAAACGATCCACGTCCGCCTCCGTGAAATCGGGGTGGGTGATGAGCAGCCGCAGGGTGAGGGTGTCGCCGATCCAGCCCACCCCCACCAGGGCCTCCCCCCGGCGGTGGAGCCGGTGACGCAGGGCCAGGTTGAAGGCGTTGGCCTCCTCGCCGGCGGGTGCGCGGTAGCGGAAGCAGACGTTGAAGGACTCCCGCGGCGCCACCAGCTCAAGCTGGGGCAGCTCGGCCACACGGCGCTCGGCATACTCGGCCAGCGCCAGGTAGCGTCGCACCCGCGCCGCCAGTCCTTCACGGCCGAAGAATTTCCAGTCCAGGAACCACTTGAGGCTGTCCACCCGGCGGGCGCACTGGAGCGAGCCCACCCCCAGGTCGAGGGCGTGGGTCTCCTGCTCCTCCCGGAACAGGTAACCGTGTTCGCCGGCGCTGCAGGCGCAGCGAAGGGCATCGCGGCGGCCGTTGATCAGCAGCATGTTGCAGACCAGGTTGCTGCCCGGCATCTTGTGGAAATCCCAGGTGAAAGAGTCGAGCAGCGCCGCGTCGGGCAGGTGGCGCCGGCGCAGCTCCTCGTCCAGCAGCACGGCGCCGCCCCAGGCGCCGTCGCCGTGGAGCCAGAAACCGTATCGTTCCCGCAGTGCCGCGATGGCGCCCACCGGGTCGTAGGCGCCCCGCACCGTGGTGCCCAGGGTGGCGCAGACGAAGAAGGGGCGCTGGCCCGCCCGGGAGCGCTCTTCCAGCCGCGCCTCCAGCGCCGCCGGGTCCATCCGGCCGCGGTGGTCCACCGGTACCTTCACCAGCTGGCTGGTGCCGATGCCCAATACGTTGGCCGCCTTGTCCAGGGAGTAGTGGGCGTCCGCCGAGACGAAGGCGCACAGCCGCTGCTGTTGCCAGAGTCCATCCGACTTGGCCTGTTCCAACGCCTCGTTGCGCGCCGCCAGCATGGCCACCAGGTTGGCGCTGCTGGAGCCGGTGTTCATCTGCCCCTCGCCATCGCGGAAGCCCACCAGCCCGAGCATGGTGTCGAGCATGTGGTGCTCCATGAGGGTGGAGACGGGGGCGCTCTCGTAGGTGCAGGCCGAGGTGTTGCTCGCCGCCACCACCATCTCGGCCAGGATGGAAGGGAGGTTGGCGCCCGACCACATGCGGTTGAGAAAGCCGGGGTTTCCGGTTTTCACCGAGTGCTCCAGGTAGAGCTCCAGCCAGCGCAGCAGCTGCTGCCAGTCCCCGGCGGCGGGCTTGTCCAGCTCCAGCAGTCGCCCCAGCTCTTCCGGCTCCAGGTAGCGCACCACGGGCCCCTCTTTTTGCTGCTGGCCGTAATCGAGCAGCAGGCGGACGAGTCGCTGGAACAGGGCCTCTTCGTTCATGGGTCCGGGAATTGTGGTGGCGGGTGGCGCAAGGGCGCAATGATACCAGCCGCGGGAGAGGGTGCGGTGCGCGGCGTTGGGCGCTGGCCCAAAATGTCGCTTCACATTCCGGGGAAATCGGGTAAAATGCCGCGTTTTCCCGGGGCGGACAAGGGTTTCGTCCCAAAGGCGGAACAATACCGTAACAGACAGGATACAGAAATCGACATGGTTACCATTCGTCTTGCCAGGGGTGGCGCCAAGAAGCGCCCCTACTACCACATCGTGGCGGCGGACTCCCGCAGCCCCCGCGACGGCCGTTACATCGAGCGCCTGGGCTTCTTCAACCCCATCGCCAAGGGGCAGGAGGAGCCGCTGCGCATCGACCTGGAGCGGGTCGATCACTGGCTCTCCCAGGGCGCCAGGATGACCGAGCGCGTGGAGGCGCTGGTCAAGCAGTACCGCAAGCAGGGGCAGAGCGAAGCCGCCTGAGGTTCGTGAAAGCCGACCTGGACCAAGGCCAGGTGAAGAACGGGAGCGAGGGTGACGGGCCGGACCGGCTGGTCGCCCTCGGTCGCATTTCGGGGTTGCACGGGGTGCAGGGATGGGTGAAGGTCCACTCCGACACCCGGCCCCGGGAGAACATACTGGGCTATTCCCCCTGGTACCTGTTGCGAAAAGGGGGCTGGGAGGCCCGCCGGGTGCTGGGGGGCAGGCCCCAGGGCAAGACCCTGGTGGCGCAGCTGGAAGGCTGCACCGACCGCGATCAGGCGCGCGAGCTGATGGGCGCCACCATCGCGGTACGCCGCTCGCAACTGGATGGTGACGGCGACGACTATTACTGGACCGACCTGGAAGGGTTGCAGGTGGTCACTACCGGTGGCGTGGCGCTCGGCGTGGTGGATCACCTGATGGAGACCGGCTCCAACGACGTGCTGGTGGTCAGGGGCGAGCGCGAGCGGCTCATTCCCTGGCTGCCGGATCAGGTGATCCGCGAGGTGTCGCTGGAAGAGGGAAGGATCCTGGTGGAATGGGATCCCGACTTCTGATGCGCTTCGACGTCATCACCCTGTTCCCGGAAATGTTCCGGGCGATGGAGTCGGGGGTGACCGGACGGGCGCTGCAGGAAGGACCGGCGGAGCTCCACCTGTGGAACCCGCGGGACTACACTGAGGACGTTCACCGCACGGTGGACGACCGGCCCTACGGCGGCGGCCCCGGGATGGTGATGAAGGTCGAACCCCTGCGCGCGGCCATCGCGGCGGCCAGGGCAGCGGCGCCGGGCAGCCCGGTGCTCCTGCTCACCCCCCAGGGGCGCCGTTTCGACCAGGGCGCGGCCAGGGAGATGGCGCAGCGGGAAGGGCTCATCCTGCTGGCCGGGCGCTACGAGGGCATCGACGAACGGCTGGTGGAGTGCTGCGTGGACGAGGAGTGGTCCATCGGCGACTACGTGCTCTCCGGCGGCGAACTGGCGGCCATGGTGATCATGGACACGGTGATCCGGCTGCTGCCGGGCGTGCTGGGGCACGAGCAGTCGGCGGAACAGGACTCCTACATGAACGGCCTGCTGGACTTTCCCCAGTACACCAGGCCGGAGGAGCTGGATGGGCGGCGGGTGCCCGGGGTGCTGCGTTCGGGCGACCACCAGGCGATCCGCCGCTGGCGCCTGCAGCAGGCGCTGGGACGCACCTGGATCCGGCGTCCCGACCTGCTGAAGCAGCGCCGGTTGAGCGACGAGGAGCGGGAGTTGCTGGAAGCCTTCATCCGCACCCATCAAGGCGTAGCCGGGGGCTCCCGGGACGACGACTAGGTTACAATTCAACGATGACGCGCCGTGAGGCGCCTGGAAACTGAGGAGCGACAACGATGAGCAACATCATCCAGGAACTCGAAGCTGAACAGATGAACAAGGAGATCCCGGACTTCGGGCCCGGTGATACCGTCGTTGTGAAGGTGAAGGTGAAGGAGGGCAACCGCGAGCGGCTGCAGGCCTTCGAGGGCGTGGTGATCGCCAAACGAAACCGCGGCCTCAACTCCGCCTTCACCGTGCGCAAGATCTCCCACGGCGAAGGGGTGGAGCGGACCTTCCAGACCTACAGCCCGCTCATCGACAGCATCGAGGTGAAGCGTAAGGGCGACGTGCGCCGCGCCAAGCTCTACTACCTGCGCGGCCGTACCGGCAAGGCGGCGAGGATCAAGGAGAAGATCTGATCCTTTCCGAACCGGTGGGGACACCAGGAGCCATCACGGCGCGGGTCGTGGTGGCTCTTTTTCCATGAGTCAGACCACCTCCTTCTACTGGCACGACTACGAGACCTGGGGCACCGATCCCCGGCGGGACCGGGCGGCGCAGTTCGCCGGCCTGCGCACCGATCTCGACTTCAACCCGGTGGGCCGCCCGCTGGTGGTCTACGCCAGCCCGGCGGACGACATGCTGCCCCAGCCCGGCGCCTGCCTGGTCACCGGGATCACGCCCCAGCTGGCCCGCGAGCAGGGGATGTGCGAGGCCGACTTCTTCGCCGCCATCCACGACGAGCTCTCCCGTCCCGGCACCTGCGCCCTGGGCTACAACAGCATCCGCTTCGACGACGAGTTCACCCGCTACGGGCTCTACCGCAACTTCTTCGATCCCTATGCCCGGGAGTGGCGCAATGGCAACTCGCGCTGGGATCTCATCGACGTGGTGCGGCTGGCGCACGCGCTGCGGCCCGAGGGGATCGAGTGGCCAGTGAACGAAGAGGGGGTCGCCAGTTTCCGGCTGGAGCATCTCACCGCCGCCAACGGCATCGAGCACCAGGGTGCCCATGACGCCCTGGTGGACGTGATGGCCACCATCGAGCTGGCGCGGCTGCTCAAGGCGCGCCAGCCGCGCCTGTTCGATTTCGTCTTCCAGCACCGCGACAAGGAGTGGCTGGCGCGCCAGCTCAACCTGCGGGAGCAGCGGCCGGTGGTGCATGTCTCCGACAAGTACCCGGCGCGCCTGGGCTGCATCGCCGTGGTGGTGCCGGTGGCCTGGCACCCGGTGAACCGCAACGGGGCGATCGTCTACGATCTGCGGGTGGATCCCACGCCGCTGCTGGAGCTGACGGTGGAGGAGATCCACCAGCGGCTCTACACCCCCACCGCAGAGCTGCCGGAGGGGGAGGCGCGCATCCCGCTGAAGATGGTGAGCATCAATCACGCGCCGGTGGTGGTGCCACTCAACACCCTCACCGGCGAGGCGCGGGAGAAGTGGGCGCTGGACGAGGAGCGGGAGCTGCGCCACTTGCAGCTCATCCGGGAGAACGCGGCGCTCATCGAGAAGAAGGTGGCGGCGGTCTTCGCGGAGTCGGGCTTCGAGCCTTCCCCCGATCCCGACCAGAGCCTTTACGACGGTTTTCTCTCCGACCACGATCGGCGCCTGTGCGAGCGGGTGCGGGCCACCCCACCGGAAAAGCTGGCCGGGCTGAAGCTGCCTTTCGAATCGCCCAAGCTGCATGAATTGCTGTTCCGCTACCGCGCGCGCAACTGGCCGCAGACGCTCAGCCGGGAGGAGCGGGCGCGCTGGGACGAGTACCGGCGGCATCGTCTCACCAGCCCGGAGGGGGGTTCCAGCATCACTCTGGACCAGTACCGCAGGGAGCTGGCGAAGCTCACGGTGGATCCCACTCTTTCTGCGGAACGGCGGGCGGTGGTGGATGCCCTCATCGAGTGGCCGGCGGAGATCGGTTTTTAGCGCTGACCGTGGGTCGGGCTTCAGCCCGACAGAATACCCTGTCCCCTTTCAAAGGGTGGCCCGGAAGGCTTCGGCGGGACGTCGGAGGCCATGGATGGCCGACGCGAGCCTACAGGGAGGTACTCGTGGCGGTCCCGCCGAAGCCTTCCGGGCCGCCCGTCCAGAAAGCGCTCCAGATCGGGATTCGTCGGGCTGAAGCCCGACCCACATGTGCTGTGCGCGGCTAAGCGGCTTCCGGTGCAGTGGCCGGCTCCTGATCGCTCTCCAGCACCACCTTGCCGATACGCTTGGTGAAGTAATAGACCCGCTTCAGGTTCTCCAGCAGATCGCTTTCGATCTCGTAGGTGAGACGGCGTTGGGGCGCATCGGCGGTCATGCGACGGGTGATGTGGCGCTCGATGTCCTGGGCCAGGCCGTTGACGCGGTTCTTGGCACGGATCACCTCCCGCGCGGCATCCCGATCCCAGCGGGTGGCGGCGCGGGTGGCCAGTTCCAGCAGGTTGACCAGCTCGTCCACCAGCTTTTCGAATAGCAGTCGGGTCTCCTCGCTGATCACCACTTCGCCCTGGATTCGTTTCTGGCCGATGTGCACCAGGTTGAGCTTCAGGGTGTCGCCGATGTTCTCGTAATAGCTGGCGATGGCCAGATAGTGATGCACCAGGGCTGCTTCTTCGGAGGTGAGATCCTGGCGGGCGATCTGGCGCAGGTATTCCACGATGGGGCCGTGGAGCTGGTCCACGTCGGCATCCATGCGCAAAAGCTCCGCCAGCTGGCTGGCGTCCCCGCGGATGGCGGCATCGGTTCCCTTCCGCACCATGGGCAGCACCCGCTCGGCCATGCGGCCGATCTCCATGCGCACCCGGTCCAGGGCAAGGGCGGGGGTGGCGATGAGGTTGGGATCCAGATACTTGGGGGCCACCTTTTCTGCTTTCTCCTTCTCGGTGACCGGTACCATCCAGGTCACCAGACGGGCGAACTGGCGGGTGAAGCCGATGAAGAGGAGGGTGTTGCCCACGTTGAACAGGGTGTGGGCATTGGCGATCTGCCGCGGGGTTTCCGCCGCCAGGCGGGCCACGCCCTGAAGATCCGGGTAGGTGGGGGAGAGCATCCGGATCAGTTCCGCGAACTGATCGAGGAAGGGATACCAGACGATGACGCCAATGGTGTTGAAGGTGATGTGAACCAGCGCGGTGCGCAGGGCATCCCGCGAGTTGCCGATGGCGGCCAGCAGTGCGGTGACGCAGGTGCCGATGTTGGCGCCGAAAACCAGGGCGATGCCCTGTTCCAGCGAGATGAGGCCCTGGCTGCCCAGCATGATGATCACCCCGGTGGTGGCCGAAGAGCTCTGTACCACCGCGGTGAAGAGGGCGCTGAGCAGGATGCCGTAGAGCGGGTGGTCCATCTCCCGCAGCAGATCGATGAAGGGCGGATAGTCGCGCAGCGGCGCCGTGGCGTCGCCCATCAGGCTCATGCCGAAGAAGATCAGCCCGAACCCGAACACCATGGTGCCGGTGCGTTTCACCAACTCGTTTCGGCCGAAGAACTGCAGGGCGAAACCAAGGGTGACGATGAGCAGGGCGTAGTGGGTGATCTTGAAAGCGATGATCTGGGCAGTGACCGTGGTGCCGATGGAGGCCCCCATGATGATGGGGATGGTCTGCTCCAGCTTCATCAGCCCGGCGGCGACGAAACCCACCACCAGCACCGTGGTCACCGAGGAGGACTGGATGATGGCGGTGGTGACGGCGCCGGCCAGAACCCCCTTGAAGCGGTTGGTGGTCATGCGCGCCAGCAGCCGCTTGAGCCGCTTGCCGCTGCTCGCCTTGAGCGCACCGGTCATCAGCTCCATGCCATAGAGGAAGATGGCCAGGCCGCCGGCCAGGCCCATGAGAATGGCGCCGATCTGCAGCGAGTCTTGCATGGATGGAGTCAGGAGTCGGGGGATGGAATGTCAGCGGTGGCCCGGCTCACTCCTCGATCCAGCGGGACAGCGCCTCGATGATCTTGCGGGCCTGCTCCTTGCTGGAGATGTTGAAACGGGACTTCTGCTGATATTCGCCGTTCCGTTTCTGGTAACGGCGGATACTGTATTTCTCCGGCCCGTATTCCTGCTTGGCGTTGTTCCATTCCTGGTAACGGAAGAGGATGGTGGTCCAGGCGCCCTTGCTCAACACCTCCTTGTCCAGCTCCTTCACCACCTCCAGATCTCCTTCTCGGTAGCTTATGGTCAGTTCCTCGGGTGTGCTTGCCATTCAGGTTGCTCCGTTGCGTTCCAAAAGGGCGGCAATATCGCCCAATCCCAGGGAATTTGCAATTTGCAGGGCGGTGCGGCCATTGGCATCGCGCACGCGCACGTCGGCGCCCGCATTCACCAGGTGCTTGGCCAGCTTGTGGTTGCCCTGGCGGATGGCAATGAGCAGCGGGGTGTCGCCCCGTTCGTCTCGTACTTCCAGGTCGGCCCCGTGACGCACCAGGTAATCCACCGTCTCCCGCTTGCGCACCCCCAGTCGGGCGGCGTCCAGCAGCCAGTCGGTGGCCTGCAGGCGGGCGCCGGCCTCCAGCAGCAGGTCCGCGATGATGGTGCGACCGCCCATCACCGCATGCCACAGGGCGGTGTGGCCCTCCCGGTCTGGCTTGTCCACCTCCACCCCGTGTTTCAGCAGCATGCGGACGATGGCGGTACGGCCGTTCCGCACTGCCACCTGGAGAGGGGTGTAGCCGTCGCGGTTCAACCGGTTGAGATCGCTGCCCCAGCGTATGTGCCGCTCGATCTGTTCGATGTCCCCCCGCTGCATCGCCAGATAGAGGGTGATGCTGGGTCGTTCCGGCTCGGAACAGGCCGTGATCAGGAGCAGTACCGGGACGAGAAACAGTACAGTTTTCATGGAGGGGTTTTGGTGTTACTTTGCGGTCATCATAGCAACGGCGATGGGGCATGGTAACCAAGATCCTGTTTACGCTGGCGGTGATCGGACTGGTCTTCTGGCTGGCCCGCCATCGTCGCACCGCCGTTGTCC
This sequence comes from Sedimenticola sp., assembly GCA_026992075.1. GTDB lineage: Bacteria > Pseudomonadota > Gammaproteobacteria > Chromatiales > Chromatiaceae > Thiolapillus. The sequence goes on along the minus strand of JALXAM010000009.1, from coordinate 140,306 downwards.
GGCCACGGCCCTCCACTGGAGATGGCCGGCTGGCGAAACGGATCGCGCTCACGGTGCTGGCCGTGATGGTCGGTGGTGCCCTGGTAGTGGGGTATTGGCGATGGCGTCACGACCACCAGATCCTGCAGGTGAGCGTCATCGACGGCACCACCGGCCGCGTGACCCTGTACCGGGTGCCCCGCAACCGCTTTGGTGGACACAGTTTCGTCACCGTGGATGGCCGCCGGGTGCAGCTTGCGGAGACGGACCGGCTGGAGGTGGTGAAGGAGCCTCCGGATTGATCCATGAACGCGCATCCTGCACCTGTCCGACCCCATCACTGCGTCGACGCTGTTTTCAAGGGCTTGCTGCCGGTGGGGAATTTCGCCTTGTACGCGAACCGAGGCAATACAGTCCGCTTTGTCCAGGATCGAACCAGAGGTTCGTGAACGAACCATGAAGCTTGCCGATCTGGTGGTCCGTTTCGCCTACTGGCTGGAGGAATCCAGCCGTTACCGCAGGTTCAAGCAGGCCGCCTACGACCTGCTGGAAAATCCTCATTCCCGCATTCGCCCCTATTTCGATCTCTTCATGATGGTGCTGGTGCTCACCAGTGTCTTCATCCTGCTCTATGACGTACGCCACACCCCCGAGCACTGGGCGGTGAAATTCGAGAACCTGGTGTTGGTGGTGCTGGTGCTCGAGTATCTGGGACGGTTCTGGGTGTACGACGACATCCACAAACATGTCATCGAGGCCTACGAGGAGAGCGAACTGGTGGACGAGCCCTTCCGCCTGCGGCGAGCCTTCTACCAGATCCTACAGGCCAAATGGACCTTCGTCAGCAGCCCCATGGCGGTGATCGATCTGTTGGCCATCATGCCCAGTTACCGCCCCTTGCGGATCCTCCGCCTGTTCGTGCTGTTCCGGCTCTTCAAACTGTTCCGTTACACCCAGAATCTGCAGGAATTCGGCGCCGTGCTGCGGGAGAAGAAAGCGGAATTGCTCACTCTGCTCACCTTCTTGCTGTTCATCCTCGTCGTCGGTTCCTCGGCCATCTACCTGTTCGAGTCTTCCAACTACGGGGGAGACATCGATGGCTTCTTCGAAGGTATCTACTGGGCACTGGTCACCCTCTCCACCGTGGGGTATGGCGACATCACACCCCACAGCTTCGAAGGACGCCTGGTGACCATGGTGCTCATCCTCAGCGGCATCGGTGTCATCTCCTTCTTCACCTCCATCGTGGTATCGGCCTTTCAGGAGAAGCTGGGCGAGGTGCGCGAACGCCAGGTGTGCGGTCGATTGCAGAAGCTCAAGGATTACACCGTGATCTGTGGTTACGGCCGGGTGGGAGCAGTGGTGGCCGACTATCTCCATCGCGACCGGCATCCGTTCGTGATCATCGACGAGAACGAAGAGGCGGTGGCGGCGGCCCGCAGGGCAAACTACCTGGCGGTGCATGGCAAGGCCCAGCGGTTGGGGGCCTTGCACCGATTGGGAGTGGGGGCCAATGCTTGTCGGGTGCTGGCGCTCACGGGGGACGATGTGGTGAACGTCTATATCACTCTCACCGCCCGCCAGCTGGACAGCGGCATCGAGATCATATCCCGGGCCAACCATCACCGCACGGTGAAAAAGCTGGAGCTGGCCGGGGCAAATCACGCCATCGAGCCCTACAAGATCGTGGGTCTCATCGCCGGGGAATACATCGGGCAGCCGGTGGCCTTCGAGGCGATCCAGGGCATTCTCATGGGAGATCAGGAGATCGATCTGGAAGCAGTGCGCGTTCCACCCGGCTCCTGGCTGGATGGCAAAAGGGTGGAGGATGCCGGGCTGGGGGATCTGCGACTGATCCTGTTTGGCGTCATCACGCCACCGGAACGGGAGAGTGATCACGTTCGGCACCATTACGATCTCACCTCACGCCGCTTCCAGTTCAACCCGGGTCCCGATTTCGTGCTGGTGGGCGACGACCTGCTGCTGGTGTTCGGTCATCGATACAGCATTCTTCGCCTGCGCCACAAACTGAAGTTGTGATGAAGAAAGAAAACCGACGCAGGACCATCGTTGCCGGAGCGGGGCCCGTGGCCCAGGAGGTGGCGCGCCAGCTGCAGAATCGTGGCGAGCTGGTTCGAATGATCGATCTGGATCCGGACCGGCTGGACAAAGCCCGCCAGTCGGGCTTCCAGGTGGAAAAGGTCAACCTGCAGGATGACGAGGAGCTGCTGTCGCTGGGTCTGGATACGGAGGTGGATGTCTTCTTTTCGTTGCTGGAGAATGACGCCGACAACGTCTTTCTGGTGATCTCGATCCGGGCGCTGGCTCCTGATCTGCCCATCGTCTCCATCAGTGAGAGCGAAGATACGGTGCAACGTCTGACGGCGGCAGGGGCCACCAAGGTGATCGATCCCTATCAGATCTCAGGCTACCGCATCTATGAGATGGTGCACCGGCCGGTGATCGCCGAACTCATGGATCGTGCGGTCTTCGGCAAGGGGGTGGACCTGGAGATCGCCGAGATCCCGGTGCCCGCAGGCAGCTTCGTGGATGGCCAGTACCTGGATCAACTCTCCCTGAGCAGCAGGTATAACCTGGTGGTGTTGGGGGTGGTGGATCGCGATTACGGAGACCAGCTCATCTTCGCCACAAATCCGAAGCGGCACCGTATCGACGTGAACGACATCATCGTGGTCATCGGCCAGGAAGAGGAGCTGGAACGGCTGCGGCGGGATGTGACCCGAACTGGAGAGCAGGACCGAGTCGGACCGGTGTTCACTCCTCCAAGGAGAGACCGCTGATATCGGGCAGGGGCGGGGTTCGCTCTTTCTCCGACGGCACCGGATCGCCACCATTCATGGGGGCCAGCTCCAGGTGGCCGATGTCGGGTGGCGGGGGATCCGTGGCTTCACCCTCCGGTGTCCGCTTCTCATTCAAGGGTGCCAGGCTCAGGCCGCTGATGTCCGGAAGGGGCGTTTCCCTTTCTGGCTTTCCATCGGATGGCAGAATATCGGCGCCCGGGGGGCTCACGGAGAGGCCGGAGGTATCGATGGCGGCCGCCTTTTCCCCGGCGGGTTCACTTTCGAGGGGAGCCTGGGGAGCCAGGGAGAGGCCGGTGGATGCGGGCTCTTCAGAGCCTGGGGGGGCAGTAGCCGCAGGGGCTTTGGCCGCCGGGCGGGATGCAGAGCTGGCGGGATCCGGGGGTTCCTGGCCTGCCGGCACGATCTGCACCAGGGCGCCGAGCTCCAGAAATTTCTTGCGGAAGCGACCGGCCCGGTCCACGTCCAGGTTCTTCTTGATCCGCACCGGAACTCCCGAGAAGAGCGCTTCCAGTTTGGGGCCGGAGAGTCCGAACAGCTCACCCACGGAGGCCTTCACGGCGTCCGGCTCGTAACCTTCCAGCAGCTCTCCGGAAAAATAGACATCGAACGCTTTTTTCACAGGGCCTGGTCATCCGCTGGAGACTTGCCCACCGATGCTAGCACAGGGCCGGAGAGGGGAAAGCCCACGGTGATCGCCAATGGGCCGGAATGTGAAGTGGTCCACCCCGGAGGCGATTCCCCTTCTCGGAAGTAAGAATTTTGGCTGCCCGGGCCGACTTGGGGTGGCCCGGGCTCCCGAAGATGCGTCAGAGCGTCTTCTTCAGCACGAAGGCGCCACGAATATCGCCCACCTTGAAACCACGCGCCTTGTCGCCCGGGTAGAGTTCATGCAGCTTGGCCTCCACTTCCGGCGCAACCTCCTTGCCCCCATGGCACTTGAGACAGATCTTGCCGGTGGGAATGGCCTTCATGTACCGGAAGACCTTCTTGCCGTCCTCCTCCACCACATCCTTGTAATCGATCTTCTGCACCTCTTCGCCCGCCGCTTTCCTGGCTTCGAATTCCTTCAATACCTTCTTCTCCCAAGGGAGCGGGCTGTTGGTGGGGGCACGATATTTCAGGCTGGTGCGGGCAACGTACCAGCCGGTGTCGGCGCTGATCTTGTCGGCGATTTTGGGGGCCTTTTCGTTGCAGACGCTGATGGCATGTACCGGTCCTCCTTCCTTCATCGCCTTTTGCAGTTCCCCTTTGAGCTGGCTGAAGAACTGTTTGATCACCTGGCGCGCTTCGGCCACGTTGGGATCCAACTGCTGGGCCAGAGCCGGAAAGGCCGAGCTGCCTGCCAGCAGCAGGGATGCGAAAAGGATTTTTTTCATGATGACTCTTCCTCCTGGTCGTGTGGAAACGGATACGAAAGGCGAAGTCTGGCGTCAGGGCCGGCTCCGCTCATTGACAACGGTCAGTATTCCACCAGTTTTCCCCGCCTGCTGTCCATGATGGTGGGGGACGCCGGGTGGTAGAATAGCGCCGGCCCGACACGGCTTGCCATCGAAACACCGGAACGAGGCCCATGCATCTCTCGGTCGTCCTGCGTACTTCCGGCCTGCTGGCCGTGGTCTTCAGCCTGTCGCTGCTGCCGCCCCTGCTGGTGGGGTTCCTGTATGGCGAGCGACATCTGGACATCTTTCTCTGGCCCATGCTGGTCTCCTTCGTGGCTGGCATCTTTCTCTGGTACCCCTGGCGGCCCCTGAACACCCGCATCAGCCGCAAGGATGGCTTTCTCATCGTGGCGCTCTTCTGGGTGATCATGAGCCTGCTGGGCGCCTGGCCGCTCTGGTTGGGGGTGGAGATGAGCTTCACCGAAGCCATCTTCGAAGCCACCTCGGGCATCACCACTACCGGTGCCACGGTGATCACCGGGTTGGACCAGCTGCCGCGTTCGGTGCTCTTCTATCGGCAGCTGCTGCAATGGATGGGAGGCATGGGGCTCATCGTGCTGGGCATCGCGGTGCTTCCCATGCTCGGCATCGGCGGCATGCAGCTCTACCGGGCGGAGGCGCCGGGTCCCATGAAGGAGGAGAAGATGACCCCGCGCCTGGCCAATACGGCGCGGGCCCTCTGGCTCATCTACCTTTCCCTCACCGCCGCCTGTGCGCTGGCCTATTGGCTGGCGGGTATGTCCCCCTTCGATGCGGTTGCCCACAGTCTCACCACGGTCGCCACTGGTGGTTTCTCCACCCACGACGCCAGTATCGGCTATTTCCAGAGCAGTGCGGTGGAGCTGGTGGCCATCGTCTTCATGCTGCTGGCATCCTTCAATTTCGCCGTCCATTTCTTTGCCATCCACCGGCGTGATCCTTTCTATTACTGGCGGGATCCGGAAGCGCGTACTTTCATGCTGTTGGTTTTGGGGATGGTGCTGCTGGTGGTATTGGTGTTGCGGCTCGAAGGGAACTACGAGAGTACCCCATCCACTCTGCGGGACGCTGCTTTTCAGGTGGTCTCTGTGGTTACGGGCACCGGCTACGGTACAGTGGATTTCACACTCTGGCCAAATTTCGTGCCGGTGCTGCTCATCTTCATCAGCTTCGTGGGCGGCTGTGGCGGGTCCACCACGGGGGGCATGAAAGTTGTGCGCGTATTGCTGCTGGTGAAGCAGGGAATGCGGGAAGTGAAGAAGCTGATCCATCCCAATGCCATGTTACCGGTGCGATTGGGGACCCAGGTGGTGGACCAGCGAGTGATGAATGCGGTGTGGGGATTCTTCGCCGCCTACACCGCCGTGTTCGTGATCCTTATGCTGGCCATGATGCACACCGGTCTGGACCAGGTGTCGGCCTTTGCCGCCGTGGCAACCAGCATGAACAATCTGGGGCCCGGCCTGGGAGAGGTGGCCTACAATTTCCAGTCGGTGAGCACCGCCGGAAAGTGGATCTCGGTGGTGGCCATGCTCATGGGGCGGCTGGAGATCTTCACCATCCTCATCCTGCTCTCTCCCGCCTTCTGGCGGGATTAGGGTGTCGTAGGTCGGGCTTCAGCCCGGCAACCGCCCGATGCTTTGTCGGCCTGAAGGCCGACCTACAAAAATTCCGATACCCCCTCACCCTGACCCTCTCCCCCAAGGGGGAGAGGGAAACTTCTCATCCAGGTGTGGGGTCAAGGCTTTCGGCTCTACTCAGCCTCCATGGGCATGAACTTCTCCAGGATCTCCGCCTCCAGCTCGTCCGGCAGCGGTTCGCGCAGGGGTGATCCCAGCAGCTCCTCGGTGGTGGTGTCCTCGATCTCGTCGGGACCCAGCCGCTGGGCCAGCCACTCGCGCATGAAACGCTCCGCGCAGCGGCGCATCTCGGCCAGTTCGTCCTGGGAACAACCGAGGATCCCGGCCACCTCCGTTTCCTGCATCTCGTGCACGTCCACCAGTACCAGTGCCTGGCGCCAGCGGCGGGGGAGCAGCGCCAGCACCTCCTGCACCAGCAGGTTGCGCTCCAGCAACGCCTCGGCCTCTTCCGGGATGGGGCTCTCGGGGTTGGGGATCACGTCCTCCAGGCGGATCACTTCGTCCGGCTGGTAGAACTCGTAGATCTCGGTGTCGATGCCGTCGGTGACATCCATGGGCGTCTCGGGCTCCCGCTCTTCGGTGGCCACCCGCCGTTCACGAACCCGGTGGGCCTCCATCTCCTCTCCGATCACCTCCAGCGCCAGGCTGGTGAGCCAGGGCAACAGTTCCAGGTGTTCCGGGCGCTGGGGGAAACGCTCATAGGCGCGCACCAGGGTGCTGTCCAGGATCTCGTCGGGACCGGCATCGGCCGGAGAAAGGTCCTCTAGTGCCTGGTGATAGGCCAGCTCCCGCCGAATGAAGTGGTACAGCTCCTCCAGATGGGGGCGTACCAGGTTCATGAAGCTGCGGCGCATCTCCTGTTCGTCCGTTGTGGTGCTCTCCTTGAGCAGGCTGCGGAGCTGGGCGCGGCGGCGGGGGCGTTTCCACAGGTGATCGTTGCGCGACAGGTGCTTGTAGCGCTCCAGCTGGCGGCGCAGCTCGGCGAAGACTCCATTGAGGCAGCTGGCGGCACTGTCCGATTCCTCCACCGCCGCCAGCGTCTTGTGCGGCAGGTGCAGCTTGAGCCGGGCACGATAGAGCTGCCGTTTGGCGTGTTTTTCGATGGCGCCATCGAGAACCACGGCTTCCGGGTCGTAGTTGGAGAGCAGGGGTTCCAGGGATTCCTCTCCCCTGGCCACCAGCTCTTTCAGCTGTTTCTTCTCGTTCTTGTCGATCTTGCGGTAGGAGAACCGGATTTTCATGGTTGTTTTCCTTGTTGACTATGGGTTCACCCCGGGAGATGAGGCTTTCCCGGGAAACTTCAAGGCTGACCCGAATCTCACGCCGGCAAATCCGCGCCTCATCGATCTCCGTGTGCTCTGTGCCCTCTGTGGTGAAAAATCGGGAACCTGTGTGCCCCATCCATGAGCCGGGGTGGTTCGGCCCCGCGCCATGAACGTTGGAAAGTCATAGAATGGCCCGCCAATGTTCCGGGAACCTGGTGGCTCCATGCCCTACTGGCGGCTTTCGGCCTTCTATTTTTTCTATTTTGCCTCATTGGGGGCACTGGTGCCCTATTGGGGGCTCTACCTGGAGGCGCGCGGTTTCGATGCCGTGGCCATCGGCTCTCTCATGGCCATTCTCATGGCCACCAAGGTGGTGGCGCCCAACGTCTGGGGCTGGCTCGCCGATCACCTGGGGCACCGCATGCGGCTGGTGCGGCTGGCTTCACTGGCGGCGCTGGTCTCCTTTCTGGCCATTTACGGAGTGTCCGGCTTCTGGGGCATCGCCCTGGTGATGACCTTCTACAGCTTCTTCTGGAACGCCTCGCTGCCACAGTTCGAGGCGGTGACCTTCGACTACCTCGGTCCACGGGCCGACCGTTATCCCCGCATCCGGGTGTGGGGCTCCATCGGTTTCATCGTCACCGTGGTGGGGGTGGGGCAGTGGGTGGACCGGGCCGGTCCGGAGATGGTGACCTGGTCGGTACTGCTCACCTTCGCCGGGGTGCTGGTGGCCAGTCTGCTGGTGAAGGAGCGTTCCGACGGTGACGGAAAGGAGGACCAGGGATCCATCCTGAAGGTGCTCCGGCGCCCGGCGGTGATCGCCTTCTTCGTCGCCGTCTTTCTCATGCAGATGAGCCACGGACCCTATTACGCCTTTTACACCATCTATCTGCAGGAATACGGCTACAGCAAGACGGTGATCGGCTTTCTCTGGGGGCTGGGGGTGCTGGCGGAGGTGACCCTCTTCCTTTTCTACATGCACCGGCTGCTGCGGCGTTACAGCACCCGTCTCCTCCTGGTGGCCAGCCTGGCATTGGCGGGACTGCGCTGGCTGCTCATCGGCTGGTTTCCGGAGGAGCTTTGGGTGCTGGCCGTGGCCCAATTGCTGCATGCGGCCAGTTTCGGCAGCTTTCACGCTTCCGCCATACACATGATCCACCGTTATTTCCGCGGCAGCCACCAGGGTCGGGGACAGGCACTCTATGCCAGCGTCAGTTTCGGCGCCGGGGGCGCTGCCGGCACCTTCGCCAGCGGTTTTCTCTGGCAGCAGTGGGGCGCCACCCTGGCGTATACTCTGGCCTCCTCCATTGCACTGCTGGGCGCCTTCATTGCCTGGCGTTTCACCCGGGACGAGCAGCCTCGATGAAGAATGTCCGAAAGCCCTGGCGCAGGCTCTGGTTGCCGGCGCTGATCCTGCTGACGGCCGCGGCGCTCTTCGCGCTGCTGGTGGCCACCCGTCCCCAGACCCGGCCGGTGGCGGTGGAGGAGAAGGCCTGGCCGGTGACCGTCATGGACCTGAAGCCCGGGCGCTGGCGGCCCACGCTCACCCTCTACGGCAAGGTGGATGCCCTCTTCAAATCGCCGCTCACCGCCGCCCTGGCAGCCGACGTGAAGGAGGTGAAGGTCACCGAGGGGGATCCGGTGAAGGCAGGTCAGCTGCTGGTGGTGCTGGACGAGCGGGACTACCGGCTCGACCTGGAGCAGCGGCAGGCGGAACTGGCCCAGGCCGAGGCGGCCATCGCCGAGGAGAACTCCCGTCACCAGGGCAACCTGGAGGCGCTGCCCGGGGAGCGCCGGCTGCTGCAATTGGCCCAGGCCGAGGTGGAGCGGCTGCGGGGGCTGATGGGCAAGAAGCTGGCCTCACAGTCCAGCCTGGACAACGCCCGCCAGGCGCTGGCGCGCCAGTCCATCGCGGTGGCTCGCATCGAGGAGAGCATCCGCACCCACGACAGCAAGCTGCAGGAGCTCCAGGCCAGGCTGGCGCAGAAGCGGGCCGCGGTGGAGAAGGCCCGGCTGCAGCTCGAGCGCACCCGCATCCGCGCCCCGGCCGACGGGCGGGTATTGCAGGTGAAGGTGGCGGCGGGAGAACGGGTGAACCCGGGCAGTCCCCTGCTGGAGCTGTTCGACCAGGGTTCCCTGGTGTTGCGGGCGGTGGTGCCGGAAAAACACCTGGCGGTGCTGCAGGCGCTTCTGTCGAAAGGGGAGGGGGTATCGGTCCGTGGCCGCCTGGATGGCCGGGAGGTGGTTGCCGACCTGGCAGGCTTCACCGCCGCCGTGGCCTCTTCCGGCAGCGGCGTGGAGGCGCTGTTCCGGTTACGGCCGGACTCCCGCTGGCTGCAGCTGGGCAGGATCCTGCGCCTGCAGGTGGAGCTGCCGCCGGTGGAGGGCGTGGTGGCCATTCCCTGGGAGGCGCTCTATGGTTCCAGCCGGGTCTACCTGGTGAACGGGGAGAACCGCTTGCACGGGGTACTGGTGCAGCGGGTGGGAACCTACCGCCAGGGGAACGAAGAACTGCTGCTGGTGCGCCTGCCCGCGGATGCCCGGGGGAGGCTGCTCACCACCCAGCTGCCCAACGCGGTCGAGGGGCTGCGGGTGAAGGTGGTGGGGCATGAGTAGGCCCTACGTCCATAAGAACGATCTCATCGGCCTCTTCGCCCGCCACCCGGTGGCGGCCAACCTGGTGATGCTGATGATGCTGGCGGCGGGGGCGGTGGCGCTCACCCGTCTCAACACCCAGTTCTTTCCCGATTTCGAGGTCCAGGTGGTGTCGGTGCGGGTGGTCTGGCCCAACGCCACCGCCGAGGACGTGGAGCGCTCCATCACCATCCCGGTGGAGCAGGAGCTGCGCTCGGTGGAGGGGGTGGACAAGGTCACCTCCACCTCGGCCCGGGGGGTGAGCCTGATCCTGCTGGAGTTTCCGGACGGCACCGACATGGGAGACGCCACCAACCGGGTGGAGGAGCGGGTGAAGGCGGTGCGCAACCTGCCCCGGGATGCGCGCACTCCCCAGGTGACCCACATCATTCGTTTCGAGCCCATCGCCCGGGTGCTGCTGCACGGAAAGGTGGCGCCGCAGGAGCTGCGCCGGCTCGCCTACCGGCTGGAGGAGCAGCTGCTCGCCCGTGGCATCGCCAAGGTGGATCTCATCGGCCTGCCGGAAGAGGAGCTGGCGGTGGAGCTGGAGAGCCGCCAGCTGCAGGCGCTGCGGACCACCCTGTCCGGAGTGGGCCAGGCCATCGCCGAGCGCTCGGTGGATCTGCCCGCCGGTCGGGTGGGGCGGGACGACGTGGCGCGGGAGCTGCGGGTGCTCAACCAGCAGCGTGAGGAGAAGGGGTTCGAACGGCTGCTGCTGCACCAGGGGGACGACCGCCTCCCGCTGGGGGAAGTGGCGCGGCTGGAGCGGCGGCCGCGGCCCGGTGGGGTCACGCTCAGCTTCCAGGGGGAGCCGGCGGTGGAGCTGTTCGCCCAGCGCGCCGCCACCGGGGACACCCTGGAATCGGCCAGCATCCTGCGACGATGGGTGGAGGAGACCCGTCCCACGCTCCCCCCCGGGATCTCGCTCACCGTCTATGACGAGAGCTGGCTGCTGGTGCGTGATCGCATCAACCTGCTGCTCAAGAACGGCGCCGGCGGTCTGCTGCTGGTGGTGGCCATCCTTTTCCTGTTCCTCAATGGCCGGGTCGCCTGGTGGGTGACCCTGGGCATTCCGGTCTCCTTCATGGCGGCCCTGGCCATCGTCTGGCTGGCCGGCGGCAGCATCAATATGATCTCGCTCTTCGCCCTCATCATGACCCTGGGCATCATCGTGGACGACGCCATCGTGGTGGGGGAGGATGCGCTCGCCCATTTCCAGCGCGGGGAGCGCCCCCTGGAGGCGGCCGAGGGCGGTGCGCGGCGCATGCTGGCTCCGGTGCTCTCCTCCTCCCTCACCACGGTGGCCGCTTTCACCCCGCTGATGGCGGTCTCCGGCATCATCGGGGACATTCTGTTCGACATTCCCTTCGTGGTGATCTGCGTCATCATCGCCTCACTGCTGGAGAGTTTCCTGGTGTTGCCGGGACACCTGCGGCACAGCTTTCGCAACCTGGGACGAGCGCACACCTCATCGCTGCGCAGGCGGCTGGACGGGGCGTTCGACCGTTTCCGCGAGCGGCGCTTCCGGCCGCTGGTGACCGCCGCGGTGCGGCGTCCCTCGGTGACATTCAGCCTGGCGCTGGCCAGCCTGGTGATCGCCGTGGGTCTGCTGGCGGGGGGGCGGTTGGGCTTCACCTTCTTCCCACGGGTGGAGGGCAACGTGATCTATGCCAGTGCCAGTTTCGTTTCCGGCACCCCGCCCGCCCGGGTGGAGCGTTTCATCGGCGAGGTGGAAAAGGCACTGTATCTGGCCGAACAGGAGCTGGGCGGCGGACTCATCCGGGTGGCCCGGGTCAACCACGGCATGGGCATCTTCTCCAACACCTCCTCGGGCAGGGCAGGGGAGCAGTTCGCCTCCATGACGGTGGAGCTGGTGCCTTCGGACGAACGCAGCGTGCGCAACGAGACCTTCATCGAGACCTGGCGCAGCCATATTCGGGAGGCGCCAGGCCTGGAACGGCTCACCCTTAGTTCCCGCCAGGGCGGAGGGCCGCCGGGCAAGGACCTGGAGATCAAGATCACCGGGCCCGACACCCACAGCATCAAGGCAGCGGCGCTGGAGCTGGTTTCCGTGCTGGAGACCCTGGAGGGGGTGTCGGGCGTGGAGGACGACATGCCCTACGGTTACCAGCAGCTGCTGGTGGAACTCACTCCGGCCGGGCGGGCGGCGGGGCTCACGGAGCGGGCCGTGGCCGGTCAGCTGGGTGATGCCTTCAACGGCTACCTGAGCCAGATCTTCGTCCAGGGACGGGACGAACTGGAGGTGCGGGTGATGCTGCCGGAGCGCTCGCGCAACCGCCTGGCCACCCTGGAGGAGCTCATGCTGCGGCTTCCCGGCGGCGATTACATGCCGCTCTCCACCGCCGCCCGGCTGAAGCCCTATCAGGGATTCGAGATCCTGCGCCACTACAACAACCGGCTCGCCGCCACCGTGTTCGCCGACGTGGACCGCGGCCGCAACAACGCCAACCGCATCCGCGATCAGCTCAAGCGGGAGGTTCTGCCCGGGCTGGAGGCCAAATGGGGGGTGCAGGTGAGCTACACCGGCCGCGCCGAGGATCAGAAGGAGACCATGGCCGACATGAAGACCGGGGCCCTCTACGCCCTGGTGCTCATCTACCTGGTGCTGGCCTGGGTGTTCGGTTCCTATGGCTGGCCGCTGGTGGTGATGAGCATCATTCCCTTCGGCATCGTGGGCGCGCTGGTGGGACACTGGCTGATGGACATCGAACTCACCATCCTCTCGCTGTTCGGGCTCTTCGGCCTGGCGGGCATCGTGGTGAACGACTCCATCATCCTGGTGGTCTTCTACAAGCAGCTGCGGGAGGAGGGCATGCCGGTGAGCGATGCCATCGTGGAGGCGGCCTGTCAGCGGTTGCGGGCGGTGCTGCTCACCTCTCTCACCACCATCGCCGGGCTCACGCCGCTGCTGTTCGAGACCTCGTTGCAGGCGCAGTTCCTGATTCCCATGGCGGTCTCCATCTCCTTCGGCATCGCCTTCACCACCTTGCTGGTGCTCTTCTTGGTGCCGGCGCTGCTGCAGTGGTACGAGGGCACGGCGGAGTGGCTGCGCCAGCGGCGAGCCAGGCTGGAGGGGGGAGAACAGAAGGTTTCAGGCTGACGTGGAGAAACCCGGGCTCTCCGGCAGCCGACACTCGTAGGTCGGGCTTCAGCCCGACACCCCTGGTGCATGACTCCGGCATCGTCGCGGAGTGGTCCACCGGCCTTTCGGGAAAGATCGTGGAGTTTGTCGGGCTGAAGCCCGACCTACGGGCATGGGCCCCAAAGTCGATGGCGCCTCAACTTCCCCAGGTGCGGAAGCGGCCGGTGTCCAGGTGGACGAAACGGGACTTGGTGTAACACCCCACGCCGCCACAACGCAACGCCAGGGCGGTGCGATAGAGCTGGCGGGTGTCCAGCCCCTCGATGCGCACGTCGATGGCGCGTCCCTGCATGTGCAGGCTGCGCTTGGCCACCCCCTTGCTGCGCTTGCGCAACATGGTGTTGGTCCTGGGGGAGCGGTAGCCGGAGATCACCTGCCACACGATCTTTTCCTTACCGGTTTGCCGTTGTACCTGCCACAGATAATCGAACAGGCGGGGGTCCATGGAGTGTAGGTCGCCGGTACGGAAATCGCGCAGGAAATGGTTGGCCTCGGCCAGGGCATCATCCAGGTAGCGGTGACCATCGTGATACTCTAGGCGCAACCGCTCTCCTGTGTGGGTATGGAGGAATTCCAGCTCCCGTGAGCCTGAATTCGCGAATGCGGAGAAGGGAAAGGCTCCCAACAAGCTCAAGCCGGCCGCGGTGCGGAGAAAGTCTCTGCGGGAAGAGCGAGTGGCGATCATGGAAAACGAGCCCGAAATGGCGACATCACGAGGATGGACATGCATTTAGCCAGAAAATTCACCGGATTGGGAGCCTTTTTTGTCCTGGTCCTGATCTCCGTCACGGTTTGTGGCCAGGAAACGGGATTCAGCGAGCGGCTGCAACAGCGGTTGGCGCAACCAGGGGAGTTGCGGGTGGCGGGGGAGCGCATCGTCGAGCGCACCATCGTCGCCCGGCTCTACGAACAGAATGGCTACCGGCCGGTGTGGCAAAACCCGCGCAGCGTCGCGGCGTTGCTGGCATGGGTGAATCGTTCGCGCGAAGAGGGGCTGGATCCCGCCGATTATCATCGGTCCGCCCTGGAGCGATGGGCTGGTGCTCAGCCGGAGTCGGTGGACCAGCAGGTGGAACGCGAGCTGCTGTTCAGCGATGCCCTGCTTACCCTGGGCATCCACCTGGGGACCGGCAAGGTGAATCCGGGGCAGTTGTTCAAGGAGTGGAACTACGAGATGGATTACAGCCAGACACCCACTTCCAGGGACCTGCTGTCCAGCCTGGAGCGGGGCGACATCGATGCCCTGTTCCAAGGGAGACTGCCCAAGTTACCGATGTACGTTGGCTTGCGTACGGTGCTGGCACGGCTTCGTGAACAGCAAGCGGCCGGCGGCTGGCCGGTGGTCCCGCTGGGACCCACCCTCCACCCAGGTGATCGCTCTCCCCGGGTGAAGGTCCTGCGCGAACGCTTGTTGGTTACCGGTGAACTGCAGAGCAGCAGCGATGACCCGGAGTACTTCGACGAGGCCCTGGCGGGGGCGGTGAAACGTTTTCAGGCGGATCACCTGCTGGACGCCGATGGCGTGGTGGGGAAGGGTACCCTGGCCGCGCTCAACGTGCCGGTGCAGGAACGAATCCGCCAGGTTCGCATCAACCTCGACCGCTTGCGCTGGGTGGCGCACGGGCTTCCGGAAGACTATTACCTGGCCGATCTGGCGGGCTTCCAGTTGTACCGCAGCGGTAGCCACTGGACCAGCCCCATCCAGGTGGGCCAGGCCTACCATCAGACCCCGGTTTTCCAGGACCGCATTCGCATCGTGGAGATCAACCCCACCTGGACGGTGCCCATGAGCATCACCCGGCGGGAGCTGGCGCCGCGCCTGCTCGAGGACCCGCTGGGGTACCTGAAGGAAAAGAACATGGAACTGCTTACCCCGGATGGGCGGCCCGTGGATCCTTCCACGGTGGACTGGTCCAATGTCACCGCGCAGCGCTTTCCCTATGTGTTGCGTCAGCGGCCCGGCCCGGACAACTCCCTGGGGCGCATCAAGTTTCTGTTTCCCAACCAGTATGCCGTCTATCTCCATGACACACCGTCCCGTGGTCTGTTCAGCCGCACCCGGCGTGCCTTCAGCCATGGTTGCGTTCGCGTGGGCAAACCGCTGGAACTGGGGGAGCAGCTGCTGAAGCCCAATGGCCCCGAGTGGACCAGGCAGCGGATCCAGCAGGTCATCGACAGTGGCGAGACCACCCGCATCCAGCTGACCAGGCCGGTGCCCATTCTCATCCTCTACCTCACTGCGGTGACGGATGGGCAGGGCATCGAGGTGCAGTTCCGGCCCGATGTCTACCAGCGGGACGCCAAGGTCTGGAAGGCGCTGGAGAGCGCGCCGCAGGAGAAGGGGGCCGAGATCCTGGAGCAGTTTTCGCGGCAGCGTGGGCAGCCCTGGTGAGCTGAACGGCTGGCGAGCGAGTTGATGGTCCGGCGTCGCCCCCCGCTTCAGGAAAGCCGGGCAAAAGCCATCATTGGCTTCATCAGGCCTGGAGATCGTCCGACAGGAAAGGCCGGATGGTCTCCAGCATCACCGGGTGGATCTTGACGTTGCCGGCCACCACGTTGCCGGTCTCGAAGTGGCGCTGGCCGCCGGCCAGGTCGGTGACCACGCCCCCGGCTTCCTGCACCAGCAGGGCGCCGGCGGCGAAGTCCCAGCGCGCCAGTCCCAGCTCCCAGAAGCCGTCGATGCGGCCGGCGGCCAGCCAGGCGAAGTCCAGCGCGGCGGAGCCGGGGCGGCGCACGCCGGCGGCGTCCCGGATCAGCGCCTTCATCATGCCGAAATAGTTGTCCACGAACCGCTGGTCGCGGTAGGGGATGCCGGTACCGAGCAGGGCGCCATGGAGATCCTTCCGCTTCGAGACCCGGATACGCCGCTCGTTGAGGTAGGCGCCGCCCCCCTTGTGGGCGGTGAAGGTCTCCTCCCGGAGCGGGTCGTGCACCACCGCCGACACCAGCTCCTCCCGGTGTTGCACCGCGATGGAGATGGAGAACTGGGGAAAGCCGTGCAGGTAGTTGGTGGTTCCGTCCAGGGGGTCGATGATCCAGAGGTAGTCCTTGCCGGCGTGGTCGCCGCTCTCCTCGGCCAGGATGGCGTGATCGGGATAGGCCTTGCGGATGGCGCCGATGATGATCTGCTCCGAGGCGCGGTCCACCTCGGTGACGAAATCGTTGGCCTGCTTCTCCTCCACCGGGATGTTCTCCATCCGGTTGAAGTAGCGGAGCAGCAGCTTGCCCGCCTCACGTGCCGCGCGGGCGGCGATGTTGGTCATGGGATTCATGGGGCGCGAGGATAACCCATGGAGACCTGTTCATAAAGGGAGCAGCCGGTGGCCCCATGGTGCGAAAGCCCCTCCTGGTGTACCCTGCCGCACATGCTGAACCAGGTGCGTATCGTCCTTATTGAGACCTCCCACGGCGGCAACATCGGCGCCGTGGCGCGGGCCATGAAGAACATGGGGCTGAGCGAGCTGGCCCTGGTGCGCCCCTGCGACCATCTCAGCGGCCAGGCGGTGGCGCGTGCCTCCGGGGCCGACGACCTGCTGCGCGCCGCGCAAGTGTACGACACCCTGGACGACGCCCTGGTCGGCTGCCAGCTGGTGATCGGCGCCAGCGCCCGGCTGCGCAAGGTGCGCTGGCCCCAGCTCGATCCCCGCCAATGCGCTCAAAAGGTGGCCGCCGAGGCCGGCGCCGGGCGGCGGGTGGCGCTGCTCTTCGGCCGCGAGCGCACCGGTCTCACCAACGCCGAGCTGGATCTGTGCCACTACCTGGTGCACATTCCCGCCAACCCCGAATACAGCTCCCTCAACCTGGCCATGGCGGTGCAGGTGATCGCCTACGAACTGCGCATGGCTGAGGTTCAGCCCCAACAGCCCGGGCGCGAGCCGGCGCCGGTGGAGGCCTTCGAGGGCTTCATGGAGCACCTTACCGAGGCGCTCTACGACATCGGCTACCTGGACGAGCGCAACCCCGAAAAGCTCCTGCGCCGCTTGCGCCGCCTCTTCCACCGCGCCGAGCTGGACCAGCACGAGATCAACATCCTGCGCGGCATCCTCAATGCCGCCCAGGGCAACAAACGCCGCAGCGGCCAGGGGCGCGAACTGTGGCAACGACGCATCCGAGGAAACCGATGACCGAGATCAACGGCCCGTTGAAGATCATGGTGGTGAACGAACCCGAGGCCGCCGGCTGGCAGCTCCTGGTGAGCTTCACCGACGAGTTCAAGTCCGCCTCCCTGGAGGAGCAGGGGGAGACCTTCGCCCGCTACCAGCAGGAATTGGTGGAAGGCATCCAGCAGCTTCCCGAGGGTGACCGCAACCGCGACGGCATGGCCATCGTGCTGCAACTGGTGAACGAGCTGCTTCCCTACATCCGCGAGGGCCAGCTCGCCCTGGAAGAGCCCATCGTGGTGCAGATCGGCCAGTCCCAGGCGGTGTCGATCAGCGACTTTCTCGACGGCTGATTGTGCGGGATTTTGGGGTGGACAGTCGTGAGAACATGTGCCACGATTTTTAAGGTCGTGGCACGCAGGATGATTAAATGGCAGCTGTAGACAATGAAGTCCATGTTGGCGCACAGGGCCGGGTGGTGATCCCCGCTGCGCTGCGCAAGGCGCTGAAGCTCAAGCCCGGTGACCGGCTGGTGGCCCGCAAGGTGGGGGATAGCCTGGTGCTGGAGCGGCGCGAGACGGTGGAACGCCGTTTGCGGGAGCGGTTCAAGCACATCCCCCGGGAGGTGAGCTTGGTCGATGAACTCATTGCCGAGCGCAGGGCGGAGGCGAAGCGCGAACTCGAACGGTCATGAGTGTCGTTATGGATGCCTCGGCCCTACTGGCGTTTCTGCATGAAGAGCCAGGTGGTGACCAAGTCTCTCCGGTTCTCGATGGAGCGCGCGTCTCGGCAATCAACTGGTCCGAGGTTCTTCAGAAATCCCTGCAGCGGGCTGCCAATACAGATGGGATGCAGCAGGAGTTTGCCAGTATCGGCGTGATATTCGAGCCTTTCACGGCAGGGCAGGCCGAAATTGCGGCCCGACTGTATGCACAGACCCGCAAGCACGGTCTCTCCCTGGCAGACCGTGCTTGCCTGGCACTGGCGATGGAGCATGGACTGCCTGTCATGACCGCGGATCGGGCGTGGGCTTCACTTGGTCTCGACATCGATATCCAGGTGATCCGCTGACATTCATGAACCTTGGATTCACCCCGCATCCTGAAAAAACATCCCGTGGGAGCGGCGTCCCCGCCGCGAAGCCGCGATGGTGAAAATGCCTCTGCCGTTCGGCGCGAGGACGCGCTTCCTGCATTCGAATTTTCTGGTAACCGTAGGTCGGACTTCAGTCCGACATCCATGGTGGCTCCTGTGTCGGGCTGAAATCCGACCTGCCTCTGGTAACCTCATGAACACGCATCCTGTCCCATGACCATGACCCCGCCCGCCATCGGCTTCGTCAGCCTCGGCTGCCCCAAGAACCTGGTGGATTCGGAGCGGATCCTCACCCAGCTCAGGGCGGAGGGCTACCGGCTGGTGCCCAGCTACGAGGAGGCGGCGCTGGTGATCGTCAACACCTGCGGCTTCATCGACGCCGCGGTGGAGGAGTCCCTGGGGGCCATCGGCGAGGCGCTGGACGCCAACGGCGCGGTGATCGTCACCGGCTGCCTGGGGGCGCGGGAGGAGGAGATCCGGGCGCGTTATCCCCAGGTGCTGGGGATCACCGGCCCCCACGCCTACGAGGAGGTGATGGCGCTGGTGCACCGCCGGCTGCCGCCGCCCCACGATCCCTGGTCGAGCCTGATCCCGCCCCAGGGGGTGAAGCTCACCCCGCGCCACTACGCCTACCTGAAGATCTCCGAGGGGTGCAACCACCGCTGCACCTTCTGCATCATTCCGAGCCTGCGCGGCGACCTGATGAGCCGGCCGCTGTCGGAGGTGGCGGCTGAAGCAGAACGGCTGGTGGCGTCGGGGGTGCGCGAGCTGCTGGTGGTCTCCCAGGACACCAGCGCCTACGGCCTGGATCTCAAATACCGCCCCGATTTCTGGCAGGGCCGGCCGCTGGAGACCCGCATCGAGTCATTGGCCCGGGTGCTGGGCGAGCTGCCGGCCTGGGTGCGGCTCCACTACGTCTATCCCTATCCTCAGGTGGACCGGCTGATTCCGCTGATGGCCGAGGGCAAGATCCTGCCCTACCTGGACATGCCCCTGCAGCACGGCAGCCAGTCCATTCTCAAGGCCATGGGCCGGCCGGCGGCCACCGAGAAGGTGCTCGACCGCATCGCCCAGTGGCGCAAGGCGTGCCCGGAGCTGGTGCTGCGCTCCACCTTCATCGTTGGCTTTCCAGGGGAGACCGAAGCCGATTTCGAAATCCTGCTCGAATTCCTGCGCGAGGCGCGGCTCGACCGGGTGGGGGCCTTCGCCTATTCACCGGTGGCCGGCGCCGCCGCCAATGAATTCCCCAATGCCGTGCCCGAGGAGGTGAAGCAGGAGCGTCTGGTCCGCTTCATGAAGGTCCAGGCGGCCATCAGCGCGGAGAAGCTGGCGCAAAAGGTGGGCAGCCGCATGATCGTGCTGGTGGACGAAGTGAACGACGAGGCGATCCTGGCACGAGGCCCTGGGGATGCGCCGGAGATCGACGGCCATGTGATCCTTCCGCCGGAATGGGAATTGGAGCCAGGGGATTTCGTGGAGGTGGAGATCACGGGTGCAGACGAGCATGACCTCCGGGCAGTGCCAGTAACATAGACGTTTATAAATGACGATTATAAGAATCATCGATTTTTCTCTAAGGCTGGATTTGGCCAGAATGGGCTTCATCCGTCGATTCCCGTGAGGATTGGACCATGGCGCTGGTGAACATGAAACAGATGCTGGAGCATGCCCATACCAACGGCTATGCCGTTGGGGCATTCGATCTGGTGAGTCTGGATTTTCTGGAAGCCATTCTGGACGCTGCCGGACACTGCCGGGCGCCGGTGATTCTGAGCCTGGCCGAGTCCCACTTCGAGTATTTCGATTTCGAGCTGGTGATGCCGGCGGTGGTGGCCGGCGCCCGGCGGGCTTCAGTGCCGGTGGCGATCCATCTCGACCATGGTGAAAGCCTGTCCTCGGCGGTTCGGGGCATCAATCTGGGCTGCAACGGAGTGATGGTGGATGCCTCCCATCTGCCGTTGGAGGAGAACATCGCCGCCAGCCGCAAGGTGGTGGAGATGGCCCGGGGCTGTGGCGTGCCGGTGGAGGGGGAGCTGGGGTACGTACCCGGCGTGGAAGGCGAGGATGCGGAGCGACATCCTGGTGAAATCGCCTACACCTCGGTGGAAGATGCCCGGCGTTACGTGGCGGAGAGTGGAGTGGATTTCCTCGCGGTCTCCGTCGGCACCGTCCACGGCCGCATGCAGGGCGAACCGAGGCTGGATTTCCAGCGACTGGCCGGGATCGACCAGGCGCTTGGCATCCCCTTGGTGATCCACGGCGGCACCGGTCTGGCCGATGAACAGTTCCGCAGCCTGATCGAAAACGGTGTGAGCAAGATCAACTACTACACCGCCTTGGCCGATGCGGCGGGTGGGCGCATCGTTGGGAATGCCTCCGCCGGTGCCAAAAGTTACACGGCGCTGGTGGCCGGTGTGCGCCAGGCCATCGCGGAGGAAGTGGAGCGCTGCATCCGCTTATGGGGGGGCGCAGGCCAGGCGGAAGCGGTGCTGGCCCATTGCGAGCCCTGGGAGCCAGTGGAACACATCATTCTCTACAACGTGGAGAAACTGGACGAGAGGGAAGTTCGGGAAATGATGGCTGAAGGACGGCGGGTGTTGCCATCCATTCCCGGAGTGCAGGCGGTGGATACCGGCATCGCGGCGCAGGATGCGGCGAAATACCGCTACTGCTGGCGGATCCGCTTCTGCCACCCGGCGGTGATCGACAGCTATCGTGATCATCCCGATCACAAGGCGTTCGCCGACCACCGGTTCCGGCCCTATGCCGGGGACCGGATCTCCATCGATTATCGCTTGGTGGAATAGGGCGCTGCCGCTCTCCAGGGTGGCGAAAGGGGGCTTGTCGGGCTGAAGCCCGACAAGAAGCTGCCACCACCCGTACGTGGGGCTTCAGCCCGAGAGCGGGATCACTCGAAGGCCGGCCCCGGCTTCTTTCCCAGCTTCTTCAGGATGATGGCCAAGGGACAGAAGCCGGTGAAGGCGCTTTGCAGCAGGTTGGCGCCCACGAAGGCGGTGAACCAGAGCCAGTATTTGGATACGAACAAAGGGCTTTCCGGCACGCCCAGCGCTAGGGAAAGCAAAATGGCGAAGCCGGCAAAAGCCAGCACCATGCGCTCTACGGTCATGATTCTTCTCCTCCATTGAATTTGGCAAACCAGTTTACCAGCCCTGCCATCCGGAAATTCCGCTCGCAGAAAAGGGACTGGTGATCGGGTTCGGGTCAAGAATGCCAGGCGGCACGCAGCAGCTCGCGGACCTCGTCGTCGCTGGTCTGGGAGAAATCCAGGTACCACTGGCCCACTGCGGAGAAATTGGCCGGGGTGAGCAGCGCCACCACCTGATCCACCTGGGACTCCAGCTCCCGCACCGTATCGGGCGGGGCCACCGGCACGGCCACCACCACCCGGGCCGGCCGCAGGCTCTTCACCGCCTCCACCGCGGCCTTCATGGTGGAGCCGGTGGCCAGACCGTCGTCCACCAGGATCACGGTGCGACCTTCCACTTTGGGCGGCGGCCGGTCACCGCGATAGGCGGTCTCCCGCCGCTGCAGCTCCCGGTATTCCTCCCGGGCCACCTGCTGGATCAGATGTTCGGGAATTCGCAGCCCCTGGATCACTCTCGGATTGAGCACTTCGATACCACCGGAGGCGATGGCGCCCATGGCCAGTTCCGGCTGCCCCGGGGTGCCCAGCTTGCGCACCAGCAGCAGGTCCAGCTCCGCATCCAGCGCTCGGGCCACCTCGTAGGCCACCGGCACGCCTCCGCGGGGCAGGGCCAGCACCAACAAATCCTCACTGCTCTCCGCCAGCGGCTGAAGCGCTTCGGCCAGCTGGCGTCCCGCCTCCCGCCGGTCCGCGAAGGGCGCGCCAAACATGGTTCAGTCGGCCGGCGGCAGCGCCAGTTCGTCCTTGAGGACCACGATCTGCTTGTGGCCGTCCTTGTCCACCACCTCCATGCTGTGCAGCCCATCGACCCCGAAATCGACCCAGATCTCCTCGGGCTTGTGGATCATGTGTTCCAGTTCGTTGGAGAAGATGCTCAGCACGTTGTCCTTGGGGTCGTAACTCACCCCGGTGAAAGGGATCCATTCCGCTTCGATCTCGTCACCGAGGTCCAGTCCCTCCACCTCGATCTCCACCAGCTTACCGGTCAATTCCTTGGATACGCGGTCGAAGAAGTCTTTCCACTGCGCAGAATCCAATTTTTCCAATGCCATGTCGCTACCTCTCGTGGTTTCCGTGAATGAATGGATCGAGGAACAAATGGAGGCGGTGGGCGGAAATTCAATCTTCAGGATGATTTTTGCCGCCGGGGGTGGTTTCGGGGACCAGCGCCAGGGCCTGCTCCAGCACCTCGGGTCCCGCCTCGGGCCGATGGGCGTGTTGCGAGAGATGACGGCGCCAGCGTTTGGCGCCGGGTCGTCCGTGGAACAGCCCCAGGAGGTGGCGGGCGATGCGTTTCAGGGGCACTCCCCGCCGGCATTCCCGCTCCACCAGCGGCAGCAATCGCCGCACCACCTGGTGGGGGGTGCCGGGGTGCCAGGATTCGCCGAACAGGCGCCGGTCGGCCTCGGCCAGCAGCCAGGGGTCGTGATAGACGGCCCTGCCCATCATCACCCCGTCCACCCGCTGCAGCTGTGCCTCGGCCTGTTCCAGGTTCAGGATGCCGCCGTTGATGACGATCTCCAGGTGCGGAAAGTCCGACTTCAGCCGGTACACCAGCTCGTAGCGCAACGGGGGCACCTCGCGATTCTTCTTGGGGCTGAGCCCCTGCAGCCAGGCCTTGCGCGCATGCACGATGAAGGTGCGGCAGCCGGCGCCGGCCAGGGTCTCCACGAAATGGGCCAGCTCTGCGTAACTGTCCCGGTGATCGATACCGATACGGTGCTTGGCGGTCACCGGCAGGTGGGTGGACTCCCGCATGGCGGTGATGCACTCGGCCACCAGCCCTGGGTCGGCCATCAGGCAGGCGCCGAAACGCCCCGACTGCACCCGGTCGGAGGGGCAGCCGAGGTTGAGGTTGATCTCGTCGTAGCCCCATTCCTCGCCCAGGGCGGCACAGCGGGCCAGGGCTTCCGGCTCGCTGCCGCCGAGCTGCAGCGCAACCGGGTGTTCCTCCTCGAAGAAATCGAGGTGACGTGCCCGGTCGCCATGCAGCAGGGCGCCGGTGGTCACCATCTCGGTGTAGAGCAGGGTGCGGCGGGAGATCGATCGCACCAGATAACGGAACCAGCGGTCGGTCCAGTCCAGCATGGGGGCCAGGCACAGGCGGTGGGAGAAGGGGGTAGCGCGCCCCCCGTCCCTGGAATCAGTGGACATGATCTTCGTCATCCGGCTGGCTCCGGGCCACCCCTTCCACCTCCAGGGTGATGTGGCGCACCCGTGGCAGGCGTTCGCGAATGCAGTTTTCCAGCTCGTCTATGATCTCCTCGGTGCGGGCGATCACAGCTTCCACCGAAGCCCGTGCCGAGGCCCACTGCTGGTAGCGGGTGTCCTGGGCCCGTTTGCCGGTGAGCTGGTCCAGGATGGTTTCGCAACGCATCTGGATGCGCTCGTACAGGCCAGCCACCATCGCCTCCTCGCGCAGCTCGATCTCCGCCACCAGTACCGTGTGGTTCTCGTCGATGATGACCGAGCGCAGGTCGTGGTAGCGCTCCACCTCCGGGTGCGCCTCCACCACCTCGCGGAACACCTCCTCGGCCTCGGTGTCACGGATGTCGGTGAGGAAGCGCATGTTGACGAAACCCAGGTAGAAGGCGATACCGCCGAGCATGAGGGCGATGAGGGCGGAGAAGAGGATGTCGTACTCGGCGTGGCCCGTGAAGGCGGTGAGCAGGATGCCCAGGGCCGCCAGCGTCAGTCCCAGCATGGCGGCGGAGTCCTCCAGCACCACCGCCACCAGAGTAGGGTCATCCGCCTCCAGCAGGTAGGCGAACGGATTTCGTTGTCCTTCCGCCCGCATGCGGCGCAGGAACTCCCGCGCGGCTACCACGAAAGAGAAACCCTCCAGCAGGAAGGCGGCCGCCAGCACCCCCAGGTTGAGCCAGAGGGCGGAGAGGGTGAATCCCAGCAGGGTGACCTCCTCCACCAAGTGGCTCTGCCCCAGCCCCTCCCAGCTGTGCCAGGCGTGGGCCAGGCCCAGACCGGCGCCGATGGAGAAGAGGCCGATGGCGGACCAGAGGTTCCACAGGTACTTCTTCTGACCGTGGCCGAAGGCATAGAGCTGATCCGCCGGTTTTTCCGATTCGCGCAGGCCGAGAAAGAGGAAACCCTGGTTGAGGGTGTCCATGAGGCTGTGCACCGCTTCGTTGATCATGGAGGCGGAACCGCTGCCGGCGCCGGCGATGAACTTGATCACGGTGACGGTGAAATTGGAGGCGATGGCGGTGAGCACCGCCTTGCGGGAGGCGTGGGCCATGCGATCAACTCTCCTTGACGGACAGGGCGGCCTTTCGGGCCAGGTGTAGATCCATGCCGGTCTTGATCAGCGCCAGCAGCACCACTCCTAGCTGGGGCGCCGGCAGGAAGGTGAGCAGGAAGCCGCTGCCCAGCACCACCAGGTGCAGCACCACGATGCGGTGGTAGGGTTCGCTCATCACCTTGCCGGGGCTGGCGGTGGCCAGGCGACCGCTGGCCAGATCCTCGAAGAAAGCCATGCCATGGCTGATCATCAGCCCCGCCAGGGCGAGCGCCATGCCGCCGGT
Organism: Sedimenticola sp.; assembly: GCA_026992075.1. Taxonomy (GTDB): domain Bacteria; phylum Pseudomonadota; class Gammaproteobacteria; order Chromatiales; family Chromatiaceae; genus Thiolapillus. Next base: position 115,485 of record JALXAM010000009.1, on the reverse strand, counting down.
GCCCAGCAGCCGCTCCAGGTTCTCCAGCGTCATCTCCTGGTGCAGGAAGAGGTGGAACACGAACTGGCCATGGACGAAGGTGAAGAGGCCATAGTGGACCAGGAAGAAGAGCGCCACCGGCAGGGCGGAGATCCGCGGCAGCTGTCGGCCCAGCTCCTGCGCCGCGCGGCGGCCCAGTTTCTCCGCCACGTCCGGAGGCAGTTGTCCCATGTTGCGCAGTCCGCGGCTGAGCAGCCCGGCGGGTACCAGCCCCTGGTCGCCCCGCGCCAGCAGGATGCGGGGCAGCTGCCAGAAGGCGACCACCACGTTCTCCGCCCAGTAGAGCAGCAGAATGAGCGCTGGCGACCAGCCCAGCGCCAGGGCCAACCCCAGCGCCAGCAGGTTGGCGCCGATCTGCAGCCAGAGGGGCAGGTTCACCTGCCGGGCTCCAGCGGCTTGATGAAAAGGCGGGAGCGCCGCTGCCAGTTGTAAAGGTCCTTGCGCCGTCCGGGCAGCCGCGACAGCTCCGCCGGCTGGAATCCCCGTTCCCGGAACCAGTGGGCGGTGCGGGTGGTGAGGACGAAGAGCGCCTCGATGCCGGCTTGGCGTGCCTCCTGCTCCAGATGTTCCAGCAGCTGGTCGCCGCGCCCCTGATTGCGATAATCGGGATGCACCGCCAGGCAGGCCAGTTCCGCCATGCGCGCCTCCGGGAATGGGTAGAGGGCGGCGCAGGCGATGATGGTGCCGTCCCGCTCGATGACGGTGAAGCGGTCGATCTCGGTCTCGATGCGCTCCCGCGAGCGGCGCACCAGCACGCCCGCCTCCTCCAGCGGCTCGATGAGCTCCAGGATGCCGCCCACATCCTCGATGGTGGCACGACGGATGGTCTCCCACTGCTCGCGGGAGATCAGGGTGCCACAACCGTCGCGGGTGAAGAGTTCCCGCAGCAACACCCCGTCCACCCGTCGCGGCAGGATGTGGGTGCGCTTGACCCCGTTGCGCGCGGCGCGCACGGCATTGCGCAGCACCCGCTGCATTTGTTCCGGCAGGCGCTTGCGGCGCGCCTGCAGCTGTTCCGCCTCCGCCGGCAGCAGGCTGCTGATGAGACGGCGCCGGCTGTCGCGCAGCGGCTCATCGGTGAGAAAGATGAGCTTTTCCGCCTGTAGCGCGATGGCGGTCTCGGCGGCCACGTCGGCGGCGTTCAGGTTGAACACCTCGCCGGTGGGGGAGTAGCCCAGGGGCGGCACCAGCACCATGGCGCCGTTCTCCAGCCGGTTGCGGATGGCGGCGGCGTTGATGCGGCGGACCTCGCCGGTGTGGAGGTAGTCCACCCCGTCGATGATCCCCAAGGGGCGGGCGGTGACGAAATTGCCCGAATCCACCTCGATGCGGGCGCCGGACATGGGGGAGTTGGCCAGCCCCATGGAGAGCAGCGCCTCGATCTCCACCCGCACGGTGCCGGCCGCCTCCTTGACACAGGCCAGGGCCTCCTCGTCGGTGACCCGCATGCCATTCACCACCTGCATCCCGGCCCCACGCTGGCGCAGCCGCCGTTCGATCTGCGGTCGGCTGCCGTGCACCAGTACCAAGTGGATGCCGAGCCCGTGCAACAGGGCCAGATCGTGCACGAAACCGGCAAAGGCGGCGTCCTCCACCAGCTCGCCGCCGAAGGCCAGCACCACGGTGCTGCCGCGGTGCGCATGGATGTAGGGTGAGGCGCTGCGGAACCAATCGACGAAGGGATCGCTCATGGAGCAATCATATCAACAAGATGCCATGCTCTGGGAGTGAACCAGAAGCGGTTTTCAGTCTTCGATGCAGAAACGCTTCACCAGCTCGCGAATGATGCGGGTGCCTGGATCGACTTGGTCGAGGGAGAGAAATTCGTCGGGTTGGTGGGCCTGCTCGATGGAGCCCGGGCCCAGGATCACCGTCTCCATCCCCAGGGCGTTGAGCAGTGGCCCTTCGGTGGCGTAGGCCACCGCCTGCGCCTGATGGCCGGTGAGGGATTCGGCGGCGCGAACGATCTCGGCCGTGGCGGGTGTCTCCATGGCGGGGATGCCGGCGAACAGGGGAAACTGCTCCAGTTCCAGCCCACTGCCTCGGAGCACCATACGCAGCCGCTGCTCCAGCTCCCGGCGCAGGGCTTCCAGCTCCATCCCCGGCAGGGGGCGGATGTCGATATGCAGCTCGCACTGGCCGCAGATGCGGTTGGGGTTGTTGCCGCCGTGGATGTGGCCCAAGTTAACCGTGGGCACGGCCACCTCGAACAGGGGGTTGCGGTGGCGGCGCTGGAGTTCTTCGCGCCAGGCGAGGATCTCGCCCAGCACCCGGTACATGCCCTCCAGGGCGTTGCGTCCCAGGGCGGGATCGCTGGAGTGGCCGGCGCGACCGGTGACGCGGATCGCCTCCATGGCGATGCCCTTGTGCATGCGCACCGGTCGCAGCCCGGTGGGCTCGCCGATCACCGCGTGACGCCCCAGCCGGCGCTGGGCCTCCACCAGGGTGCGGGCGCCGCACATGGTGCTCTCCTCGTCGGCGGTGGCCAGCACGATGAGTGGGTGTCGCAGTTGCTTCTCCTCCAGCTCCCGGATCGCCTCCAGCACCAGGGCGAAGAAGCCCTTCATGTCGCAGGTTCCCAGGCCGTGCAGCCGTCCGTCGCGCTCGGTGAGTTGGAAGGGGTCGCTGTGCCAGCGTGATTCGTCGCAGGGCACGGTGTCGGTGTGGCCCGAGAGCACCAGGCCGCCAGGGCCCCGGCCCAGGGTGGCCACCAGGTTGAACTTGCCCGGACAGCCGGGAATGGCCAGCTTCTCGGTACGGAAGCCCAGCGCCTCCAGCCACTCCTGCAGCAGATCGACGACCCGTACATTGGGCTGGTCCCACTCGGGGCTGACGCTGCTGATGGAGGGTTCGGCCACCAGCCGTTGCAGGAGGGTGCGAAAGGGCGGCAGAATGGGCATGTTCCGACAGCGGTACCGGTGAATGATCCACAGAGACTGGCGCGATCCCCAAGCATATGCCTTCTGCGACCGGCTGACCAGCGCGCAATGGGCGTGGGAGTTCCTGCGCCGCAACCCCGAGTACCAGCGCCAGTGGCGGGAATTTCACGACACCTGGCAGGTACTGGAGGCGGCCTATGGCAAGCCTCCCAACCGGGATTTCTGCGCCTGGAAGAACGACCCGCGGGCCTGGGTACCGGCCAGCGAGTGCGAAGGCGGTGACTGCCGCATCGATCAGGACAAGGTTCTCATTGAGTGCGCCCTGGGCGCCCGTTGGGGATTCCACAAGTTTCCCCCGGATCCGCAAGACGACGACCCGGTGGGAGAGGGACGATTGAGCTGGCGCCCGCAGGAAGAGGCGCCACTGCCCCGCGCCGACGAGCTGCCAAACGAAGCCTGGAAGAACGATGAGACCATGGCGCTGGTATTCGACCTCAGCATGCCATTGAAGCCACAGCTGGAGCAGGCGCGCCGGCAGCTGCAGATGGAATCCGCATCGCGCCGGCGCCAAGGGCGGCTGGTGCCGAAAAAGGTTTCCTCTTTACGGGAACACTGGAAGTCGTTGTTGACGTTGCTCGACGCCGAGGCGGCCGGCGAATTGGGAGCTTGGCGGCAACGACACCCCGAGATGGAGCTGGAACCGGCATTGGAGGAGGCGCATCGGCTGGTCCGGGGTGGATATCTTTCTCTGTTGCGAATTCCCGGCTGATGGTGGGGCCCGGCTATCGGTCATGAAACGGCAGAGATTCGAATCCGAAGAGATGGAAAAGGCCTTCTGGCGTCAGTTTCAAGCATCCTACTGGCTGCAGAACGTGGTGGCGGCGATATTGGGGCTGGCCATCTACGTCTCCTTTGGCATCGCCGACCGCATCGTGGTACCTGATCAGTGGCGGACGCTCTGGACCATCCGTTTCGGTATCGGTCTGCCGTTGCTGCTAATGGCCTTCAGTTTTCTCACAAGGCGGTCGGTGGGAGAACGCTATTCGGGGCCGCTCATTTTCATAGCCATGCTGGCGGGCGGTGTAACCGTCAGCGTGATGAATCTCTACATGCCTCCAAGCATGGAGAATCTTTATTTCTATGGTAACTTCCTGGTGATCGTTTTCGGTCAGGTCTTCTGGCGTACGCACTACGCCTGGCCCTCCGCCGCCTCGCTGCTGATCTTTCTCATCTATGCCCTGATCACACTGCGCTGGGGAGGAGTGACCATGGTTCACCTTGGCATGGCGGCCGCCTATTACCTGTCCGCGGTGATTTTGCTTACCTATGCCGGCTGGTTTTTCCTTCGCCAGGAGCGCAGCGCCTTCCTGCTGCAGCAGGAGCTGCACCGGGCGGCCACCGTGGACAGTCTCACTGGCATCGCCAACAGGCGCGCTTTCTTCGATCACTTGGCCCGGGAATGGAACCGTGCGCGACGGCGGGAGGAGACGCTTTGCCTTCTCGCGATAGATTTGGACAACATGAAGCTGATCAATGACGGCGGTGGTCATGGACGGGGGGATCAGGCGCTTCGGCAGGTGGCCTCCACCATAGTCAGACATGCTCGCCGGCCAGGGGACTTGGCAGCACGCCTCGGAGGGGACGAATTCATGCTGCTGTTGTCGAGAAGTGATCTCACGGCAGCCTGCGCCATTGCTCGGCAGATATTGAAAGAGGTAGGAGTGGCAGGCCCGGTGGAAGGCATCACGGTGAGCATCGGTGTGGGTTGTGCAGCCCCCCAGGAAGGTGGGGCCAGCTATGAACTATTGATTCAGCAAGCCGATCAGGCGCTCTATCAGGCCAAGCGTCAGGGACGTGCCCAAGCAGTGTGTGCCCCGCTGAAGGAGAATCAGAGTTCCGCCTGATCGTCTCCTTGCGCCAATCGTTGCAGCCAGCGCTGCAAAAGGTCGGTCTCCTGCATCAGGAAGCGGCGGTCTCCATAGACATGGGTGATCATGCTGATCCCCTGCCCACGGGCCAGCAACCGGCGGGCGAACTCCCGGGCGCGACCCGCATAACCCAGCTCGGCGAACTGGTCGGTGAGCCAGTCCTCGAACAGCAGGAACATGGTTCGTGCCTCCGTCTGCAATTCAGGATCGTTCTTGCCCAGTTCGGCGTTGAGGGTACCCATGGGGCAGCCATAGCGCGCCAGTGCCTCGGCGCTGTCGGGAAGAATCTCCAGGAAACGGTTGAGCCGCTCCAACGGTGTGCGGTAGCGCTCGCTCCAGGATTGCAGCATCTGCTCGATGCGGGAGATGCGGTAGCGCAGGGCAGCGTGGAGGATCTCCTCCTTGCTCTTGAAGTAATAGTAGATGTTGCCCCTCGGCACCCCCGAGGCGTTGACCACGTCGGTGAAGGAGGTGTTGTGGTAGCCCTTGTGATAGAAGAGACGATTGGCGGCCTCCACGATCCGCTGGCGCGTGCGTTCGCTTTTTCGGGTCACTGACACAGTGCTCCTGTTGGCCTGTGTAACAAAATTATAGTTCAACACCCCGCCGACGCAGCTCCAGACGAATCGAAGCAGCGATGCGCTTTCAGAACTTCAGTAGCTCCTGCTTTTTCGTTTCCCTTGGGTTGTTGGCTTCAGAGTGATTGCCTATCATAATCATTCATCGGTGTCGAGCGGCGTCACTGGGGCAGGTTCGGGGTGGCGTTGGCAGCAGGGAGGGGTGGATAATGAAGCGCGTATTCCTGAAAGAGATCCTGCTCGGTGGACTGCTTTTGTTCCTGCTGGCCCCGCCAGCAGGCGCGGCGGTCAATATCACCAGCATGGGGCTCTCTCCTTCGGTGGTCAATCCCGGTACCACCGTAACCATCAACTACACCCTGACGGCCACGGTGGGAACCATAGCCAGCGGCAATTTCACAGTCGAATTTCGTGATGCTGGCGGTAGCCCAGTGTACACTTTTCCCAACAATACATTGTCCGGTACCGGCGCCGTAGTGAGTGGATCCATTACGGTTAACACATCCTCTTTCCAGACAGGGAGCTACCAGGTCTGGTTGCTGTTCAATGTAAATGAGAATCAGGGAGGCAATTTGGTCCCTGACTATCCATCCGGTCAGGCTGGTACTCTAACCGTCACATTGGGTATCACACCTTCTCAGGTCAGCGCATTTTTGTCACTGGCAAACACCCCATCGCAACGGCGTGTTGCAGACGTGATCGTCAGCCTTTGTTCTGCCCAGCGTGCTGGGGTGCGTTTACAGTCTGATTGCAGCACATTGATTAAGGCCGCCGAGGGCAGCGCCTCGGACCGGCAGGGCGTGCGTGATGCTTTGTTTGGCATCACGCCGGACCAGGCCTCCATACCTGTCCGCGCCAGTCAGAACGGGGTGCAAGCGCAGCATCGCAATCTGGGGCGGCGGCTCGCTGCGTTGCGCGCCGGCGCCCGGGGGTTCGATTTGTCTGGATTTCAATTACGTGTGGGAGACGAAGTGGTGCCGATCGGCCAGCTGATGCTGGCTGCGGCCGACACGGTGAAGAGCGATGCCAGTAGCGATGGGTTATTGGGGGCGCTTTGGGAGTCGAGCCGCTGGGGTGGTTTTCTCAGTGGTACCTGGACCCAGGGCAGTCGGGATGGCTCGCCGCTTTTGCGCGAGTTCGATTTCGACGGCTTTTCCCTGACCGGCGGCATCGACTATCGATTCACCGAGCGGTTCGTTGGCGGTCTGGCGATAGGCTATGACAAGCTCCGAAACGAATTGGGCCGTTCCAGTGGCGATCTGGATTCCCGCGGGCTCAGTCTCGCGCTCTACGGTAATTACTATCCAAGCGACAATGCCTATGTGGATTTCATGGCCACCTATGGGTGGCGTGATTTCGACCAGGATCGTCGCATCCGCTACACCGTGCTCGGCACGAGCATAGATCAGACCGCAAGTGCGAATTTCGATGGCCGGCAGTGGTCCCTTGCCCTTGGTGGTGGCATGGAATGGTCCTGGGACGGTTGGACGCATGGGCCGGTGGCGCGCTTGGAATACGTGAGGGCAACCGCTGATGGCTATGAGGAAACCATGAGCAATCCTTCGGTTGCCGGTGGCGGATGGGCACTGCATGTCGGTGACCAGAGCAACAATTCGCTCACCTCCCAGCTCGGTTGGCAGGTGCAATACGCCTGGAACCGATCCTGGGGCGTGCTGTTGCCCCTGGCTCGCCTGGAGTGGTTCCATGAGTTCAAGTCTGGAACCGGCAACGTACTGGGATATTTTCTCCAGGATCCTCTCAAGGAAACCTTCACCCTCGACAACGAGGATGACGACAAAGATTATTTCAATCTCTCTCTCGGTGCGACGGCACAGTGGACGCAGGGGCGCTCTGGATATTTTCTGGTGCAGAAGATCCTCGGCTACCAAGGACTCTCCCTCACCTCGGTGTCCGCCGGAATACGGTGGGAGTTCTGAGCTGGTTGCTGTAGTCATCCCGAGGTTTTGTCTCCCTGGCCTCTGTCCAAGGACCCAGCGTGGGTGGGCTCCATGTGAGCCTCCTCTCCCTGCCTGCGGGCCATGGCCTGCGGTCGGAAATGCCCAAGGTTGCAAGTGAATCTCCGCCGGTCGTGCGCCAAAACGGTGGTTTCAGGGTGAAGACCACCCGCTTGGCCAGCCGGCAAGAATAATCTCCGGCAGAGTGATGCCGGCCAGTTGAAATGCCGCCCTGACTGTGTTAGCAAGGAACAGGATTTCAGCCATCGGAACTGGGGGGAGGATGCGCTTCGATCTCAGGAGCATGGTCGTCGTGGTCGCGACGGCCTTCGTTGTGGCACTGGTGGGGGGGTGTCAATCGGCACCGGCTCGGAAGCCGATCATGAACACGCCACAAGGTGCGATCGATCCGGAAGACTACCTGCCGGTCGATTGTCTCTTGCCCGGGCAGGTGAGGCGGATCGGTAACACGACCTACCTTACGCCGAGGCGGCCGGTGCGGACCAGTGCCATCGATTGCCGTATCCGCGGCGGTGAGTATGTGGCCTATGACCGTGCCGATTACCGTTGGGCGCTGAAGGTCTGGCTGGAGGCGGCGAAGCGGGGTGATCCCGAAGCCCAGACCTATGTCGGCGAGATCTACGAGCGCGGCATCGACGGGCATCCCGACTACCGCCAGGCGATCGAATGGTACCGGAAGGCCGCCAACCAGGGATATCGCCGCGCCATGCGCAAGCTGGGCTATTTCTATGAAAAGGGCCTCGGTGTCGCTCCAGATCCCGTAGCTGCATTGAACTGGTACCGCCGGGCGGCGGGGCTGGAACAGGATGGGTTGATGTATGCGACACAGCTGCGTGCCGAGGTCGCTCGTCAGGTTCGCCTGCGCCTGAGCGAACTGGAGCGCCAGCTGGCCGACTACCAGCGCCAGGCATCGAGGTTGCGTCAGGAGCTGCAGGAGACGAGAAAACGACTGAGCCAGCTCGGCGAAGCGAAGGATACGCCTCTCCGCGGCGATCTCGAGCGGCGGCTCAGGGAGCAGGAAGAGGCCTTGCAGGCCTCCCTGCAGCGCGAGAAGCGTCTGCGCGCGTTGCTGGAGCAGAAATCCGAAGAGGTCCGTATCCTTCGCCGGCAGCTGGAGTCCCGCCGCAAGGCGCTGGCGGAAGCAGAGGCCCGTTTACGGAGTGCCCGGGCCGAGCTCGAAAAGCTCTATGCCCAGCTCGAGACAGCGAAATCTTCCGACACCGGTCGCGCCAGGGAGCTGGAGCGGACCATCGACGAGCGGGAGCGACAACTGGCCGAATTGCGGGACGAGGTGGCGCGCCTCGATGCCGAGACCAGACGATTGCGACGGCGCCTGGCGAGTGGAAGGGATGAGGTGGTGCTGCCCGGGCCCAGCATCGAGATCGTACGGCCTCTGGCTGTAGTGACACGCGACAGCAAGCCACGCATCCTGTATCGCGAGCGTGAGCCGGCGGTCATCGTTGGGGAAGTGGAGGCCCCCGCCGGTCTGGAGAACTTGCTGGTCAATGGCAAACCCGTGGCGCCAGATGCCAAAGGGCGTTTTCGCGTCCGCCTCGAGGAGGTCCATCCCAACATGGGTCTGCGCATCCAGGCCAGGGATGCCCTCGCCCGAGAGGCGGTACTGGAACTCACCCTGGTGCCCGAGCCACCTCCCGCCAGGGAGGAGGGTGATTACGCAGGTCTCGAATTCGGCCGCTATTTTGCGCTCGTCATCGGCAACAACGGCTATCGACATCTGCCTCCATTGCAATCCGCTGCGCGGGATGCCCAGGCGGTCCATGACATGCTGGTGGAGCGTTTTGGCTTCCGGTCGCGTCTGCTACTCAATGCCACGCGCGAGCAGATCATCGCCGCCCTGGGTGAGATGCAGTCGCTGGTCGGTGAGAAGGACAATCTCCTGATCTATTACGCGGGGCATGGCAAACTGGTCGAAGGACGCGGGTACTGGTTGCCCGTGGATGCCGAACCGGATGAAATCACCAACTGGATACCGAACAGCACCATCACCGATCTTCTGGAGATCACCCAGGCACGTCACATCATGGTGGTTGCGGATTCCTGTTATTCGGGGTCCCTGAGCGGCATGGCCGTGCCCAGGCCGCTTCAAACCGAGGTGACGAAAGTATCGCCACGGTGGGTGAAGGCCATGCTCAAGCGCCGTTCCCGGACGGTGCTCACTTCCGGTGGCCTCAAGCCCGTGTTGGACGTGGGCAAAGGCGAGCATTCGGTTTTTGCCCGTGCTTTCCTCGACGCGCTCCAGGCGAGTACGACGCTGATGGACGGTTACCGGCTATACCAGCGTATCGTGGAGCCGGTGCGCCAGGAAGCAATCCGCTTCGGGCTCGAACAGACTCCCACTTATGCGGCCATTCTCGGTGGGGGTGGTATCAGCGGCGAGTTCTTCTTCGTACCGCGTTCCCGTGCCACGGCCGGTGTCGATTCCACCTATCGGTTACTGGCATTACAGAAACGGCCAGATCAAGGTGTCGGATTCTCTTCCATCAGGCGCTCACCAAGGCGTCTGAGCCCTTTGTGATCGGGGAAATACCGCAGGCTTTCTTCCACCAGCAGCCGTGCTTTGTCGATCTGCTCGGTGGAATACAACCGGTTGGCCTCGGCGAGCAGATACTCCGCGATCTTGTTCAGGCCCTTGCGTGCCTGGGCGTTCCAGGGATCCAGCTTGAGAACGGCCTTGTACGCCTCGTAAGCGTTGCTGCCCGGCGGTGATACGAGTCGACCCGCCTCACGGTTGAGATCCGCGATCTCGAGGAGATCGGTGATCTCCACCTGTGTCTCCGGTGGCAGCTCGGTGGGAAACAGGCGGTGCCAGAGGAAAGTCAGCTGCGGCTGGAACTGCAATGTGAGTCCGACGCCTGCACTCAAAACCAGCAGGACCACCAGGGCCACCATGCGGGGGTTCATGCCCTGGCCGGGGCGCCGGCCGCTCAGCTCGATGAAGAACTGCTGTACCGACGGCGTTCGTGCATCCCGTTCGAAGGTCAGCCCGTGCTGCAAAGCTTTCCAGGCCCGCCTCGGGATCTTGGCGATCGGTTCCGGGGCCTTTCCCTGCGCACGTGCCTCATCGGCCGGCAGGCGTCCGAAAGGATGACGCCCCGTGAGCAGTTCATAGGTCACGCAGGCCAGCGCATAGACGTCGTCCCGTGGATCAGGGTCCTTGCCTTCCAGCATCTCGAGACTGGCATAGGCCGGAGTGAGTGCACCCAGGCTGCCGGGATCGAACAGGGTGGCATCGCCGCCGGTCTCCGCATTCCTGGCGGCTCTGGAAACGTTGCTGGCGGACGGGGCTTCATGCTGGCGACTGCCCTGCAGCGCGCGTGCGATGCCGAAGTCCAGGACCTTCACCGTGCCATCATTGGTGACGAAGATGTTGCCGGGTTTGAGGTCGGAATGAACGATGCCCTTTTCGTGTGCGTAGGCGAGACCGGAGACGATGCCTTCCACAATGGGCAGGACATCGCGAAAGGGCATGCCGTAGGGATGGCGGCGGAGAAGATCCTTGAGTGATTCTCCTTCCAGGAGCTCCATCGTCATGAAGACGATGGGGCCGTCGCGGTCGAAGTCGTACACCGTGACCGTGTTCGGATGGGCCAGTTTTTGTGCCTTCTTCGCCTCACGTTGCAGGGCGATGAAAGCTGCGGGATGCTCCCGGAAGTCTCCAGAGAGCACCTTTACCGCGATCCATGGGTCCCGGTCGTGCGCCTCCTCCTTGCGCAGATCCCGTGCCTTGAAGACCGTGCCCATGCCACCGCGCCCGAGCAGCGTCTCCAGCACGAACCGGTCCTTGAGTCGGTCGCCCGGTTGCGGCTCCCGGGCTGGTGAGGTTGCCGGCCGCTCGGATACGCCGGTCGTCCCAGGCGCACCGGGGGATGCGAGGCGATCATGGGGAAGGGAAGGGCTTTCGGGGCCCGCGGCCGGCGCGGACGGTGATGAGGACGTGGCCGAAGCGTGTTCACCGGTCATCAGCCGGGTCGCTTCCTCATCGCCACCGGAGGAGGTCGGTGTGACCAGAAGGCGTGTTTTTTCCTCATCTTCGTCCGCCGATGGCGGCCGGGCTTCCCGTGCGTGGAGAACACGCGTCGCCTCCTGATCCTCCGGCTCCCTTCGTACCGCATCGAGAAGGGCATCGAGTGTGCAAGCCGAGTCCGGATGGGTCTGGTTCCAATGGCCGATGGCGGCTTCCAGCTCGTCCCGATCGGCTTCGTTCTCCAGACTACGCCGTGCCAGTTCAAGAAGATGGGGGGGCAATGGCTGGATCATGGTTTGCAGCAGCGGAGAAGAATCAGGGTCACATTGTCGTGAGCGCCACGATGGAGGGCTTCGCCGAGCAGCTGATCGGCAGCGGACTCCAGCGACATGCCAGCGGCCAAAGTGGCGGCGATCTCGTCGTCCTGGAGTTCTCGTGTGAGCCCATCGGAGCAGAGAAGGAAAAGATCCCCTGAATGAATGTCGAAACGACGACGATCGATCTGGAGCGCCCCCTCCACCCCTACGGCGCGGGTGATGACATTGGCATTGGGGAGCCGATCGGCCTCTTCGGGGCGTACCATGCCCTGGTCGATCCACTCCTGCACCATGCTGTGGTCGTGCGACAGCTGTTCGAAAGCGCCCTCACGGAACCGGTAAAGGCGACTGTCCCCCACCCAAAGGAGCACGGCGGTGCCGTTCTCGGCGACCAAGGCGGCCACCGTCGAACCCACGGGCTCGCTGATCTCACGGGATTTCTCCAGTATCCGGTGATGCGCGTTCTGCAAGGCGGTTACCACGCGATCGGCTCGATCCGGTCCAGGAATCATCGGCAAGGCGTCCAGCGCTTCGACGATGCAGCGGCTGGCATAATTGCCACGTGCGTGTCCGCCCATGCCGTCGGCCACGGCCCAGAGGCAGAGGTCGGGACGAGCGATATAGGCATCCTCGTTGATTTCCCGTTTGAGTCCGGGGTGGCAGCGAATCGCCGTCTCCCAGCCGGTGCAGGAGTTCAATTCAAGCGTGTCCATCGTGCATCGGATCCCTGGGTATCCATCAGCAGGGAGAAGTCGCCGGCCTGGGGCAGGCCGCGGGCGACGACGAGGCAGCGTTCCGGTGTGTCCATTCTTTCCGTGCCCCAGAGCGATGCCGGCCTGTAGGCACGCTCGATCAACCCGGGAAGGAGCGGGAGAATCATTTCCTGCCAGCTGGATGCGCCCAGCATGCGCAGGCCGAGCGATTCCTGCAGCGGCTCCAGCCGCTCGGTCGGTGGTGGCGGGAGCTGACCAATGCGCACATGGAAGTTTTCCAGGTCGAAATCATCATCGAGAGCGGTTGCCAGAAGGTTGGCGGCCTGGCGATACCATTCCTCTGCGAGCAGAAAGGCTGCCAGCGCATTCCGGTCGCCGAGAGAAGTGGCCAGCGTGAGCGGAAAGTAACGCCCAACCCGGTCCACGCTCGGCATCAGGAGCCCCAGCCAGGCCTCCTCCCCGCAGATGCCCGGTCCCAATGCGAAACGCCAGACGGGCGAGACGAGATAACGGTCGAGCCAGTCGTCGCCGAGCTGTTCCCGGCTGACCGCGATGGACTCCTGGAGCCAGGCATCCCAAGGTTCGATGAAGTGGCGAGGCAGGTCGCGCTGCACGAAGTCGCCGTGGGTATGCACCTTGCCGAAGAAACCGATGCTCATGGCCCCGTTTCAGAGCTGCTCCGGGCATTGGAAGTTGCGCATCAAGCTCAGCCGGAATGGGTTGATGACACTGTCCGCCTGCAGGCGGAACTCGGCCTTGAGCCCATCCTTGCTGAAAGTGAGCCGATAGCGGTCCGAGGCGCCATCCCTTTGAAGTCTGGAGGCGTCGATCAGCCGGAACCAGGCCCAGGTACCCTTGAAACTGATGCGATGTTCCTTGCGCTGCACGTCCTCGAATTGCAGGCGTACCCAGGGCTTGTTGGCAGTCGGCCAGGTGAAGTGCTGGCTGCGGGGCGGTCCGTGGCGGTACTCGAGCTTCTGCCCCCCGATGTCGAGTGATAGTCTCCGTACATTCGAATCCATGCGAACAGGTTCCAGTGAAAAGCCGACATTCGGCTTGCGTCCACCGTCCCCGAAGAAGGCATCCCGGATGGCCGCTGCACGTTCGAACTGGCGCAGGGTGGATTCTGACAGGGTTCCTTCGTTACGCAGGCGCCAGGGACGGGATCCGGTATCCACGAAAGGGGCGAGGAACTCCCGGAAGAAGCTGTCCATGATGCCGTCCGGGGCGAAGAAGCGGCTGAAGTCTTCCAGTGTGATCTCCAGCCGACGTCGACGCAATGGGTAGCGGTTGGCAATGGCCTTGCGACAGAAGGGCAACACCCGGGTTTGCCAGGCCAGGTTGACATGACGAAGCACCTCGCCACCAATGACCCGGTTGCTGCTGCTGGCGATGATGTTCAGCCATTGTCTGAGCGGAGCCGGGAGTCGATCCGCCTCCGCCTGGATGCGTTGGATGATGTCACTTTGTTGGGCCTGCTGTTGTGCCACCTTGAGCGCGTTTTCGCCCCGCTCGCTGGCCTTGTGAACCGCATCGATGAGCAGGTAGAGCTCATCGAGCTGTTGCATGATGCGCTTGAGCCCTGGTGCCGGCTCCTCATGCGTGCCCACTTGGCGGGATAGGTGTTCGAACTTTGCGTCCACCTGTTCGATCGGCCGTTTCGCGTTGCGCCTCAGTGCATTCTCCTCGCTGCCGAAGAAAGATTCGAAACGGCTGCGCAGGTCGGCCCCCTCGCGGGCCTGCTGCTCCAGGGACTTGCGAGTGCGCGCGCCAGGCCGGACCTCTTCGGCAATGGCGAAGACCAGCGTTTTCAGCGGGGAATCGGGTGAGGAGGCGATACGCAATACTTCGCGCGCCTCGTTGAGGCTGTCAAAGGGTCTCATCCGAAGGTCGCGCAGGAACTTCTCCCACGCCTCGATGTAGGCATTCGCATAGTGCCTGCGCACGGCGAGTTCGAGTTCGACCAGGGCCTCTCCGCTCAGCTTGCGTTGCCGCTGTCCGAGCACCCAGGTTTCCTCCGAAAGCATGCGGATCTGTTCGGGCAGGCGGTCGGAAAACTTGCGGTAGCCGGAGACGGTGAAGAAGCCGGCCACGCCTTCCCGGAGCGGCTTGCCACTGGCCCGGCGGAAGATGAGGGCGGCATCGGGCCCGGCCACCTTGACCGGATCGAAGGCAGGGAGTTCAGCAGCCAGGCGGGAGGCGGCGATGCGACGGAAGATCCACTTGTCTGGCGCGATGCGGGCCAACTGGCTCCGAACATTTTTTACCAGTGCCTCGTTTGGCGGCAATGGCGCGCGGCCTTCACGCGACATCCAGGCGAGTGCGGCATCCAAATGCGCACGCAGGCCGTCGCGCTGTTCCACGGTGAGAGTGCGCGGCAGGGAGCGTTTCCAGTCCAGGGACACCCATTCGCGTACGGAGGCGGCATCGAAGTGCTCGGGCATGTGGAACATCAGATAGACGCGTAGGGCCTCGTAGAGAAAATCGGGGTCGCTGTCCCGTTTTCCGAGCTGCTCCTCGAGCCGGATGAGCAGGTGGGGCAGGAACAGGTTCTCCAGGCCCCGTTCATAGCTGCGGCGGGCTGCGGCCATGAGCTTGGGATGCTGGTCGAGACCCAGGTGCCAGCCGCCATCCTCCTGCCCGCCTTCGGCAAGGAAACGAAGCCGATCGAGGACCGGCAGCGCTTCCAGCAGGTCCCCCGGCGCCTGTTTCATCCCGGCGAGCTGCTTGTCCATGGCCTCGGCGGCTTCGGCCATGTCCGAGACGAAGGCACGGTTGTGGTAGTAGCTGACCAGCCAGCCCACGGCCAGCCCCAGCGTGCCGGCAAGAATGAGCCCCATGGTGGCACGAACGAGCCATTGCCGCTGGCGCTCCAGGCGAAGGTTGGTCCCGGCCAGGCCGGATTCCGCGAACACCAGGTCTTTCAGCAGGCGGGTGATGAAGAAACTCTGACCGTGACCCGTGAAGGCTGGCAGGGCCTGGCGGTCGAGCTGGAAGGTCCGTGAGACACTGGCCATGACACGGTCTATGGGACTGCCTTCCTGGGTTCCGCTGGTGAAGTAGACGCCGCGCAGCTGCGGAGGGATCTCGAAACGGCTGGTCTTGAAGATCTCGTCGATGAGCGGTGCGATCAGTTCACCCAGGCTGGCGAACTGCGGGGGGAAAGTGAAAATGCGGCTGCGTCGTTGCGGGTCGGGCTCTTCCTGGAGGCGCGCGTAGAGGCGCTCGTCCAGCCGTTGGCAGAGCAGCCCGAATTCGGTGGTGAAATGGCCACTCGGGGCCTCGCCCTGCTCAGGGTCCTCGATGGGGAAGGTCATGCCCCAGACCTGTTCGCGGCCCTCCCTGTCGAGATCCGAGAAGTATTCCATGAAACCGGCGACCAGGTCGCACTTGGTCACCAGGAAATAGATGGGAAAGCGAATGCCGAACGCCTCGTGCAGTTCCTGGATGCGCTGACGAATCGCGCGGGCGTGGGCTTCGCGTTCCGTCTGCGTCATTTGCAGCAGGTCGCTCACGCTCAGCGAGACGAGCACGCCATTGACGGGGCGACGGCGCCGGTAGCGTTTGAGCAGGCGCAGGAATTCCAGCCAGGCAGCCCGGTCGACTTCCGCATGACTGTCCTGAGTGGTGTAGCGTCCGGCGGTGTCCAGCAGAACGGCCTCGTCGGTGATCCACCAGTCGCAGTCCCGGGTGCCGCCCACGCCTCGCAGCAGGGGGTCGCCAAGCCGTTCGGCCAGCGGGAAGTGCAGGCCGGAGTTGCGCAGCAGAGTGGTCTTCCCCGAACCCGGCGGGCCGATGAGGATGTACCAGGGCAGCTCGTAGAGGTACTGGCGACCGAACCGGTGCTTGAGCCGGGTTCCACGCAGCAGCGCCATCGCCTCGTCGAAGCGTTGCCGGATCTGTGCGATCTCCGACTCGCGCGCCTCGGCTGTTTCGTCTCCCGGCGCCTGGGACTGGCGGCTCAGTTCCTCCAGGATCTCCCGGTTGTTGCGCCTGGCGCGCCACAGCCCCCAGGCCTGCCAGAGCGACCAGAGAGCGAGGAGTTCGATGATGGCCGCCGCCCGTTCGATGGCCGAGTCGAGCGGGTGGAAACGGCCGATGCTCAGGAAAGGGCCGATATACCAGAGCACCACCGAGAAGGCGCCGAGCCCGACCAGGGACAGGAACCACGGACGCAGGATCCAATCGAGCACACGCTTCATGGGTTCGCCTCGTCATCCTTGTCCGGTGCCCCCAGCATGGAGAGGACCGGGTGATAGACCAGTATCTCCACGCGCCGGTTACGAGCACGGTTGGTGGGTGAGTCGTTGGGCACCAGAGGTTCCGTATCCGCCCGTCCCTCGGCCACGAAGCGTGAGGCGTCACCGGCCTGCCTGGCGAGGAAGTCCACCACGGCGTCGGCGCGGGCCTGCGAGAGATGCCAGTTGGAGGGGAAGCGCAGTGATCGTATGGGCACATTGTCCGTGTGACCGGTGACGAGCACCCGCCCCGGGAATTTCGACAGTGCCCGGGCCACGGCGGTGAGCACGGGCAGATAATCGCGTCGGATCACGGTGCTGCCCGATGGGAACATGCCGTCGCCGAACAGGATGATCCGGCTGCGATCCTTTTTTTCCATGACGTCGAGCTTGCCCGCTTCGATCTGGTCGGCAAGCAGTTTGCGCAGGCTGGGGCGCTCGGGCGCGGGCGCGGGCGCCGGCGCAGGGGCGGGCTCCACCGGTGCCGGTTCCGGCACGAGACCGGCAAGCTGCTGATCGATGCGGTGGAAGGCGGCATAAACGGGATCGGAAGCGCGGTTGAGCAACAGCGTCAGTACCAGGTAGGTCAGTACCAGGAATGCCGCCGCCGCGGCGGCGGTGGCCCACAGTACCGTTGCGCGACTCAACCGCCGATCGGGCTGCCGGATTCCCCGCCAGTGAGGTGACAGCTCGTGCGGTGGGTCTCCGGTGGTTTGACGAAGGGTCAGATAGAGCTCCCGCCGCAGCGCATCGAGCGCGGACTGTCCGTTGGGCTGGGTGTGGTAGCGTCCTTCGAAGCCCAGCGCCAGAACGACGTACATCAACTCCAACAGGTCGCGGTTCTGTGCGGGCGCGGCAAGCAGCTGTTCCAGCAGGGTGAAGAATTTCTCACCCCCCCAGGCTTCCTTGTGGAAGGTGATGAGCATGCCCTGGCTGCTCCAGGTGCTCTGGGTGCCCCAGGGAGTGCTCAGCACCGCCTCGTCGATGAAGGTGCAGAGGACATAGCGGGCGGGCAGGACCCGCTGGGCGGTAAGCCCCGCATGAGCAGCGCGTGCCTCGAACTCGCTCACCGCCTGGATGACACGTCGCCGCAATCCTTCTGGATCGGGATGTTCGAGCGTGTGCCGAAGCTGGCAGGCCAGAACCAACAACGGAGTGGCAGAGCGGATGAGCAGGTTCTGAAAGCCGGTGGTGATGGCATCCATGCGCACCTCGGCGGATGCGGACTCATTGAATCCCTGGAGCGAAGGACCACTTCCTGCAGGCTGGGAAGATGGAGAGGAGCTGCCGCTTGACGAATCGGACGGGGGGATGCCGCCCGGTCGGGGGCGGATGACGGTGCGATCATCGGAATCCCGTTCAGTCACGGCGCTACTCCCGTATGGCCCAGAATTCCATTTTCAGATTCGGGAACTGCCCACCCACGTGGAAGGCGAAAGCGGCCGATTTCGACAGCGCTGGCCAGTGTTCGCTGTTCCGGTCGAGGCGGAAATAATGGTAGCCCGCGTGATAAGGCACCTGGCGGGGCGCCACGGGAAGGGGGTACAGCCGGATACCCGGCAGGGCGAGCTTGACGAACTGCTGGATCTCTTCCACGGGGCCGGCTTTGACCTGTGCCAGGAACTGGCGGCGCAGCGCCTCGGGTTCCATGTCGGCTTTGACCGCCAATATGAATTCGGCATCCTCCAGCAGGGAGCGGTCGCTGATCGTGGCCACGTAGAAGCCGTAATTGCGGTCGACCAGGGGGATCGCGATGGCCCGTTCCAGGATCACCTTGCTCAAGCCACCGCGAATCTCCTCGATCAGGGGATCGAAAGCCGGCTGTGGATCCGGATGGGTGTAGGGCGGGAACTCGGGCGCGCGGCGATCGGCCCGCGAGAACGTGGCCAGCTCGCCCGCGAGGGCGAGGAGCATGGCATAGAGTTGTTCCCCATGGAGCACGGGGGTCCGGGCGAGATGAGCGACCACGGGTTCGAAGCGATTGACCAGTTGCAGCAGCATGAAGTCCGCCACCTCCGCCACGCCCCCCTGACCGGTAGCGGAAAGGCGTTCGGACAGTGCCATGACGCGATGACGCAGCATGGCCTGCAATTCGGTCATGAACTTCATCAGCCTTTGGCTGGCGTGAATCGACAGCAGTGGTGGAATGAACTCCTCGTCCAATACCAGCGCGCCTTCCGGGCGGATGTCCGCAATACGAGCAACCGCCATGGAGATGAATCCTTGCGGGGGCTCCTGACCGAGCACCAGCCTGAGGTTGGGCACGGCCACTATTACCGGTCGGGTTTCCTCCAGGCCTTCGTTGTCGTCGCGCAGCTCGGTCTCACGGGTTACGTGGCGATACAGCTCTTTTGGATCATTGCCCTGAGCTGGAGCCCCCTCGCGCGGCAGGGGAAGAGCGAGATGGACTGTCTGGCCTCGTGATTCGTCCGTTACAGCCAGGGGTTCCGGCGCCATCTGCTCATCGGGAATATCGAAAGGTGTTCCGTCGGGCAGGATGCCCTGGGCACGCTGGAGACCGAGTTTGCCCATTTCGAGAAGCGCACCGTCGATCTCGATCCGTCGGAACCCCCAGGGATTGGCGTGCATCCAGCCGCCCTGAACCCGTGCCAGCCAGGCTACCCAGCGATCGTGCTGCTGGAAGTGCTGGGGCGTAAGGAAGAGTCCTTCAGACCAGACGACCCGGTTGTGTTCGCTCATTGTCGTTCATTTCCCCCTTCGCGCGATTCGCCGGTCCCGCGGCTCAGACCCCTCGTCACTATTCTGTCACGGCCTGGATCCGGTTTTCTTCGATACGGATGGTGACCCGGGTCCGCCCCTTCGGGCGGATTGGAATCAGGGCGCGCCATTGTGCCTGGTCGATCTCCTGGAAGGCTGCGATGGCACCGAGATACTGCGCGTTGGCGGGCAGGCGCATATCCAGCGGCCATTCATCTCCGGGATTGAGCTGGCGCTCCTCGCGGTAGAGCAGGGTATCTCCCAGCACCTGCCTGTCGGATTCGTAGAGACTGAAGAAGTCGCTGCTGTCGAAGGGACTGGGTGCGCTCAGGGCATAGATCCGGACCACCACGGGCGCCGTCTTCACCCCTTTCGCGGGGTTGATGATGGGGGCGGTCTGCACCACCGCCTCCACCCGGGTGGGCGTGGGGTTGGAGGCGCAACCCGTCAGTACGAGGAGGCCGACAACCCAGTATAGGATCGAAAGAATGGCTTTGGGCGAGCGAATGAGCGATTTGGTCACGGTTGTCCCCCGGTATCCGATGGCTGCTGTGTCCGCAGGCGGTGGACCTGTTCTTCATAGGCTCGGTTGAACGCCTCGCCGAACAGATGCATGAAGCCTTCCTCGGCGTCCCGACGTACCTGCGCATAGGTTTTCTTGAAGACATCCCAGTACTTCGCTTCCCTGAGCAGCGGAAGGGCACCGGTGAGGGCGCCGAACTCCCGGAAGTGCTCCTCGAGCGCCTTGGGATCGAAGCGGTCGAGCAGGGCCTGCAGCGCCGCCTGCAGACCGGCCACCATGGCCATCTCGTGCGCCATGATGTCGTGGAAGGCCTCCTCGATTGCCTGTTCCGGCTCCATGAAACCCTGCTGACGCAGGAACAGCATGCGCTGCAGGGCATCCTGGGCATTGATGGAAAATTTCAGCGGGTTGTTCTCCACCGGGCGGATGGTGGTCATCTCCAGCCGCAGCTCCTGTTTGAAACCGTTGCGTACCGCCAGGGCCCGGATGAGGCCATCGACCGTCAGGCGGACGAGGTTGCCCAGGGTGCGAGCCAGAGCTTCCTGCTCCTCCGGCGAAAGTGGTCGCCCCGGTGTCTGGCCCAGCCCTTCCAGCAGTGCCTGCAGGAGGCGGTCAGAAGCAGCGGGTGCCGCCTGCTCCCCTGCAGTCTGGGCCGGTGCTGAAGCAGTGGCATCCGCGGGCGCAGAAGAGGGTTCGGGTCGCGCAGGTGAGGGTGGATGTTGCCCGGTCGCGGATTCGCCAACAGGCGGAGGGGGTGGGGTGGCACTGCTCGGAGAAGGTGGTGCAGTGGGTGCGGTGCCTGGTTCTTCGCCCGGTGCAGGTCCGGCAGGTGCGGTGCCCGGCAAACCCGGTTCGGGCATCGCCTCGCTCCCGGGGACGGGCGCATGCTGGCCGGTGGCATGCTGTCCTTCCGTTGGCGGCTCGGGTGGAGTAGGCGCAGGTTCGGGTGCTACCTCCGGTGGACTGAAAGCCTGCTGTTCGATGGGGGCGTGGTCCGGTTGGCTGGGTTCCGCAGGATTCAGGTCCGCCAGCAGGTCGAAATCGTCCGGGATGTTTGGCCCGCTACTGTCAGACCCCTCCACAAAGGGATTCTCTGGCGAGAAGCCGGGTGTCCCGGGATTGATATCATACGAGGAAGCAATATCGGGAGCAGGTCCACCACCGGCCGATAAAGAGGGATCGGGCGTGGCTGACGGCGGGGCTGCACCTCCAATCAGCGCCAAAGGATCCAGGGTTTCGGTCTGGAAAGGGGAGGGAGGTGGGACGGATTCGGCCGGCGGTGGTTCGGCAGGGATCCCGGGTTGTGGTTCGGGAGCCAGCATGGTTTTTGCTTCTTCGTCCGCCAAGCGGACGGAAAGCTGGTATTCGCCGATCTGGATCAGATCTCCATTGGAGAGCGGAATCGGCTTTCCCTTCGGAACCGGTTCCGAGGCGTGGTTGAGATAGGTGCCGTTGGTGCTCTGGTCGAGAAGGAAATATTGCCCCCCCTGATATTCGATTCGCAAATGGGTTCCCGAGACGACGCGATCAGGGTCAGGAAGAACCAGATCGTTTTCGGGCTTGCGACCGACAGTGGCGCTACGGGCTTCGAGAGCGAGATGCAAGGGGGCAGAGGGGGGCTGTCCCCGATAGGAAATCACGTCGATCTCCAGCGTCATTGTTCCCCCTCTCCCGCAGACTGCCCTGTTGGCTCAATTTTGTGTGGTCCCGTCCCAGGAATCAAGGGTGATCCCGGCTCCGGTTCGATCACCAATTCAATGAATTGTTTGCGTAAGGATGGTGGGGTTTGGGGTAGGAAGGTTAGGGTGACAATATAGATCCGGTTCTCCTGTCGTCCATAGTGTTGGATCTGGGTGACCTCACTACCATCCGCGAGCTGGTAGCGCCATTGAACCGATCGCGTTTCATATAAGCCGGGCCATGTCGGCGGCGTGGTCTCTTCCATGAGGATGTTCCGGGCCAACTGTTCCAGGCAGTGCTTTTGACGTTCCAGATAGTAATCCAGGCTTTCCCCCTCATCCAGGTCGTCCGTTTCGCAGATGAGGCTGGTTCTTGCTTCTGGCCATATGAGGCCTGAATTTTCCGATCGCTCCCAGCCTGTTGGAAGTCCGCTCAGCCAGCAGAACTGCAGCTGCACACCAGGTTCAATCTGTTTCACCAGCAGATCATACTGACCCAGGCTGATCCGGTCTCCCGGCCGGAGCTGGGCCTTCTCGATTCGTTTCTGGTTGATCCAGGTGCCATTGGTGCTGCCCAGATCATGGATGACACAGTTCTCTGCTTCGATGTCCAGGCGGCAATGAAAATTGGATATGGTGGGGTTGGCGAGGTGCAGGTCGGCCTTGGGGCTACGGCCAATGAGGCACGGCAGTGTCAACCTGATGAGGTTGCCTTGTCCGTTTTCCAACAGGATGCGCCAGTCAGTCATGGCTGGGAACCTTTGAAGGGATATGAACGGCCTCCAGACGTGCGGTCGGGGGAGTGCCGTACTTTTCCATGAGCCACAGGCTATCGATATCAGCTGAACCTTGCGGTCCTTCGATGGTTCCACGGATGACGAAGCGGATGTCGTGTTCCAGCTCCTCGACCTGGATGCAGGGGTGATTGCGGGCTTGGGCTATCAGCGCCTGATGCAGCTTGTCGGGATGCTCTGGATCGAACCCCAGCCGCCCGAACAATGCCGCTTGCTCACGGTTTCTGGTCAGCAAGGCGCCGATTTGTTCCCCGCTGATCTCCAGGGAAACCTTGTCGAAAGGATGACTGGGGGGGACCAATGGGCCGGTTGTCCGGGATGCAACGAGATAGCCTTTGACCAGATTCTGAAAACCGACTGTACCGGCCATCTGTCTTATCCACCGATCAGTACTGTGGGGGCACCCGTGACGATGGTGTCAGGTGGGCCGGCGCAGATGGCCATATCACCCATTCTGGCCAAGGGAGCGCCACCGACCAGTACGGTTACGGCCCCCAAGACAATGGGTCCACCTACGTGGGGTTTGGGGCCATCCGACATGGGGCAGATATGCGGGTCGCCGATGCGGGCAGCCGGCATGCCCCCGATCAATACGGTGGGAAATCCCATCGTGATGAGGCCACCGTGGGCTGTCATATCGCCAAGGCGGGCGGCGGGTCTGGACATGACGAATTTCCTTTGTTTTGGTTTGGCTTGGCGGATTCAATCCCTGAATTCCAATACCTTGTCGATAACTAATCAAAATGGACTAATTGATCTTCACCAAGGGTGCGTTGATGGTAATCATTGCCGGGCCCACCTCAAGGGTACTGGCGCCGCAAACCAGTTTGATGCTCGTGATGCCTTTGATTTCGACATTCATGGCCTTGATGGTGTAGGTTCCCAAGGGGGCCTCATGTGTGATTTTGCCCATACTGACTTTGAGAGTGTCGTCTCCCATGTTGAGGGTGGTCGTACGATGACCCTGCTCCAGGGTGAGCAAATCATCCCCTTGTTTCAGAGTGGCTTCTCGTTTTCCGTGCTTGATCTCCAATGCGTCGTTCTGCTCGATGGTGGCCGTACGGTCACCACCCAGCCAGCGACTCTCGTCGTTTTCCACCGTGACTTTCAGGTTGCGCTCGGCATGGATATAAAGTTCCTCCTCCCCCTTCTTGTCTTCGAACCGGATCTCATTGCAATTCTTTTGTGAACCTTCCTTGCTGCTGCGCGACTTGATGCCGCTTTGGGTCTTGTTGGCCGGCAGGTCATAGGGTGGCATCTGCTCGGCATTGTAGACGCGGCCGGTGACGATGGGGCGATCGGGGTCGCCATCGAGGAACTCCACAATCACCTCCTGACCGACCCTGGGCAAATGAACGGCGCCCCAGCGTTTGCCCGCCCACATCTGGGCTACCCGGATCCAGCACGAGCTCTTCTCGTCCTTTTTGCCGTAGCGGTCCCAATGGAACTGCACCTTTATCCTTCCGTACTTGTCAGTATAGATCTCCTCGCCCTTCGGCCCCACCACGATGGCGGTCTGCGGGCCCTGGATCACCGGTTTCGGAGTCCTGCGGTCGGGTCGGAAAGGAACCTTGGCGGGGATGGCGGTAAAGCTGTTGTGATAGCTTTCCCCTCCCAAATCGTCCGAAAAGTAGCCGCCGGTGCTGAAGCTGTGGTGGGTTTCGGTGAGCAAATACTCTCCATTCAGCCGTTTGGCCATGTCGGAATCGAGGCAATTCAGTTCAAAGCGCTGACCGGCGGAGAATGAGCGGACGTCACTGCTGCCCCGCGCTTCCAGGTACCGGCTCTGGAGTTCCTCGACCCGGATCCTGGCGTAACGTTCTCCCTGGTCGGCATCGGTGTATTCGCCCGGATAATCATAAACTTCCAGGTCGGCCCGTTCGTGTGGGTGTGTTTCCACGCCACGTGCCTCGAGATTCGCGCCCGGTTTTTCGAAGTCGAAATCATTGAGCACCACGGCGCCCGGTCGTAAGACCTTCTCGGTCCGAAAGCTGATGATGTGTGGTTTCATCACCTTTGCTCCACCGGCTGAACCGTAATCGATTGCCTGTGGGAGTTTTTCAAGTACCTCCGCACTGTCGACGAGGATCAGAACGTGTCGGTCTTTTTCATGACGGAAATAGTAATAGATTCCTTCCTGCTCGAGCAGCCTGTGCACGAAGTCGAAGTCCGTCTCCCGGTACTGGACGCAGTACTCCCTCTGGGGATAGTTTCCACCAAGCTTGTCCTCCACATCGGTGAAACCGTGCTCGCGGAAGATCGATTTGACGATCTCGGGTACGCTCTGGTTCTGGAAGATTCTACAGTCCGTGGTACGGGTGAGGAACCAGAGCCAAGGTCGGACGGTAAGGGTATAGAGCCAGAATTCACCTTCTGGCTCCTCTTCTCCGATTCGGAAGACGTGGCCATTGAAATAGCGCTCGCTGCCATCTCCCAAGTCTAGCCTGAGTGTAATTTTTTTGGCCAGAAGATCTTCGAGAACGATCGGTTCCAGCGTAACTGCCTCGATCTCGATCGTAAAAGGTGCGGCAAGAGCTTCCGTCACAGAAGCTTCGGCCAATAGTAGCTTATCTTCCCCAAGAGGAGTTTCTAAGGAAGCCAGCCGAGTTGTTTGAATAGCAGACATAACTTTCTACTTCAGTTTGTCAGGAGTCGGGTATTGAAGTAGGTTGGCGCGAACTTCGTTCTTGCCTTAAAAGATTTATATCTCTCTGTCTCCCGAAAGGGTTGCGATTGTCCTGTGTAATGAAATTACCCAGTCTATCAAGCGTGTAATATCTGTTATTGATATCTACCAAAATGTACGGCACTTCTGGATTAAAATTATAATTTCTTACATCTTGTATCGGATTATTCCCTCCCGTTGCATATATTAAATTATCCAGAAATGCATCTAACGTAGGTCTGCCCACTTCTTCCCTGATCATTTGGCAGCCAATCGAGAATCCGGCAAGGTGTATAAGTAATCCGGTAGCGCCAGATCCTCTACTAACGTAAATGTGGTTCGCTTCATTATTATCTATTCTCCCATCGCCTCGCATTACTTTTTCTCTTGTTCTTCTGCCGTTTTCATCTTCTCTAATAATTGTATGTCGAATGGATGTAATGTCTCTCCATACTGGTATGTGTCTGCTTCGAATCTCCCGATCGCTAACAAAATAGCCTGTAAGAACTACTTGCTTTCCAGAACTTCTTCCTCTTACGCCAAAGGCTCTCCTTGGAGTTTCCCTAGTATGTATTCGTCCTAAAATGTATATTCCAGGTATCGTCCACGCAATATCATTATATCCATCATTGTTTACATCCGGAGCATGTTCAGCCTCGGTGAACCACTGAGTTGGATGAGTGCTTCCTTTATATACTCGGCATCGCCTATTGGGTCTGGCGTTCCCTTCCACTATTCCATCCGCGTTCCATAGTATTACAAAAAAGTCTTCGAATCTCCTTAGTTCATCAACAGCATTGGGGGCTGTTGCTATATCGTGAAATCTAAGTCCTACAACCCATAGGTGTTGGTTGACTCTGTTTGCTCTTTCTTGCCATTCGTCGGGTATTCTGGAAAATATGGTGTCGAACCACGCTGATTCATCTTCTGGGGATATGTTTGCACCTTGATTGTTATCCCTCCACCTTCTCCAGCCGCCTCCTTCATAATAAGACGAGATCTGATTTATGGCCCTTATAACTCGAATGGGGCCGCCGGTGACAGTTCCCCTTCGCTGGCCAGGAAGATAGCGGAACAATGCAGCTCCTGCCTTACAGCGATGGTCAGGATCTCGGTGCCCTGGACAGACGTAATTGCCACAATACCATACCCCGTTGGCGCATCTTTCGTTGGGAGAATTGTGATTGGAGTGGCAGTCTCTTGCACCACAATGCCATTTTGATCCTGGATATTGGTTGGGATTGCACCGATGGTCTGGATGCTTGTGTCCAGGGCATCCAACTCGTCCGCAGTACCAGAATACGTTTGGTTGTTTTCTTGGATCGCATCGATGTAAATGGCTTTCGTGTCCGGGACATCTGATGGCGCTACAGTACCATAGTGTTTCCATCGCTCTTATCCTCCACGAAGTCGTGAATCATCCTGAAGCGGTCATAAACTTTCGTGGCATTGTTTTTTTGTTATTCGCTTTCAAAGCGAAACTCTCCTTCATGCACCGTGACACGCACTGGCGACGGCGGCTTGCCTTCGAGCATGCGCTCGAGGAAGCGGCGGCTGATCTCCGGCAGCAGGGTGTTGGTGAGGATGGCGTCGATCATGCGTGCGCCGCTGTCGATCTCCTGGCAGCGGGAGACGATGAGATCGACCACCTCCTCGCCGTATTCGAGCGTGACGCCGTGGTTTTCCTGGATGCGCTGCTGGATCCGCCCGAGCTGCAGGCGCACGATGTCCTTGAGCAGATCGTCGTGCAGCGGATAGTAGGGGATGACCACGAGCCGGCCGAGCAGGGCAGGCGGGAAGACCTCGAGCAGGGGTTCGCGCAGGGCCTTGGCGACGGCGTCCGGTTCCGGCAGTAGGTCCGGGTCCGAGCACAGCGACATCACCCGGTCGGTGCCGGCATTGGTGGTCAGCAGGATGACGGTGTTGCGGAAGTCGATGTAGCGCCCCTCGGCGTCCTCCATCCAGCCCTTGTCGAAGACCTGGAAGAAGATCTCGTGCACGTCCGGGTGGGCCTTCTCGATCTCGTCGAGCAGCACCACGCTGTAGGGACGGCGGCGCACCGCTTCGGTGAGGATGCCGCCCTCGCCATAGCCCACGTAGCCGGGGGGGGCGCCCTTGAGCGTGGAGACGGTGTGGGCCTCCTGGAACTCGCTCATGTTGATGGTGATGAGATTCTCCTCGCCGCCGTACATGGCCTCGGCCAATGCCAGCGCCGTTTCGGTCTTGCCCACGCCGGAAGGGCCGGCGAGCAGAAAGACGCCGATGGGCTTGTTCGGGTTGTCGAGTTTCGCGCGTGCGGTCTGGATGCGCCGGGCAATCGCCTCCAGGGCGTGATCCTGGCCGAGCACACGCCGGCGGAGGGTGTCCGCAAGTTTCAGAACGGCCTGCACCTCGTCGCGGACCATGCGACCGACGGGGATGCCGGTCCAGTCGGCGATCACCGAGGCCACGGCCTGATCGTCAGCTGCAGGCAGGATG
Organism: Sedimenticola sp.; assembly: GCA_026992075.1. Lineage (GTDB taxonomy): Bacteria > Pseudomonadota > Gammaproteobacteria > Chromatiales > Chromatiaceae > Thiolapillus. The sequence goes on along the minus strand of JALXAM010000009.1, from coordinate 87,975 downwards.
AGCGGCGAGTCGCCCTGGAGCCGCTCCAGTTCAGTCTGGGCCTGTTCCAGTTCTTCGAGCAGGGAGGTGCGTTCGGATTCGTCGGTGGACTCGCGGAGCGAGGCGCGCAGCTCGAGGATGCGGTCGACCAGGGATTTCTCCTGCTGCCAGCGTGCCTCGAGCGCCTCGAGCCCGGTGCGCTCGCGCTCCAGTTCCGCCTCCAGGGCCTCGATGCGTTCCTGGCCACCGAAGCCGGCGGCTTCCTCCTTGCGGCGGATCTCGAGTTCGCGCTCGAGCGCTTCGATGCGACGCCGAGCGTCCTCCACCGGCGCCGGGATGGCATGCTGGCTGACGGCGACCCGCGCGCAGGCCGTGTCCAGCACGCTCACCGCCTTGTCCGGCAGCTGCCGGGCCGGAATGTAACGCCGTGACAGGGCCACGGATTCCTCCAGCGCCCGGTCCAGGACCCATACGCCATGGTGTTTCTCCAGTACAGGTGCGATACCCCGCAGCATGAGCACGGCCTTCTCCTCGTCCGGCTCCTGCACCTGGATGACCTGGAAGCGTCGGGTGAGTGCCGGATCCTTCTCGATGTATTTCTTGTATTCGCTCCAGGTGGTGGCGGCGATGGTGCGCAGCGTGCCGCGGGCCAGTGCCGGCTTGAGCAGGTTGGCCGCATCCCCCGTGCCGGCCGCGCCGCCGGCGCCGATCAGGGTGTGGACTTCGTCGATGAAGAGGATGATCGGCTTCTCCGAGGACTGCACCTCGTCGATGACCGCCCGCAGCCGCTTTTCGAATTCGCCCTTGTAGCTGGCTCCGGCCTGCAGCAGCCCGATGTCGAGCGCACGCAGGCTCACGTTTTGCAGGGCGGGCGGCACGTCGCCGGCCGCGATTCGCAGGGCGAAGCCTTCCACCACGGCGGTCTTGCCGACGCCGGCCTCGCCGGTGAGCAGCGGGTTGTTCTGCCGGCGGCGCATGAGGATGTCGATGATCTGGCGGATCTCCTCGTCGCGGCCCACCACGGGGTCGATCTCTCCGTTGCGGGCCTTCTTGGTGAGATCCACGGAGAATTTTGCCAGCGCCTGCTGGCGACCGGGCAGGGCGCCGCCCGATTCCGCGGTTTCTTCCATTGCTTCCGGGGCGGCGAGATCGGAGCCGTCGGTGGCGCGCTGGCCTTCCTCGGGCGAACCCGCCGTGATGTCGCCGAATTCGTCGGTCAGCGTCTCGAGCTTGACCTTGCGGAATTCGCCGGACATCTCGTAGAGCAGGTTGCGCAACCCGGAGGTGCGTAACATGGCGACCAGCAGATGGCCGGTGCGCACCTGCCCGGAGGAGAACAGGAGACTGGCATAGAGCCAGGCCTCCTGCATCATCTCCTCGATGTGCACGGAAAGATCGCTCAGCGAGGTCGCGCCGGTGGGCAGGCGCTCCAGGGCCTGGGTGAGATCCGAGGCCAGGCGCGCCTCGTCCACCCCGAAATGGCGCAGGATGCGGTGCAGGTCGGAGTCGGGCTGCTGGAGGATCTGGTGAATCCAGTGGACGGGCTCTACATAGGGATTGCCCCGCATCTTGCAGAAGGTGGTGGCGCTCTCGATCGCCTTGTAGGCCAGAGGATCGAGTTTGCCGAAGAGTGCTACTCTGCTGATTTCCGCCATGAATCGTCTCCCTTGTCAGTGCCTCATGGACTGTAGTCGCCGTTCGAGGCGCTTGCCGTCGAAATGCAGATCGTCCCGGTTCCGCTCGTTCCCGCTGCCCAACCATAGATTCCAGCCCAGCCGTAACGGTTCGCCCAGGACCGGCTTGGGGAGCGAGGCGTGGTGGTGAACGAGATTGAGGTCCCAGGCCAGGGTGTTGCCCACCCAATGATGGATGATGTGTCCGATCGTCGACAGTCGCTCCTCCTTGGCACCGGGAAGGAATCGCTGGTACTGTTCTGCCGTCATGGGTCCTAGCCGGATGCGGAAGCGGCTGGCACGTTGCCAGGTCCGTCGGCCAAGCATGCATCCCCCGAGGCGCGAGCCTCCGAGGCGACACCGCTCACCCTCAGGAACGGTGAGCCATTCGCCCACGAACTCCTCTATGCTCACCGGCAGCCGGAAACGGAGACGAAGTAGTCCGGCCAACCCTTCGGCATTCCGATTGCGGCAGGTGAAGCGGGCTGCGAAGTGACGGCGGAGGCGTGCCGGCATGGTATCGGAACGGCGCAGCGCGGCATCGAAATAGCCCGCGATGGAATCGAGGTATTCCGCGAACCTGTCCTCATCGGGACGGTCGGCATGTACCGTTGGCTCCTTGTTGGCCCAGGCCCGGTAGAAGAGGGCGATCAGCCGGTGATGGAAGAGGTCGCAGAAAGCCGCGAATCCCGGGTCGTGGGCATGACGAATACGCTCGGCGGCATACTCGGTGAGATGCAGGGGCAGGGGGCCGTGCGGGCCAAACAGGCCGAAGGCGTGGTTCTGGATACGCAAGCGCCCTTTTTCGGACACCACCCGCTGCAGGGTGGCCGCCTCGAACTCCAGGTAGGGGTCCTGACCGAGGCGCACGGGATCCTCGACGGGTGTCCGGCTGGTGCCGATTCGGGGCAGGTCGGCATGAGTCGCTTCGATCAGCCGCAGGGCGGTGAAGAGCTCATATCGGGCCGGGTGTGCCTGTAGTCTTTCCAACCACTTGCGCGTCACCGATGCCCCGGACATGGTTAGACCCTTTGATAGCTTACATCCACGAAACTGTTGATGGGGGCGTAGCCCTGCAAAAAGCGCTCGATCAATCGGCTCAACAGTCCCGGACTGCCGCCCCTGAATTGGCGGCCGTCGAAGTCCAGGCGCAGTGCCGTACCCCGGACATACACCGGTGGCCCCTTGCCGGGGAGGCGTCGCACCGCGTCCCTTGCTTCCAGGCCCACCAGGCCCTGGATCTGCTTCTGTAACGAGGGATCGTCCGAAGGCGCATAAAGCGACAGCAGGGCACACAAGGCGTCCCGATCGGCCAGCGGCATCTGGTTGATGGCCAGGTGCCCCACCAGCCGCCAGCCCCATTCTCCATCCGGAAACACGCTTCGGGATACGGAGGGGCCAGCCAGCAGCTGCACGCCTAGAATGGGACCGCCGGCGTCGAGCATGAAATCGCTCCCGTCTCCCGAAAGCCTCAGGCGCTGGCACAGATCACGATTGGTGCAGAGGGCCGTGACCCCGATCTGGCGCAGATCGGGGTGCCAGGGGGCGTTTTGTTGATCCACCAGCGAGATGTAGGTCTCGGTAGGGACATAGCGGCGGTTGCTTTCCCGTATGCCGACATGACGACGCTGAAGGCTGTAGAAGGCCTCTGCCTCGTTGCCGTAGCGATCGAAACCATAGAGTGGCGCGAACTCGCGAACCGGTTCGGCCCCTTCTGCAAAGCCTTCCACGCGCTCCACGGAGTGGATCTCGTAGGCATGTGGCCGGCTTCGGTCCACCTGTATGAGATATTCGGTTCGGTCGCTGGAGAGAAAGATGCGATCGCAGCGGCGTGGAAACAGATTGATGACAGGGACCGCGTGCAGATGGAAATTCTCTACCAGCGTGGGCAGATCGATGCTGTCGTCCTCGGCATCGAAATGGAACGCGAGCGTGAACCCCGGTCCCTTGCCACCGCGCAGCATGGGCTCCAGGCCGCGCACGCGAAACGCGCGATAGCGCTCCGGCAGGGCGAAATACTCCTGGAAAAGCCGGTAACCCGTGAAGACGCGCGAATCCAGGGGCAGCATGGATTCCTCGGCGTCGAGGCCGACCGGTTCAGGCGCATCGATATGCCCAGGATGATCTTCTCCTGTGCGAACCTCGATGCCGAGGCAATGCTCGGTGAGCAGCTCGTAAAGGCGCCAGGGCAGGGGACCGGATCCGGTGATATGGATTTCCAGCGTGTCCAGGCCCTCGAGCCGGGACACCGGAAGGTCGGCCACGGTGAAGAGCTCGATCTCCAGAACGGATCGGGTACCTTGAGGGCCAGCCTGAAAAGCACCAGGTGGAAGGTAACGCGCCTCGCCGAGTCGCAACGGCCACAGCCGGGTCTCCCTGCGGGTGCGCATCTCGACACGCGTCTGGTAGCGGTCGTCGGCAAGTGCCCGGAAACGGCTGTCACCCGGCAGCCGATATCCCTGAGGCGGAATGTTGTCCAGGTCGGGTTCCAGGCCCAGGACGGCCATCGAGGGAACGGGTGCCAGGAAGTGGGGATAGGCCACTTCAAGCAGATGGCGCACGAAGTCCGGAAACTCGGCGTCCATCTTGAACTGCACGCGCGAGGTCAGGAAAGCGAAACCCTCGAGCAGACGCTCCACATAAGGATCGGCGCACTCCAGGCCGTCGAGATCGAGGCGGGCGCCGATGGCGGGATAGGCCTGGGCGAACTCCCTGCCCATCTCCCGGATGAATTGCAGTTCCCGTTCGTAGTAGTCGAGAAAACGCGGGTCCATTGGTTCAGGCCTGGAACTCGATCACGCTGGCCACGTCCTCATCCAGGTCCAGCCGCGATCTCAGCCGAAGGTGATAGGGCGTCGGTTGTGCCCAGAGCTCGCCCCGGATCTCCAGCGTGAGACTGTTGTGGTCGAGATCCGAGGCTTCGAGATCCAGCTGAACGCGCAATGTTCGGCGCAGGATGCGGGGCTCGAAGGCGGCGATCACTTCCTCCAGTTGGTGTTCCAGGATTTGGGCATCGATGCTGGTGGCGGTCTTGCCGGACAGGTCGGGCAGACCGTAATTGAGTACCGAACGGCGCACCTCGGGACGGCCTTCGAGCCGTTCCGGGGGCGAATAGGCATGGGCGTTGAACAGCCAGTCCATGTCCCGGCGCACGCATTCCCGGATGTCTTCCCAGGTGCGGGTGAGGCCGTGCAGCACGTCGAGTCGCGCCAGCAGCTCGCGCCGCCGGTTCTGCAATCGATGGCGCTCGATTCGGGTCACGCCCTCCTGTTCGGCATGGGCCAGGCAATGCTCGATGTCCGCCAGCTCCTTTTCCAGTCGCCGGATCGTATCTTCCTCCCGTCCGCGATCCGTGACGCGATCGAGCAGGGAAGGAAAGAATTCGGCGTTGGACTTGCCGGCCATCATCCGTCCCGATGATCCGTGTGCGTTTCTTCCGGCGGCAGATCCAGTTCGATGCGACCTGTCTCGAGCAGGGCATGCTCGGCTCGGTCTGTCGCCCACATGCGTTGCCCCAGGCCGGCCTGGCAGTTCGAACCGCAGTCGCGCCACTCGGTGCGACGGGAGAGCCGCAGCATCGCCTCTTCCACGCCGGCCGTGCCCGGATAGCGCACCGGGACGAGCGCGTCGGCTTCGCCACCGTTGCGCCATTGCAGACGCGCCGGCGCCCAGATCAGATCTCGGAGGTCTTCGGGTGGATCGATCTCGATCCAGCGGATGGTGTCGAAGGGTGCCCAGCCGTAGCGCCCTTCCACCACCAGCTCCACCATGGGGCCGAAACGGGTATCGGCATCGGCGATCCACTCGAAGGGCTCTCCCCCGATACGTCCGGGCACGGCCGGTGCGGATTCGAAAGCTTCCAGGCGTAATGCCTCGCCCTTGTCCTCTTCGCCTGTGACGGTGAGCCGGAGCGCCTCGAGCAATAACGCGGTCCAGGCGGACGGGTCCCCGAACAGGGGGGGTGAGGCTTCGCCCCGGAAGATCTTTTCACGAAAGACCTCCCCCTGGATGGCGGCGCGGTAGGTCCAGGCCAGCGGCATGTGGCTGGCGTCTAGATCAGCGAGCGCCCTGAGCTGCTTCAGTGACCGTTCCCATTCCCCGAGCACGGCCAGGAGCTGGAACAGGAAGATGCGATGCCGGGCCTCGGTGGGGTCCTTGCGGACCCGATCCTCGAGACCGGCCAGGGCGGCCTGAAGGTCGCCCTGGCGCAGGGCTTCTTCGGGCTCCATGGACTATTTCTGCTTGTTGGCTTCGAGATCCCAGCCCTGCTTGACCGTGGCGCCCTTCTTGCCGGCGTGATCGATGGGCGTGTACTCCCACTCGATCTTGCCGTAGTTCAAGGCCACGGTCTCCAGGGGGCGGAGTTCATCGCTCATGGAATCAGCGCCGGGGGCGGCGGCGGAGATGATCACATCCTCCATGACGTATTTCATGAAGGGATGCTTTTCGCCGGTGGCCAGGCAGAACTCCACCGTCACCTTGGGGATATGCTTTCCATTGGCGCAGAAGAGATAGATGTTGGGACTGGCCATGTCGACCAGCTTGGTCACGGTGAAGTCCTGGAAGTCCGCGCGACCGGCTGTGCGTCCGCCGGTGCTGCTTGCAATCGAAGCGGGCTGGGACACGCCCCAACTGAAGGAGCGTAGCTCGATCCACTTTCTGTGCTTGTCGTCGGTCGATTCTCCGTCGATCCCTTCGATCTTCATGTACATGTCGATGGCCATGTGCGTCTCCCTATTCTCAGTCAAGTCAGTTTGTCATCACCCCATTTCTGAAGGTCATCCCGCATCGGCCGCCTTCTGGGAGGGCAGCTTGGACACCAGTCGCAGCGAAACCGTCAGGCCTTCCAGCTGGTAGTGCGGACGAAGGTAGAAGAATGCCCGGTAGTAACCGGGATCGTCCTCGTTCTCCTCGATCCGCACCTCGGCGGCGGCGAGCGGACGCCGGGCCTTGGCCTCCTCGCTGGCGTTCGCGGGATCCGGCTCCACGTAGTTCATGATCCAGTTGTTCAGCCACTTCTCCATGTCCTCCTTTTCCTTGAAGGAACCGATCTTGTCACGGACGATGGCCTTGAGGTAATGCGCAAAGCGCGATACCGCGAAGATGTAGGGCAGCCTGGCCGCCAGGCGCGCATTGGCCGTGGCGTCCGGATCGTCGTATTCGGCGGGCTTGTGCAGCGACTGGGCGCCGATGAAGGCGGCGAAATCGGTGTTCTTCTTGTGGATCAGCGGCATCAGCCCCAGACGCGCGAGCTCGGCCTCCCGCCGGTCGCTGATGGCGATTTCGGTGGGACACTTCATGTCCACGCCGCCATCGTCGGTGGGGAAGGTGTAGGTCGGCAGATTGGTGACGGCGCCGCCCGATTCCACGCCGCGGATGCGGCTGCACCAGCCATAGAGCTTGAAGGCCCGGGTGATGTTGGTGCCCATGGCGTAGGCGGAATTGACCCACAGGAAGCGATTGTGGTCGCCTTCCGTCTCCTCCTCGAAATCGAATTCCTCCACTTGCTCGGTCTCTCTGCCGTAGGGAAGCCGGCCGAGAAAGCGGGGCATGGTCAGGCCGATATAGCGGGCATCCTCGGATTCACGCAGCGAGTTCCAGGCGGCGTATTCCGGGGTCTGGAAGATCTTGGCCAGGTCGCGCGGCTGGCTGAGCTCCTGCCAGCTCTCCATGTTCAGCAACGAAGGCGCGGCGCCGGAGATGAAAGGGCAATGGGCGGCCGCCGATATCCTGGCCATTTCGCGCAGCAGCTCGACGTCCTGCGGGCTGTGGTCGAAATAGTAGTCCCCCACCAGACAGCCGTACGGCTCGCCACCGAACTGGCCGTACTCTTCCTCGTAGATGCGTTTGAAAACGGGACTCTGGTCCCAGTTAGCGCCCTTGAACTTCTTGAGCGTTTTGTGCAGATCTTTCTTCGAGATGTTGAAGACACGGATCTTGAGCATCTCGTCGGTTTCCGTGTTGGAAACCAGATAGTGCAAACCGCGCCAGGTACTCTCGAGCCTCTGGAAATCCTGGTGATGCAGGATGTGATTCAACTGTTCCGAAAGTTTGCGGTCGATTTCGGCGATGATGGCTTCGATGGATCGGACAGCATCCTCCGAAATGAGGCCGGTTTGTGCAAGCGCCTGTTCCGCCAGTGTGTGAACTGCGCTCTCGATGACCTCCTTCGCCCGCTCGGACTTGGGCTTGAACTCTTTCTCGAGTAGTTTGGCAAACTCGTTTTCGGCCAGTGCCGTGGCTTCCTGGCCGGCTTCCGGGCTGATACCGGTATCGGTTTCCGCCATGGTGCGATCCTCCTCAGTTCGATTTCTTGTCTTCGCCCTTGTCGTCCTGTGGCTTGGGCGCGGCGGCCAGAGATTTCAACAGTGCGGGGTCGTTGAGCACTTTGGCGATCAGCTCTTCCGCCTGTGATTTCCCGTCCATGTAGGTCAGGAGATTGGCCAGTTGAGTCCGGGCTTCGAGAAGCTGGTTCAGTGCATCGACCTTGCGCGCCACTGCTGCAGGCGAGAAGTCGTCGAGACTCTCGAATGTGATGTCGACACTCAGTTCCCCTTCTCCAGTCAAGGTGTTCGGCACCCGGAAGCTGACGCGTGGCTTGGCCGCTCTGAGTCGCTCGTCGAAATTGTCGACGTCGATTTCGAGAAACTTCCGGTCATTGACCGATGGCAGCGGTTCCTCGGGGTTGCCCGAAAGATCGGCGAGAACTCCCATGACGAATGGAAGCTGGATCTTCTTTTCCGCGCCATAGAGTTCCACGTCATATTCGATCTGTACCCGGGGCGCCCGGTTACGGGCAATGAATTTCTGACTACTGGGTTCTGCCATGATGTTTCCTCCGAATGCTGCCTCTCTCTAACGAGACATAAAAAGCCCTCTGTTGTGGCCATAGACTGGTGGTGTCAATCCTCCTCTTCCTCCGTACCCATCAATTCCTCCACTTGGCGGGCGGCGTCCGGCACCAGGTCGCGGATGATGGCCAGGAAATCCATGTGGACCAGCCGGCGGGCACGCCGCATCAGTAGTGGCACCGGGCTGGCGGGTTCGTTACGTTCATAGAATTCGCATATGGCGTCCAACATCCGAACGACGTCATCACGATTGCGGATGCCCTGGGGTGCCGCAACGGCGGAGATAGCAGCCTGGGCCTCGGGCACTGTGGTATCGGATGCAGATTCCGGCAACGCCCCCTCGGTCGCTTCGATAGGTGTGTCCCCGCGGCGCCGGGTGAGCATTTCCTGTAGCAGGCGGTCCGCTTCGTGAAGCGCCTTTACGAGACGGTCGAAGTCGGGAAGCGCGTCGGGATGAGGTGCCTTTTCCTGCAACAGCTGCTGGATGTCCGAGAGGGCTTCACGGGCGGACCTGGTCGCCTGTGCCGTCTCCTCGAGGGATTCTGGCGTGGCCTGCAGGAAGGCGGCCTCGATCAGGGACTCGGTGGGGGGTTCGGCCATGCCCTCCGGCGCCTGCCGCTTGCCGGTGGCGATCTCGTGATCGCGCAGACTGAAGCAGCCGATGCCACGGGCGCAGACCAAGGGAGCATCTAGGAGGGGAGTGAGCAAGCCCGCCGAGGTGCCCAGCACGGCAAGGGCATTGAAACGGATGGTGGGATCGAAATCGTCGTCGGGATCGAGTTGCGGGTGCAGGCAGTCCCAATAACGTTGGAGCAGGGACCGGATCAGGCCAAGCCCGGCGGCGATCCCGGCCAGGCCATCGAGGTGGGCGCGGGCATTGGCATAATGTGTGGCTGCGCGCAGGTCCTTGCTTGCTTGGAGTACTTCGGCCGCAAGCGAAGCCACCTCCTTCCATTCCGGCGGCTCAGCCGGCTCGACCACATCGCCGATCTGGCGTTCCGGCTTCCCCCGCGCTGCCTCTTCCAGCTTGATGAAGCGCGAATCGTACTCGAGATCCTCCCCGCAAGGCGTCCCTTCCGAGACTGGCTCGAGAAGGCTTTCCGTGTCCACAACTCCCCCCGGATCTGGACTTTGTTTGTTCGAGGATACCACTCCCACACCCAATATCAACAGTCTGCCCAGGGGCGTTGTTTCCTGAACAACTTTCCCGAATCCATCCGCCTTTTCGTTTTCTCCATCCGGCGGTGACTCGGAGGTCCAGGTTGTCTCTTTTCGCCCTGCCGGGCGGGCGCAAAAAATGTTAATCTGCGCTTCATGTTTCGGAAACGGGTTGAACTGGGAACGACAGTTTCCTGATGTCGAAGGAGAAAACTTGCCGTGGCGGAGCCGGTACTGGTCTATGAATCAGGCGTGACCCGGGACGGGGGCCTGCGGGCCGTCCTGGAGTTTCTCGGGCATCCGGTGTCGGTGGCCAACACCGTGGAGGAGCTGCAGGAGGTGCTGGCGTCGGCGCCTCGGGATCTGCTCACGGTGATCGTGCCGGGCGATCAGGCCGAAGATCGGCAACAGGAGCTGGTGGAGCTGATTCGGAACCGGGCTCCCGGACTGCTGCCCATCGTGCTGTTCCGCACTCCTTCGGAGGAACAACCACCGGTGGTGCTCAGCTTTCCTCGGGAATGGCCATTGGTGCAATTGCCGTTGAACCAGGGGCAGCTCTCCCAGGCGCTGGAGCAGGTCCGGGGCGGTGCCAGGCGACCCGCCACCGCTGGTGATGGTCGCAGCCGTCCCAGCCATCTGTTCCGCAGCCTGATCGGGGGCAGCGAGGCGATTCAGCGTATCCGTAGCGAGATCCAGCAGGCGGGCCCCACCGATGCCAACGTGCTCATATTGGGAGAGTCCGGCACCGGCAAGGAGGTGGTGGCGCGCAACATCCATTACTACTCCAAGCGGCGGGACAAGCCATTCGTGCCGGTGAACTGTGGTGCCATTCCCCGGGACCTGCTGGAGTCGGAACTGTTCGGCCACGAGAAAGGGGCCTTCACCGGCGCGCTCACCGCCCGCGAGGGGCGTTTCGCCCTGGCCTCCGGCGGCACCCTGTTTCTGGACGAGATCGGCGAGATGCCCATGGAGATGCAGGTGAAGCTGCTCCGGGTGCTGGAAGAGCGCACCTATGAACGGGTGGGAGGCAACCGCACCTATCACGCCGACGTGCGCATCGTGGCTGCCACCAACCGCAATCTGGAGGAGATGGTACGGGAGGGCAAGTTCCGCGAGGACCTATTCTACCGGTTGGAGGTCTTTCCCATCTATCTTCCGCCGCTGCGCGAACGCATCGAGGACCTGCCCCTGCTCATCGCCCAGCTCAATGAACGCCTGGAGCACGAGAAACAGTGCTCGGTACAGCTCTCGCCCGAAGCGGTGAGCGCCCTTTCCCGCTACTCCTGGCCGGGGAACGTGCGCGAACTGGCCAATCTCATGGAGCGGTTGGCGATCCAGTATCCCCATGGCCTGGTGCAGGTGCAGGATCTGCCCGAGAAGTACCGCATGGGGGCCGCCTTCGAGACACCACCACCACAGGTGACCGAGGAACTGCTGGCCGAGCCGGATGGGAGCATGGCCCCTGCGGTCACCGGAACCGCCGTGCCTCAGATTCCTCCGGGCGGATTGGACCTGAAGTCCTACATCTCGGAGATGGAGAAGACCCTGATCCGCCAGGCGCTGGAAGAGTCGGGCGGGGTGGTGGCCCATGCCGCCAAGCTGCTGGGGCTGCGGCGCACCACATTGGCGGAGAAGATGCGCAAATATGGGCTCAGCCGCTGATCAGTCCTGCTTGCCGCCTTCCTGTCGGCGCTGGTCGGCCTCCTTGCAGAGTACATGACGGATGATGAGGTCGGCATCCTCCTCCCGCAAGTGCTTGAACTCCACTCCCACGCGGTAGCCGAAGCCCCGCTCTGCGGTGGATTGGAGCGGCCGGCAGTAGACCACCCGGGCGAAAGCCTCGATACCGATGTCGGAGGGCTCCAGCAACAGCCGAAGTCGCAGGATCTGGCCTGGTTCGATGGGTCTCTGTACTTCGAAGGAGAGGCCGCCGGCGCTTAGATTCACCTCCCGTGAAGGCAGGTTGTCCAGGTCCACTTCGTGACGCAGTACCACCTCGGCCAGCATCTCCAGCTTTTCGTTCATTGCCTCCAAGCAACCAGCCAGCTCTTCGGAGCGTTCTTCCAGGCGGCGGAACAAAGGCCGCATGGCACGGTCCAGCGCCATGAACTTGGCCTTCAGGTTGAAGCCGTTGGTGGTACTGTTGGAGCGTTTGTCGGGCAGCGCCTGGTACTCCTCCTTGTCCACCAGGGCGTAAGTGAGCACCACTTGGTCGCTGACACGAAAGAAGCTGCGGCGCTCCTGGAGCGACTCGCAGGGAATGTCCGTGAACGGGCTCCGCCGGGTCATTGGTTGGGCTCCTTCACGCTGGGTGTGATGTCGTCGGGCTGCTCTGCGGCTGTCACCCCGGCGCCGGCCTCCCGGTTCTGTTCCGCCTTTTCCAACAGCTTCAGGGCATCGAGCTTTTTGGGGATGTCCTTGCCATAGACCAGGGTCACCTCCACCCGACGGTTCTGGGCCCGGCCCTCCGGGGTGTCATTGGTGGCAATGGGCTGAGTGTCGCCAAAGGCCGCAATCTGGAAGCGGTTGGGATCGATGTGGCCGCTTCGGGTGAGCTCTTCGATGACGGTCACCGCACGCGAGGCCGAAAGCTCCCAGTTGGAGCGGAAGCGGGCAGTGTGGATGGGCCTGTTGTCGGTGTGCCCCGCCACCACGATGTCTCCATGGGTGTGTTCCAACGCCTTCACCATCTTGTCGATCACCTTGCGGAAGGGGTGGATGAGCTGGGCGCTGCCCGATGGGAAAGAGCCTTTTTCCCGGATGCGAATGATGATCTTGCGGCCGTGGGTCTCCACTTCGATGAGCCCCTCCCGGATCTCCTCCTCCAGGGCCAGCTTGATCTTTTCCGCCTCCTTCTCGATCTCTTCCTTTTCCGCGTCGGGGATCTCCGTGTACCGCTCGCCCAGCACCGGGTAGGGGTGGAAGTCGTCGATGGTGGATTGCTTCACCTGGTTGAGCGGCGTCGGCTCGGTGCGTCCGGGAGTGAACTCCCGGGCGATGACGTTGACCCCCTTGGGCGGATCCTTCACCTTCACCTGACGCTGCACGCCGAAGGCCTCCTTCATGGAGCCGGCCACCTGCTTGTACTTCTGGGCGTCCATCTCCGAGAAGGAGAAGAGCAGCACGAAGAAGGCGAGCAGCAGCGACATCAGGTCGGCGAAGGTCATCACCCACATGGGGATGCCTTCGGGGCACTTCTGTGGTTGGCATTCTTCGCTCATGATCTCGATGCGGCGGCAGTTGGGTCAGGCGGCCTTCTCCGCCTTCTCTCCCTCCGGCAGGTAGGTGCGTAGCATGCCTTCGATGACGCGGGGGTTCATTCCCTCCTGAATGGCGGAGACGCTCTCCAGGATCATGGACTTGTTGATCCTCTCCTCCTTGCTGCGGATGTTGAGCTTGTCGGCGATGGGCAGGGCGAAGGCGTTGGCGATCACCGCGCCATAGAAGGTGGTGAGCAGCGCCACCGCCATGGCCGGGCCCAGCGCCTTGGGGTCGTCCATGTTGGACATCATCTGCACCAGGCCGATGAGCGTGCCGATCATCCCCATGGCGGGAGCGGCATCCCCGATGGATTTGAAGATGGCCACGCCATCCTCGTTGCGTTCGATGGTGAGGTTGATGTCCTTGGAGAGCATCTTGCGGACGAACTCGGCATCGTGCCCGTCCACCAGAAGCTCTATGCCCTTTTTCAGGAAGGGGTTCTCCACCTCCACCTGCTCCAGTCCCAGCAGGCCTTCCTTGCGCGCGATGTTGGCCAGCTCCACGCTCTGCTCGATGATCTCCTCCGGTTTCTGCGCCTTGTGGATGAAGGCCTTCATGGCCACACCGAAGGCGCCCAGGGTGTAGGAGAGGGGAAACTTCATCAAGGTGACCATGAGTGTCCCTCCTACCACGATCATCAGTCCCGGTACGTTGATGAACATGCCGAAGTCACCACCGAGCATGATGGAGACCACGATCGCCGCCATGGCGCCGATGAAACCGATGAGCGTGGCTAGATCCATGGGGTGCCTCTCTCTTCCCGTAGCACTGTGGATGGGGCCGGTGAAGGGCCGGTTCCTCCATTCCTATCGACCATCCGCAAAGGATCTTTAGATGGCCTGTCCGGCGGGTGGGGGTTGAATGCCGTCACCACGGACGGTCAGTTCACTACGCAACGGTTGCGGCCGCTTCGCTTGGCTTCGTAGAGCGCCTGATCGGCGCGCTCGAAGGCGCTCTCGGGGGTGTCTCCCTGGCGGTACTCACTGATGCCGCAGGAGACGGTGATGGTCACCTTTTTCTCACGGAAGTGGAAACCGCACTCCTCGATCTTCTTGCGCAGCTTCTCTGCCGCGGCCAGGGCCGCGTCCGCGGAGGTCTCGGGCATCAATATGACGATCTCCTCGCCGCCATAGCGGCCGATGAAATCGGTCTTGCGGGTGGACACGGAGAGCTCCCGCGCGATGATGCGCAACGCCTTGTCACCGGCCTGGTGGCCGTAGGTGTCGTTGATGCGCTTGAAATGGTCCACGTCGATGACGATGAGGGAGAGCGGGGACTGGTAACGTTTCCAGCGCTCGTACTCCTGTTCCAGCCGCTCCTCGTAGGCGAAGCGGTTGGGTAGGCCGGTGAGGGCGTCAGTGAAGGCCTGATGGCGTTCTTCTCGCACCTGGGTCCGCAGCTGTTCGGTCTCCTCCTCCATCTCCTTCAGCCGCTCCTTGAGCTCCTTCATCTGCTGCTCCTGCTCCGCGATGAGCTTCTGCTCCTCGCTGCGGTGCTCCTCCATGCGCTGGCGGATGCTGTCCACCCTTTCCTGCACCAGTGCCTTGAGCGCGCTCAGATCGGTGGCGTTGAGAGCGCGGCTCTCCATGTCCCGGGTCTGGCTCTCGATCTCCTGATCCAGCTTCTGGCGGTTCTCGAACACCTTGCGGGTGCTGTCGTCCGATGCCTCCAGCGCGCCTCCGATGTGGGTGAGCCGTTCTGTAAGCTGGCCGAGAAACTTCTCCAGCTCCAGCCGCTCCCGCTCCAGCCGTCCGCGCATGTCCTGGATCAGCAGGTTGATCCGCTCGAGGACTTGCGGGATGTCTTCCTCTTCCAGGTGGCGGGCGATGGATTCCTTCAGCTCCTTGATCTGATCTTCCAGTTCCGGTGGCGGGCAGAGGCTGCCGAGCAGTTCCAGCAAACGGTGCTGCACCGCCTTGAGAAAACGCTCCGGATCGCTCTTGTCCTTGCCGCCACCCCCGAACAGGGAGGAGATGAAACCGCTCTTGCGGCCGCTCGCGGGGGTGCTTTCCTTCAGCGCCTGTTCCAGTATCACCGCGCAACGCTCCAGCACCTCCAGCGCCTGTACTTCGTCACGGGCGTGGCGCGCTTCCTCCAGCAGCTCGCGCCACTGTTCCTGGAGGGATTCCGGCAGTTTCAGATCGGCGAAGGCCCGGGCCACGATCTGGCCCGGCTCTCGGGCAGGACGCTGTTCCTCGGCCCGCATCAGGGCGCGATAAAGGGTCTCGGAATACTCTTTCAGATCGGGCAGTGCGGTGTGGGTGCGCAGCTCGTCTTGCAGGCGTTCGAGCACTCCGTCCAGTCGAGGATCCCATCCATGGGCGGCAAACGAGAGCCGAAGCAGAATGTCACGAAAATAGCGGACGTTTCCCTCTTCCGTGCCGGCGTTTTCGATGGTTTCCGGTCGTTCCTGGGTTTTCATTGTTCTGTGCCTCGGGCGCCATCCGGTTGCGTTGAAATGGAGGGTTGCTGTGGTTCTCTGTCGGCAGTGGCGTCCGCAACTTGAATCTCACCCCATTCCTCCTGTCCCGTTTGTGCGCCAGCTCCGGTTTTCACCTCTGGCCCGGCCGGGTCAACCGGTACTGCGCTGTCGATCGTCGGAGCCGGCGTGCCGGATCTCTTTGTTGCGCAGCATGTCCAGGTCGGCGGCCTCGAACAACGCCTGGCCATCCATGTCGGCTTCCAGGATGGCGGCGCCGATGCTCACCGACACGGGAATCTCCTTGTCGCCATGACGGCACTCCAGACGCGCCACCGCCTCTTCCAGGCGGGCCTTGAGGATGCGGAGGCAGTGGCGCTGGATGTTGGGCAGCAGCAGCACGAACTCGTCGCCGGCGTAACGGAACACCATGTCGGAGCTGCGCACGCTTTGCTTCAAGGCCTGTGCAACCGAAGTCAGCACCTGATCTCCCGCCAGGTGGCCGATCTCATCGTTGATACGTTTGAAGTGATCGATGTCCACCACCATCAGCCCCAGGGGTTGGTTCTCACGTCGTGCGCGGCTCATCTCCCGCACGAGATTGTCCTGGTAGGAACGACGGTTCTTGATGCCGGTGAGCGGATCCACATAGGCCGCCTGCAGCGCCTGTTGATAGCGGAGCGCGTTGCGCACCGGCAGTACCAAGGCGCCGAGCAGCCGCTCGATCCGTTCCAGCTCCTCCTCGCCGAAAGGACGGCGACGGCGGAAACGGATATGGCCCAACTGCTCCCCAGCCACTTTCAGAGCGTATTCGGCACTATGGGCGCCGCCTTCTCCCAGCATTAGGGAGAGCCCCAGGGATCCGTGTTCGTACACCAGCTGCTGGCAGGGCAGCTGTTGCCGCAGATGGCGGAAGAAGATGTCCAGCAGCACCTCCAAGTCCAGACTGCTCTGCAGCTCGAACAGGAGCTGGTGGCTCACCAGTAACGACTCCTCCTGGTGTTCCGAGCCGCTGGAGAGAGGAGCCGGGTGCTTCCGTTTGTCGAAGAGGGATTCCAGTCGTCCTTCCACTTGTCTGTCCTCGCTGGGATTTCTGACAGGAGATAAGCGAATATCGTGCCAAGGACTGGTTCGAGGGTGCTTCCGGCAGGAAAAAGTTGTCGGAAAGGCGGTCGGTTGTGCGGAAAAAGTCAGGTTTTGGAAAGTAAATGGCCTATAAGTTCATGAATGTTCGTTAAAAAGTATGGGGCGTTCGGATTGGCGCGAAGGATCGGCCCAGGTGGGATGATGGCATTCCGAGGCAGGGGGGCGATAGGGGCGTGCAACGGAAACTTGACGGAGTGGGAATGGTTGGCGACGGAGAAAGTGTCGTGAAACCGTCGTCCGGGGGGAGGAGGTCAGGCCTGGCCCAGCAGGCGGGGCTTGCTCTCCAGGGTCTTTTCGCCATCCGCGCCGTAGAGTTCGGCTTCCGGGCCTTCTCCGCGCAGGATGTGCAATGCCTGCAACAGGTGGTGTTGGCCCAGCTCCACGGTAGCGGCATTGAGATGGTTCAGCCGACGGCACTCTTGCGCCAGCTCGGTGAGACGGAGCCAGAGTGCGCCCAGGCCGGAGGGAGGAAAACGTTCGTCGAGCGCGGCGGCAACGGCTTGCCGGTCTTGTCCCAGCTCCAGCTGACGAAAGAAGAGCTCCCTGCGCTGATCCAGATCGGCCAGGGTGGACACCTTCAGAGACTTGGCCTCCAGCAGCTGTTCCAGCGCCAACGGGTCGTGGCTGAGGAGCAGGCCGGATTCCCGTTGCAGCAGCCTGGCGAGCGCTTCCATCTCCGTGATCTCCTGCTCCAGCAGCCAGGAGAGCTGGGGGCGGGAAACCTGTGGGGGGCGCTGATGCATCACTTGCCGCCGGCGAGGCGCTCGTCGAAGGCCATCAGTTTCTCGGCGACGCGCTCCGGGTTCACCTGGTAGCTGCCATTGCGAATCGCCTCCCGCGCCTGTTCCACCCGTTGGCTGTCCACCACCGGGGTGTCGTCCATGGCCACGCCCAGGCGGCCCATGCGGACCGCGGTCTCGGAAAAGCTCACCGTGTCCTCCACCGAGGATTTTCCATTCTCCACGTTGCGGCCCACCGGCTCCCGTTCGCTGGTGGGCAGACTGTTCCGGTCGCCGCTCACCTGCGCGGGGCTGTTCGACAAGCCGTTGATATCAATAGGCATTTTCCTTCTCCCAATAAGTGATTCCGGATCTGCCAACCATCAATGGCGGCAGCGGCCGAAGAAACTTAAACATTTTTGTGACCAGGTTCACTTAATCCGCATGTTCCATCAGAAAGCGCCAAAAAGTCATGAACAGGCTCTTATTCAGAGGCTCCCTAACGGTCCACACGCACCACGCCCGCTTCCACCACCACTCCTTCCACCACCCGGCGGGAAGAGAGGTTGCGCACCCGGATGCGTTCTCCGCGGGCCCCATTGGAAAGCGCCTCGCCCGGCATCCGCACCTCCAGTCCCGGAATGCCGGCCAGCATGGTCACCCGCTGACCCCGCTCGATGACGCGCTGAGCGCGCAACATGGAGGGGATCAGGGGCTGCCCGGCGGAAACATTGCGGCGGGTCGTCATTCCCTCCACCTGGGACAGATCACGGAAATAGCCCTGTGGCAGCCGTGCCAGATTGTAGCGAGTCACCTTCACCTTGCTGCGGTCGATGATCTCGCCACGGGGAAGGGAGACGGCGGCCACCACCACCTCGGTGTAGACATCGATGGTCACCGGCACGTAGAGCGTCCAGGGGTTGCTGCCATTGCAGCGCACGCCCACCGTGGTGTTGCCCAGTGCCCGCCGGCCCGGTGGGGTGAAGGTCTCCAGCGGTTGGTCGCAACGGGCCAGCCGCAGCCGATGGTCCAGCCGGCCCGGCTTCACCTCCACGTCCGGGCCATGTTCCGCCTCGGCCAGTTGCCGGGCGTAACGCGCCGCCGCTTCGCGGATGGACTCGTGGCTTTGCAAGGCGCCGCTCCAGCAAGCCGGGGCCAGCAGTGCCAGTGCCAATGCGCAGACCCATTTGATCATGACTCGGGCTCTCCTGCAGGGGATGCTGCGGTTCATGCCGGATCTTCCTGCAAATGGCGTGCCTGTTTTTCGGGGAGGACCGCGGGCAATGGAGAGCCCTTGTTTTATATGGATAACCCGTGCCTCAAATCTGCTGCATTCCCCTTGAGCGGGTAACGCCAGAGGCGGAATTCCGGCGCCTGGCGAACGGACCCGTGTCGGAAAGCCGTCGGCAGGAGTTCCGTCCGGCGGCAATGCGTTGCCGGCGATCCTACGCAGTAATGGGTATCGTCCCCGTAACCCATTGATTATTCGTCCAGCCATTGGTCATGGCATGTAATTTGCTCGATTTTCCTCGGAAGAAATTTAAGTTGGAGCAGCACATGCCGATCAGTTTCGATTCAGCGCTGGGGATTCACGCCCAAGCACTGCTGTTGCGAGCCAGGCGCAATGAACTGCTCGCTTCCAACATCGCCAATGCCGACACCCCGGGTTACAAGGCCCGGGATCTGGATTTCCGGCAGGTGCTCGGCGCCGCCCGCGATGACCAGGTACCGCTGGAGCGTACCAACCAGCGCCATCTCTCCCTGGAGAACGATTCCGGCATCCCCGGCGTGGAGCTGCAATACCGGGTGCCCAACCAGCCTTCGCTGGATGGCAATACGGTGGATCCCGATCTCGAGAAGACCGCCTTCGCGGAGAACGCCCTGCGTTACAACGCCAGCCTCACCTTTCTCGACCGCAAGTTCCGCGGCCTGCTATTGGCCCTGAAAGGAGAATAAGCCATGGGACTCTACAACGTCTTCCGCATTGCAGGATCGGCCATGAGCGCCGAGTCGGTGCGTCTCAACACCGTTTCCAGCAACCTGGCCAACGCCAACGCGGTGAGCACCACCCCGGAAGGGGCCTATCGCGCGCGCCAGCCGGTGTTCGCCTCGGTGCTATCCGCGGTGAATGGGGGACCGGCCTCGGTGGGGGTGCAGGTGAAGGCCATCGTGGAGAGCCAGGCCGAACCGCAACGGGAATACCAGCCGGATCACCCCCTGGCCGATGCCAATGGCTATGTCTATCGCTCCAACGTCAACCCGGTGGAGGAGATGGCCAACATGATTTCCGCCAGCCGCTCCTACCAGAACAGCGTGGAGGTACTCAACACCTCCAAGGAGCTGCTGCTCAAGACCCTCACCCTGGGTCGCTGACCGGAGCATTGAGAGATGATCAACGAGACCACCGCCGCCGATCCGCTGGCCTTTCTGCGCAGTCAGCCGGAGAAGCAGACAAAGGGCAAGAGCCGCGACGAAATGGGACAGTCGGATTTCATCCAGCTGATGATCGCCCAGATGAAGAACCAGGATCCCACCAAGCCGCTGGACCCCAACGAGTTCATGAGTCAGCTGGCCCAGTTCTCCACCGTCAACGGCATCGCCGAACTGAAGCAATCGGTGGACACCATGGTCGCTAGGATGACCACCGACCAGTCGGTGAAGGCGGCCACCCTGGTGGGGCACGAGGTGATGGCGCCCGGCAACACCGCCTGGTTCAACCCGGGCGACAAGGTTTCCGGACAGGCGGTACTGGAGAGCAGTACCACCGATCTCAACATCAAGATCTACGGTAGCAATGGGATGTTGATTCGCACCATTCCCATGGGCATGCATGGGGCGGGCGCGGTGCCCTTCGTCTGGGATGGATTCCGGGAGGACGGCAAGGTGGCGCCCCAGGGAAGCTATCGCATCGTGGCCGAGGCGGTGATGGACGACCGCACGGTGCAGGTGCCGGTGCAGACCCGCGCCCGGGTGACGAGCGTGGATCTCAACGGCAATGGGGGCGATCTCACGCTCAATCTGTCCAATGGCCAGTCGGTGTCGTTGGACCAGATCGACCAGATACTTTGAATTGATACCAACCGGGCCGGCGCGGCCCGCAACAGAGGGGACAGGAGGTAGAAGAATGGGTTTCTACATTTCACTGAGTGGCATCCGGGCCGCCTCTTCGGGCCTGAACGTCATCGGCAACAACATCGCCAACATCTCCACCACCGGCTTCAAGCAGTCGCGGGCCGAGTTCGCCGATGTCTACAGTTCCAGCCTGGTGGGGGCCTCCAACACCGTGATCGGGCAGGGGGTGCGCCTGGCCGGAGTCACCCAGCAGTTCGAGCAGGGCAACGTCACCTTCACCGGCAACTCCCTGGATCTGGCGGTGAACGGGGAAGGATTCTTCAAACTCACCGACGAGAACGGTGCCGCGGTCTATACTCGTGCGGGCGCCTTCAGCGTCAACCGGGACGGCTATGTGGTGAACGGGGAAGGGCTCTTTCTCAATGCCCGCGGAGCGGATGCTAATGGAAACATCACCGGCAATGTGGGCCCCATCAAACTGGACAATACGTATTCTGCACCCAATCCCACCAGCACGGTGAGTGCCAGTCTCAACTTGGATTCCCGCGCCCCGGCTACCAATGCTTCCTGGTCCGTGGTCGGAGGAGTGCCGGACCCTGCAGGCTATAACTCGGTAACTTCCGTGAGCGTGTACGACAGTCTGGGAAATGCCCACACTCTTTCACTTTACTACAGCAAGAATGCAGCGCCTCCGGACAATACCTGGACGGCGAGGGCAATGATCGACGGCGTGCAGCTAGACGATGGGGCGGGTAACGATGCCTTTACTGTGACTTTCAATTCCGATGGAACCTATGCATCGGTTTCCCCGGCCTTCAACCTGGACTGGAGCCCTGGTGGAGGAGCACAACCCAACCAGACCATCTCCATCGATCTCTCCAAAAGCACCCAATACGGCACAGAGTTCGCCGTGAACGAGATGAACCAGAACGGCTACACCACCGGCCAGGTGTTGGACGTGGACATCGACGAGCAGGGGATCATGTTCGCCCGCTATTCCAACGGTCAATCGCGGGCCATCGGACAGGTGATGTTGGTGGGTTTCGCCAACCAGCAGGGACTGCAGCCGGTGGGGGACACCGCCTGGGCCGAGACCTACTCCTCCGGTGAACCGGTGGTGAGCGAGCCCGGCACCGGCGGGCTGGGCCTGGTGCAATCCGGTGCCCTGGAGGAGTCCAACGTGGACCTCACCGAGCAGCTGGTGCTGATGATCTCGGCCCAGCGCAACTTCCAGGCCAACGCCAAAGCCATCCAGGCGGAGGATGCGGTGACCCAGACCATCATCAACCTGCGCTGAGGCAAGGGGTAACCGGCCATGGACCGCATGCTCTATCTCTCGATGACGGGCGCGCATGAACTGATGCGGGCCCAGGCGCTCAACACCAACAACCTGGCCAACGCCACCACCACCGGCTTCAAGGCCGACCTGGAGGCGGTGCGCAGCCTGCCGGTCTACGGCCCCGGCCAGGCCAGCCGTGTGTATGGCGTCACCGAGGGGAGCGGCGTCGATCTGACCCCCGGGGCCCTGCAGCAGACCGGCCGGGAGCTGGATGTGGCCATCGACGGCCAGGGCTGGATCGCTGTACAGGCGCCGGACGGCAGCGAGGCCTACACCCGCGCCGGCGACCTGCACATCGACAGCTTCGGCATTCTCACCACCGGCGCCGGCCACCCGGTGCTGGGCAACAGCGGTCCCATCGCCATCCCGCCCAACGCCAAGCTGGACATCGGCAGCGACGGCACCATCACCGTCCAGCCGCTGGGGCAGGACGCCAAGGCACTGGCCACGGTGGACCGCATCAAGCTGGTGAAGCTGCCCCCCGACCAGGTGATCAAGGGCACCGACGGCCTCATGCGCCTGCGCGGAGGCGGTCAGGCGGAGGCGGATGGATCGGTGACCCTGGTCTCCGGCGCCCTGGAGGCCAGCAACGTGGATGCCGTGGGTGCCATGGTGCGGCTCATCGAGCTGTCCCGGCTCTACGAGGCCCAGGTGAAAATGATGAAGACCGCGGAAGAGAACGACCGCTCAGCGTCGCAGCTGCTGCGCATGGGCTGAACCAGTTAGAGGAGAACCATCATGAACCCAGCACTCTGGATCGCCAAGACCGGGCTCGAGGCCCAGCAGACGCGCATGGCCAACATCGCCCACAACCTGGCCAACGCCAGCACAAACGGCTTCAAGCGGGCGCGGGCGGTGTTCGCCGACCTGCTGTACCAGAACCTATCCCAGGTGGGGGCCCAGTCCTCGCAGGATACCCAGCTTCCGTCCGGGCTCAATCTGGGTACCGGCGTGCGCACCGTGGCCACCGAGAAGCTCTTCACCCAGGGCAGCATCACCCAGACCGGTAACAACCTGGACATCGCCATTCAGGGGCGTGGTTTCCTGCAGGTGCTCAAGCCGGACGGCTCCATCGCCTACACCCGTGACGGCACCATCCAGATGGATTCCCAGGGACAGCTGGTCACCTCCCTGGGCTATCCCATCGAGCCGGGAATCACCATTCCGGACAACGCCCAGACCATCACCATCGGATCCGACGGCACCGTCTCCGTGGTGGTGGCCGGCAACACCACCCCGGTGCAGGTGGGCAGCATCCAGCTGGCCGATTTCATCAACCCCACCGGCCTGCAGGCCATCGGGGACAATCTCTTCATGGAGTCGGCGGCCAGCGGTTCGCCCCAGGTGGGCACGCCGGGGCTCAACGGCCTGGGCACCCTGATCCAGGGATCTCTGGAGGGCTCCAACGTGAACACGGTGGAGGAGCTGGTGAACATGATCGAGACCCAGCGCGCCTACGAGATGAACTCCAAGGCGATCTCCACCGCCGATCAGATGCTCCAGTACGTGAACAACAACCTGTAACGGACCGCCTGCGATGAATCGCCTGCATGGAGTCCTCACTCTCGCCACGGCGGCGCTGCTGCTGGGTGGTTGCGCCACGCCGCCGGGTGAGGATCCTCACTATGTTGCCACCCTGCCGCCGCCCATGTCCGCTCCGCCGGTGGGAAGTACGGGATCCATCTACCATGCGGGAACCGCCATGGCCCTGTTCGAGGACCTCAAGGCCCGCCGGGTGGGGGACATTCTCACCATCGTGCTGAAAGAACGCACCAATGCGGAGAAGAAGGCCGACACCGCCATCGACAAGTCCAGCGACAGCTCCGTCGGCATCAGCGGCACCTTCAACGACACCACCATCCCCACCACCAAGGCGGGCGCAAAGACCGACCATCAGTTCGACGCCCAGGCGGACAGCAAGCAGAGCAACAAGCTGGAAGGCAGCATCACCGTCACCGTGGCCCGGGTGCTGCCCAACGGCAACCTGGTGGTGCAGGGGGAGAAGTGGATCACCATCAACCATGGGGACGAGTTCATCCGCATCCGCGGCATCGTGCGTCCCACCGACATCGCCCCCGACAATACCGTGCCTTCGTACAAGGTGGCGGATGCCCGCATCTTCTACAGCGGCCGGGGCTCCATGGCCCGCGCCCAGCGGCCGGGGTGGCTCACCGAGTTCTTCCTGAGTCCGGCGATGCCTTTCTAGTGGGACAGGTGTGAGGGAGACCGATCCATGAACGTGAAGAAAATACACGCAAGTTGGTGGAGGCCGGGCAGAACGTCCGGCATGCGACGCCAGCTACTGCGCAGCTTTTCCATCGCATCCCTGCTGGTGCTCTTCCTGCTGCCCTCCCTGGCTCCGGCCGAACGCATCAAGGATCTGGCCTCGGTGGCCGGGGTGCGGGAGAACCAGCTGGTGGGCTATGGCCTGGTGGTGGGCCTGGATGGCACCGGGGACCAGACCAGCCAGAACCAGTTCACCGCCCAGAGCCTGAAGAGCATGCTGGCCCGGTTGGGGGTGGTGGTGCCCCCGGGGGTCAACCCCAAGCCCAAGAACGTGGCGGCGGTGATGGTGCACGCCACGCTGCCCCCCTTCGTCAAGCCGGGTCAGACCATCGACGTCACCGTCTCCTCCGTGGGCAACGCCAAGAGCCTGCGCGGCGGCACCTTGCTGATGACCCCCCTCAAGGGGATCGACGGCCAGGTCTACGCCATCGCTCAGGGCAGTCTCATCGTCAGCGGTTTCGGCGCCCAGGGCAGCGACGGTTCCAAGATCACGGTGAACCATCCTGCTGCTGGCCGCATCCCCAACGGCGCCACCGTGGAGCGGGCGGTGGCCAGCCCCTTCACCAGCCAGCGACAGCTGGTGCTCAACCTGCATACCCCGGATTTCACCACCGTGGCGCGCATGGTGAAGGCCATCAATCTGGCGCTGGGGGAGGGGACGGCAAAGGCCATCGATGGCGCTTCCGTGCAGGTCCGGGCACCGGCCGATCCCACCCAGAAAGTGGCCTTCCTCTCGGTGGTGGAGAACATCACCCTGCGACCGGGCGAGGCGCCGGCCAAGGTGGTGGTGAACTCGCGCACCGGCACCGTGGTGATCGGCAAGAACGTGCGCATCCTGCCGGCGGCGGTGGCGCACGGCAACCTGGTGGTCACCATCAGCGAACAGACCGCAGTGAGCCAGCCCGGGCCCTTCGCCCGCGCCGGACGGACTGCGGTGGTGCCCCAATCCAACGTCAACGTGAGCCTGGAGGGCAACCGCATGTTCCTCATCGAGCCTGGCATTCAGCTGAAAGACATCGTGCAGGCGGTGAACGAGGTGGGCGCCGCTCCCGGCGACCTGGTGGCCATCCTCGAGGCGCTCAAGGAGGCGGGTGCACTGGAAGCGGAGCTGATCGTCATCTGATGAGAACCTGCGTATGAAGGATCCCGCCGCAAGCGCCCGCATCTACACCGACTTCAACGGTCTGGCCGCCCTGCGGGCCAAGGCCAGGAACCACTCCCCCGAGGCCCGCCGGGAGGTGGCGCGCCAGTTCGAGGCGCTCTTCCTGCAGGTGATGCTCAAGTCCATGCGCCAGGCGGGTGCCGCCCTGGACACGGGGCAGAGCGACCAGCTCAAGTTCTACCAGCAGATGTTCGACCAGCAGATCGCCCTGGAGCTGGCGGGACGCAACGGCATCGGCCTGGCCCGGGTTTTCGAGCAGCAACTTGCGCGCCAGGAGACGCCCCAGCCCCGGGTGGACGACCTGCAGATGCTGGCCCGCAGACCCTTCGTCAGGAGTTCCGGGCCCGCCACCGGATCGGAGCAGGCCACAACGGCGCCGGAACCCATCCATGAGAAGCCGGCGGACTGGCCGCCAAAGGATCCCGCCCAGTTCCTGCGCCAGCTCTGGCCCTCCGCCCGCAAGGCGGCGGAAAAGCTGGGGGTCGCACCGGAGGTGTTGCTGGCCCAGGCGGCGCTGGAATCGGGTTGGGGTCGGCGGGTGCCTGGTGGCGAGCAGGGCAGCAGCTTCAATCTCTTCGGCATCAAGGCGGACGGCCGCTGGCAGGGAGACAAGGTGTCCCAGTCCACCCTGGAATACCGGGATGGCGTGGCGGTGCGCGAGCGGGCGGCCTTCCGCAGTTATCGTTCGCCCCACGAGAGCATGGAGGACTATGCCGCCTTCATCCGGGAGAATCCCCGCTACCGCCAGGCCCTGCAGCAGGCGGCCCATCCCCTGCGCTATCTGCGGGAGCTGCAGAAGGCGGGTTACGCCACCGATCCGGCTTATGCCAACAAGGTGGGGCGGATTCTCTCCAGCGAGGTGTTCGCCACCACCCTGGCGGAACTGAAGTCGGGGTGAAAAAAATGCTCAAGATTTCGTCTTCGCTGCCGAACAAGGGAGTGTCCCGCCGAACCGGGATGACCGTCCCGCACAGGGAGGTGCGGGCCCAATGCGCATCATCGCAGGACAGAGACATGACTGAACCCGACGCCCGTGGAACCGGTTTCCGGCAGGAGGCCGCGGCATGAGCAGCCTCTTCGATATCGGCCTTTCCGGCCTGGCGGCGGCCCAGCGGGGGCTGGATGTCACCTCCCACAACATCGCCAACGCCAACACCGAGGGCTACACCCGCCAGCGGGCGGAATTCACCTCCCGCCGGCCGGAATACACCGGATATGGCTATGTGGGCACCGGCGTGGACGTGGCCGGTGTGCGCCGTATCTACGACGGCTTTCTCGACAGCCAGGTGCGCGGCTACAGCGCCTCCAGCAGCGAGCTGGAGACCTTTCACAGCTATGCGGTGCAGATCGACAACATCCTGGCCGATCCCGACGCCGGCCTGAACGGGGCCCTGCAGCGTTTCACCAACGCCATGCAGGACCTGGCCAACGATCCCACCTCCACCGCCGCCCGTCAGACGGTGCTGGGAGAGGGGGAGGCGCTGGCGGCGCAGCTGAACAGCCTAGACGGCTGGCTGCGTGGCATCGGCGCACAGGTGAACACCGCCATCCAGGGCAGCGTGAACGAAATCAACCAGATGGCCGCCGAGATCGCCCGGCTCAACGATGAGATCATCCATTCTCCCGGCATCGCCAACGGCGACATGCCCAACGACCTGCTGGACCAGCGTGATCAGCTCCTGCAGCAGCTCTCGCAGAAGGTCTCCATAGACACCATCGCTCAGGACGACGGCTCGGTGAACGTGATGGTGGGTAAGGGGCAGGCGCTGGTGGTCGGTGTCGAGGTGACGCCGCTCACCACCTACACCGGCAATGGCGTGGACCGGCCGGTGATGGTGGCGCTGGACAACGGCAGCAACGGCATGGTGCCCATCACCGGGCAGCTCTCCGGTGGCGAGCTGGGAGGGCTGCTCGGCTTTCGCGAGCGCATGCTGGATCCCACCATCGGCGATCTGGGGCGGATCGCACTGGGCGTTGGCCAGTTCATCAACCAGCAGCACCGGGCCGGGTTCGACCTGAATGGCGCGGCCGGTGGAGACTTTTTCAACCTGGGCGGGCTGCAATGGGACGCCATTGGCGGCACCACCGGCTCGATTACGCTCACCCTGGACGACGCCGCGAATCTCACCGGGGCCGAATATGAGCTCGGATATGACGGCATCGCCTGGTCGCTCACCCGCACCGACACCGGGCAGGCGGTGACCATGACCGGCAGCGGCACCGCGGCAGACCCCTTCGTCGCCGATGGCATGCGCATCGAGGTGCCGGTCTCGCCCGCTGCGGGGGACGGTTTTCTGCTGCAACCCACCCGCACCGCGGCGGGTGACATCGGCCTCGCCATCAGCGATCCGGCCAGGATCGCCGCTTCCCAGAATGGCGCCGTGGGGGACAACGCCAACGCCCTGGCCATGGCCCGGGTGTTCGATGAGAAGCTTTTCGCCGGCGGCACCGAGAGCATCAACCAGGCCTATCAGCGGCTGGTGGGAGAGACCGGAACCGCCACCCGCCGGGCCGAGGTGGCCAGTGCCGCCCAGAACAACCTGCTGGACCATGCCGTGGCGCGGCGGGAAGAACTCTCCGGCGTCAACCTGGACGAGGAGGCGGCCAACCTGATCCGCTTCCAGCAGGCCTACCAGGCCGCCGCCCAGGTGATCGCGGTGGCCGACCAGATGTTCCAGACCCTGCTCAACGCAACCGGACGCTGACCATGAGAATCTCCACCAGTTACCTTTTCCGTCAGGGCGTGAACAACATGCTGGACAACCAGGCCGCCCTGAGCCGCACCCAGATGCAGCTGGCCACCGGGCGCAGGATCCTGGCGCCTGCGGATGACCCCACCGGCAGTGTCCAGACCTTGCAACTCGAGGACCGCCTGGCCAAGGTGGAGCAGTATCAGCGCAATGCCGATGCCGCCGAACGGCGCCTCTCCCGGGAGGAGGAGGTACTCAGGGGCATGACCAACCTGCTGCAGCGGGTGCGGGAGCTCACGGTGCAGGGACTCAACGACTCCAACACCGCCGAGGACCGCAGGGCCATGGCCGCCGAGGTGCGCCAGCACCTGGATGCCCTGCTGGCGTCGGCCAACGAGACCGATGTTAACGGCGAATACCTCTTCGCCGGAACCAAAACCGACACCAAGCCTTTTTCTTATGATGCGGCCACGGGCACTTATTCCTATCACGGCAACTCCGGCCAGCGTTTCGTGCAGATCTCCGACAGCCGCAAGGTGGCGGTGAACGATCCCGGCAACCTGGTGTTCACCAACATCGACGACGGCAGCGGCGGCAACACCGATCTGCTGGCCATCGTCAAAAAGGTGGCGGACGACCTGGAGGCGGGCAGCCCGAACGGGGTGAGCCTCACCCAGCTCGACAATGCCATGATCCGCATCGACCAGACCCGGGCCAACATCGGCGGCCGCAGGAACGCCATCGACAACCAGCGCCAGATGCATGACAGCTTCCGCCTGGTGATGGAGCAGCAGCGCTCCCAGCTCGAGGATCTGGACTACGCCGAGGCCGCCAGCCGCATGCAGCAGCAGCTGCTGGCCCTGCAGGCCTCGCAGCAGACCTTCACCCGCGTGCAGGGGCTATCGCTCTTCAATTATCTGTGACTGCCTTCCTTTGGGCGTTATTTCCGGCGCAGGGATGCGCCGTTTTTTTGCCTTAAGTCTTTTCCAGGCCCGCCGATGAGAGGGTTGGAAGCGGTGATTGTCCCGGGAGGACATGTCCGCTAGGTACAACAGCGCGATCCGAGGATCGCCCAGGAAAGTGGAGAATTCACCATGGCAATGGTAATCAACACCAACATCATGTCGCTGAACGCACAGCGCAACCTGAACAAGACCAACAACATGCTCGCTACCTCCATGCAGCGCCTGTCCACCGGCCTGCGCATCAACAGCGCAAAGGACGACGCGGCGGGGTTGGCCATTTCCGACAGGATGACCGCCCAGATCCGGGGCCTGAACCAGGCTGTTCGCAACGCCAACGATGGCATCTCCCTGGCGCAGACCGCAGAAGGCGCACTTGCGGAGTCTAGCAATATCCTCCAACGGATGCGAGAGCTTGCGGTGCAAGCAGCCAACGATACCAACTCCTCCTCGGACCGGGCCAATCTTCAGAAAGAAGTGGCCCAATTGCAGCAGGAACTGAACCGGATTGCCAGTAACACGACCTTCAATGGAAAGAAGATCCTGGACGGAAGCTTCACCTCGGCCAAGTTCCATATTGGTGCCAATGCCAACCAGACCATTTCCGTGAGCATCGGCAACACCGCTGCAACGGCAATTGGTAACCAGGCAGCGGATTCCAAGGATCATGTGGGTACAGCGCTTACTGCAGCGGCCGATGTGAGCGGCGGCAACGGCGTTGCGGCCGGCACGCTCACCATAAATGGGACCACCTCCAAGACGGTCAATGTGGCAGCAGGGGACGCAGCGAGCGACGTGGCCAGTGCAGTGAATGCGGCCACCGGTGACACCGGCGTGAGCGCCACCGCCCGTACCGAGGTGACCCTGGACTCCCTGGGGAGCGCAGGTACCGTCACCTTCACTCTCTCCACTTCCAATGCTGGCGGTACCGTTGGGTCTTCCCTGGCAGTGAGTGCAGCGATCTCGGATGTGAACGATCTCACTGATCTGGCCAACGCCATCAATGCCGGCTCGGGTAGTACCGGGGTTACCGCAACTCTGAGCTCCGACAAGTCCAGCATCACCTTGGTGTCGGAGGCGGGCGACAACATCAATATCCTGGACTTCAACAACACTGGTGCCACCAAGACGGTGGATGTCGGCGGCACCACTCTTACCGGTGGTTCGGGTACGGACAGCATCGTGGTTGGAGGCAAAGTGAGCTTCCAGGCACCCAATTCCTACCAGATTACCGACTCCGGCACCAACGTCATGACCAATTCCTCCACCAGCAGCTCGCTGTCCTCGGTGGCGGACATCTCCATCGCCACCCAGAGCGGAGCCAATGATGCACTGGCGGTGCTTGACCAGGCCTTGCAGTTCATCTCGGACACCAGGGCCAATCTGGGTGCTGTGCAGAACCGCTTCGAGTCCACCATCGCGAACCTGCAGGCCACTTCCGAGAACCTCTCGGCGGCCCGCTCCCGTATCCAGGATGCCGACTTCGCCGCCGAAACGGCAGCCATGACCCGGGCGCAGATCCTGCAGCAGGCCGGCGTGGCCATGGTCTCCCAGGCCAATGCCGCGCCCCAGGTGGTGCTCTCGCTGCTCCAGTAAGGCAAGGAAGGGAACGGGAGGGTCCGCCAGGGCCCTCCCTGAACCCGGATAGGTGACGACCATGATCAACGAAATTTCCCGAAACCCCGCCGTGGTGGTGTCGCTGCGGCCTGCGGGTGAGGCGCCGGAGATCAGGGACAACGCCACGCCATCCGATGCCGCCTCCAACCCCGCGAAAACTGAGCCCCGCAAGGCTTCCAAGGTATCTTCCGGCGAACAGCTGGGCGCCATCGTGGAGAAGCTCAACGATTTCGTGCAGCAGGTGCAGCGCGAGCTGGAGTTCAGCATCGACGAGGAGAACGGCGAAGTGGTGGTGAAGGTGGTGGATGCCCGCACCAGGGACGTGGTGCGCGAGATCCCTCCCGAGGAGGTGCGCGAGATGCGCAAGCGCCTCAACGAAGTGGCGGAGAAGCTGTTTCAGGAGAGCCCGGTGACCTCCATGCTCTTCCAGGCGAAGGCATGATTGTTGCTTGAATTTCTTCGGGGGCGGTTCAGGACCGGCTTTCCGGCGTCGGGCCGGGAAGGCGGACAGCGCCCCTTTTTCCGCAGGCAACCAGGAGGAGATCCCCATGGCAGGCATCTCGGCGCCCGGGCTCGGTTCCGGGCTGGACATCAACGGCATCATCTCCAAGCTCATGGCGGTGGAGAGCCAGCCGCTGACCAAGCTGGACCAGAAGGAGGCCGGCTACCAGGCGGAGATCTCCGGTTACGGCTCCCTCAAGAGCAGCCTTTCCCAGCTGCAGTCGGCGCTGGACTCCCTGAAGAAGGCCGAGACCTTCCAGGCCACCACCGGCAGCAGCAGCGACGACTCGGTGGTGGAGATCGCCACCGATGCCGACGTGGTGCCCTCCAGTTACGACGTCACCGTGAACCGGCTGGCCCAGCGGCACAAGACCGGAACCGCCAGCTTCGCCTCCACCCAGACCTTCGGCGGCAATGCCGGAGACAGTCTCACCATCACCTCCGGAAGCCAGAGCTTCACACTGGACCTCTCCACCGCCATGACCCTGGAGGAGATCCAGGCGGCCATCAACGTGGACGGCAACCAGACCGGGGTAACCGCCGGCCTCATCACCGGCGACAACGGCAACCAGGTGCTGGTGCTCACCAGTGGCAAAAGCGGCTACGACAACCGCGTTCAGCTTTCCTATGGCGGCACCCTGGACGCCACCACCTTCGGCTTCGCCACCCTCAATCGCGACGCCGAAGGCAACCTGCTGGCCAGCGACAGCGAGCTGGACGCCTCCCTCACCGTGGATGGCGTCTCCGTCACCCGCAGCAGCAACGACATCGACGACGTCATCAACGGCGTCACCCTGAACCTGAAGGGCACCGGCCGGGCCACCCTGGAGGTGGCGGAGGATCCGGGCGTGGCGGTGAAGGCGGTGAAGGCCTTCGTGGAGGCCTACAACGAGCTGCAGGGCACCTTGTCCGGTCTCTCCCAGGGGACGCTCTCGGGCAGCAGCCTGGTGCGCAGCGTGGAGGGGCGCCTGCGGGGCGTCTTCAACCACGCCTTCACCGGCCTGGGCAGCTATGGCTACTTGGCGGAGCTGGGGATCACCACCGACAAGGACACCGGCAAGCTGCAACTGGACTCCAGCCGCCTGGAACAGGCGCTGGCGGACAATCCCGACAGCGTCACCGCCTTTTTCTCCGACGAGGATAAAGGTTTCGCGGCCCAGGTCGATAGAGTGGTGGACGGGTTCATCGGCAGCGGCGGAATCATCGACAGCGTCATCAAGGGGGTCAACCGCAGCATCGACCGCATCGGCGATCAGCGCGACGCCCTGCAGCGGAGGCTGGAGATGATGGAGAAACGCTACCGGGACCAGTTCAACGCGCTGGACACCCTGGTGGCGCAGATGAACACCACCAGCGACTACCTGGGCCGTCAGCTCGACGCCCTGGCCAACATGATCAAGAAGAAATGACCGGGAAGAACCACAGGACCGAGAGGTAAACAAGCGATGCACAACCCCAACCGGAACACCGCACTGTCCCACTATCGCAACGTCAGCACCACCACCGGGGTGGAGGGGGCATCGCCGCACCGGCTGATCCAGATGCTCATGGAAGGGGCGCTGGAGAAGGTCGCCGCCGCCCGCGGCGCCATGATCCACGGGAACATGGCGGAGAAGGGACGCCAGATCAGCTGGGCCATCTCCATCATCAGTGGTCTCCAGGCCAGCCTGGACCTGGAGCAGGGGGGTGAGCTCTCGCGGAACCTGGATGCCCTCTACGACTACATGGTGCGCCGTCTGGGAGAGGCGGGCGCCCGCAACGATCCGGCGCTGCTGGACGAGGTGAGCGGCCTGTTGCTGGAGTTGAAACAGGGCTGGGACGGCATCGCCGACGCTGGGGAAGAGATCCGCGCCGTGGCCAATGGAGGCTGAGATGGAAGAGGCGGTGGAGATGACCCGGGAGGCAGGGCTGGAGAAGCTGCGCGAGGCGCTGGATCTCACCGAGCGGATGCTGGCCGAGGCGCGCCGGGACAACTGGGAGCGGGTTCAATGGCTGGAGAACCGGCGCCATTTCATCCTGCGACGCTGTTTCGACGTGGCCGGGGTGCTGCCCTCGCCGGAGGCGGTGCATGAGCTGCTGCATCGCATCATGGAGGTGGACCGCAAGGTGGCCTCTCGGGTGACCCAGGCGCGGGACGAGACGGTGGCGGTGCTGCAGGCGCTCAACCAGGGCCGAAATGCCACCCGGGCCTACCGGGAAGTGGAAGGGTAGGCGTCCCGGTAATGGAGGCAAAGGCCGCCCCCCATGGCACGACGCTGGGGCTCAGTCGTTGCTCCACACCTCGGGCTCCAGGCCGTTCTCCCGGCTCCACACCAGGCGGCCGATGATCTTGAACCGCGCCACCGACATGGCGCCCCGGCGGGCCCGCTTGCTGGAGGCCTGGTCCAGCACCTCCAGGATCTCCTCCCGGGTGGCCTCGTAGATCTCGTAGGGCTCGTAGTCGGCGTCCATGAGGCTCAGGAGCACCAGGTCCCAGTCCCCCTCCCGATTGAGCTGGCCGATGCGCTGTCCCCCCTTCTCCTCGTCCGTGATCACCCGCCCCTTGATCTGCACCTTCAATCCCTCACGCTCGCCCCGGCCGATGGCGTCCACCCCTTTCTGACGCTGCTCCTGCAGCTCCAGATCCAGCAGGCGGGCCACGTCGTGGCGGGCGATCTCGGCGGAGACGGGCAGGCTCTGGCCGGTGGCGCGGCGAAACTCCGCCGCCAGGCGGCGGGTCTCGGCGATGAGCTTGTCCACGGAGTAGAGCGACACGGCTTGGGGTTCCGGATGGATGACCTGGCAGAAGTATTCCCCTTTGCCGGCTGGCAGGCAAGCGGCCGCCGGCGCCGGAAAGCCGTCGCCATCGTGGGGGAGAGTGACTGGGTGACGGCCTGCCGTCGGCGGAGGCTCGGTTCGGTGCCGAAAATGGCGACGAGCGCACTCTTTCTGCATGGCATGAATGTTGCAATTGACCTTGTGTGGAAATGGCATTCGCAAGGAGCGCCAGGGAGG
Source organism: Sedimenticola sp. (assembly GCA_026992075.1). Classification (GTDB taxonomy): domain Bacteria; phylum Pseudomonadota; class Gammaproteobacteria; order Chromatiales; family Chromatiaceae; genus Thiolapillus. Next base: position 54,146 of record JALXAM010000009.1, on the reverse strand, counting down.
GCGGAACCAAGATCAACACGCCAAGGCAGCAACCTGCCCAAGGGAGAGACAGCATGTACCTTGAACACTGGGGACTCCATCGGCCGCCCTTTCGCATCACGCCGGACACCAGCCAGTTCTATCCCGGCGCGCTGCGGGGCTCCATCCTGGAGGCGCTGGAGTATGCGGTGCAGCAGGGGGAAGGGATCATCAAGGTGAGCGGTGAAGTGGGGTCGGGCAAGACCATGCTCTGCCGCATGCTGGAGGAGCGGCTGTCCGGAAAGATGGAGGTGGTCTACCTGGGCAACCCTTCCCTCTCGCCGGTGGACGTGCTGCGTGCCATCGCCATGGAGATGAAGCTGCAGGTTCCTGAAGGAGCCGGTCACCTGCAGCTGATTCAGCTGCTGCAGGCGGCGCTGTTGCAGCGCCATGCGCTGGGGGTGCCGGTGGTGGTCTTCATCGAAGAGGCGCAGGGGATGTCGCTGGAGACGCTGGAGGAGATCCGGCTGCTCTCCAACCTGGAGACCACCCGTCACAAACTGCTGCAGATGGTGCTCTTCGGGCAGCCGGAGCTGGACCAGAACCTGGCGCTGCCGGAGATCCGTCAGCTGAAGGAGCGTATCACCCAGAATTTCTACCTGCCGTTGTTCGACCGCCGCGAGGTGGCAAGTTACCTGCGCTTTCGCATGGAACGGTCCGGTTACAAGGGGCCCGAGGTGTTCAGTGGTCGGGCGGTGCGCACCATCGCCCGCGCCTCCAAGGGCATCGCCCGCCGGGTGAGCATCCTGGCGGACAAGGCACTGCTGGCCGCCTATACGGACGGCAGCCATGTGGTGAAGGGGCGCCATGCCGCTTCTGCCGTGGCCGACTGCGAGTTTGGCCAGTTGCGATCTCCCCGACGTTTTCAATGGTTGCGGTTCGGTACTGCGGCCACTCTTCTGGCGTTGCTGACGGCGGCCCAGCTCTCCCAGGTGAGCGACAGTCCGTCGAATCCGGTTGCCATGGAGCAGGGACATGAAGTCTAGGGCCGTATTCCTGTTTTCTTTACTGGCCACGCTGCTGGTGAGCGGTTGTGCGCTCAAGCCGCCGCCGGTGTCCGATGGTCATCTGGGCGCCCCCCAGGCGGGCAAGCTCCTGGAAGGTGCGGAGATCCCCGCGCCGGTACGAGCGGTGCCTCTGCTGCCGCCCCCGCAGGATGTCCAGGAGGACGAGGTCTACACCGTGGTGGTGAACCGGGTGCCGGTGGATGATCTGCTTTTCTCCCTGGCCCGGGACGCCAAGATGAACGTGGATATCTATCCGGGCATTCAGGGCGAGGTGACCATCAACGCCATCGATCAGACTCTGCCGCAGATCCTGGATCGGCTCTCCAACCAGGTGGACATGCGTTACGAGATCCGGGGCAACACCTTGATCATCCTGCCGGACAGGCCCTACCCACACACCTATCGGGTGGATTATCTGAACATGGATCGGGCCAGCGAAGCCACGGTGGCGGTGGCCACTCAGATCTCCTCGGTGGGCGTCAGCGGGGACGAGATGGGGCAGAGCGGTGGTGGCTCCACCGGTTCCGGCGGTGACAACAATTCCACTTCCCGTGTCCTGGGGCAGTCGCGTTACCGGTTCTGGTACACCCTGGTGCGAAACATTCTGGGCATTCTCGGCGACACCGAGGCGCTGGAGGAGGAGGGCGACGACAACAATGATTCCCTTTCGGGTGACCTGCCCATCACGGCAGAGGTGATCCCTCACCCGGAGGCGGGGTTGATCACGGTAGTGGCCACCCAGCGTCAGCACAGGGAGATCGCCAAGCTCATCGAACGGGTACAGGAGAGTGCCCAGCGGCAGGTGCTGGTGGAGGCCACGGTGGTGGAGGTGGATCTCTCCTACAACTACCAGACCGGGGTGGACTGGTCGCGCATCGCGAGCGAAGGGGGATTCACCTTCATGCAGAACATGATCGGGCAGAACCTCTCGGACACCCCCTTCTTCCTGGTCAATTACGCCAACGACGACAGCGCCGTGGGCAACATCAGCGCCTCGGTGAAGATGCTGGAGCAGTTCGGCGACGTGAAGATTCTCTCCAGCCCCAAGGCGATGGTGCTCAACAACCAGACCGCGGTGCTGAAGGTGGTGGACAACAAGGTCTATTTCACCATGTCGGCGGAGACCAACCAGAACCAGGTCGGCTCGCTCACCACCTTCACCACCACGCTGCACACGGTTCCCGTGGGCTTCGTGATGACGGTGACGCCACAGATCAGCGATGCCGACACGGTGATCATGAACGTGCGGCCCACGGTTTCACGCATCGTGGGCTATGTGAAGGATCCCAATCCGGTGCTGGCGCGGGAGAACGTGGAGAGCAAGATTCCGGAGATCCAGGTGCGGGAGATCGAATCCATCCTCAAGGTACACAGTGGTCAGATCGCCATTCTCGGCGGCCTGATGCAGGACTCCAAGGACAACAACCGAAGCGGCATTCCAGGCCTCTCCCGCACCCCAATCGCCGATGCCTTCGGTTTCCGGGACGACAAGTTCGGCAAGACCGAGCTGGTGATCTTTCTCAAGCCCACGGTGGTCCATCAGGCCTCGCTGGAAGGGGACCTGAAGGACTACGGCCGTTTTCTGGAGGAGGCCAGAAAGAACGAGCGGAGGATCCCATGAGCTTGTTGATGGAGGCATTGCGCAAGGCGGAGCAGGGGCAACAGGAGGAGCGTCCGAAGCCGGCCGTGGAGGAGGCCGGGCCCGCGCCGGAAAACGAGCCGGATTCGCTCCTGGTGCTGGATCTTCCACCGGAGCTGGAAGAGCCGGTCAGGGAGGAAGGACCGGGGATGACGCCTCTGGGCCGGGATGAAGGCGAGGAGACCGGCGAGGTGAACAAGGTGGTCTTGGAGCCCTTGCCGGAAGAGCCGGTGGAGCCTACGACAGAGGCTGTCCCCGAACCGGAACCTGCCATTCGACAGGAGCCGAAGACCGCTCCCGAGCCGGATCAGCCGTCTCTGGAGAAGGCTGGAATCGAACCGCGGGAGGAGCGAACCACCCGAGCCGCCACTCCGGACATAAGTGGCGCTCTTCTGCGTGCCCGGGCGCGCAAACGTAGGAGGAGTCGCTATCTCATGCTACTGGTGATCGCCTGCGTGCTGGGGGCGCTCGGCGTCGCCGGGTGGTACTACCTGGGCCAACTGCAGCAGGGCGGGACCGTGGTGGCCGTCGCTCCGGTCCTTTCCGAGCCGCCCCGTCCTGCAGGCGATGAGATGGTTTCCGAGGAAACGCCCAAAGCCCAGGAAAGCATTCCGGCCTTGGATCCTCCGAAAGAGAGCAGGGAAGCGGTGAGGGAGTCTCCGGTTCCAGCGGAGAGAGAACCCAAGCAGGCCGAGAAGCGGGCCGATGTCGGATCCGGGAGCGGTGAGAAGGAGCAGGCCACGGACCAACACCCCGAGCAGAAGACGGCGCTGGCGCAGAAGCAGAGGGGTGGTGTGCCCGCTTCGCGCAGGCAGCCGGATGCACCGGTAGCCGTCAAGAAGGTGCCCTCCACCGCCGCCGAAGCCTACCGGCAGGCCATGGAGCGCATGGCCGGTGGCGTGTCCGCCCAGCCCATTCGCATCCACAGATCCAAACGCTCTCCTCGCAGCAACAGCGCGTTGCTGACTGCGTGGAAGGCGTACCAGGAGGGGCGGTTCGAAGAGGCGGATGCCGGCTACGCCGCGGTGCTGGCTCGCCAGCCCTACAACCGGGACGCCTTGCTGGGGCGGGCCGCGGTAGCCCTGATGCGGGGCAGGAGCGAAGAGGCACAGGGCTACTATCTGAAACTTCTGGAACGGGATCCCCGCGATCCTTTGGCGCTCGCCGGCATGGTGTCCCTGGAAGGGCGGAGTGAACCCGCGGCAGCCATCGCCCGGGTGCAGATGATGCTGGCGGAACATCCCGACCTGCCTGGGCTCAATTTCCTGCTGGGCAATCTCTATGCGGCCCAATCGCGTTGGGACAAGGCACAGCAGGCCTATTTCAAAGCGGTTTCGTCGGATCCTGGCAATGCCGATTATCTGTACAACCTGGCAGTCAGCCTGGATCACCTGGGAAAGCACAAGCCGGCGATGGACTATTACCAGCAGGCACTGCGAAAGGCGGACAAGAGAAAGGTGAATTTCTCCCTTGAAGCGGTACGGCGCCGGGTGGAGACGTTGAAGGAGGTGGGCTGACCATGGGCGCTGCCGGCAAGCCGCGGCTGGGTGATCTGCTCATCGATCGTGGGGTGATCACTCCCGATCAACTCCAAATCGCCCTCAAGGAACAACAACGCCAACGGCGTCCCCTGGGGGAGCTGCTGGTACAGCTCGGCTTCGCCACCGAGGCACTCATCAAGGAGACCGTCTCGGAGGTACAGCAGACCGAGTCCGTGGATCTGGACAAGATCGCGCCCGATCAGCAGGCGTTGATGTTGTTGCCGCGGCGCGAGGCGCAGAAGTTCCGGGTGATGCCCATCTCCTTCGATCCGCAACAGCGCCAGCTCACCATTGCCATCTCCAATGTCTACGACCTGACCCGCATCGACCAGTTGCGCACGGTGGTGGGCAACGACATCAGCATTCGTCCGTTGCTGGCCGGGGACAGCGAGATCGAGTCGGCCATCGACCGATACTATGGCATCGAGCTCTCCATCGACGGAATTCTGCACGAACTGGAGACCGGGGAGGTGGATCTCGCCTCCATCCAGAGTGGAGACGGAGAATACAGCCAGCCGGTGGTGCGCCTGGTGGACGCGCTGCTCTCCGATGCCGTGCGTCGGCGCGCTTCCGACATCCACTTCGAGCCGGAAAGGGGATTCCTGCGCATCCGCTACCGGGTGGATGGCGTGCTGCGCCAGGTGCGCAGCCTCCATTCCAGTTACTGGCCGGCCATGGTGGTGCGGCTCAAGGTTCTCTCGAACATGAACATCGCCGAGACCCGGGCGCCGCAGGATGGCCATTTCTCCAAGCTGGTCGCCGGCCGCTCGGTGGACTTCCGGGCCTCGGTGCATCCCACCACCCATGGGGAGAACTTCGTATTGCGGGTGCTGGATCGGGAGACCGGTATCGTGGGTCTGGACCGGCTGGGACTGCACGAGGATGCCCTCACCACCCTGAAGATCATGCTGGCGCGGCCGGAGGGCATCCTGCTGGTCACCGGCCCCACCGGCAGCGGCAAGACCACCACCCTCTACTCCATGCTCAACCATGTGAACAAGGAGACGGTGAACATCATGACACTGGAGGATCCGGTGGAGTATCCGCTGCCGATGATCCGCCAGACCTCGGTGAGCGAGGCGGCCAAGGTGGATTTCGTCACCGGCATCCGTTCCATGTTGCGCCAGGATCCGGACGTGATGCTCATCGGCGAGATCCGGGACGAGGACACCGCGGAGATGGCTCTGCGCGCCGCCATGACCGGCCACCAGGTCTTCTCCACCCTTCACACCAACAGCGCCGTGGGGGCCATCTCGCGCCTGCTGGACCTGGGGATCCTTCCCGATCTGCTGGTGGGCAATGTCATCGGCATCATCGGTCAGCGGCTGGTGCGACGGCTCTGCCGCCATTGCCGTGAGGCCTACACGCCGAGCGAGGTGGAACTCAAGTTGCTGGGGTTGGAAAAGCCAGTCCCCATCTACCGGGCCGTGGGCTGTGCGCGTTGCGATCACCAGGGTTACCACGGACGCCTGGCGATCATGGAATTGTTGAAGATGGATCCGGAGCTGGAGGAGCTGATCACCACCCGCAGGCCGGTGAGCGAGCTGCTGCAGCGGGCGCTCAACAAGGGCTTCCGTACCCTGGCCGAGGATGGCATCCAGCGGGTCATCGAAGGCGAGACCACCCTGGAGGAGCTCTCCCGGGTGGTGGACCTCACCCACAGGTTGTAGCCATGCCGCTCTATCGCTACCGAGCCATCGATGCACGCGGCAAGCTGGTCTCCGGCGATCTGGATGCCCGGGACGAAGAGGAGCTGGAACGCCGTCTGCTCGCCATGGAGCTGGAACTCACCCGCTGGCGGGAGATCCGGCCGCTCAAGTTCCTGGGCCGACGCCGCGTGCGCCGCAAGGATCTGATCAACTTCGCCATTCATCTGGAGCAGCTGCTGCGGGCCGGGGTGCCGGTGCTGGAAGGGCTGGAGGATATCCGCAAGGGAACCGAGTCCCCCATCTTCCGGGGCGTGGTGGCCACTCTGCTGGCCGACATCGAGGGGGGCAAGAGCCTGTCGGAGGCCATGGCCCGCCATCCCGAGGCGTTCGACGAGGTGTTCATCTCCCTGGTGAGGGCGGGCGAGCATTCCGGCCGGCTGCACGAGGTCTTCCACCAGATTGCCGAGGCCCTCAAGTGGCAGGACGAGATCATCTCCCAGACGGTGCGGGCGGTGATGTATCCCGCCTTCGTGCTGGTGGTGGTGATGGGAGTGGTGACCTTCATGATGGTCTACCTGGTGCCGAGACTGGTGGGTTTTCTCACCGGATTGGGGCAGGAGATTCCGTTGCGCACCCAGCTGCTCATCGCCACCTCCAACGCCTTTGTGGATTACTGGTATCTCATCGTCGGCCTGCCGGTGGCCGTTTTCCTGCTCTACCGCATGCTCTATCGCTCCAGCCCCCTGTTCCAGATCTTCGCCGATCGCTGGAAGCTGCGTCTTCCGGTGGTGGGACCCATTCTGGAGAAGATCTCCATGGCGCGGCTGGCCAACTATTTCGCGCTCACCTATGGCGCCGGCATCAATGTGCTGGAGAGTCTGCAGCTTTGCGAGACGGTGGTGGGGAACGCCCACATCCGCAAAGGCCTGGTGGATGCCCAGCAGTACCTTCGCGAAGGGGAAAACATCAGCAGTGCGTTTGAAAAGACCAAGCTGTTCCCAGTGCTGGTGATCCGCATGTTGCGGGTGGGCGAGGGCACCGGCGCGCTGGACGAGGCGCTGATGAACGTGGCCTATTTCTACGAACGCGACGTGCGAGAGTCCATCGACAAGATGCAGAGCATGATAGAGCCCACCCTCACCGTGATTCTGGGAGTGATCCTGGGGTGGGTGATGCTCTCGGTGCTTGGGCCCATCTACGACAACATCGCCAAGCTGGTGGTCTAGGCATGATTGGCGCAATGAAAAGAATCCTGTATCTGACGGACGAGGGCATCACCGTTTTCCTGGTCGATGGGCGCACGCTCGCCGGCAAGCGGTGCTATGGATTCGATTCCGAGGGCATGTATCGGTTCGAAGCGGATATCGCCGAACTCCCCGAGTTGGACACTCGACTGGTGCTGGACATCACGGAAGAGGAGTTCTTCGAGGAGCGCCTGCCTCACGTGTTTCACCACGATCAGGTGAAGTTGCTGGAACGGCGCCGCAGACAGCGCTTCCGGGGCAGCCGTTGGTGGTACCTGGAAAAGGTGGACCGGGCGAAGGACGGCCGCAGGGAGGACATCTTCCTGCTCACCGGCATCACCCGGGAGGAGGTATTGGAGCCGGTGCTGGAGGTGCTCGAGCGACACTGTGTGCCAATGGCGGCGATGACTTCGGTTCCCCTTCTCACCCCCGCGTTGGCGCGTGGCCTGCGGGTGAGGCAGGCTCATTCCCTGTTCGTGAGCCACGGCGAACGGGGTGGGATTCGACAGACCTTCCTGGAAAAGGGCCACCTCAAGGCGAGCCGACTGGCCCCTACTCCCAGATACGATGCGCAGCAGTATGCCGAGCAGATCCAGTCCGAGGTCATGCGCATGCGCATGTTTCTGCAGAGTTCCCACTACCTGCCCATGGGAGAGCGTCTGGACGTCTACCTGTTCAGCACCCAGGAGATCATCAACCTGGTGAGTCGCTCGGTGCAGGAGGACGACTTGCTGCGATTCCACTATTACAACTTGCTGGCAGTGAAGGAGCGCTTCCATTTCCGAGGGGTATCGCAGGATGAACATGCAGACGCCATGTATGCACTGCTGGCGGCGACACGCAAGGGATTACGCTCCTATGCCCGACATGGCGATCGGCGTGGTTATTACGTTCGACGCACGGCCCAAGCGCTCAATGCGGCCTCACTGGCCGTGATGGTGGCCGGGGTGGGGCTCATGGCCACCAATGCCTTGGAGGTTCGCGAGGCGCGGGAAGCGATACAGCAGGTGCATGGGGAGATCGCTCTGTATCGACGCAAGACCGAAGCGGTGCGATCCAAGCGGCCGCCGGAAGAGGTTTCCGGTTTCCTCATGGCCGACGCGGTGGAGTTCCATGAGCGGGTGGTCGACAAAATCCACCCACCCTTCCGCTCCTTGACATCCTTGGGACAGACGCTGCTGGGCCATCCTCACATCCAGCTCACACACATCACCACCAACCAGGGTGCGATATCGGAAGATGGCGTCGAGCCCCACACGGATTACTCCAGCCAGACGCCGGTGGATGAGGCTCGGCCCGCCGCCGCCCGCATCGAGCTGGAAGGGGTCGTGGAGGAGCCCGGGGCCACTTATCGCCAGGTGGTGACCCGCTTCAGAAGGCTGTTGGAATCGCTGCGAGACAATCCGCACTTCGAACAGGTGGAGGTGCAGCGTTGGCCGGTGGAGATCCGGCCGGAGCATACCCTGGTGGTGGATGGCCGCGCCATGGAAGACCATGAGAAAGGCTGGCGTTTTGCCTTCAGCTTGGCTCCAGGAGGGGCGCCATGAACCTGGACTTCTGGTCCGGCGAGGCATTTCGCAAGCGGTTGCGCCGTCCTCTGGCGATTTTTGGGATTTCCCTGTTGCTGTTCGGAGGAGGGGCACTTTGGCTGTACCTGCAGGCCCAGTCATTGAACGCGGACTTGCAGCGGGCCAGGGATGCGTTGCAGCAGGAGCGGGAAGACTACCGCAGGGAGGTGGAGTCGGCCCGGCTGGCCGATCAGCACCGTCTGGCCTACCAGAGGCTGGTGAAGAAGGGGTTCTTGAGGGACATCGACCGGATCTGGCTGGTGGAGCGGCTCGACCAGTATCGCAAAGCGAAAGGGCTGCCCCGACTGCTCTACCGGTTCCAGCCGAAAACCACGCTCCCGGACTACCTGGGAGAACGACCCGGTTTGCACGAACTGGAAGGCAGCCGTCAGATACTGGAGTTCTCGCTTCACCATGAGGGTGAATTGCAAAGCTTGCTGCAGGCTCTGCGGGATGCGGGGCAGGGGCTGGTGGTGGTGGAACACTGCACCCTTTCCCGCAGTAACCAGCGTCTTCACCTGGATGAGACGGGCAATGTGAACGGGGAGTGCATTTTGAACTGGCTGCACCTTCGGGCCAGGGAGGAGGGTGCGGATGCCTCTTGAGATTCACCGTTTGGCGGCCCTCCTTTGCCTTCTGGTGGTATCCCTTCCCATCGAAGCGGGGGATTCCCTTGGCCGGCTGCTCACCTCTCCCGAAGAGCGCAGGCTCATCGCTGCGGCGCGATCCGGAGCGTTGGAGCAGGAGCAGAACCTGGTGCGTTTCGATGGCGCCGTAGCGGTGGCGGGTGGTGGCTTCGTGGCCTGGGTGGACGGGATTCGCATCGAGCGTCATGGTGAGCTGGAACGGCGTGGCCTCAGCCTGGTGTTGGACCGCGGGCCCTCGCCCAGCCTGGCGGTGCTGGGCAGCGACGGTCGGCTCCACTATCTGCTGCCCGGACAGTCCTTCGACAGAAACGGCAACCGGGTTCTTCAGCCCTGGGAGACCGGCGACAGGCAACTGGCCGCCCAATCGGCCCGTCCACCTGGTGAAGTTCCTATGGAGCCATGAAATCGGCAGCCATCTTGCGGCATCAACGGGGTGCGGCGCTCCTCCTGATTTTTCTGATCCTGGTGGTAGGTGTCACCGTTTGGGTTTTGGAAAAATCTTTCGCTTCCTCTGACCTCGCGGTTCGCGAAAAAAGCCTGCGAGCATTGGGCGCGGCGCGTGCCGCCTTGTTGGGTTACGCCGTGGCGCATGCTGACACCCATCCGGGGCGGGGGCCTGGATTCTTGCCCTGTCCGGATCTGGACGGCGATGGATACGCCGAGCCTGCTTGTCCGACACCGCCGGGGCAGGTGGCCTTGGGCAGGCTGCCATGGCGGGATCTGTCGCTGGATCGCTACCGGGATGGTGCCGGAGAGGTGCTCTGGTATGCCTTGTCGGTCAATTACCGAGAATCCCCGGCGGTAGCTGTACTCAACAGTGATACCGACCTGCATCCTTTTCTCCAGGTGGACGGGACGGGTTCGGAGATAGGCGCCGTGGTGTTGGCCCCTGGGGCTCCATTTCCTGGACAGCATCGGCCCTCAAACCGTCCTTCGGACTACCTGGAGGGGGTGAACAAGGATCCCACGATTTCCGGTGGGATTAAAGAGTTTCGAAACTTTGCCGATCCAACCAGTGGAGGAAACGACCTCGTGCTGGGCCTGTCTCGGGATCGGTTGTGGCAGAAAACGGAACAGCGGGTGCTGCACCAAGCTGCCACCATGTTACAGCGCTATTACAAGGCCTGTGGTTACCTGCCCTGGGCAGCACCGTTCGATCCCACCGCGAGCAAGCTGATAGCAGTCAAAGGACAACAGGAGGGTCTGCTACCGCTGAATCGGGCTTCCGCGACCGGCAGCGCCACGGTGGATTGGGATAGTGGTTGTGCCAGCGGAATCATTCCCGGCTGGCTTCATTCCGAAGGGTGGGGGCGGCTGCTCTACTACGCTGCAGCCACTCCCTGGCTGGAAGGGGGCAGCGGTCGTTGTGGGCCATGCCTGGTGCTGGATGGAATCAATGGAAAGCCCGCGATCCTGGTTTCGGCTGGTCGGGATCTGGGAGCCGGTCGTCCATCCACCAATCCAGGTGACTACTACGAAGGGCAGAACGCGAGTACGGGCGACCACCACTTCCAGACGGGAAATTTGGGGAGCGGTTTCAACGACCAGGTGATGGTGGTGCAACCATGACAAGGAACAGGGAAACAGGCTTCACACTAGTGGAGCTGGCGCTGGTAATCCTGATCCTGGGGTTCATTACCGGTGGCGTGGTTTCCTCCGTGAGTGCCCTTATGGAGACCCGGCGGGATGGCGTTACGCGGGAAAACCTGGACAGGGTGGTGGAGGCCCTGACCGGCTATGCGTCATTCAACGGAGGCAGGCTTCCCAATGCCGATGCGGATGGAGATGGCCGGGCGGATGCCGGCCAGCAGCGCGGTTTCCTTCCTTGGCGTTCCCTGGGGCTTGAGCAATCCCTGGCTCGGGATGGCTGGAATCATCTGATGCACTACCGAGTGGACGAAGCCTATCGTGAAGGAACCACCGCGTCCCTGCCGGACACGCTCACCGGGATCAGGGTGGAGGATCGAAGCCGTGCGCCACTCACGGATGGGAATCCCAATGCTCCAGTGGCGGTCGTGGTGGCGTTGGGCCGCAACGGCAGGGGCGACGCCGACAATGGGGATGCCGATGCCATCTATACCAGCGATGCGCCGGTGGAAGGAATCTTCGACGACCAGGTGCGGTGGATTTCCCGTTACGCATTGCTGGGCAGGCTTGCGGAAGCGGTGGCCTGGCCTTGAAAACGGGCGCAGTGACAGATTTTCGTACCTTGGCCGACGGTTTTGCGATGGCCAGGGAATGAAATCCCGGGAAAGTTGTGAACCCTGTCACGGGAATCCTGTTTCCGAGCAGGTGGGGAAACATGGCACGAAAAGTGCCTTACATCAATCAAGGCCGAGAACGGCCGTGAAGGATTGGAGGAAATCAGACCATGAATCACGTATATAAGCGTAACGGGGGTTTCACCCTGGTGGAGATCGCCATCGTGCTGGTGATCATCGGCCTGCTTCTGGGCGGCATTCTCAAAGGGCAGGAATTGGTCACCAATGCAAAAATCAAGCGGATGGTCAACGACATCAACGGCATTACCGCGGCTATCTATAGTTATCAGGATCGCTACAGCGCACTGCCGGGAGACGACAACTCCGCAGCAGCACGTTGGAGTGGTTTATGTGGTGGAAATGGTAATGGCAATGGGGTAATTGAGGGTACTTGGTATTCGAGCAGTGGCAGCGATGAATCGCGCAAAATTTGGGGTCAGCTCCGAGCAGCAGGCCTTATCAACGGAGCCAAAAACAACTGCAAACAGCCTTTGCATGCTTTTGGGGGTCGGATCGGAATCGAGGATTCCTATGGCGGCCTGTACGGCACAGTGATATGCATGGAAGATGTGGAAGGAAAAATCGGTGAGATTCTGGACCGGCAACTGGACGACGGAATCATTAATACCGGAAATGTCAGAGGAGTACGGGTAACAGGGAGCTCCACCAAGTGGGACATTGATGCCGGGACCTATCACGTTTGCAAAAAGTTATAACCAAGCAACATTCATCCAACCTCCCATGTTCACCGGGTAGCATGCTACCCGGTTTTTTCTTTTCGGGCTGGAGATGACAAAGTTCCGCCGGTTCATCCAGCGGCCTGTTTTCTCGATGACATGATTTTGTCGCCCACCGGCCATTGAAAGCCCCAACCGGACCACATAAGGCCATTTTGAGACGGCACGCATGTTGCATGCTCGCTTGGCATGAACACCAAGGCGATCATCGAAAAAGAGAACGGGGGAGTGTCTCCGGACGGCGAAGCGCTGCGTCACGCATTCGAGCTGTTCAACCAGGTGGGGGCGGAGCTGGCCTCCCGTTATGAAGCGCTGCAGAACGAAGTGGCCCGGCTCACCGCGGAGCTGGCCCAGGCCCGCTCGGAAAAGCTGCAACAGCTGGCGGAGAAGGAGCGGCTGGCGCAGCGGCTGGAGCGGCTGATGGAGATGCTGCCCGGCGGCGTACTGGTCCTGGACGATTCCGGTGTCATCCGACAGGCCAATCCGGGTGCCGAGGATCTGCTGGGCGATGGCCTGGTGGAAATGGCCTGGGAGAAGGTGGCTGGCAATTTCCGGCGGCACCCGGGCCAGGAGCTGGAGCTGGCGGATGGTCGCCGGCTGAGCCTCTCCAGCCGTTCCCTGGGCGAGGGGGAAGGGCGGATCCTGCTGCTCACCGATGTCACCGAAACCCGCCGACTGCAGGAGCTGGCCAGCCAGCGCGAGCGCCTGGGGGCGCTGGGGGAGATGGCCGCCAGCCTGGCCCACCAGATTCGCACCCCCCTTTCTTCGGTGCTGCTCTACCTTTCTCAACTGGACAATCCCGCCCTGGACGGGGAGCGTCGCAGCCTGTTCGTCGCCCGGGCCCGGGAGCGGCTGCGCCATCTGGAGCAGATGGTGCACAACATGCTCGGCTATGCCCGGGGCGAAGGGGCCTGCCGAGAGCCGGTCTTGCTGGAACAGGTGGTGGAGCAGTTCCTGCAAGTGCTGGAACCCGAGGTGTCGGCGCGCGGGGGCAGGCTCCAGGTCCAAGGCAGGGATCTGGATGTCCGGCTTCTCGGGGATGGCGATGCCCTGCTGGGCGCGTTGCTCAACCTGGGCACCAACGCCCTGCAGGCCTGTGGCGATTCCCCCCGCATCGAATTGTTGCTGGAGAAGATCGCAGGCCACCTGGTCCTCACCCTGCAGGACAACGGCAGCGGTTTTCCCCAAGAGGCAATGGACCGGCTTTGTGAGCCCTTTTTCACCACCAGGCCCAATGGCACCGGGCTGGGGCTGGCGGTGGTGAAGGCGGTGGCCGAGAGTTTCGAGGGTGAACTGATGCTGGAGAATCGTGCCCGCGGCGGCGCCCGGGTGCGCCTGCTGTTGCCCCTGTACGAAAGTTGCGATGCGCTGCCGGCGCAGGTGCTGGAGCCCGTGAAACAGCATTACGCCGGTGCTGGTGGAAGGAGGTGATCGGGTGAAGAAGAACAAAGTGCTGGTGGTGGAAGACGACACCGCACTGCGCACCGCGTTGTGCGACACACTGTCGCTGTCGGGCTGCGCGGTGCTGGCGGCGGAACATGGCGAAGCGGCTTTGAAGCTGCTGGCGATGGAGCCGGAGATCGGCCTGGTGATCTCCGACGTGCAGATGGCGCCGGTGGATGGCCACGAGCTGTTGCGCGCCATCCGGCGGACCCATGGGGACCTGCCAGTGGTATTGATGACCGCCTACGGCACCATCGACCGGGCGGTGGCGGCCATGCGCGAGGGGGCCACCGATTACCTGGTGAAGCCGTTCGACGCGGCGGTGTTGCTGCAGATGGTGGAGCGCTTCATCCCCGCGGAAGCGGAGACGGAGGAGATGGTGGTGGCCGATCCCCGCAGCGAACGGCTGGCCGCCCTGGCCCGGAAGGTGGCCGTCAGCGACGCCACCGTGATGCTGCTGGGCGAGTCGGGTACCGGCAAGGAGATGCTGGCCCGTTACATCCATGCCCACTCCCCCCGCAGCAAGGGGCCCTTCGTGGCCATCAACTGTGCCGCCATCCCGGAGAACATGCTGGAAGCGATGCTGTTCGGCCACGAGAAGGGCGCCTTCACCAGCGCCTACCAGGCCCGGCCCGGCAAGTTCGAGCAGGCCCAGGGGGGCACCCTGCTGCTGGACGAGGTGACCGAGATGGAGCTCGGCCTGCAGGCCAAGTTGTTGCGGGTGCTGCAGGAGAAGGAGGTCGAACGCCTGGGCGGCAGGCACCCCATCGCCCTGGACGTCCGCGTGCTGGCCACCAGCAACCGGGACCTGGCCGAAGCGGTGCGCCGCGGCGAGTTCCGCCAGGATCTCTATTACCGGTTGAACGTCTTTCCTCTCCAGGTGCCACCCCTGCGCGAACGGCCCAGGGACGTGCTTCCCCTGGCGCGCCGGTTCCTCGCCCGCCATTGCAGGAGCGGGCCGGTGCCGGAGCTGGCGCCGAACGCCCTGGCACGGCTGCAGGAACATCAGTGGCCGGGGAACGTGCGCGAGCTGGAGAACGTGATACAGCGGGCGCTGATCCTGCGCAGCGGGGACCGCATCACCGCGGCGGAGATCCAGTTCGAGTCCCTGGTTCCCACGGAACACGGCGGCAGCGACGGCAGGGAGCCCGGCAGTTCCCTGCCGGCGGAACGGCTGGAGGACGACCTGCGCCAGCGGGAGGCAGACCTCATCCTTTCGGCGCTCCGGTCCGGTGGCAGTCGTGCCGAGGTGGCGCGCAGGCTGGGGATCAGTCCGCGCACCCTGCGCTACAAGCTGGCGCGGCTGCGCGAGGCGGGCATCCAGATTCCCGCCTGAATTCGATGGCACGAATAGTGCAGCATCTCCCTTGAACCCGAAGCGGAGACGGTTTGCCGTCACATGGCGAACCGGGAGGAGACGGAAAAATGAGCAGCGTGGATGTCAGTCAACTGTTGCACCAGATGCGGCAGATGGCCGCTCTGGCGGAGGCCGACCGGGCCAAGCCAGCCAGCGGACCCGTGGAGGAGGGTGGCGTCGCCTTCGAGAAGATCCTGGGGGATTCCATCCAGAAGGTGAACCAGTTGCAGCAGAATGCCAGCGATCTGGCCACCGCCTTCGAGCAGGGCGACCCCAACGTGGATCTGGCCCAGGTGATGGTGGAGCTGCAGAAGGCAAGCGTCTCCTTCACCGCCATGGTGGAGGTACGCAACCGGCTGCTCTCCGCCTACCAGGACGTGATGAACATGCAGGTGTGAAGCCTGATCTTTACGTTTCTCAAAGGTACGAAGGAAACAGATGGCACTGGTGAAGGCTGAAGATCTGATGGCACAGGTGCAGGGGTTCGGGGCCCTGCCGGTGGTGAAACAGCTCGGCCTGATGGTGGCGCTGGCGGCCACCATCGCATTGGGCGTGGCGGTGGTGCTCTGGTCGCAGAAACCCAACTACAGCCTGCTCTTCGCCAACCTCGGGGGGCAGGATCTGGCCAGCATCGCCACTGCCCTGGACGACCAGGGCATCCCCTACCAGGTGGAGAACAGCAGCGGTTCCATCTTCGTCCCTTCCGCCAAGGTCCATGATCTGCGCCTGCGCATGGCGGCGCAAGGGCTGCCCAACAGCGACGAGGTGGGTTTCGAGCTGATGGAGAAGAAGACCGGCCTGGGCACCAGCCGCTTCCTGGAGAAGGCGCGCTACCAGCGGGCCCTGGAAGGAGAGCTGGCACGCACCATCTCCAGCCTGAGCAGCGTGCAGAGCGCACGGGTTCACCTGGCCATGCCCAAGCAGTCGGTCTTTCTGCGTGATCGCGCCAAGCCCAGTGCCTCGGTGCTGGTGCGGCTGCGTCCCGGGGGCAACCTCAACGAGACCCAGGTGGCCGGCATCGTGCACCTGCTGGCCTCCAGCGTGCCTGGCCTGACACCGGAGGCGGTGACCGTGGTGGACCAGCGCGGCCGCCTGCTCAGCGAGAGCAGTGACAAGCGGGAGGCGACGCTGAACGCCAGTCAGTTCGAATACAGCCGCCGCCTGGAGTCAGAGTACACCCGACGCATCGTGGAGATTCTCTCCCCCATCGTGGGGGCCGAGGGGGTGCGGGCACAGGTGACGGCGGACCTCGACTTCACCGCCACCGAGGAGACCCGTGAGAGCTATCAGCCTGACGGTGCCGTGGTGCGTAGCGAACGTATCAAGGAGCGTAGAACCACTGATGCCGGGGAGGCCGAGGGCGTACCGGGAGCGCTCACCAATCAGCCGCCCCGCGCGCCCAGCGTGAGCACCGTCGATGCCGCCCGCGCCGACATTCGGGACGACTCCAAGGAGGTGGTGCGCAACTACGAGGTGGGTCGCAGCATCAGCCACAGCAAGTATGCGCCAGGACGCATCAAGCGGCTCTCGGTGGCGGTGGTGCTGGATTACAAGAAAAAGCTGCACGAAGAAGGCAAGGTGCAGCAGACCCCCCTGGACAAGGCGGAGCTGGACCGCATCACCGACCTGGTGAAGAAGGCAGTGGGTTTCGACGCCAGCCGCAACGACAGCATCAACGTGATCAACCTGCCGTTCCAGGGCGAGGCGTTGCAGGAGGGTGAGGAGGATTCCATTCCCCTGTGGCAGCAGCCCTGGCTGTGGGATCTGGCCAAGCCGGTGATGGGGGCGCTTTTCGTGCTCTTCCTGGCGCTGGGGGTGTTGCGACCCATGCTGAAGAATCTGGCGGAGACCGGCCGCATCATCGAGAGCGAGTCCAATGCCCAGCGTCTGCCCCAGGCCGGAGGCGCCGCCGTGGCCGGTCTGCCCATGCCAGAAGGAGAGGCCGGCGCGGCTGCGCAGGTGGCGGCTGCCGCGGCAGCGGCCGGAACGGGAGCGGCGGGGGCCGGCGCCGCCACACCGGGGAGTGGGGAACAGGAGGCCGCGGCCATGGGTATGGCGACCGGCGGAGTGGATCTGGAGATGGCACGCACCCTGGTGCAGCAGGATCCCAAGCGGGTGGCGCAAGTGGTGAAGAGCTGGGTGGCCGCCGATGAGTGAGGGTGCCTCCGAACTGGCGGGAGTGGAGCGAGCCGCCATCCTGATGATGAGCCTGGGCGAGAAAGAGGCGGCCGCCATCCTGCGTCACATGGAGCCGCGCGAGGTGCAGCGGCTGGGTGAGGTGATGGCCTCCCTCTCCCATGTCACCCGTGAGCGGATCGACGAGGTGTTGAACCATTTCGTGCAGGCGGTGGAGGAGGAGACCGCCCTGGGGCTGGATGCCGAGGACTTCGTGCGCAACACCCTGGTGGAGGCCTTCGGCGTGGAGAAGGCGGCCAGCCTCATCGACCGCATCATCACCCGTCCCAACTCCAAGGGTATCGAGACCCTGAAATGGCTGGATGCCCGCGCCATCGCCGAGATCTTCCGTCAGGAGCACCCGCAGATCGTGGCCATCGTCCTCTCCTACCTGGAGAACGACCAGGCGGCGGAGGTGCTCAAGCACTTTCCCTCTGAGCGCCGTCGGGACATCGTGCTGCGCATCGCTACCCTGGACGGGGTGCAGCCTTCCGCGCTGGAGGAGCTGGACCGGATCCTGGAGAAGCAGTACGCGGGTGATTTCGGCCTCACCAGTCCCGCCAGCGACGGGGTCACCACCGTGGCCAATATTCTCAACTTCCTCGATCCCGACACCGAGAGCGACATTACCGAGTACCTCAAGGAGAAGGACGCCGAGCTGGCGGAGAAGATCGAGAACAGCATGTTCGTCTTCGACAATCTGCTGGACATCGACGATCGTGGCATCCAGGCCCTGCTGCGCGAGGTCTCTTCCGAGGTGCTGCTCATCGCCCTCAAGGGTGCGGACGAGGCGGTGAAACAGAAGATCTTCAAGAACATGTCCCAGCGCGCCGCCGAGATGCTGCGTGACGACCTGGAGGCCAAGGGGCCGGTGCGCCTGAGCGAGGTGGAGGAGGCGCAGAAAGAGATACTGGCCACCGCCAAGCGGCTGGCCGATGCCGGCGAGATCGTGCTGGCCGGAAAGGGTGGCGATGAATTCGTCTGATCCTGGAATCCTGGAGGAGCGGGAGGTTCAGCCCTGGGCCGCTCCCTCCCTGGGTGGGGAAGAGGAGGGCCAGCTGGCCGATGTCACGCCTTTGCCCACGGCCGAGGAGATCGAGGCGATCCAGCGTCAGGCCTGGGAAGAGGGTTATGAACGCGGCCGGCGGGAAGGGCTGGCGGCGGCGGAACGGGAATCGGCGGAGCGTATCCGGGCGCTGGACAACCTGTTGTCTCAGATGGCCCGTCCGCTGGACGAGCTGGACGACCGGGTGGAAGAGGAGCTGGTGACGCTGGCCATGGCCGTGGCGCGCCAGCTCATCCGGCGGGAGATCAAGGCCGATCCCGGCCAGATCGTGGGCGTGATCCGGGAAGGGGTGGCCCTGCTGCCGGTGGCCGAGGGCGACATCCAGTTGGAGCTCCATCCCGACGATGCCGCTCTGGTGCGGGAACTACTCCATCTCGATGAAAGGGAGGCGCCCGCCTGGCGGATCGTGGAGGATCCCACCCTCACCCGCGGCGGCTGCCGCATCCTCAACGCCACCTCCCGCATCGACGCCACTCTGGAGAACCGTATCCAGCAGGTGGTGGCGGCGGTGCTGGGTGGCGAGCGGCAGGAGGATCGCCAATGAGGAACGATGTCCTGCGGGCCGGCGGTCACCGGCAACAGGTCTGGCTGCAGCGCCTGCAACCCTATCTGGAGCGTGCCCGCCAGCCGGTGCCCATGGTGGTGGAGGGGCAGGTGACCCGGGTGGTGGGGCTCACCATCGAGGCGGTGGGGGTACAGGCGCCGGTAGGAGGGCGTTGCCTGGTACACGCCCCGGGCAGCGTGGTGGAGGCCGAGGTGGTGGGCTTCGCGGACAATCGCACCTACCTGATGCCCATCGGTGACAGCCGGGGATTGATGCCCGCGGCCCGGGTGGTGCCGGTGGGCAATGCCTACGACGCCCGGGTGGGCGAAGGACTGCTTGGCCGGGTGATCGACGCCACCGGCAAGCCTCTGGACGGCCTCGGCCCCATCGACTACGACCAGCGCACGCCGCTGCTGGGACGGCCGTTGAATCCCCTCTCCCGCGCCCCCATCGACACGCCGCTGGACGTGGGGGTGGCCGCCATCAACGCCCTGCTCACCGTGGGCCGCGGCCAGCGGGTGGGGCTGTTCGCCGGCAGCGGGGTTGGCAAGAGCGTGCTGCTTGGGATGATGACCCGTTACACCAACGCCGAGGTGGTGGTGGTGGGTCTCATCGGCGAACGGGGCCGCGAGGTGAAGGAGTTCATCGAACAGATCCTGGGCGAGGAGGGGCGCCGCCGCGCGGTGGTGGTGGCCAGCCCCGCCGACAACCCGCCGCTGCTGCGCATGCACGGCGCCTGGCTGGCCACCGCCATCGCCGAGTACTACCGTGACCAGGGCAAACATGTGCTGCTGCTCATGGACTCGCTCACCCGTTTCGCCCAGGCGCAGCGGGAGATCGCCCTGGCCATCGGCGAGCCGCCGGCCACCAAGGGTTATCCGCCATCGGTCTTCGCCCGCCTGCCGCAGCTGGTGGAACGGGCGGGGAACGGTGGGCCCAGGGGCGGCTCCATCAGCGCCTTCTACACGGTGCTGGCGGAGGGGGACGACCAGAACGACCCGGTGGTGGACTCCGCCCGCGCCATCCTGGACGGCCATGTGGTGCTCTCGCGCGAGCTGGCGGAGAGCGGCCACTATCCCGCCATCGACATCGAGGCCTCGGTGAGCCGGGTGATGAACGAGATCGTCGATTCCGAGCACCTGGCCGCCGCGCGCCGTTTCCGGCAGCTCTATTCCACCTATGAACGCAACCGAGATCTCATCAGCGTGGGGGCCTACCAGGCGGGCAGCGATCCAAGGGTGGACGAGGCGATCCGTTTCCATCCCAAACTGCTCTCTTTCCTGCAGCAATCCCACAAGACCGGGCGGAGCTTCGACCGCAGCCTGAACGAGCTGTTGCGGCTCATGGGCAATGAGGCTCAGGAGACCGGGCGATGAGCCGGCCCGATGCACTTCAGGCGGTGATCCGCGTGAGCGAGGAGCGGGAACGGGAGGCCACCAGGTTGATGGTGGAGCGGCGCCAGCAGCTGGAGCACCAGGAGGCGCGCATGACCGAGCTGGAGGATTACCGGAAGCAATACCTGGAACAGTTCCAGCAGGCCGGAAGCCAGGGGCTGGGGATGGGGCAGCTCAACGAATACCGGATCTTCCTGTCCCGTCTGGACCAGGCGTTGCAACAGCAACGACAGCTTCTGGCGCAAAGCCGGCAGGCCTATGAGGAGAGCCGCCAGCACTGGCTCACCCGGCGTCAGGAGCGCCGGGCGGTGGAAAAACTGGCAGAGAGACGCAGGGAAGAGGCGCTGCGCCTGGCCCTGCGCCGCGAGCAGCGGGAAAACGACGAATTCGCCAGCCGCTGCGGGAAGAACGGAATGGCATGAGTGTTGCTTGCATCCAGATAGCTTCGTTGAAACCCATTGATGGGCGAGAGTCCCATTGGCTCCAGGCCAGGAGAAGTCCATGAAGGTCGATCTGCTTTCCTCGATTCCTGCGGCCCGCACTCCGGAACCCAGAAACAGCGGAGAGAGCAATGAACTGCCCAACCACTCCATAGAGGGGGAGGGAAAGGAAGGCGGCGATTTCGAACTGCTGGTGCGCAAGGCGGCCGGTGAGGGGCAGGAGAGGTCCAGGCCGGGGGAGAAGCGCGCAGCGGATGAGAAAATCGAGCGAGAGGAGCCCCCGTTGCCGGCAAGCGGCAACCCCTTGCCGCAGGAGAGCTGGTCGGATCGGACCCTTGGCGCTCGGGAAAAAGCCCTGGAATCGAGAAAGAGCCCTGTGATCGATGGCCTGCAGAGGGCCGCGGTGAAAAAAGTGGCCTCTGGCGAGCCCGGGAAATCTCCGGAAAACGGGTTGGCCGCGGTGGAAGGTAAGAACGGAGAGAAGGTCTCCGCCACCGACTCGATGGCAAGGGCCGCCACCGATGACGACGGGGAGTTGGCGGTGTTGCGGCAGGCATCGAAGACCGGGTCCGGGGAGTCCCATGAGACGGGCACCGCCCGGGTGACGGAAGGCTCAACCGGCTTGCGCATCCGGCAAGCCGCGGTGGAGGCGGCCGGAAAGGAGGCGTTGCGGCCGCTACAAAGAGAGGGTTTCCCGGAATCCACTTCCCTGGCCGGATCATCGGAAAAGAGGCTGGAAGAGCTTTCGTCATTGGAAGAACCAGTCCCGCAGGATCCCGCGGAGGCGGCATTGGCGCGGATGCGCGCAAGGGCTTCGCAGCATCCGGGGGGAGAGGCGCGCCAGTGGGGCATGGGGGAGCGCAAGAGTTCCCTGGAGGCGGGACTGGTGTCCCAGTCGATGCAACAGGCTACCCAGCCCCGTGGCGATAGTGGCGTTCCGGCAATGGCCGCGGTTCTTGCTCAGGTGAAGGAGAGCGGAGGTGCCGATGGGGAGAAGCCGGTGATGGAGAAGATTTCCTTCACGGATTCTCTCCAGGCAGCGGGGTTGGCCGAATCTTCCCTGACACGTCGGGAAGCGGCGCCACCGGCGCATTCCAATTCAATTCCGGTAGCGACCCGGGAGGCGGAGATCCGGGCCCAGGTGGGCCAGGAGGCCTGGGAGAAGAGCATGGCGCGTCATGTGCTGGACAGCGTTCGTGAGGGTGCGCAGCAGGTCCGGCTGCGGCTCCACCCCGACAGCCTCGGCCATATCGAGGTGCAGGTGCGTCACGAGGAGGGAGGTGCCCGCATTCAGTTCACCACCCAGCATGCGCTGGTGAAAGAGGCGATGGAGGCGGCGCTGCCACGGCTGCGCGATCTCTTCCACGGCAGTGGCATGAACCTGCTGGAGGCATCGGTATCACGCCATGGCGGTCAGGAGGCCGGGCAACAGGGGCACGATTCCCAGGCGGGGAATTTCCAGCAGGGAAGCGGCAGCAACGGGCATTCGCAGGAGGGAGCGGTGGCCACCCCTTCTGCGCTGACGGTCGAGGAGGCGCCGGCCCAGGTTCCGGGCGGGATTCCACGGCAGGATGGGAATGGCGGCATCGACTATTACATCTGATCATTGCGGAGCGTCGGGATTCCGGCACCAAAACCGCCCGGCCTGGTGACGGCGCTCTGGCGCCGATCTCCTGGGTTCTACAAGTCCCCGTGTTTGCTGGGATTTTTCTTTTCTTCTTCTTGGCACGACTTCTGCTAGAGCTGGATAGCGCTCAATTCACGGAGTCTGTTCGATGGCCAAGAAGGAAGATCTCGACCTGGACGTGGAAGGCGGCAAGAAGTCTTCCAAGCTCACCCTGATTCTCATCATCCTCCTGGTGTTGGTGTTGCTGGGCGGCGGCGGTGCCGCCGCCTGGTATTTTTTCCTGCGGCCCGCGCCGGCTCCCGCAGTGGCCCAGGAGGGTGCCGCTCCCGCGCAACCGGTGGCGAAACCCAAGCTGGGTCCCCCTGTTTACGTGGAGCTGGATCCCGACTTCGTGGTGAGCTTCAAGGATCAGCGGCTGGCTCGTTTCATGCAGCTGCGGGTGAAGCTCATGTCCCGTGACGCCGATCTCATGGAGACCGTGGAGCAGTACAAGCCGGTGCTTCGCAACAACCTGCTGCTGCTCTACAGCAGCCAGAAGTTCGAGGAAATCGTCACCCGCGAGGGCAAGGAGAAGCTGCTGGCCCAGTCCCTGGAGGAGGTGAACCGCACCCTGGAGAAGGAGGCGGGGGTGAGCGGCATCGAGGCGGTCTATTTCACCAGCTTCGTGGCCCAATGAGCGAGCGGAACGACAACCAGGTTCTCTCCCAGGAGGAGATGGATGCGCTGCTCCACGGAGTGGAGGAGGGCAGTGTTCCTGTGGAGGGGGCCGGTTTCGACCACCATGGGGAGGTGATCCCCTTCGACTTCAAGGATCAGGAGCATCTCTCCCGCAACCAGTTTCCGCAGCTGGAACTGATCAACCAGCGCTTTCTGCGCGCCTTCGACACCAGCCTCTACGGGCTGTTCAAGCGGGAGATTCCGGTGGAGGCGGAACCGGTGCAGCTGTGCAAGTACGGGGAGTACATCGACAGCGTGGAGACCCCTTCGGCCATCCAGATCATCCAGGTGAAACCGCTCAAGGGTTCCGCCCTGCTGGTATTCGATCCGCTGCTGGTGTTCCTGGCGGTGGACAACTATTTCGGTGGCGACGGTCACCTGCATCAGGATCCCGACAAGAGCGAGTTCACCGCCACCGAGATCCGCGTGGTGCAGCTGCTCATGGAACTGGTCTTCGCCGATCTGCGTCAGGCTTGGGAGCCGGTGGCGGAACTGTCCTTCCAGCACCTCAAGTCGGAGATCAACCCGCGTTTCACCAACATTCTCACCGGTTCCGAGCTGGTGGTGGTGAACCGCTTCCGCCTGCAGCTCAATGGTGGGGAGGGGCAGATGCAACTGGTGCTGCCCCTCACCCTGCTGGAACCGGTGCGGGAGCAACTGGAGAGCGGCCTGGTGGACAGCGGACTGGTGGATGACGACCAGTGGCAATCCTGCCTGCGCCGGGAGCTGCTGAAGGCGGAGGTGGAGGTGAGCAGCAACCTGGTGGAGATCCCCCTGACCCTGCGGGAGGTGCTGCGCATGGCGCCGGGAGAGGTGATCCCGGTGGAGCTGCCGGAAAAGATCATGGTGTACGCAGCGGGCATCCCCCTGCTGCAGGGCGAATTCGGCGTGGTGAAGGGCAAGAACGGGGTGAAGATCGACGATCCCCTGCCTGCCGCCTCCCTGAATCTGCAATAGCGAGGAAAGTCCGATGAGTGAACAGGCAAGCGGCGCCGAGATGGCGCAAGAGATCCCCGAGGAAGCGGTGGCCCAGGGGGCTCAGATGGAGGCCGAAGCGGGACCGCCCCCGGAGGAGAAGGAGAGCTCTCCCCAGGAAGCTCCCCAAGCGGAGTTCGACGAGCTCTCCGGTGACGGGGAGATGCTCTCCCCGGAACACGGGCTGGACGTGATCCTGAACATCCCGGTGACCCTTTCCATGGAGGTGGGGCGTACCCGCATGACCATCCGCGAGCTGATGGAGCTGAAGCGCGGGTCGGTGGTGAAGTTCGATCGCCTGGCGGGGGAGCCCATGGACGTGCTGGTGAACGGCACCCTGGTGGCCCATGGGGAGGTGGTGGTGGTGAACGACCGCTTCGGCATCCGCCTCATCGATGTCATCAGCCCCGAGGAACGGGTGAGGAAACTGCGTTGAGCAAGAGGCTGCCCATCTGGCTTCTGTTGCTGCCGTCGCTTGCAGGGGCGGAACCGCCGGTCGCCGCTCCCCGGGTGGCCTTCGGCGAGCAGCTGGTGCAGGTGCTCGGCGGGCTGGCGCTGGTGCTGGCCCTGGTGGCGGCACTGGCCTGGGCGGCCCGGCGGCTGGGGCGCAACCGGCTGGTGGGTCCGCACAACCTGCGCCTGGTGGGCGGCATCGCCCTGGGTGCGCGGGAACGCATCCTGGTGGTGGAGGTGGGGGAGACCCAGCTGGTGGTGGGAGTGGCGCCAGGGAGGATCCAGACCCTGCATGTGCTGGATCAACCGCTGCAGCCGGAGCCGGAAGCGGCTTCGGCGACCTTCGCCAATCGCCTTGGAGAGATTCTGAACGGGAGGAGGGACAAGTGATGCGATGGCTGCGGAGACTGGCTTGGCTCTCGATCCTGCTGTGGAGTCCCGGGTTGCTGGCCCAGAATGGCCTCACCGCACTCACGGTGACCCCCACCGCCGACGGTGGCCAGACCTACAGCGTTACCATCCAGGTGCTGCTGCTGATGACGGTGCTCAGCCTGCTGCCGGCGGCGCTGATCATGATGACCTCCTTTACTCGCGTCATCGTGGTGCTGGCCATTCTGCGCCAGGCGCTGGGCACCGCCCAGACCCCTTCCAATCAGATTCTGTTGGGGCTGGCGCTGTTTCTGTCGCTGTTCATCATGGCGCCGGTGTTCCAGAAGGCCTACGACCAGGGGCTGAAGCCCTACCTGGACGAGCAGATCCCGGCCGAGGAGGCGTTGCAACGGGCGGGCCAGCCCTTCCGCACCTTCATGCTCAACCAGACCCGGGAGGCGGATCTGCTCATGTTCACCCGCATCTCGGGGCGGGACGGGTTGCCCTCCCGGGACCAGGTGCCCTTCTCCCTGCTGTTGCCCGCCTTCGTCACCAGCGAGCTGAAGACCGCCTTTCAGATCGGCTTTCTGATCTTCCTGCCCTTCCTGGTCATCGACCTGGTGGTGGCCAGCGTACTCATGGCCATGGGCATGATGATGCTGTCGCCCATGATCATCTCGCTGCCCTTCAAGCTGATGCTGTTCGTGCTGGTGGATGGCTGGTCGCTGATCATGGGCACCCTGGCCTCCAGCTTCTACACCTGAAGAGGGCGCTGCCATGACTCCTGAATCCGTGCTGTCGGTGGGAGAGAACGCACTCACCGTGACCATGCTGCTGGCGGCCCCTCTGCTGCTCAGCGCCCTGGCGGTGGGATTGCTCATCGGCATGATCCAGGCCGCCACCCAGATCCAGGAGATGACCCTGAGCTTCATACCCAAGCTGATCATCCTGGTGGTGGCGCTGATGATCGCAGGTCCCTGGATGCTGGGGTTGATCACCGATTTCACCCTGGGGCTGTTTCAGTCCATCCCGGACTTCATCGGGAGCTGACCGCCATGTGGCATCTCACCGGTAACGAGCTGGTCCAGCTGGTGAGCGACTTTGTTTGGCCCTTTCTGCGTATCGGGGCCCTGTTCATGGTGGCTCCGGTATTGGGAAGCGCCAGCCTGCCGGTGCGGGCGCGGGTGCTGCTGGCGCTGCTGGTGACCGCGCTGCTGCAGCCGGTGCTGCCTCCGGCGCCCCAGGTGCCCCCTCTGAGCGGCGAGGGGATACTTCTGGCGCTGCACCAGTTGTTGGCGGGACTGGCCATGGGCTTCATCCTGCAGCTCATCTTCGCGGCCTTCGTGGTGGGGGGGCAGAGCATCGCCATGGCCATGGGGCTGGGTTTCGCCTCCGCGGTGGATCCGCAGAACGGGGTGCAGGTGCCGGTGGTGAGCCAGGCCTTTCTCATCTTGGTGACCCTGGTGTTCCTGGCGCTCAACGGTCATCTGCTGCTCATCGAGCTGCTGGCCGACAGCTTCCGTCTGCTGCCGGTTGGACTCACCGGAATGGGGCCGGAACAGTGGTGGAAGCTGGCCCTCTGGGGCAGTTATCTTTTCGCCGGCGGTCTGCTGGTGGCGCTGCCGGCGGTGACCGGCCTGCTGCTGGTGAACATCGCTTTCGGCGTGGCGGCCCGCGCCGCCCCCCAGCTCAACCTTTTCGCGGTGGGATTCCCGGTGATGATCCTGGCCGGATTCGTCCTGATCCTGCTGGTGCTGCCGGGCCTGGGTGACCAGTTCGGCAAGATGATGCTGGATGCCTTCGCCCTGGTGCGGCAACTGCTGGTGAGCTGAGATGGCCGAGAACCAGAGCGCCGAGGAACGCACGGAGAAACCGACACCCAAGCGGCTCAGGGAAGCGCGTGAGAAGGGTCAGGTTCCCCGTTCGCGGGAGCTGAACACCCTGATGGTGCTACTGGCCGCGGCCGGTACCCTGCTGCTGCTGGGGGAACGGATGATCGAGGGGTTCACCGGTCTGATGCGCCACGGCTTCGTTCTCGAGCGCCAGGCTCTGCTGGATCCCGCCACCCTGCCGGCCCGGATGGCCGGTTCCCTGGTGGATGGACTGCTGCTCATGGCGCCGCTGCTGGCTGTGCTGGTGGTGGTGGCGGCGCTCTCGCCGTTGGCCCTGGGTGGCTGGACCTTCTCCACCAAGGCGGTGGCCTTCAAGCTGGAGAAGCTCGATCCGGTGAAAGGGCTGGGACGGATCTTCTCGGTGAAGGGGTTGATGGAGCTGGGCAAGACCCTGGTCAAGTTCCTGTTGGTGGCGGCAGTCTCGGTGCTGGTGCTCCATTCGGAACTGGCGCAGCTGCTCTCTCTGGACCAGGAGTCGGTGCGGGAGGCGCTGGCCCATGCCGGCAGCCTCTGTCTGTGGGCCTTCCTGCTGATCAGCGCGGCGCTGGTGGTGGTGGCGGCGGTGGATGTGCCCTTCCAGCTCTGGCAGCACAACAAGCAGCTGAAGATGACCCTCAAGGAGATCAAGGACGAACAGAAGGAGACCGAGGGCAGCCCGGAGCTGAAGGGGCGCATCCGCGCCATCCAGCGGGAGATGGCCCAACGGCGCATGATGCAGGAGGTTCCCACCGCCGACGTGGTGGTGACCAACCCAACTCACTATGCGGTGGCGCTGCGCTATGACCGCGAGGGAGACGCGGCGCCACGGGTGGTTGCCAAGGGAACCGACCTGATGGCGCAGCAGATCCGCACCATTGCCGAGGCCAACGGGGTTTCGGTGGTCTCGGCGCCCCCTCTGGCGCGAGCCCTCCATGCCCTGGTGGAGATCGACCAGGAGATTCCCGCCGAACTCTACGTGGCGGTGGCCCATGTGCTGGCCTATGTCTACCAGCTGGACGCGGCCCGCCGCGCCGGGCGGCGACCGCCGCCACCGCCGAAAGACCTGCCGGTACCGGAAGAATTCCGCAAGCCGCGCGACCATTGATCCCGACCCTCCACCAGCAACCGGAGTGAAACGATGCCAAAGGTGAACTTCAAAGAACTGGCCAGCAACCTGCACCGCCTGGGGCTGGGCACGCCCCTGCTGCTCATCGTCATGCTGGGGATGATGGTGCTGCCGCTGCCCCCCATGGCGCTGGACACCTTCTTCACCTTCAACATCGCCATTTCTCTCATGGTCCTGCTGGTGGTGCTCTATACCCGGCGGCCGCTGGATTTCGCCGTCTTTCCCACGGTGCTGCTGGTGGCCACCCTGTTGCGCCTGGCGCTCAACGTCGCTTCCACCCGGGTGGTGCTGTTGGAGGGCCACAACGGCACCGATGCCGCCGGTCGCGTGATCCAGGCCTTCGGCGAGTTCGTGGTGGGGGGCAACTATGCGGTGGGCTTCATCATCTTCGCCATCATCACCATCATCAACTTCGTGGTAGTCACCAAGGGGGCGGGCCGGGTTTCCGAGGTGAGCGCCCGGTTCACCCTGGACGCCATGCCCGGCAAGCAGATGGCCGTGGATGCCGATCTCAACGCCGGCCTCATCACCCAGGAGGAGGCCAAGCGCCGGCGCGAGGAGATCGCCAGCGAGGCGGACTTCTACGGTTCCATGGACGGTGCCAGCAAGTTCGTGCGCGGGGATGCCATCGCCGGCATCCTGATCCTGGTGATCAACGTCGTGGGCGGACTCTTCGTGGGCATGGTGCAGCACGGACTGGACTTCTCCCAGGCGGCGCACAACTACACCCTGCTCACCATCGGTGACGGCCTGGTGGCCCAGGTGCCCTCCCTGGTGCTCTCCACCGCAGCGGCCATCATCGTCACCCGCGCCACCACTCCCAAGGAGATGGGTGAGCAGATCCTTGGGCAGCTCCTGGGAAGCCCCAAGGCATTGGTGGTCACCGCCGCCATCCTGGGCGTGCTGGGGTTGGTGCCGGGGATGCCCAACCTGGTCTTCCTGACGCTGGCCGCCCTGCTGGGCGGTGGCGCCTGGTGGCTGCAGCGCAGCCGCGAGCGGGCCGCCGGCGAGGAGAAGCGGGAAGAGGCGTCCGAAACCCCGCCCGATGAGAGCGAAAAGGAGTTGAGCTGGGAGGAGGTGGCCCAGGTGGACACCCTGGGACTGGAGGTGGGCTACCGGCTCATTCCCCTGCTGGACAAGGCCCAGGGTGGGCAGCTCATGGGTCGCATCAAGGGGATCCGGCGCAAGCTTTCCCAGGAGCTGGGCTTCCTGGTGCCCCCGGTGCACATCCGGGACAACCTGGAGCTGGCGCCCAACGCCTACCGTATCACCCTGCGGGGAGTGCCCATCGGGGAGGCGGAGGTGGAGCCGGACCGGGAACTGGCCATCAATCCGGGCCAGGTCTACGGCAAGGTGAAGGGCATCGAGACCAGGGATCCCGCCTTCGGCCTGGAGGCGGTCTGGATCGAGCCCGGCCAGCGGGACGAGGCACAGGCCCTGGGCTACACGGTGGTGGACGCCAGCACCGTCATCGCCACCCACCTGAGCCACCTGTTGCAGCAGCATGCCCACGAGCTGCTGGGCTACGAGGAGGTACAGCAGCTGCTGGACATCCTGGCCAAGAGTTCTCCCAAGCTGGTGGAGGACCTGGTGCCGGACACCCTGCCGCTGGGAACCGTGCTGCGGGTGTTGCAGAACCTGCTCAGCGAGGGCATCCCCATTCGTGACATGCGCACCATCGCTGAAACTTTGGCGGAGCAGGGACGTGAAAGCCAGAATGCCGACGTATTGACGGCAGCGGTGCGTCGCGCCCTGTCCAGGCAAATCTACCAACATATCAATGGGATGAAAGACGAACTTGAGGTGATTACTCTGGATCCTAACCTGGAACAGATATTGCTTCAGTCGGTGCAGGGACAGGAAGGGGGCATGGAACCCGGCATCGTCGACAGGCTGATGAACGACATGAAGACGCTGGCGCAACGGGAAGAGATGGCGGGTCGCGCACCGGTCCTGCTGGTGAGCCCGGCCATCCGTGGCCTGCTCTCCAGGCTGCTGCGCAGTGCCATTCCCGGACTCCACGTGCTGGCCTACGACGAGGTGCCCGACAACCGCCAGGTGCGGGTGGTGTCGGCCGCCGGGGGACAGCTGGAGCAGGCCGTCTAGAGGTAACGACCCATGAAGATGAAACGCTATTTCGCGCCCGACATGCGACAGGCGATCCGCAAGGTGCGGGAAGACCAGGGGCCCGACGCGGTGATCCTCTCCAACCGCCGGGTGGAAGGCGGGGTGGAGATCATCGCCGCGGTGGACTATGACCAGGCGCTGGTGAACCGGGCGCTGGGTATCGGTGAGCGGCGCCCCATGGAGCGGCCGGCTTCGGCGCCCACCCCTGAGGATGCCTTCGTGGCGGAGAAAGGAACGGCATCATCGGGGAAGGCGGAAGGCGAAGCGGTTCCCCAGATCGAGCGTATCGAAAAGGAGATCCGCGCGCTCAAGGAGATCCTGGAGTCTCCCCTGCTGCAGTTCGGCTGGGGCGAGATGTGCCGGGTGCAGCCACTGCGCGCAGGTCTCCTGAAACGGCTCATGGCGCTGGGCTTGGTGCCTTCCCTGGCCGGTGAGATCGCCGACCAGGCCCTGGCCGGTGGTTCGGTGCGGGACGGCTGGGCCGAGGCGTTGCGGCTGCTGGCCGGCATGCTGCCGGTGAGCGACGACGATCTCCTGGCCGACGGTGGCGTGGTGGCGCTGGTGGGTCCCACCGGGGTGGGCAAGACCACCACGGTGGCCAAGCTGGCGGCTCGCTTCGCCCTGCGTCATGGACGGCGCCACGTGGCGCTGGTGACCACCGACAGCTACCGCATCGGGGCACACGAACAGCTCCGCACCTACGGGCGGATCCTGGGTATCCCGGTGCAGACCGCCGGCGATCGCGACGAGCTGCAGGCGGTGTTGAATCACGCCAGGGACCGCAAGCTGGTGCTCATCGACACCGCCGGCGTGAGCCAAAGGGACGTGAATCTGATGGAGCGGCTCTCCACCCTCAGCCTGGGCGACCAGCGCATCCGCAACTGCCTGGTGTTGTCGGCCACCGGCCAGACCTCGCTGCAGCGGGAGGTGATCCGCAATTTCCAGAAGGCGGGGCTGCACGACTGCATCATCACCAAGATCGACGAAGCGGGAAGCCTGGGGGGCGTGCTTTCCGTGCTGGTGGAACACCAGCTCCCCGCCTCCTTCGTTGGCGACGGTCAACAGGTGCCCGATGACCTGCATCCGGCCCGCGCCGAGAAACTGGTGCAGCACGCGGTGAACCTGATGCACCGTATGGAGGAACCGCCGGGGGAGGAGACCCTGGCCTTCAATTTCGGAGGGCTGATGGCCAATGCTCGCGCGTGAAGCTAATCTGGATCAGGCCACCGGACTGAGGCGCATGGGCGCGCCCAAGCCGGTGAAGGTGGTGGCGGTCAGTGGCGGCAAGGGAGGCGTGGGCAAGACCAACATCTCGGTGAACCTGGCGGTGGCGCTGGACGCCCTGGGACGCCAGGTGATGTTGCTGGATGCCGATTTCGGGCTGGCCAACGTGGATGTCCTGCTGGGGCTGAGTCCGGAATACGACCTATCCCATCTCATCAACGGCGAACGCGATCTGGAGGAGATCATCGTCGATGGCCCGGGGGAGCTGCGCATCATTCCCGCCTCCTCCGGCATTGGCCGCATGGCCTCGCTGTCGCCGGCGGAACATGCTGGCGTGATCCGTGCCTTCAGCGAACTGAGTTACGACCTGGACGTGCTCATCGTGGACACGGCTGCCGGCATTTCCGAGGGGGTGGTGAGCTTCTGCCGCGCTTCGCAGGAGGTGATCGTGGTGGTGTGCGACGAGCCCGCCTCCATCACCGACGCCTACGCCTTCATGAAGGTGATGAACCGGGAATACGGCATGGACCGCTTCCACGTACTGGCAAACATGGCCCACTCGGCGCGGGAGGGCCAGGAGCTATACCTCAAGCTGGCGCGGGCGGCGGAGCGGTTTCTCGACATCACCCCCAGCTACCTGGGTGCCGTGCCTCACGACGAACGGTTGCGACGGGCAGTGCAGAAGCAGCAGGCGGTGGTCACCGCCTATCCCAGCAGTCCCTCCGCCCAGGCACTGAAAAAGATAGCGCGCAGCGTGGATGGGTGGCCGTTGCCGCGCCAGGCCGGTGGGCAGCTGGAGTTTTTCGTGGAGCGCCTCATCGAGGCGGAACGTGAACAGGCAGGAGTGACACCATGAATCTGGCCGCGCACTACTCCGCTGCGGAGCGGGTGAACCACGAACAGATCGTGGAGAAGCATGTGCCTCTGGTGAAACGGGTGGCCTATCACCTGCTCGGGCGTATGCCCTCCAGCGTACAACTGGACGACCTCATCCAGGCCGGCCTGGTCGGATTGCTGGAGGCGATCAACAACTACGACAGCAGCAAGGGCGCCAGTTTCGAAACCTACGCCCGCATCCGCATCCAGGGTGCCATGATCGACGAGGTGCGCCGGGGCGACTGGACGCCACGGTCGGTCTATCGCAAGGCACGCGAGGTGGCGGAGGCTGTGCATGCCGTGGAGTGTCGGGAAGGACGTGAAGCGCAGCCCGAGGAGGTGGCGAAGGAGCTTGGACTTTCCCTGGACGAGTACAACCGGATCCTGCGCGACACCGCCGGTTGTCACATGCTCAGTTTCGATGAGCTCAATGGTGATGCCTGGGCACCGGACTCAGTGTTGGAGGGTGAAGAGCAGGGGCCGTTGCCGGAACTGCAGAAGGAGAGGTTCAAGCAGAGCCTGGCGGAAGCCATCGCCAACCTTCCGGAGCGTGAGCAGTTGGTGATGTCCCTCTACTACGATGACGAGTTCAACCTGCGGGAGATCGGGGAGATCCTGGGCGTGAGCGAGGCGCGGGTGTGCCAGATCCATGGTCAGGCATTGAACCGGTTGCGGGCCCGCATGCGGGACTGGATCCACGGATGAGACGCCGATGCCGCCGGACAACGAAATTGGAAAGCTGCTCCCGATCTGGCCCATTCAGCCGATGAAAGGGCCGAGGGAGGCCCAGAACCGTAAGCCGGAGGTACAGCGCAAATCCGGTGGAGGGCGCCGCCGGCCAGAGGAACAGAAGCCGAAGGATACAGTGGACAAGGACGGGCACATCGATTTCTATGCCTGAGAGGAGAGGCGAACAGATGGCCATACCGGAACAGAAGCAGGGGGCGGGGAGCACCCCGCAGATCAGCGCCGATCTGCTGACACGCATGGAACAGGTGGACAAGGAGGTGGAAGGCAGTAACAGCCCGCCTGCAGAAGCCAATTTCGCCGCCATTCTGGAGGCCATTCCAGACGGAGATCTCACCACCTTGTCACGGCCCTCCTCTGATTCCAGAAGCGAGGGGCCCAGGGACCGCAATCTCAGCGATGTCATCGCCAGGATCCGGGACGAGGGTCCGGCCGATGGGGAGGAGGCCCTGGCCGACGACGTGCTGGAGATCGGGGGGCATCGTATGGAGGGGGATTCGAAACCGCCTGCGGCGGAGGACCGGGAAGGATCTTCCCCGGTGGAATCGAAGGTAGAGGATCTACCAGAACCTTTGTTGAAGCAGGGAGACGCAGGAGAACGCCGCCGCGGATTCCAGGTGGTGCTGAACTTGGTGTTGCTGGCGGGCCTGATGCTCATGGGTTATCTGCAGTATGGCCAGATGGAGGCGGAAAACGAGCTACAGCAACAGCTGGAGCTGCAGCGCCGGGCGCTCACCGAGATGGAACAGCAGCTCACCAGTCTGGAGGAACGGCTGGCGCGCTCCCGTCCCATGGAAAAAGCGGTGGTTGCACGGGAGGAGCTGGAAGCCATTCTGCAGAAGCACGACCGTTCCCTTGAGCAGCGCCTGGCGCTGTTGAGTGCCATGGCGGTGGTGCAGCAGCAGGGTCTTGCGGCAACCAAGATGGAGAGCGTGGCGACCGCCAAACCGGTGAAGGCTCCGGCGAACGAAGAAGCCGATCAGGCGGCAAAGAAGCCCGTTGCCGGGAAACAACCAACCCAGCAGACGGCCGCCCGAACGAAGGAAAAGAGCTGGATGGTGGTGGTGGCCTCATCTCGCGATCCGGTCCAGGCCAGGAAGGCCCGCAACCGGCTGCGGTCCCGCCTGGGCAAGGTGGAGATCCGCCAGGCGCGGGTGAAAGGGCAGACCGTCTATCGGCTGGTGGTACCCGGCTTTGCTGACAAGAAGTCGGCGCTCTCTTACCGGAACACCCTGGTTCACAAGGAGGGGTTGAAAGGAGCCTGGGTGGGGAGGGGCTGAGGCAGTTCCTGTCAGCGCCCGGACTGCTGGCGCCGTTGACGCGGCAGGATGCGGGCGGTCTTCACCGCATTGTCCTGGATCTGCAGCACCTCCACCGGGTAGCCGTTGATCAGCAGGCTGGTACCCGGCTCCGGTATGCTCTCCAGATGCTCCAGGATCAGCCCATTGAGGGTTCTTGGCCCATCGGTGGGCAGTTCCCAGCCGAAGGTCTTCACCAGTTCGCGCACGCTGGCGCTGCCGCTCACCAGATAGCTGCCATCCTCCTGGGGGGTGACGTCCGAGATGCTGTCCTGCGGATCGCTGGTGAACTCCCCCACGATCTGTTCCAGCAGATCGCTCATCGTCACCAGTCCCAGCACGTCTCCATACTCGTCTACCACCAGCCCCACCCGGCGCTTCGCTTTCTGGAAGTTGAACAGCTGGGTGTTGAGGGGGGTGCCCTCCGGTATGAAATAGGGCTCCTGGATCAGCGCCTCCAGTCGCTCCCGGGTGAGTTCACCCCGCATCAGCGTCTGCATCAGGTGACGGGCATGGATGAAGCCCACCACTCGGTCGATGCTGCCACGGTAGACCAGCGCCTGGGTGTAGGGCATCTCCCGCAGATCCTCCAGCAGCTCGTCCCAGGACTCCTCGAGGTCGATGCCATCGATCTCCTGGCGGGGAATCATGATGTCCTCCACCGTGGCCTGCTCCAGGTCCAGTATGGCCAGCAGCATCCGTTGGTGACGGCGGGAGATGAGTGCGCCTGCCTCGTTGACGATGGTTCTCAGTTCTTCCTTGCTCAGAGTGTCGCCACCCAGCTCCTCCGGGTAGACCCGCAGCAGGCGCAGCACGTTGTTGGCGAAGAAGTTCACCAGCGCCACCAGCGGGTAGCTCACTTTCAGCAGCGGCGAGTAGATCCAGGCGGCGGGGAAGGCCAGCCGTTCCGGATGCAGTGCCGCCAGGGTCTTGGGCGCCACCTCGGAAAAGATGAGGATCACCAGGGTGAGCAGGCCCGCGGCCAGGGGAATGGCACCCTCGCCACCGAGCCGGATGGCGAGCACGGTGGCCAGGGAGGAGGCGAGGATGTTGACGAAGTTGTTCCCCAGCAGGATGAGCCCGATGAGCCGGTCGGGGCGCTGCAGCAGCCGCTCCGCCAGGCGCGCCGCCTTGTGCCCCTCCTGCGCCATGTGGCGCAGGCGGTAGCGGTTGAGGGTCATCAGCGCGGTTTCGGAGCCGGAGAAGAAGGCCGACAGAACAATCAGCAGCAGCAGGGCGGCGAACAGGCCGCCTATGGGAAGGTCGTCCAATGGCGTAGAGGTCGATGGGAAACTGCGGGCATTCTCGGCGGCGGGCCGAGAAGCTGTCAAGGGTCAGACCATCAACGCGGCCAGCACCTGTCGGCCCTCGCCCAGCAGGATGTTCCAGGTGCGGCAGGCTGCCGCAGTATCCATCACTTCGTAGCCGATGCTGGCCTCCATCAAGGGAGCCATCAGAGTCGGTGGAGGAAACTCCTGGCGGCGGCCGGTTCCCAGCAACACCAGGTCGGGTTGGTACTGGATGAATTGGGCCACCAGGGCACGATTTAGCTGCTTCACCGATTCCACCGGCCAGGGCTCCAGCAACCGTTCCGGCATCAGCAGCAGCCCGTGGAGGTGCTCGCTTTCTCCGATGCGGATTCGGCCCGGTTCGTAGGCCCGGATGAGCCAGGGGCTTTCGATCTGTTCGGCGGAAAATCTCATGGCTGGCGGCAATTGAATTTTGGTTGTTGCTCCTGTACTTTACCCGTTTTGCCCGAGCTGCGCCGCTACAGAGGTTTTTTCGTGTCCGCGCCAGAGATGGAAGAGTTCCGCCGCATCAGCCGGTTGCCTCCTTACGTCTTCGCCATCGTGAACCAGCTGAAGGCGGAGGCGCGCGCTCGGGGCGAGGACATCATCGATTTCGGCATGGGCAACCCGGACCAGCCCACGCCGCAGCACATCGTGGACAAGCTTTGTGAGGCGGCCCAGCGCAAGGATACCCACCGTTATTCCCTTTCCAAGGGGATTCCCCGGCTGCGCCGCGCCATGTGCAACTGGTACAAGGAGCGTTACGACGTGGATCTGGACCCCGAGACCCAGTCCATCGTCACCATCGGCTCCAAGGAGGGGCTGGCCCACTTGGCGCTGGCCTGCGTGGGCCCGGGGGACTCGGTGCTGGTACCCAATCCTGCTTATCCCATCCATCCCTGGGGGTTCGTCATCGCCGGCGCAGACGTGCGCCACGTGCCTCTCGTCGAAGGGGTGGATTTCTTCGAGAAGCTGGAGGAGGCGATCAAGGACTCCTGGCCGCGGCCGAAGATGCTGGTGCTCAACTTTCCCGGCAACCCCACCACCCAGTGCGTGGAGCTCGACTTCTTCGAGAAGGTGGTGGAGATCGCCAAGGAACACGACATCTGGGTGATCCACGACCTGGCCTATGCCGACATCGTTTTCGATGGCTACAAGGCCCCCTCCATCCTGCAGGTGCCGGGAGCGCTGGATATCGCGGTGGAGTTCTTCTCCCTGTCCAAGAGTTACAACATGCCGGGCTGGCGCGTGGGTTTCATGAACGGCAACACCACTCTGGTGGCGGCCCTGGCGCGGATCAAGTCCTATCTGGATTACGGCATGTTCACCCCCATCCAGGTGGCGGCCATCACCGCGCTGGAAGGGCCCCAGGAGTGCGTGCGGGAGATCGCCGCCATGTACCAGTCGCGCCGCAATACCCTCTGCGACGGGCTCAACAACCTGGGCTGGAAGGTGGAGCGGCCCAAGGCCACCATGTTCGTCTGGGCGCCCATTCCCGAACCCTACCGCGAGATGGGATCGCTGGAGTTCTCCAAGAAGCTGCTGAAGGAGGCCAAGGTGGCGGTGTCGCCCGGCATCGGGTTCGGAGAATATGGCGACACCCACGTGCGCTTCGGCCTCATCGAGAACGAGCACCGCACCCGGCAGGCGATCCGGGGCATCCGGGAGATGTTCCGCCGGGACGGGGTGTTGAAGGAATAGACAACGACATTCGGGGAGAGAGTATCCGTGGAACCGGTAAAAGTTGGACTGCTGGGCCTGGGGACCGTGGGTGGCGGCACCTTCAACGTGCTGCGCCGTAACGCCGCCGAGATCAGCCGCCGTGCCGGGCGGGACATCCGGGTGGTGCATGCCGCGGCGCGCCAGTACGATCCCGCTGCGCTTGAGGGGATCGACCAGGTGCAGGTCACCGATGATGCCTTCGAGGTGGTGAACAACCCCGAGGTGGACATCGTGGTGGAGCTCATCGGCGGCTATTCGCCCGCCCGCGAACTGGTGCTCCAGGCCATCGAAAACGGCAAGCACGTGGTCACCGCCAACAAGGCGCTCATCGCCCTTCACGGCAACGAGATCTTCGCCGCCGCCCAGGAGAAGGGGGTCACCGTAGCCTTCGAGGCGGCGGTGGCCGGCGGCATCCCCATCATCAAGGCGGTGCGCGAGGGGCTGGCGGCCAACCACATCGAGTGGATCGCCGGCATCATCAACGGCACCGGCAACTTCATTCTCACCGAGATGCGCGACAAGGGGCGCGACTTCGCCGAGGTGCTGGCCGAGGCCCAGGCGCTGGGCTACGCCGAGGCCGACCCCACCTTCGACGTGGAGGGGATCGACGCCGCCCACAAGCTCACCATCCTCGCCTCCCTGGCCTTCGGCATCCCGCTCCAGTTCGATGCCTGCTACACCGAGGGGATCTCGAAGATCGAGCCCCAGGACGTGGCCTATGCCGAGGAACTGGGCTACCGCATCAAGCACCTGGGGATCACGCGCAAGACCGGGCGCGGTGTCGAGCTGCGCGTCCATCCCACTCTGATCCCCGAGCGGCGCCTCATCGCCAATGTGGATGGGGTGATGAACGCAGTGCTTGTGCAGGGCGACGCGGTGGGGCCGACCCTCTATTACGGCGCCGGCGCCGGCTCCCTGCCCACCGCCTCGGCGGTGGTGGCCGACATCATCGACGTCACCCGCACCCTCACCACCGACCCCGGCAACCGGGTGCCGCACCTGGCCTTCCAGCCCGACGAGCTCTCCGACCTGCCGGTGCTGGAGATGGCGCAGGTGGTCACCGCCTACTACCTGCGGCTCACCGTGGAGGACCGTCCCGGTGTGCTGGCCAAGCTCACCGGCATCCTGGGCGACGCCGGCATCAGCATCGAGGCGATCAAGCAGCAGGAGCCGGGCGAGGGCGAGACCCAGGTGCCCCTGGTGATGCTCACCCACACCGTGGAAGAGGGGCGCATGAACGACGCCATCGCCGCCATCGAGGCCCTCGACGTGGTCACCGCGCCGGTGATGCGCATCCGGGTGGAGCAGTTGCAATAGAGCGTTTCCTTGGATATTAGCGACTAATCAAATACGCCCAGTCCGCTTGAAAGCCGCTGTCCCGGTGTTTGTACCGGGGCTTCGGCAGCAGGGATGCTGCCGTAGAGCCTACGATGTATCCACGGCGTCCCCGCTATAAACACCGGGACAGCGGCGCTCGGAAAGCGTTGGAGGCGTTTGGAGCCAGATCAACTTTCAATACTAGAGAAAAAGCCATGCCATTCCGTCCCCGTTATACCGGACTCATCAACAAGTACCGCGACCGCCTGCCGGTCCACGACGACACCCGCATCATCAGCCTGGGCGAGGGCAACACCCCCCTCATCCGGCTGAACAACATCCCCAGGGAGCTGGGTAAAGAGGTGGACCTCTATGTCAAGTACGAGGGGCTCAACCCCACCGGCTCCTTCAAGGACCGCGGCATGACCATGGCGGTGACCAAGGCGGTGGAGGAGGGCAGCAAGGCGGTGATCTGCGCCTCCACCGGCAACACCTCCGCCTCGGCGGCCGCCTATGCCGCGCGCGCCGGGATCGCCGCCTTCGTGCTCATCCCCGAGGGCAAGATCGCCATGGGCAAGCTGGCCCAGACCATGCTCTACGGCGCCATCACCATCCAGCTTCGCGGCAATTTCGACGACGGCATGCGGCTGGTGAAGGAGGTGGCCGACCAGGCGCCGGTGACCATCGTCAACTCCATCAATCCCTACCGCATCGAGGGGCAGAAGACCGCCGCCTTCGAGATCGTCGAGGAGCTGGAGTCGGCGCCCGACTACCACTGCCTGCCGGTGGGCAACGCCGGCAACATCACCGCCTACTGGAAGGGGTACACCGAGTACCGCGACCACGGCATCGTCAACTCGGCGCCAGTGATGGTGGGCTATCAGGCGGCCGGATCGGCCCCCTTCCTGCGCGGCGGGCCGGTGGACCATCCCGAGACCGTGGCCACCGCCATCCGCATCGGCCATCCCCAGTCCTGGGACAAGGCCTGGAACGCCCAGAAGGAGTCGGGCGGGTGGTTCGACGAGTGCACCGACGAAGAGATCCTGGCCGCCCAGAAGCTGCTGGCGGAGAAGGAGGGCGTCTTCTGCGAGCCGGCCTCGGCCACCTCCCTGGCCGGCGCCATGCGCGACATCCGTTCCGGCAAGATCCCCGATGGGAGCCGCGTGGTCTGCACCCTCACCGGCAACGGACTGAAAGATCCCGACACTGCCATCCGTCAGTGCACCGCCGAGCCCATCGTTATCGACGCCGAGCTGGGGGCGGTGAAGGACGCCATTCTCGGCAACATGAAGTGATCTTCCCGGCGGCCTGAGCCGAGGAAAGCCGATGCACCATTTCCTGGTGCCCGGACTCTTTCCACCTCCTGCCAGTGGCTGGCTTCCTCAGCAGTCGGTACCCGCTTTGGAGCTGGTTCTGGCACGTGGGGATCGCGAAGCAGGCAGCAACAGTGCCGCCGAGGCCCTTTTCACCCTGTTCGAGGTGGCGCCGGATGAGCAAAAGGAAGCCCCCTATTGCTGGTTGGGGCTCACCGGCGAGCCCCCCGGGAACCAGGTCATCGCCGCCCATCCGGTTCATTACCGCGCCGACCGGGACCGGCTGCTGCTCTTCCCGGTGGACACCCGCAAGCTTTCTTCGGCCGACCTGCAGCCCTGGATCCGCGCTTTCAATGACCATTTCGCTGATGAAGGGCTGGTGCTGGAGGTTCCCGATCCATCACATTGGTTCCTGTTCTGCGAACAGGAAGTGAAGGCCAGCTTCACCCCACTGCGCCTGGCGCTGGAAAAGGGGCTGGAGGAGTCCATGCCGGAAGGCGAGGAGGCCAGCCGCTGGCGTGCAACCCTGAACGAGACCCAGATGCTCTTTTACCAGCTGGCCGGGCAATACCCGTTGCCAGAACCGGTCAATGGGCTTTGGCTGGAGGGTGGCGGCCTGCTGCCGGCGCCTTTGGGCAGGTCGCCCCGGGTGGAAAAAGGGGAGACGAATTGCCTGGTGCGAGGCTTGCAGCGCAATGCCAGGGAGAAGAACCCGGAAACTGTCCTCTGGTACTGGGACGAGTTGGAAATGGCGATGATGCGAGCTGACGCTGCTGGCTGGAATGCCGCTCTGCAGGCGCTGGACCTGACCCTAGGCGAACTGCTTTCCCAGGGGGCGGAGCTCCTGCTCGATTCCTGCGACGGACGAAAGTGGCGCTGGAGACCGGGTATGCGCCGCCGCTTCTGGCGCCGGCGCTCCTGGTCCTGGCGGCGGGACGGCAGGGGCACGGTGGTATAATCGGCGCCCATCGAGCCTCCGGCCTCTTCTCCCAGCCGATGCAGATACCCGTCAGCCAATTTCTCGTGCGCTTTATGGAGCGGCTGGGGATCCGACACATCTTCGGCATGCCCGGTGCCCACATCCTGCCGGTGTACGATGCCCTGTACGACTCCTCCATCCAGAGCGTGCTGGCCAAGCATGAACAGGGGGCCGCCTTCATGGCCGGAGGGTACGCCCGGGCATCCGGGCGCATTGGCGCCTGCATCGCCACTGCGGGGCCTGGCGCCACCAACCTGGTCACCGGGATCGCAAACGCCCATGCGGAGGGGTTGCCGGTGCTGGCCATCACCGGGGAAACCTCCACCTCCATCTTTGGCCGCGGCGGATTGCAGGAAAGTTCCGGCGAGGGGGGCGCCATCGACCAGGTGGGGCTCTTCTCCGGCATCACCCGTTATGTCAGGCGAGTGGAACGCACCGACTATCTGGTGAACGTGCTGATCCGGGCTGCCCGTATTCTGCTCTCCGAGAGTCCGGGCCCGGTGCTGCTGAGCTTTCCCTTCAACCTGC
Organism: Sedimenticola sp.; assembly: GCA_026992075.1. Lineage (GTDB taxonomy): Bacteria > Pseudomonadota > Gammaproteobacteria > Chromatiales > Chromatiaceae > Thiolapillus. Next base: position 12,858 of record JALXAM010000009.1, on the reverse strand, counting down.
AGCAGGAACTGATCGAGGAGAAACTCCTGGATCAGGTGGCCACTCTCCCCTTCCGACATGCCGTGGGGGTGGATCCGGCCGCTGTCGACCTGCTCTACACTCATTTGATGGCGGCGCGCCACCCGGCGATCGTGGCGGGGCACGGTTGCATCCGGGCCGGTGCTCAGAAGCTGGTGGATCGCTTGAGCCGGGCGCTGTCCATTCCGGTGGCCACCAGTCTCAAGGCCAAGGGAGTGATCGATGAGCGTTCCCCTTTGGCGTTGGGCAGCCTGGGGGTCACCTCCAGTGGGCATGCCTACCGTTACCTGCGAGAAAAGGCCGACCTGGTGCTCTTTCTCGGTGCTGCGTTCAACGAACGCACCAGTTACACCTGGAACGAGGAGTTGCTGCAGGACAAGGTGCTGCTGCAAGTGGATCGCAATCCACTGCAGCTGGAAAAGGTCTTCCGGGCCGATCTCGCATTGGCCGGGGACATCGCCCTGGTGTTGCGGAGTCTTCTGGAACGGGTGGAAGAGGAACAGCCGTCGAGAGCAGGGCTCGATAAAAGGGAGGAGGAACCCGCAGCCGGTAGGGAAGAGGCCACCACCCGCTTTCTGCCCGGTTTCGGACTGGTGAAGGCGTTCTTCGAGAGACTGGCGGAGCGTTTTTCCGATTCCCTCCTGCTCTTCGACGACAACATCATCTTCGCGCAGAACTTCTTTCCCGCTTCCCCAGGACGGCGTTATTTTCCCAACACCGGGATCTCCTCACTGGGGCATGCAGTGCCGGCGGCCATCGGTGCCCGCTTTGCCGAGCAGGGGCCGGCCTTCGCGGTGTTGGGGGACGGTGGCTTCCAGATGTGCGGCATGGAGCTGATGACCGCGGTGAACTATGGCATCCCGCTCAACGTGGTGCTGTTCAACAATGGCACCATGGGGCTGATCCGCAAGAACCAGTACCAGCAGTATGGGCAACGCTACATAGACTGCGACTTCGTCAATCCCGATTACTCCCTGTTGGCACAATCTTTCGGCGTCCGGCACCTGCGGGTGGAGAAAGCCGCCGACCTCGATTCATTGTTCAGCGAGCTGGATCTCGAACAGGGCACCAATCTCATCGAGCTTCCCATCCACCGGGACGCCTTTCCCCGCTACACCACCCGCCGCTGATGGGTTTCGCTTTCTTTGCCACACTGCGCCAGTTTCTCGACCGCCATCAGGGCGATTTCCGCGTGGACCAACTGCGCCAGAAGCTGGCGCAATCTCTTTCCCAATGTGAGCCAGGGCAGATGGTGGCGCTCTACGAGGAAGCGCTGGATCTGGCCGAAGCCCTGTTCTGGGAGAAAGGAGCCGATGAGGAGTCCCTGGCGAAGTTGCAGGAACTGCACCGGGAGCACGAACAGCTGCGCTCCATTGCCGGTGACGGCGAACGCCACCGCTTCCTGGTGGTGATCCCGGTGGCCGACCGGCCGCGCCAGCTGGAAGCCTGCCTGGAGAGCCTTTGGGCGCTGCTTCAGCGCTTCGAATACGGTGCCGGGGTGCGGGTGTTGCTGGCGGACGACAGCCGGGAGCCTGCTTCCCGGGCCCGCCATGCGGAGCTGGCAATGGACTATGGTGCCCGGGGTCTGGAGGTTGAGGTCTTCGATCAGCAGGCCCAGAAGGAGCTGTTCGCTTCCCTGCCCAAGGATTCCCGGCCGTTGCTGGAAGAGCTGGTGGGACCGGGCGCTTCCGGCTCCTGGTGGCACAAGGGCCCTTCCCGCATGCGCAACCTCACCCTGCTCCACCTGGCGGGGTTGGCGCGCCGGGATCCGCGACTGCTGTTCTTCTTTCTCGACAGTGACGAAACCTTTGCCGTGCTGCATTGCAAAGGAGGATGTGCCCGCGAGCTGCCGGCAGTGAACTATTTTCATCACCTCGACCGCATCTTCTCCCGTTTTCCGGTGCAGGTGCTCACCGGCAAGGTGGTGGGGGATCCGCCGGTGGCGCCTGCGGTGATGGCGGGCAATTTCCTTCAGGACGTGGATGCCTTTCTGAACGTCCTGGAGGAGGGAGAAGGGAACTCCCCCTGCCCCTTTCATGGAGCGGGGGCGGAGGCGGCAGAGGGAGCCTATCACGACATGGCGGATCTGTTCGGTCTGACCCCTGCGGCCGGTGCCCACGTCTACCGTTGCCCCCGGGAGGACGCGCACACCCGGCGGCAGGCCATGACCGATTTCTCCTCGGGACTGGACCGCTTCTTCGATGGCGAGCATCCCACCCGGCGCACCTGCTACCGGCACCGGCCGGTGCTGGAGAGCCTGCAGCCGGCGCGCACCGTCTACACCGGAAACTTCGTGGTGAGTGGCGAGGGGTTGCGCCGTTTCATCCCCTTTGCCGGGCTCCGGTTGCGCATGGCGGGCCCCACTCTGGGACGCCTGTTGCGGGTGGAGATCGGCGAGGGGTTCCGTTCCGCAAACCTGCCCCTGATGCATCGGCGCACGCCGCAGGAGACCGGGCCGGAATTTCGCCCCGGCGTGGAGAGAAGAGCACGGCGGGTGGATCTCGCCGACGAGTTCGAACGTCAGTTCTACGGCGATCTGATGCTGTTCGGCGTGGAGCGGCTCACTGCGTCGGGTTATCCGCAACGGGGCGTGACGGAGCGCCAGGTGGAGCGGACGCTGGCCGAAGTGCTGGAAGAACTGGAGGGGCGATATGCCGCCCGACAGGAACGGGTGGAGCGGCAGTTGCAGCGCTTGCGCCGGCGGCTGGAGGATCCCGATGCCTGGTGGCGGGAGGGGAGAGTGGAGGAAAAGGCGCTGGCGGAGTTCCGGCACTTCCTGGCCAACATGGAGGCCAATTTCGGTCCGGGATCCCCGGCCATGGCCCGCATCCTGGATGGTTCCCGCCGCAGCCGGTGGCTGCAACGGATGCGCGAGGCGATCCTCGCCTATCCCGCCCAGCGCCGTGCCTGGGATGCCCTGTTGCAACAGATCTGAATCATTCTTGCAGCTGGCGCAACACCGACTCCACCACTTCCCGCGCATAGGGATAGGCTCTGGGTTCCCCGCTGGCCCTGGGGCCCGCCACGTTCAGCACCTCCACCCCTTCCTTGCGGATGAAGCGGAGAATCTCTTCCGCCGCCTGGGAGGGTGGAGTCTTTTCTCCATCGATGAGCAGGCAGGGTTGCCGGTGTCTGCGGCAGAAATCGAGGGTGCGTGCAGTTCCTCCCGAAAGAGATCCGAAGTGGAGGATGAGGGTGGCGTCGCTGTCCACCACGTTGCGTTCGGTTCGCGCCAGGTAGCCGCCGTTCAGCTCCCGCAGCGGATAACGCTGGGGGATCACCCCGTCCTCGGCCTTGCGCCCCCGGGGGCACCAGCCCCCCGCCGGCAGGCCCAGTGCCAGGGCCGCGTCCAGGGCGGCGCGGTCCACGCCGGTCTGCCCGCCGGAGACGATCTTCATGGGCGTCTCGGCGGAACCATGGGAAACAGCCCCAGGTATTCCCGCTTCCACCACTGGCCGCTCTGACGTCGCTCCTGCGGGGTGGTGAAACGGTATCGCCAGGCAGTCACCCGAAGGTACTTGGGGGGCTGCTCGGGAAAGGGGTTGTGCGCCAGCAGTGCCAGCACCGGCTTGGCGCCGCGCTCCAGCGAATACATGAACTCTCCGAACCAGTAGAGCTGGGCTGGGTGCTGGGTGGGGACGAACCAGATGAGCCAGTCCAGCCGCGGTTGGTGGGGCACGATGAAAGGAGTGATGCGATCCAGCTCCTGCGGCTTGTAGCGAAAGCGGTAGGCCTGCCAGTGCTCGCCATCGTTGGATCCCTCCACCACCAGCTCCTGGCGCTCGGTCTGCATGTTGGGAAAGACATGGTAGATGGCGCCCACGCCGAAATTCTGCACGCTCTGCACCAGCTGTGCCAGGAGTGGGGGCAAAGGGCGATGGAAGGCCGCGCCGTAAAAGCCGGCCAGGCTGGCTACCAGCAGCATCAGCGCCACGAAGCTCAGAGAAGCCTTGTGCGCAAGGCCGGGATGAGCGGGTTCGGACTCCGGCTGCTCGTTGGTGCCGGATCGTCTCCAGGGCAGCAGGCGGTCCAGGGCCCGGTCGTCGAGCAGCAGCAGGCAGAGCGCGATGGTGAGCAGGTTGAAGAAGTTGTGGTTGGAGGTGGCCAGGATCATCAGCTGCATCAGCAGGGTGATGGCCACCGCCGCCAGCCGGAAGGGGCGTGGCAGGAAGATGAAGAAGGGCACCAGCAGTTCGGTGAAGAAGGTGAAGCCCACGCCGGCTCGGTGCAGCCATTCCGGCAGCCAGTGGGCATACCAGGCGCCGGCATGGGGCAGGGGCTGGGTCTCGAAGTAGTGGTCCAGTGCGGTGAGGCCGACCCATGAGGGGTCGCCGGTGGCCAGCTTGAAGAAGCCCGACATGAAGCGCAGGCGGAACAGCAGCCAGTGGTAGAGAAATAACACCAGTACCGTGGGGCCGCGCTGCAGGAAGATGGCCAGCAGCCCCGCCTCCAGCAGCAGGGTCTCCCATTGAAAGTTCATGAAGATCTGGCCGGCGCGGTAGAGGGAGAGATAGAGCAGGAACAGCAATATCAATGCACCGCGTTCCCAGCGCCCCGCCAAGAGCAGCAAGGCGAGTCCTGCGCCGGCCCAGGCGGCGCCCGTAAGAACAAAGTCGGAACTTCCGAACCAGAACAGCACCGGAACTTGCAGCAAGGCCAGCAGGCCGTGCTCGCGCAGTGCATCCTCGAGGTAGAAATGGAAGGGCAGAATGCCATCGGGGCCGGCCAACCCCGATATCTGCGGCGCCAGGGAGACGAAAGCGGCGAAATAGATCAGGGCCAGTGCTTTGAGGAAGAGCCGGCTGGCCCGTCGATAGCGCAGATCGGGCTGGAACAGGGTAGCCAGCATCAGTCCAGTTCGTGCACCTGCAGTGGATAGCCCCGTTCGCGGTAGAAGCGATAACGTTGGCGTCCCGCCTCGCGCTCTCCGGGGTCATCGTCCACGCACTCCGCCACCCGCTGGAAACGGCTGAAGAACTCGGGGACGGAGGCCTGCAGGTTGATCAGCACCTCGTGCTCGTCATCGGCATTGTCCAGGGTGATGAGCACCGGGTTGAGCGCGGGGTCGGCCTGTCCCAACAGGCCGTGGGGCACGAAGCCGGTGTCTCGGAAGGTCCAGAGCAGGCGGTCCATGTGGCGCTGTTCCTCTTCACTGGCCACCGCCACCAGTACCCGGTGACCGCTACGCCAGGCTTTTTCCGCCAGCCGTGCCGCCAGGGTGTAGCGGTTTCCCCGGCTGCCCGGTTTGAGCACGTAAAAATCCACCCGCGTCATGGTGCCTGTTTGCAGCGCCGCAACAGGAACTCGGTGAGCAGGGGAACCGGCCGGCCGGTGGCGCCCTTTTCCTTGCCGCCACTCTTCCAGGCGGTGCCGGCGATGTCCAGGTGAGCCCACTTGTACTTCTCGGTGAAGCGGGAGAGGAAACAGGCGGCGGTGATGGTGCCGGCGCCCTTGCCACCGATATTGGCGATGTCGGCGAAGTTGCTCTCCAGCTGCTTCTGGTACTCCTCGCCCATGGGCAAGCGCCAGGCGCGGTCGTCGATGGATTCCCCGGCTGCCGCCACCTCCTCCACCAGGCCGTCGTCGTTGCCCAGCAGCCCGGAGATGTGGTGGCCCAGGGCCACGATGCAGGCGCCGGTGAGGGTGGCCACGTCGATCACCGCCGCCGGCTTGAAACGCTCGGCATAGGTGAGGGCGTCGCAGAGGATGAGCCTGCCCTCGGCATCGGTATTGAGAATCTCGATGGTGATACCGGCCATGCTGGTGACGATGTCCCCCGGCTTGTTGGCCGCCCCATCGGGAAGGTTCTCGGAAGCAGGTACCAGGCCCACCACGTTGATGGGCAGATCCAGCTCTGCGCAGGCCTGCAGGGTGCCGATGACGCTGGCGCCGCCGCACATGTCGTATTTCATCTCGTCCATGTTGGCCGAGGGCTTGAGAGAGATGCCACCGGCGTCGAAGGTGAGCCCCTTGCCCACCAGCACCACCGGCCGGCTTCCGGGCTTGCCTCCGCGGTATTCCATCACCACCAGACGCGCCTCCTGGCGGCTGCCGCGGGAGACCGAGAGCAGGGCTCCCATGCCCAGCCGTTCCATCTGTTTCTCGGTGAGCGCGGTCACCTTGAGCTTGTCGTAACGGCGTCCCAGCCGCTTTGCCTCTTCGGCGAGGTAGGTGGGGGTGCAGATGTTGCCGGGCAGGTTGGCCAGATCCCGGGTGGTGCGCACCCCTTCGGCGATGGCCTGGCCCTGCTCCAGCCCCTTTTCCAGCAGTCGTCGCCGGCCACGACCGGGTTCCAGCAACAGTAGTCGGCGCAGGGGGCGGCGGGGTGGGTTCTTCTCGCTCTTGCACTGCTCGAACCGGTAGAGCCTCTCCTCGCTACGGATCACCAGGGCTCGGGCGGCGGCATGTACCTGGGAATCGGCCTCCAGGGCTGCCGGGAACAGCAAAGCCGCTTCCCGGCTGCCGGCCCTGTCCAGTTCGGCCACGGCGTCCGAGAGCGCATCCGCCAGTGCCTTGGAACCGAACTGCTTGCGCTCCCCGGCGCCCAGCAGCATCAGGCGGCGGGCCTTCAGTCCCGGGGGATCGTAGAGCACCAGCTTTTCACCGCACCGGCCGCCGATATCGCCGCTCTTGAGGGCCGTGGTGACGGCACCGCCGGTGAGCTCGTCGATGGCGATGGTGGACTGGTCGAGCTTCTTTTTCTCGAACAGCAGCACGATGAGGCAGTCGCAGGCCAGCTTTTCTGCTGCAGTGGCACGAACGGCATAATCCATAGGGGTTCTTCCGGCTATTGGATGGTGGTACGGTGGCAGCAGTGTACCTTCATTCCGGTTTTCCGGGGAACCGGCTGCGGGTAGAATCGGGTCCTCTCAAGTGTCTTTGGCCCATTCGTTGTTCACCATAATCGACAGGCTGCTGATCCGGGAGGTGCTCAAGGCTCTCCTGGTGATCCTCGCCGTGCTTCTGCTGCTGATCCTGGCCAACGCTCTGGTGCGGCTGTTGCAGGAAGTGGCGGCCGGCGAGATCAGCCTGCGGGTGATGGCGCTCTTCTTCGGCGTGCAGGTGGTTCGTCTGATCGGCTTTGTCACTCCACCGGCGTTCTTCTTTTCCATACTCTGGGTATTGGGCCAGATGTATCGCAACAGCGAGATGGCGGCACTCAATGCCGCCGGCGTGGGGGTTCTGCGTCTCTATCGTCCTCTGCTGCTGCTCTCCCTGTTGCTTGCTTTGGTGGTGGGGTTCTTTTCATTGCATCTCTATCCGCTGGCGAAGGCCCATGCCAAGGCAGTGGCCGAACAGGAACAGGCTTCGCTGCAGGTTGGGGGATTACGGCCGGGGAGTTTCAACGAATTCGGTCAGGGGCGGTTCATGGTCTTCGTCGGGGCGATGGAGGGCGAGCAGCGTCTTGGCGATCTTTTCGTACGATACGAGCGGGAAGGGAAGGGCGGATTGGTATTGGCGCGGGCCGCCCGTATGGAGCTGCGGCAGGACGGGCGTTTCCTGGTGTTGGAGAAAGGGTACAGGTACGACGGTGATCCAGGCAGCGATGGGTTTGCCATGGGTGAGTTCGACACCTATGGCATTCGTCTGCCGGAATCTCAGGACACTCTGCGCGCCACCAGCGTGGAGCTGATGCCTCTGTCACTTTTGCTGACCAGTGATTCCTTGCGCCTGCGCACGGAGCTGCAATGGCGCTTGGTGACCCCATTGTCGGTGTTCGCTTTGATGTTGGTGAGCGTTCCGCTGGCCCGTTCCCTGCCACGGGAAGGGGTCTATGGCCGTCTGCTGGTGGCCATCGTCTTCTATGCCGTCTATCTCAACCTGCTGCGTCTGGCGGAGGACTGGATGGAGCATGGACAGCTGCCAGCCTGGCTGGGAATCTGGTGGGTGCCGGCCTCCGCTGCCCTGCTGGGCCTGATGCTCTATTTGGCGGACAGTCTCGCCTTCGCTGCGCGCTTGCGACGCCTGTTGTCGAGGTGGCCGTGAAGCGTATCGACCGGTACCTGATATGGGGCATCTTTCGCGCCACTTTGATGGTGCTGACGGTGATCGCAGTGCTCAGCTTCGTGCTCACTTCGATGGATGAAGCAGGGGACGTGGGCAAGGGGGAATACCGCGTTCGGGATGCACTGCTGGTGGTGGCTACCATGATGCCCCGTTTTCTGGTCGAGGCCTTTCCGGTATCGGGTTTGATCGGCACTCTGCTCGTGTTGGGCGGCATGGCCGCCAGCCGGGAGCTGGTGGCACTCCAAGCGGCCGGGATGTCACCGCGTCAGCTGATGGGCACAGTTTTCAAGGCGGGCCTGCTTCTTCTCCTGCTTTTGTTTCTGCTCGGAGACCTGATCGGGCCCCGGCTGGAGTTGTGGGGACAGGAATACCGGTTGCAGCGCATGAACAAGCAGGTCACCTTTCATTCCCGGTACGGCTTCTGGGTGAAGGATGGAAATGCTTTCGTCAACATCCGCAATGCCACTTCCGGAGGACGGCTCGAAGGGGTCTCCATTTACGAGCTGGATTCACAGCAACGGTTGCAACGGGTCACTCTGGCCGCGGGCGGAGTCTTCAGCGAGGGACGATGGTTGCTGCGCGATGTACGGCAGAGCACCCTCGAGGGGAGGCGGATACAGACCGAGGTGTTGCCGGAGCTGGACTGGAAGACGGTGGTGGACCCGGCCATGCTCAGCGTGGCGCTGATCCGTCCGCGATTGCAGTCCACTTTCGAGCTATGGCGTCAGTTGAGTGCGTTGCGGGCGGCCGGTCAGCGGGCCATGGACTACGCCCTGGCTTTCTGGAACAAGGTGGCTACGGTGGTGACCCTGTTCGCCCTGATGCTGTTGGCGGTACCCCTGGTCACCGGTAGCCATCAGCGGGTAAATGTGGGGCACCATCTTTTCCTTGGGGCGCTTCTGGGGGCTGGCTTCTATCTGGCGAGCAAAGGGTTCTATTACACGGCTCTGGTTTTCGATCTGCCGCCCGTGAGCGTGGCGCTCTTCCCGTTGGCGGCCATGTTTTTTCTGCTGCTCCTGCTGGCCCGGCTCGGTCGCCTCTGATCTGCCGTCCGGTGGACAATCCGTCACCATTTTATGGGATAATGCGCCGCTGTCATTTTCCCGTTTCCACGAGACATCAGGGCGTTACCACATGATCATCGGCATCCCCAAAGAGACCCTCCCCGGCGAGGCACGCGTAGCCATGGTGCCGGAGGTGGCAGCCAGGCTGGTGAACAAGGGATTTTCCCTGCAATTGGAAAGCGGTGCCGGGTTGCCGGCGGGATATCACGACGATGACTACGTGGCGGCCGGGGTGGAGATCGTGGATCGCCGGCAGGCACTGGCCGCAGAGCTGGTGGTGAAAGTGCGTAAGCCCTCCGCCGAGGAGGTTGGCGGCATGCGGGAAGGGGCGCTCTATGTCGGTTTCGTCGAGACCTGCAACGAGTCGGACCAGGTCTTGCAGGCCATGTTCGATCGTGGCATCCGGCCCCTGGCCATGGAGCGCATTCCCCGTATCTCCCGTGCCCAGTCCATGGATGCGCTCTCGTCCCAGAGCAACATCGCCGGTTACCGGGCAGCCATCGAAGCCGCCGCGCGCTATGGACGATTCTTCCCTCTGATGATGACTTCCGCCGGTTCGGTGAAGCCAGCCAGGGTAGTGGTGCTGGGTGCCGGTGTGGCTGGACTTCAGGCCATTGCCACGGCCAAGCGGCTGGGCGCGGAGGTCTATGCCTACGATATCCGCCCCGAGACCCGGGAGCAGATCGAGTCCCTTGGCGCTCGTGCCATCGACCTGGACCTGGGCGAGGAGGGGAGCGGCGAAGGGGGCTACGCTCGCGAACTTTCGGACGAGGCCAAGGCCCGGCAGCAGGCGTTGCTGGCGGAGGAGCTGGCGCGGGCCCATGTGATCATCACCACGGCGCTCATTCCCTGCCGACCGGCGCCGGTTCTGATTACCGAATCGGTGGTCAAACGCATGCGCGAGGGCTCGGTAATCGTGGATCTGGCGGCTGCCAACGGCGGCAACTGCCCGCTCACGGAGGCAGACAAGGTGGTTCGCAAGCATGGCGTGATATTGGTGGGTCACACCAACTATCCCTCTATGATGGCTGGAGATGCGAGCACCTTCTATGCCAACAACATCGCAAATCTGCTGGGGATCATGGTGGAGCAGGGAGAATCGGGGCCCAGGTTGAAGGATCTCTCCGAGGACGAGATCACCAGGGCCGCACTGATGACGCCTGCCGGTGATTCCCGGCATTGAGCTGTAAGGCGCCTCGACAGAATTAGGAGGTAGCCGCGCGGGGCAAGGAGGTCCCGCCGTTTTCGATCACGCAAGTGATTGGACAAGAAGCAAGCCGGAACTCGCGTTTTTCGGTTTGCGTGGGGAAAAATCGCCTGGACGGCGATTTTTCGAGGTTCCCTGACTTCCGGAGCAACAGAACCATGCCCGATACACTGGTTGCCCTCTACGTTTTCGTGCTGGCCTGCTTCGTGGGCTACTTCGTCATCTGGGGTGTCACCCCTTCTCTGCACACGCCGCTGGTGGCGCTCACCAATGCCATTTCGGGCATCGTCATCGTCGGCGCCCTGCTGGTGACCGGCGCTCCCTCAGCCGGGGCTGCGGCCGAGATCATGGGGTTCTTCGCCGTGCTGCTCGCTTCAATAAACGTCTTCGGCGGCTTTTTGGTCACCAACCGCATGCTGGCCATGTTCAAGAAGAAAGAGAAGAAGTAAGAGGTGCCCATGGAGATCTCGGCAAACACGCAGGCACTGGCTTATCTGGCCGCTGCCATTCTGTTCATACTCGGCCTCAAGGGGCTGACCCACCCCGCCAGCGCCCGCCGCGGCAACTTCTTCGGCATGATCGGCATGGTCATCGCCATTCTGGCTACGCTCTTGGGTAGCGAGGTGCAGTCCTATGGCTTCATCATCGCCGGCATCGCCGCCGGGGCGGTGATCGGCTCCATCCTGGCGGCCCGGGTGCAGATGACCGCCATGCCCCAGTTGGTGGCTGCCCTGCACAGTTTCGTGGGGCTGGCGGCCGTTCTGGTGGCGCTGGGGACTTATCTCAACAAGAGCGCCGCTGGCCTGCTCGAACCGGTGCTCATGGGAGAACTTTCAGCAGGCATCGTCATCGGCGCCATCACCTTTTCCGGTTCGGTGATCGCCTTCGGCAAGCTGCAGGGGCTCATTTCCGGGGCGCCGATGATCTTCAAGGGGCAGCACCTTCTCAACGCCTTCATCGCGGTGGTGACCGTGGCGCTGGCCGTCTGGTTCGGCATGACGGAACAGCTCTGGGCGCTGGGGGCGATGACGGTTCTCGCCTTCGTGTTGGGTTTCACCCTCATCATTCCCATCGGCGGCGCCGACATGCCGGTGATCATCTCCATGCTCAACAGCTATTCCGGATGGGCCGCGGCGGCCACCGGATTCACCCTGGGCAACAACCTGCTCATCATCGTCGGTGCTTTGGTGGGCTTCTCCGGTGCCATTCTCTCCTACATCATGTGCCGGGCCATGAACCGTTCCATCCTGCATGTGGTCTTCGGCGGCTTCGGAGGCGAGTCGGAAGGAGAAGCCAGCGCCCAGGCGGTGGCTGCCCAGAAAGGGGTGAAGTCGGCTTCGGTGGAGGATGCCATCTATTGGATGGAGGACGCCAACAAGGTGATCATCGTGCCGGGTTACGGCATGGCGGTGGCCCAGGCCCAGCACGCATTGAAGGAGCTGATGGAACTTCTGGAGGAGCGTGGTGTGGAGGTGAAGTTCGCCATTCACCCGGTGGCCGGCCGCATGCCGGGGCATATGAACGTGCTGCTGGCGGAAGCCGACATTCCCTATGATCACGTGTTCGAGATGGACGAGATCAACCCCGAGTTCGCCACGGCCGACGTGGCTCTGGTTGTGGGAGCCAACGACGTCACCAACCCGGCTGCCAAGAGCGATCCCAGCAGTCCCATCTACGGCATGCCCATCCTCGAGGTAGGCAAGGCGCGCCATGTATATGTGATCAAGCGCTCCATGCGGCCCGGCTATTCCGGAGTGGAAAACCTGCTCTATTACCAGGACAACTGTTCACTTATTTTCGGAGACGCCAAGGAAGTGTGCGAAGGGTTGGTGACTGCGCTCAAGGGAGGTGGCCACTGATCCGGCGCCCATTTCCGCCATGACTATTGTCAATCGTCCCATGAAAATATTGATCTGCGTCAAGTAAATTCCTGGTCATTACTCCTAGAATCAAACGCAAATCCGTGAGGGGGGTCACAAACTCGTCAAGAAAGTTCGGCCCCCGGTTTCGACGGATCAAAGGAGGAGGAGTGATGAGAGCAGGGGGAGACGTTTTCCGGCCATTCAGGGGGAACAATCCAGAAGCCCGGAAAAAACCCAAAGGTTTACGCCAGAGGATGGAGTTGGAGGAGGATACGACAACGTCGGAAACCACTGAAGGGCATTATCGCTCTTCGGCTTGAATTCCGATTCAGTCGTCACTGTATTGCCGGCGGGATGCCGGCTTTTTTGTTTTTTTCCCGAAAGATGTAGGAGGCGATTCCTTTGCTTGCCGAGCCGGGTGTTCCCGTGTATAGTTCGCCCCACGCCACAGGCGCGTAGCTCAGCTGGTTAGAGCACCACCTTGACATGGTGGGGGTCGGTGGTTCGAATCCACTCGCGCCTACCAGAACAGAAAGAACCCCGGGATCCATGCGGATTCCGGGGTTCTTTATTGGGGATCTCGAAAAATTGCCGTCCAGGCAATTTTTCTCCACGCAAACCGAAAACGCGGTTTCCGGTTTGCTTCATTTTCAATCACTTGCGTGATTGAAAATGGCGGGACTTCCATATCCCGCACGGG
>JALXAM010000008.1 GCA_026992075.1 Sedimenticola sp. | reverse complement strand
TACGGCTGGGAACGATCTCCACCTCCCCCACCCTTCCCGCCTCGTCGAGACGAAAACCGAAGGAGAGCGCCGGCGAGACCTCCTGCAGCCCCAGCCCCAACACCTCGGTGAGCGCCGGCGGCAGCATGGAGACGGTTCGTTCCGGAAGGTAGAGGTTGGCGCTGCGCTCACGGGCCGCCAGATCCAGGTGGCTGTCCGGCTTCACCAGCGCCGCCACGTCGGCCACGTGTACCCAGATGCGATCCCCCTCCAGGGCGATGGCATCGTCCGGATCGGTGTTGCCCTCGTCGTCAATGGCCCAGGATTCGAGGTGGGTGAGATCCCGCCGTGGTTCCTCCGGCAGGGGCGGCAACGGCAGATCGGGGGACTCCAGCGGCGCGCCCAGGCGCTGGGGCCAGGGGTTGTACTCCTCGGGCCAGCAGCCGGTGCGCAGCAGCAGCGCATGGGCCGCCTCCGGCGTCTCCGAGAGATCCAGACTGGCCAGGATGCGGCTGCGGTTGCTGCGTCCCAGGGCCACCCGCTCAACCTCCTGCAGCCGTTGGCAATCCCCCTCCTGCAGCTCGGCCGCGCGCAGCCGCGCCATGAAGGCCGCCGTCTCCTCGGCCTCCCGCGCCTTGCGCTCCCGCGTCTCGCGCAGCTCCGCCACCGCCTGGGCGTCCCGCGCCTGGATGGCCTGCAGGTCGCCCTCGAACCAGAGATCTTCCGCCAGCAGCTGCCAGGCGGCCCAGGCGCTGGCGGGGGTGTAGTCGCCAAAGGCCAATTCCGCCAACTCGCGCAGAGTGACGGTCTCCCCCTGCAGCAGTTCCCAGGCCTCCTGCGGATCGCCGCTCATCTGGTCGAGCTGGTCGAAGGAGCCGATGGGCCCGGGATGGAGAAGCTCGATGTCCTTGCGGCGCACGCGCTTGTTCCTGCCATCGGGGAGGACGATCTCGTACTTCTCCCCCACCGCCTGGACGATGGCAGGATGACGTTTGTAGAGAACCAGGCTGCCTGGCTGGATGCTGGAGCTGGACACCTTGACCGGGAATGAGAAAAAGGGCGGCCAATGATACCCGGTTCCGGCAATTGACGGGGGAAATCCAGGGTGGTTTCCTTCCGTGGGGCGCTACAATGCTGCGAGGTTCAAGAGCAAACCGAGGTGTCCATGAGTCTCCGATGGTTCCCCCAGCTGGAATCCCTGCAGCCGGTCGAACGGCCGGATGCCGACCACTGCACCCTCTTCCCGATGACCGATTTCGGCCTGATCCGGGTGCGGGGGGAGGACGCGCGGGATTTCCTCCAGGGCCAGCTCACCAACGATATCCGACAGGTCACCCCGGAACGGGCGCAGCTCAGCGCCTACTGCACGCCCAAGGGGCGCATGCTGGCGCTCTTCCTGGTGTTCCAGCACGGTGAGGATCTCTACCTGCAGCTGCCCCGCGAACGGCTGGAGCCGGTGTTGCAGCGGCTGCGGATGTTCGTGCTGCGCGCCCGGGTGGAGCTGGAGGATGCCGGGGGCGAGCTGGCGCTGGCCGGCCTGGCGGGCGACCCCTGCGGCGACCTGCTGCCGGCGCTGCCCGAAGCCCCATCTTCCTGCCGCCAGGAGGAAGGCATCACCCTGGTCCGCCTGCCCGGGGAGCCGGCGCGGGTGGAGCTGGTGGACGAGCCCTCCGCCCTGGCCGGCCTGCTGCAGGGAAGGGAGAGCAGGCTGCGCCGGGGCACGGAAGCCCTCTGGGCCCTGCTGGACATTCGCGCCGGCCTGCCCTGGGTGCGGGAGGAGACCGCCGAGGCCTTCGTGCCGCAGATGTGCAACCTCGACCTGCTGGGTGGCATCAGCTTCACCAAGGGGTGTTACACCGGCCAGGAGGTGGTGGCGCGGATGAAGTACCTCGGGCAGCTCAAGCGGCGCATGTACCTGGCCCGGTTGGAGCAGACGCCCTGCCCGGCTCCCGGGGAGAAACTCTTCTCCCCCGCCAGCACCTCGGCCCAGGGCGCCGGCAGGGTGGTGGACGCCCGCCCCTCGCCGGAAGGCGGTTGCGAGCTGCTGGTGGTGGCCGAGATCCAGGTGGCGGAGTCGGGTGAGCTTCGCCTGGGGAACGAGACCGGGCCGCGCCTCGAGCTGCACCCTCTGGCCACGTCAGAAGAGTAACAATCGGCTAGTCCTCTGCCTCAAGGCCGGGCGAGGATGCGCCAGTCGCGCCCCACCGCGCGGATGTCGTCGATCCGCAGGGGGATGCGCTGATCCATCTTCTCCAGTCCCGGCAGGTGAAACAGGCCCCGGGCGGCATGACCCATGAGGTGGGGTGCCATGTAGATCACCAGTTCGTCGATCACGCCCGCACGAAGGGCGGCGCCGGCCAGGGTGGGGCCGGCCTCGATGAGCACCTCGTTGATCTCCCGCCGGGCCAGCTCCCGCAGCACCAGGGGCAGGTCCAGCCCCACTTCGAGCCTGACCACGGTCACCCCCTCCCGTTGCCCGAGCCGCGCGGCCTTCTCCTCGTCAACATGGGCGTGAAACAACCAGACCTCGCCCGGCAACGACAGCAGCCGGGCCGACTCGGGGATACGCAGCGCCGAATCGAGCACCACCCGCACCGGCTGGCGCAGGTACTCCGGGTTTTCCACTCCGGGTAACTCGCCGGCCTCCAGCCGTACGTTGAGCGAGGGATCGTCGGCCAGCACGGTGCCGATGCCGGTGACGATGGCGGAACTTCGCGCCCGCAGCCGCTGCACGTCGCGCCGGGCGTCCTCGCCGGTGATCCAGGCGCTCTCGCCGCTGGCCATGGCGGTGCGGCCGTCCAGGCTCATGGCCAGCTTGCAGCGCACCCAGGGCAGACCGTGGCGCATGCGCTTGACGAAGCCCGGGTTGAGCGCTTCCGCCTCCACCGCCATCAGGCCGGCCCGGGCCTCGATGCCCGCTTCCCGCAGCCGGGCCAATCCCCTGCCGGAGACCAGGGGGTTGGGGTCCTCCATGGCCGCCACCACCCGCGCCACCCCTGCTTCCACCAGTGCATCGGCGCAGGGAGGGGTGCGCCCGTGGTGGGAACAGGGCTCCAGCGTGACGTACGCGGTGGCGCCGCGCGCCCGTTCGCCGGCGGCGGCCAGGGCGATGCGTTCGGCATGGGGCTCTCCAGCCTTGCGGTGCCAGCCCTCACCCACGATCTCCCCGTTACGCACGATTACGCAGCCGACACGAGGGTTGGGATCTGTGGTGTAGAGGCCGTTGCGCGCCAAGCGCAGGGCGCGGGCCATATGGCGGTGGTCGTCGGCGGTGAACATGAGGAAATTCTAACGCAGGAGCGCCGTCCCCGGCGCGAACCTCAATGATCCCCTCACCCCTGCCCCTCTCCCTGAGGGAGAGGGGTGAGGGGAACGCGCCCAGCGCTCCTCGTCCCCCTCTCCCGCTTGCGGGAGAGGGCTAGGGGTGAGGGTGAAAATGGTTATTCCTTGCCCAACAGGTCGAGCTGCTTGCGCAGCACTTCGGGATCGGGCTGGTTCTCCAGCTTCTCGATCTCCTCACGGAAAGCCTGCACATCCTGGAACTGGCGGTAGACGGAGGCGAAACGCACGTAGGCCACCTGGTCCAGCGCCTTGAGCTCTTCCATCACCAGCTCGCCGATGTAACGCGACGGCACCTCCGGCTCGCCGGGCGCCATCAGCTTGCGCGTGATGCGTCCCACCGCCGCCTCCACCTGCTCAGGGGCCACCGGACGCTTCTCCAGCGCCCGCAGCATGCCCAGCTTCACCTTCATCTCATCGTAAGGGACGGTGCGGCCATCGGACTTCACCACCTTGGGCATGTTGAGCTCCACCCGCTCGTAGGTGGTGAACCGCCCCTTGCATTCCAGGCATTCTCGACGACGTCGGATCTGGTCTCCGTCGGCGGCCGGCCGGGAATCGATCACCTTGGTGTCCGGCGCGTTGCAGAAGGGACAGCGCATGGAGCGGTTTTCAGTCGGCGTAGACCGGGAAGCGGCGGCAGAGGTCGAGAACCTTGTCCTTGATACTGCTGATGGTCGGCTCGTCCCCGCGGCTGTCGATGATGTCGCACATCCAGTTGGCCAGCTCGATACACTCGGCCTCACCGAATCCACGGGTGGTCACAGCCGGGGTGCCCACGCGGATGCCCGAGGTGACGAAAGGCGACTGGGGATCGTTGGGCACGGCGTTCTTGTTCACCGTGATGTTGGCCGCTCCCAGCCAGGCGTCCACATCCTTGCCGGTGAGGCCCGCCTCGATGAAGCTCACCAGGAAGAGGTGGTCCTCGGTGCCGCCGGAGACCACGTCGTAGCCCCGCTCCATGAACACCTGGGCCATGGCCCGGGCGTTGCGCTTCACCTGCTTCTGGTACGCCTTGAACTCCGGCTCCATGGCCTCCTTGAAGGCCACCGCCTTGGCGGCGATGACGTGCATCAGGGGACCGCCCTGGATGCCGGGGAAGACGGTGGAGTTGAGCTTCTTCTCCACCTCCTCATTGGCCCTGGCCAGGATCAGGCCGCCACGGGGGCCGCGCAGGGTCTTATGGGTGGTGGTGGTGGTGACGTCGGCCACCGGCACCGGGTTGGGATACTCGCCCGCCGCCACCAGGCCGGCCACGTGCGCCATGTCCACGAAGAGGTAGGCGCCCACGGCGTCGGCGATCTCGCGGAACTTCCGCCAGTCGATCACCTGGGAGTAGGCGGAGAAACCGGCCACCACCATCTTCGGTTGGTGCTCTTTCGCCAGCGCCATCACCTCGTCGTAGTCGATACGACCGGTCTGCGGGTCGATGCCGTACTGGACCGCGTGGTAGATCTTGCCGGAGAAGTTGGGCTTGGCGCCGTGGGTGAGATGGCCGCCGTGGGCCAGGGACATGCCGAGAATGGTGTCCCCCGGCTGGCACAGCGCCATGTAGACCGCCGCATTGGCCTGGGAGCCGGAGTGGGGCTGTACGTTGGCGTAGTCGGCGCCGAAGAGCGCCTTGGCCCGGTCGATGGCGAGCTGCTCCACCACATCCACGTTCTCGCAGCCACCATAGTAGCGCTTGTGGGGATAGCCCTCGGCGTACTTGTTGGTGAGCACCGAGCCCTGGGCCTCCATCACCCGCGGACTGGTGTAGTTCTCCGAGGCGATGAGCTCGATGTGTTCCTCCTGGCGCCTCTCCTCGTCAGCGATTGCCTTTGCAATTTCATCATCATAGCCGGCAATCTTCATGGATTTCTTGAACATTTTTTGGGCTTCTCCCGGCAATCTGTCTCTAAAGGAACCTCTGATTTAATCCTGGACGAAGCAGGTTGTTCTCCTCCGGTTCGAGTACAAGGCGAAGTTCGCAGCCAATAGCAGGCTATTGGCAAGAACTTCAACGCAGTAATCGGGCCGGAGGAGGATAAGATGCGAGTTCATGGATTAAATCAGAGGTTCCCTAACTTGGAGCGGGGCATTCTACTCCTTTTGTGCCTCCTGCGCCCGCAACAAACGATCCAGCTTTCGTTCCAGACGATCCAGTTGCAAGGCCATCTCCCGCGTCCGCTGCTCGGTACGATGGACCTCCGCCGCCTCCCCTTCGCCGCTCTCCTGGGAAAAACGCTCGTGCTCACGCTGCAATGTCTCCAGCACGATGCCAATCATCATGTTCAGAAAGGTGAAGGCGACAATGAAGATGAAGGAGAGGTAGTAGATCCAGCTCAGAGGATAGACCGCCATGGTCTCGTACATGACGTCGGTCCAGTCCTCGAAGGTGGCCACCCGGAACAGTGTGAGCATGGCAATGGTGATGTTGTCCCAAAGTTCCGGATTGATCTCCCCGAAGAAGAAGGCACCGGCCGCGGCGTAGATGTAGAAAATGATGAACATCAACAGGGAGACATACCCCATGCGTGGCAGAGCACGCAGGAAAGCGCCTATGAGCACCCGCAGCTCGGGAATGATGGAAACCAGTCGCAATACCCGGAAGACCCGAAACAACCGGCCCAGCAGGGCCGTGTCGGCCTGTTGTAGCGGTATGAGACTAGCCGCCACGATGACGAAATCGAAGACGTTCCATCCCTGGCTGAAGAAACGCCGCACATTTCCCTCGGCGATGAACCTTATGATGATCTCCGCCAGAAAGAAAAGGGTGATGCCCCAGTCCAGCAGGTAGAGCACCTCTTGAGCAAATGGAGACAGGTCATAGGTCTTGGCGCCAATGACCAACGCCGAGAAGACGATGACGAAAATGACGAAGATCTCGAACCACTTGTTCGAGCGCAGCTCGATGAAGCGCTGTTGCAGTCGCCTTGCGTCCATGAAAGGAATTGAAAAGCCAAAAAAACTAAGGGCACCTCGAAAAATCGAGGTGCCCGTGCGGGACACCGTTTTCATTCCGGTGCAAGAATATCGCTCAAAATCGGAAAACCACGTTTGGAGAAACGTCGCCCGAAATGACAGTTTTCATAAAAGGCCTGGTAATTCAGGCCCCGGAAATCTGGGGTGGATGACGGGACTCGAACCCGCGACGACCGGAATCACAATCCGGGACTCTACCAACTGAGCTACATCCACCAACGAAAAAATGGCACGCCCGGCAGGATTGCTCACCCCATCCCTGGGGCTCGCCCCTTCGGGGCCGCGCTGCGCGCGTCCGAATCCGCTCCTGCGGATTCGTCGAACCTGCCTTTTTGGATGACGCAGGTTCTCATCCTGCCAGCGCCATCCGCCTTCCATTGCCCACGGCAACCACAAACGTTTTTGGCACGCCCGGCAGGATTCGAACCTGCTACCCTCGGCTTAGAAGGCCGATGCTCTATCCAGATGAGCTACGGGCGCAGAAAACCTGTTCGCCGGCCCGGGCGATGCCGGGCCGGCTCCTGCCGAGAAATTGGTCGGGGTAGAGAGATTCGAACTCCCGACATCCTGCTCCCAAAGCAGGCGCGCTACCAGACTGCGCTATACCCCGATGAAACCGCCTTCGGCGAAGGCGATGGATCTTACTGCAACCACCGCGAAGGCGTCAATCAGACGCCGGTGGGTTGCCTGGATGCGGCGGCCTGATCCTTCCGGTACAGCTCGATCACCTTTTTCATCTTCTCCATGCCGAGAACCCGGGCCATGTTGTTGCGACAGGCCAGTTTCTGCTTGATGATGGCGCCCCGCACGTTGAAGAGCTGCATGGCCAGGTCCTGCAGCACTGCTCCGGAAGCGCCGGCCAGCGCCGCATCGTGAATCTGCTGCTCCAGATCGGCGACCATTTTCACCATCTTCAACATCTGGGGATGCATCTGCTTGTGCCAGTCCATCAAGGCTTTTTTCTGCTCCTCACTCAAACCCAGTTCCGCCTGATGACGCATCACGGTCATCATCAGGTTGGGCATGGGATTGGCATGACGGATCAGCGCCAGAGTCTTCCCGGAGGGCACCTTCTGCATCCCCTGTCCCGCCGGTTTGCCGGCTGGAGCCGTCTGCTCAGCCCATGACGCACCGGCGAAAACCAGGAAAACGGCCAACAGGGCCCAGAACGCGTACTTCTTCATATCCTTGTCTCCCATCGTTGTTTTACACTTGGACCTTGGCAATCCCTTGTGGACTGCACCAGGAGCCTGTTATGAAACCTCATCAAAATACTCTTCTTATTCTGTTCCTGTCCTTGTTCAGCCTCAACCTTTCGGCCGCCACCTATCGCTGGCTGGATGACAATGGACAGGTGGTCTATTCCCAGGTCCCCCCTGGCGACGGAAGAGACTATCGTGAAATCTCGGCACCGCCCCCACCCGCCGAAGATCCGGAAGCAGCCCAGAAACGGCTGGAGGAGGCCCGCAAAGCGCTCACCGAGGACCGAAAGGCCCGTGAGCAACAGAAACAGGATGCCACCCGCAAGAAGGCCCTGGCGGAGCGCCGGCGACAGAACTGCGAAATCGCCAGAAAAAACCTGGAAACCCTCACCAGCCGCCCCCCCAACACCTTGTTCAAGGTGGGCGATGATGAATACCGGCGCTTCACGCCGGAGGAACGGCAGAAGCGGATCGACCAGTTGAAAAAGATCATCCAAGAAAACTGTAAAGGAGAATAAAACCATGCCGCTGCTCCATCTGGCCACCAACCTGGAGATGCATCCCGAAAGCGAGTTGACCATGGCCACCACGCTTTCCAGCAAGGCCGCAGAACTGCTGGGAAAACCGGAAAGTTACGTGATGGTCATCGTACAGGGTAACCAGAACATGACCTTCGGCGGCAGCAGCGCTCCCTGCGCCTATCTGCAACTCAAGAGCCTGGGGCTGCCGGAAGAGCGAACCGGCGACTTCTCGGCCGCTTTGTGCGAACAGATCGGAAAGGAGCTGGGGATCGATACCGACCGTATCTACATCGAGTTTTCCAGCCCGCCACGACACATGTGGGGCTGGAACGGTTCCACTTTCGGATGATCTTCGGCGAAGACCGCGGCCGGCTGCGACGGTTCTACCTGGAGGCCTGGCGCAAACGGCAGTCCGGAGAAACGCTGGAGCCTCTGGAAGCGATGGTGGCCCAGGTGGTGGAACAGCACCCGGAATATCATCATCTGCTCACGGAAGAGGCGCTGGACCGGGATTTCACTCCGGAAGCGGGTCAATCCAATCCCTTCCTCCACATGGGCATGCATATCGCCCTGGCCGAGCAGGTGGCCACCGACCGGCCTGTCGGCATCCGGGAACTCCATCGCCGCTTTACGGTCGCGTGCGGTGACCCCCACGAGGCGGAGCACCGCATGATGGAGTGCCTGGGCATGGCGCTCTGGGAGGCCCAGCGCCAGAACCGCCCCCCGGACGAAACGGCCTACCTGGAGTGCCTCAGGAAACTCCTTGATTGATGCTCACGGGCCCGACTTCAGCCTGACGAACTACCAATAGCGCCTGAAGACCGATGGAGGAACCTTCGTAACGGGACCTCGGCAGCAGGTGTGAGCCGGACCGAAAACCCGGTGGATTTTCGCAGCCGGCGAACGCCTCGCCAAGGATGACGAGGCTGGGCTTTGTGGCAAAGCATGGATTGCGAAGCCATAAAGCTGCCGCGGAGCCTACAGGGAAGTATTTACGGCGTTCCCGCTACGAAGGATCCTCCACCGGCCTCACGATTCGCCTCACAACCGAAATGATTGTCAGGCTGAAATCGGACCTACATTGGTATGATCCCCCCATGAAGACCCCACCCGACCTCTTCGGCTACCGCAAGTACTGGGCCCACAAGTTCACTCCCGCCCCCTTCCTGCCCATGAGCCGGGAGGAGATGGACGAGCTGGGCTGGGACAGCTGCGACATCATCCTGGTCACCGGCGACGCCTACGTGGACCACCCCAGCTTCGGCATGGCCATCGTCGGCCGGCTGCTGGAGGTCCAGGGATTCCGGGTGGGGATCATCGCCCAGCCCGACTGGCGCTCGGCAGAGGCGTTCCGCCGCCTGGGCCGTCCCAACCTCTTCTTCGGCGTCACCGCGGGCAACATGGACTCCATGGTCAACCGCTACACCGCCGACCGCAGGATCCGCTCCGACGACGCCTACACGCCCAACGCCGAGGGTGGCCGCCGCCCCGACCGGGCGGTGCTGGTCTACAGCCAGCGCTGCCGCGAGGCCTACAAGGGGGTGCCGGTGGTGATCGGCGGCATCGAGGCCTCCCTGCGGCGCATCGCCCACTTCGACTACTGGCAGGAGAAGGTGCGGCGCTCGGCCCTGGTGGACAGCAAGGCCGACCTGCTGGTTTACGGCAACGCCGAGCGCGCCATCGTGGAACTGGCCCACCGGCTGGCGGCAGGCGAGCCCATCGAAGAGATCACCGACCTGCGCGGCACCGCCTTCCTGCGCCGGGAGATCCCCGAGGGCTGGACGGTGATCGACGCCAGCGAGGTGGAAGCACCCGGTCCGGCCACGCCGCCCCCCAGCCCCTATGAAACCCGGCCGGAACAGCCGGCCGGCAACCCTGTGGTGACCCTCCACGGCCGCCCACGAAACCTCGATCGCAGCCGCACCGTGATCCGCCTGCCTTCCTACGAGCAGGTGAAACGCGACCCGGTGCTCTACGCCCACGCCTCGCGCATCCTCCACCTGGAGTCCAACCCCGGCAACGCCCGCGCCCTGGTGCAGCGCCACGGTGACCGCGAGCTGTGGCTCAACCCGCCGCCCATCCCCCTCACCACGAAGGAGCTGGACCGCCTCTACGAGCTCCCCTACCAGCGGGTGCCCCACCCCGCCTACGGCGACGCCCGCATCCCCGCCTACGAGATGATCCGCTTCTCGGTGAACATCATGCGCGGCTGCTTCGGCGGCTGCACCTTCTGCTCCATTACCGAGCACGAGGGGCGCATCATCCAGAACCGCTCCGAGGCGAGCATTCTGCGCGAGATCGAGACCATCCGCGACACCGTGCCCGGCTTCACCGGCGTCATCTCCGACCTGGGCGGTCCCACCGCCAACATGTGGCGCTTGCACTGCAAGGACAAGAAGATCGAATCGGCCTGCCGCCGCCTGAGCTGCGTCTATCCCGGCATCTGCAAGAACCTGAACACCGACCAGACGCCCCTGGTGCATCTCTACCGCAAGGCGCGGGCCCTGCCCGGCGTGAAGAAGGTCTTCATCGCCTCGGGCCTGCGCTACGACCTGGCGGTGCAGACCCCCGAATACGTGAAAGAGCTGGTCACCCACCACGTGGGCGGTTACCTGAAGATCGCCCCCGAGCACACCCGGCCGGGGCCGCTGGCCCACATGATGAAGCCGGGCATCGGCACCTACGACCGCTTCAAGGCGATGTTCGACAAGTACTCGCGCCAGGCGGGCAAGGAGCAGTACCTGATCCCCTATTTCATCGCCGCCCATCCCGGCACCAGCGACGAAGACATGCTGGAGCTGGCGCTGTGGCTCAAGCGCAACGGCTTCCGCGCCGACCAGGTGCAGGCCTTCCTCCCCTCGCCCATGGCCCTGGCCACCGCCATGTGGCACAGCGGCTACAATCCCCTGAAACGGGTGCGCCGGGACGGCCCACGGGTCCAGGTTCCCCGCGGCATGCGCCAGCGGCGGCTCCACAAGGCCTTCCTGCGCTACCACGACCCGGACAACTGGCCCCTGCTGCGCGACGCCCTCAAACGCATGGGCCGCGCCGATCTCATCGGCAACGGCAAGCGCCACCTGGTGCCGCGCTGGCAACCCGCCGGCACCGGGCAGGCATCCCGGCGGGGCGGCCGGCCTTTTCGCACCACCCATGTGCGGAACAGATCGGGAAGAAAGGCACGACGGGGGTCGTAAACTGCATTGTCGGACTGAAGTCCGACCTACCGGAGCGGGATTGAGTTAGGCCGGACTTCAGCCCGACGATGGCCGAGTCAGAAAACCGATGGACGAAAATCAAACAAAAGACCAAGAAACCGAAGGCTGGTTCTACGAGTACAGCGTGGCCGAGGAGATCGCCCACGCCATCACCCATGGAGTGGGAATCCCGTTGAGCATCGCTGCGCTGGTGCTCATGGTCACCTTCTCCGCGCTCTACGGCAACGTCTGGCACGTGGTGAGTACCGCCATCTACGGAGTGACGCTGATCCTGTTGTTCACCGCCTCCACCCTCTACCACGGCATTCCCCACGAAAAAGCCAAGCCCATCCTGCAGAAGTTGGACCACGCCGCCATCTTCCTGCTCATCGCCGGCACCTACACCCCCTTCACCCTGGTCACCCTGCACGACTCGGCCTGGGGCTGGACCCTGTTCGGCATCGTCTGGGGGGCGGCGGTGGCCGGTCTCTGGATCGAGCTGGGAAACAACGCCAAGCTGCAGCGGTGGTCGCTGCTGCTCTACCTGCTCATGGGCTGGGTTGTGGTGCTGGCGATGAAGCCGCTGCTGGAGAACCTCGCCAGCGGCGGCCTGTGGCTGCTGCTGGCCGGGGGGCTGGCCTACACCCTGGGCGCCGGCATTTACGCCTGGGAGCGGCTCCATTGGAACCACGCCATCTGGCACCTGTTCGTGCTGGCCGGAAGCGTGCTCCACTTTCTGGCCATCTTTTTCTACGTGGTGCCCGACGGGCAATGACCATCCGGCGAATCGAACGATGAACAAAAAACTCCTTGGAACCCCGTTGTTCCTCTCCCTGTTGCTCCTCTCTCTTTCGGTGGAGGCGGCCGGCCTGCCCGACACCCTTGCCCGGGTCCGTCAAAGCGTGGTGGCCGTGGGCACCCTGGTGCCGCAGAAACATGCCCCCAAGTCCCCGCCGAAGGCACGCTACCTGGGAACCGGGTTCGTGGTGAAGGGGGGCGACCTGGTGGTGACCAACTATCACGTCGTCCCCGGGAAACTGGAAGATGGCGTGCAGCTGGCGGTCTTCTCCGGGCATGGCCGGAATGCGGTGATCCACCGTGCCCGGCTGTTGCGCAAGGACGAGGAGCACGACCTGGCCCTGCTCAAGATCGACGGCAAGAAACTCCCGCCCCTGAAACTCGGCTCCGGAAAGTGGGTGCGAGAGGGCCGTAGCGTGGCCTTTACCGGTTTCCCGCTGGGCATGGTGCTGGGACTCTATCCGGTGACACACCAGGGAATCATCTCCGCCATCACCCCGGTGGCCATTCCCGCCGACTCCTCCCGTCAGCTCAATGCGGCGCGCATCAAGCGGCTGCGCAATCCCTTTTTGGTCTACCAGCTCGATGCCGTGGCCTACCCAGGCAACAGCGGCAGCCCGGTCTATCTGCCGGAGAGCGGCGTGGTGATCGGCGTGGTGAATGCGGTCTTCGTCAAGGGGTCCAAGGAATCGATCCTCTCCACACCCTCCGGCATCAGCTATGCCATCCCCGTCCGGCATGTCAGGGCCCTGTTGAAATGAAATGGCTCCAGCGCTGGCGCAGGCCCGACGCCAGCATCCTGTTGGTCTGCCGAGCCAACGTTTGCCGCTCACCCATGGCCGAAGCGCTGCTCCGCCACCGGCTGGAGCAGTTGGGCCTGTCCCACCGCGTTCGTATCGCTTCTGCTGGCACCAGTGCGGTGGCGGGCGCCCCGCCCGACCCCCGGGGGCGATCGGTGCTGGCAGAACGTGGCGTGCCCATGACGCGGCGGCGGTCGCGACCGCTGAACCGGCGGGATTACGAACGCTACGACCACATCCTGGCGATGGACGAGGAGGTCCTGGCGATGCTGCAGGAACGCTGTCCCACCCGCTGGCAGGAGCGGGTCCAGCTGGTCACCCGATGGCAGGACGGCCAGGCCGAAAAAGGCATCCCGGACCCCTACTACGGCAACCTGTCCGGCTTCGAACGAGTCTGTGACCTGCTCGAGCAGGCACTGGACGCCTTCATCGAGAAGGCGCTGCTGCCCCGCCTGAGCGAGTGACCCCCACCCGTGTCGATCCTGCACTGTAGGGTGGGCAAAGCGCAGCGTGCCCACCACGAGTTGATGGGCACGGCCTGGCGGCCTTTGCCCACCCTACGCCCTGCGCCTGTTTCCGCTCAGCTCTGCAGCGTGCGGATGTAGTTGACCCGGTCCCAGGCCTCGGGATCCACGGCATGCTCCTGGCAGGTGCTGCCGATGAGCTGCTGCAGCGAATCGTATTCCTTCTCCTCCATCCAGCGGGTCATCTCCGCCAGAGTGTCGGAGAGTACCTCCGGTCCCCCTTCCAGCAGCGCGGAGCAGAGGTGGACCACGCTGGCCCCGGCCAGCAGCATCTTCAACGCCTGTTCCGCAGAGTGGATTCCGCCGGTGGCAGCCAGATCGAGATCCACCTTGCAGTAGAGCTTGCCGATCCAGTGCATGCGCAGCAGCGACTCGTAGGGATGGGAGAGGTGCAGTCGGGGAACCACCTCCAGAGTCTCCAGGTCGAGATCGGGCTGGTAGAAACGGTTGAAGAGCACCACCCCGTCGGCACCGGCGGCCTCCAGCTGCCGCACCAGGTGACCCAGGGAGGTGAAATAGGGAGAAAGCTTCACGGTGACCGGAATCCTCACCTGCGCCTTGAGCTGCCGCAATATGTTGAGATAGCGCTGCTCCACCAGCTCACAGGACTCCTCCACGTCCGGGAGGAAATAGACATTGAGTTCCAGTGCGTCGGCCCCGGCCTGCTCCAGCTCCCGGCCATGCTCCACCCAGCCGCTCTCGGTGGCGCCGTTGAGGCTGGCGATGACCGGGATCTCCAGCGCCGATTTGAGGGCCTGGAGTTGCTCTAGGTACTCGTCCAGGCCGGTCTTGTAGTCGGGATGGAGCGGCAGGTAGCTGTCGGCCTCGCCGTGGCCCAGGTCCTGGAAATCCATCAGCCGGGTGAGCTGTTCCGCCTCGGCGATCACCTCCTCCTCGAACAGGGAGTACATCACCAGCGCGGCGGCACCGGCATCCTCCAGCCGGCGTGCCATGTCCAGGTCGCGACTCAGGGGCGAGGCCGAGGGCACCAAGGGATTCTTCAGGGCCAGGCCCAGGTAACGGGTCTCGAGGTTCATCGTGCCTCCTCCTCCGTTTCGTCAACCGGCAGCGAGGCCAGTTGCGCCAGGTGGTGGTAGCGCTCCAGCACCGCCTGCTGCTCCGCCTCCAGCAGTTTCTCCGCCTCCTGCGGGTGGCTGCGCCAGAGCATGGCGTAGCGGGTCTCGCTCAGGTAGTACTCCTTGAGGGGGATGCTGGGCTTCTTCGAATCGAGCTGCAGCGGGTTGAGCCCCTGCTCGCGCCGGCGCGGGTCGTAGCGGTAGAGGGGCCAGTGGCCCGAGTTCACCGCCAGGTTCTGCTGGCGCAGGTTGTGGCTCAGATCCACCCCGTGGGCGATGCAGGGCGAGTAGGCGATGATGAGCGAGGGACCATGCCAGGATTCGGCCTCCATGAAGGCGCGCAGGGTGTGGACGTCCTTGGCGCCGAAGGCGACGGTGGCCACGTAGACGTTTTCGTAGGCCATGGCGATCATGCCCAGGTCCTTCTTGGGCGCCGGCTTGCCGGCGGCGGAAAACTTGGCCACCGCCCCGCGCGGGGTGGCCTTGGAGGTCTGGCCGCCGGTGTTGGAGTAAACCTCGGTGTCCAGCACCAGCAGGTTGATGTCCTTGCCCGAGGCCAAGGCGTGGTCCAGGCCGCCGAAGCCGATGTCGTAGGCCCAGCCGTCGCCGCCGAAACTCCAGACGCTCTTGCGCACCAGGTAGTCGGCGATGGAGAGAAGCCGCCGGGCGCGGTCGTCGTCCATGGTCCGCAACCGGTCCTTGAGCCGCGCCACCCGCTGGCGCTGCTCGTGGATGCCGGCCTCGTCCGACTGGTCTGCCTCCAGCAGCTGCCGCACCAGCTCCCCATCCAGGCGGTCGCCCAGCTCGGCCAGCAACACCTGGGCCTGGTGGATGTGCTGGTCGATGGCGAGGCGGAAGCCGAGGCCAAACTCGGCGGCGTCCTCGAACAGGGAATTGTTCCAGGCCGGGCCCCGCCCCTCCGGGTCGGTGGTGTAGGGGGTGGTAGGCAGGTTGCCGCCGTAGATGGAGGAGCAGCCGGTGGCGTTGGCGATGAGCATGCGGTCGCCGAAGAGCTGGGTGGCGAGGCGGATGTAGGGGGTCTCGCCGCACCCCAAGCAGGCGCCGGAAAACTCGAACAGGGGCTGGGCCAGCATGGCCGACTTCATCTTGGGCCAGGCGATCTGCTTGCGGTCGTACTCCGGCAACTTGACGAAGAAGTCCCAGTTGGCGCGGTCGCGCTCCAGCACCTGCTCCTTGGGCACCATGTCCAGGGACTTGTGGCTGGCGTTGCTCTTGTCCCGCGCCGGGCAGACATCGGCGCAGATGCCACAGCCGGTGCAGTCGTCGGGCGCCACCTGGTAGGCGACATAGAGACCGGCGAACTCCTTGCCCTTCATGGGCCGGTAGCGGAATCCTTCCGGCGCCCCCTTCAGATCCTCCTCGGTGAAGACCTTGGAGCGGATGGCCGAGTGGGGGCAGACGAAGGGGCACTTGCCGCACTCGATGCAGAGGTCGGCGTCCCAGTCGGGCAGCTCCAGGGCGATGGAACGTTTCTCCCAGGCGGCGGTGCCCAGGGGCCAGGAGCCGTCGGCCGGGATCTTGCTCACCGGCAGCTCGTCCCCCTTGCCGGCGATGAGGGTGGCGGTCACTTCGCGCACGAACTCGGGCGCCTCTTGCGGCACCGGCGGCTTGAAATCGAAACGGCTGGTCGCCTCGCCGGGCGGCGTCACCTCGAACAGCCCGTCCAGGGCGGCGTCGATGGCGGCGAAATTGCGCTCCACGATCTTGCGCCCCTTGCGGCCGTAGGTCTTCTCCACCGCCTCCTTGATCTTCACGATGGCCTCGTCCCGCGGCAGCACGCCGGAGATGGCGAAGAAACAGGTCTGCATGATGGTGTTGATGCGCCGACCCATGCCGGTCTCTTTCGCCACCTTGTAAGCGTCGATGGCCCATAGTTTCACTCCCTTGGCCAGCATCTCCTCCTGCATGGCCCGCGGCAGGGTGTCCCACACCTGGTCGGGAGCGGCGCTGGTGTTGAGCAGGAAAACGCAGCCGGGAGCGGCCATCTTCATCAAATCGAAGCGTTCCACGAACTGGGGCTGGTGGCAGCCGATGAAGCTCGCCTCCCCCTCGCCGATGAGATAGCTGGCGCGGATGGGGCGGGGGCTGAAACGCAGGTGGGAGACGGTCACCGCGCCGGCCTTCTTGGAGTCGTAGACGAAATAGCCCTGGACGTACTGGTCGGTCTCCTCGCCGATGATCTTGAGGGTGTTCTTGTTGGCGCTCACGGTGCCGTCGGAGCCCAGGCCGTAGAAGAGGCACTGCACCACCCCTTCCATGTCCCTGTTGCGCACCTTGGGGTCCCATTCCAGGCTGGTGTGGCAGAGATCGTCGTGGATGCCCACGGTGAAATGGTTCTTGGGCCGCTCCTGCTTCAGGTTGTCGAACACGGCGCGGATCATGCCGGGGGTGAACTCCTTGGAGGAGAGGCCGTAGCGGCCGCCGACGATGCGCGGCAGGCTGGCGAACTTCTCTCCACCGCCGGTGACATGCTCGGCGAAGGCCGAGACCACGTCCTTGTAGAGGGGCTCGCCGCCGGCGCCCGGCTCCTTGCAGCGGTCGAGAACGGCGATGGTCTTCACCGAGGCCGGTACTGCTTCGATGAGGTGCTCCGCCGAGAAGGGCCGGTAGAGGCGCACCCGCACCATGCCCACCTTCTCGCCCTGCCCCAGCAGATCCTCCACCGTCTCCTCCACCGCCTCGGCGCCGGAGCCCATGAGGATCACCACCCGCTCGGCGTCGGTGGCGCCAAAGTAGTCGAACAGATGGTAGTGGCGACCGGTGAGCTCTGCCAGCTGGTCCATGGTCTCCTGCACCACCCCCGGCAGCGCCTCGTAGTAGGGGTTCACCGTCTCCCGTCCCTGGAAGTAGACATCGGGGTTCTGCGAGGTACCACGCAGCACCGGCCGGTCGGGCGTCAGGGCGCGGTTGCGGTGCTCGATGAGGTAGCCGGTCTCCACCAGCGCACGGATCACCTCGTCGTCGAGCACCTCCACCTTCATCAGCTCGTGGGAGGTACGGAAACCGTCGAAGAAGTGGACGAAAGGCACCTTGCCCCGCAGGGTGGCGGCCTGAGCCACCAGCGCCAGGTCCATCACTTCCTGCACCGAGCCCGAGGCGAGTTGAGCGAAGCCGGTGGCACGGGTGGCCATGACGTCGGAGTGGTCACCGAAGATGGAGAGGGCCTGGGCGGCGATGGAGCGGGCCGCCACGTGGATCACCACGGGGGAGAGCTCGCCGGCGATCTTGTACATGCTGGGAATCATCAGCAGCAGGCCCTGGCTGGCGGTGAAGGTGGTGGTGAGACCCCCCGCCTGCACCGCGCCGTGCACCGCCGCCGCGGCACCCGCCTCGCTCTGCATCTCGATGATCTCGGGAATCCCGCCCCAGATGTTCTTCCGCCCCTGGGCCGACCACTCGTCGGCCAGCTCGCCCATGGGTGAAGCCGGGGTGATGGGATAGATGGCGATGACCTCGTTGGTCTTGTGCGCGATGTGGGCCGCCGCCTGGTTGCCGTCGATGGTCGCCTTGGTGCTCATGCCTTCCCCCGTGAGGATGTCACTCGCTTCAAGATAGCACCAAAAACGGCACCTGGATTTGTCGAAGATCAGGTTGAAACGGTAGGTCGGGCTTCAGCCCGACGAACCCTGCGACAAAGCTTGAAAGCCGGTGGGGGAACCTTCCTGGCGGGGCTTCGGCAGCAGGGGTGAGCCAAACCGAAAGCCCAGTGGGCTTTCGCAGTTGGCGAACGCCTTGCCAGGGATGGCAAGGCTGGACTTTCCTGCGAAGCAGGGACTGCACAGCGGGAAAGCTGCCGCAGAGCCTACAGGGGTGAGGCGGGATCCTTCACCCAGTGGGTGAAGGAAGCCCGCCGAACGCCCCGCCACGGATGGCGGGGCCGGGCTTTTGCGCGAAGCAGGAAGCGTAGCGCAGAAGTATTCACGGCTTCCCCGCCAGGAAGGTTCCCCCGCCGGCCCCGCGAAAGTGTTGAAACCAACCATGCAATCTGTCGGGCTGAAGCCCGACCTACGGGCACGGCTTTCCGGGAGCCGGGGTGAGGCTCAGCGCCGCTGCTGGCGGAGGTAGTTGGAGCGGCTGCGCGGCCGCGGACGCGGCCTGGCGTCCGGGAAGATGAGCGGTGCCAGCTCTTCCAGCGCCCGCTGGTAGACCTTTCGCTTGAAGTAGATGACATCGCGCACCGGCTGCCAATATTTCACCCAGCGCCAGTCGTCGAATTCGGGCTTGTCGCATCGGTCGAGACAGAAGTCGCTCTCGGAACACTTCACGCGCAGCAGGAACCAGCGCTGTTTCTGACCAATGCACACCGGCTGGGCGTTGCGACGGATGAATTTCTTCGGCAGGCGGTATCGAAGCCAGTTGCGGGTGCTGCCCAGAAGTTCCACCTGGTGAGGCTTGAGCCCCACCTCCTCCTCCAGCTCGCGGTACATGGCCTCTTCCGGCGTCTCCCCCTCCTGGATGCCCCCCTGGGGGAACTGCCAGGCATCCTGGCCGATACGTCGTCCCCAGAAGAGCCGGTTCTCGTCGTTGACCAGAATGATGCCCACGTTGGGCCTGAATCCATCCCTGTCGATCACGGGATTGTTCTCGTTCTAATTCGGCTTCCAATCATTTTTTCACAGACCGCAGCACCACCGCAAGCGACCAACGGAACAGGCCTTTTTGCTATAGTGGCGCTGTTTTTCCCGTCTGGAGCCTTGCCGTGGCACTGGCGCTGTTCGATCTCGACAACACCCTGCTGGCCGGTGATTCCGATTATCTCTGGGGCGTCTTCCTCGCCGAAAAGGGAGTGGTGGACCGCGACCATTACGAGCGCGAAAACGAGCGCTTCTACCAGGAATACAAGGAGGGCCGGCTGGACATCATGGAGTTCCTCACCTTCTCCCTGCGTCCCCTAGCGGAAAATGACCCCCGGCAGCTTCGCGCCTGGCGTGAGGAGTTCCTGGCCGAAAAGATCGACCCCCTGATCACCGAGGATGCCCGGTTGCTGGTGGAGATGCACCGCAAGCGGGGCGACACCCTGGTGGTGATCACCGCCACCAACGCCTTCGTCACCGCGCCCATCGTGGAGCGCTTCGGCATTCCAAACCTGATCGCCACTGAGCCCGAGCTGGAGGACGGTCGCTTCACCGGCCGCGTGGAAGGCATCCCCTGCTTTCGCGAGGGCAAGGTGAAACGCCTGAAGGCCTGGCTGGAGGGACGCGAGGAGCGGCTGGAGAACGCCTGGTTCTACAGCGACTCCCACAACGACCTGCCCCTGCTGGAACTGGTGAGCCATCCCATGGCGGTGGATCCCGACCCGGCGCTGGAAACCGTCGCCGCGGAACGGGGCTGGCCCGTGCTCTACCTGCACAAGGATGCACCACCCCCTTAGCCGCCGGCTGCCCCTGCTGGCCGGCCTGGCGCTGGTGGCGCTGGCGGCATTGGCCCTCTCCCTCACGGTGGGTAGCGTCGCCATTCCGCCGGAGCAGTTGTGGCGGCTGCTGTGGCAGGACGACGGCAGCGTGCCTGCCCGCATCCTCCACGACTTGCGACTGCCCCGCACCCTCACCGCTTTCTTCATCGGTGGCCTGCTGGGGGTGGCCGGCGTGCTGATGCAGGTACTGCTGCGCAACCCCCTGGCCGATCCCTACGTGCTGGGCGTCTCGGGAGGTGCCGCGGTGGCGGTGCTGCTAGCCATGCTACTGGGACTGTCCGCCGCCTGGTACACCCCGGTGGCTTTCAGCGGCGCCCTGGCCAGCATCCTGCTGCTCTTCACCCTCGCCCACCGGGAGGAGTGGAACGCCATGCGGTTGTTGCTAACCGGCATCGTATTGGCCGCCGGTTGGTCCGCTTTCATCAGCCTGGTGCTCAGCCTGGCCCCGGCGGGTCGGCTGCCCGGCATGCTCTTCTGGCTCATGGGGGATCTCTCCGATGCCCTCCAGCCGCTGCTGCCCGGCCTGGTGCTGGCCATGGCCCTGGTGACCAGCCTATCGCTGGCGCCCCGCCTCAACCTGGTGGTGCGAGGCGCACTGCGGGCCCGGGCGCTGGGAGTGGAGCTCCGCCCCCTGCGCATCCAGGTCTACCTGCTGGCATCGCTGCTCACCGCCACCGCCGTGAGCCTGGCGGGGACCATCGGCTTCATCGGCCTGGTGGCCCCCCATCTGACGCGGCTGTTGATCGGCGGTGACCACCGCCTGCTGCTGCCCGGCGCCGCCCTCACCGGCGGCAGCCTATTGCTGCTGGCGGATACCGCCGCCCGCACCCTGGTGGCCCCCATGCAGCTGCCGGTAGGGGTGCTCACCGCCTTGCTGGGAGTGCCCCTGTTCCTCTACCTGCTCAACCGAACTCCGGGGAGAGGGTCATGAGTTCCGGTGAGCTACTGGTCCTGGAACAGGTGCAATTGCGGCGGGGAACACGATTGCTGTGCAAGGGGCTTGAGCTGGCGATTTCTCCGGGGGAGTGCTGGGGAATCCTGGGCCCCAACGGCGCCGGCAAGAGCACTCTGCTGCAGGCGATGGCCGGCCTGGAGCCGGTGGCGGCCGGCCGCATCTTTTTCGACGGCCGCGAGCTGGCGGAATGGCAGCGGCGGACGCTGGCGCGGGAACTGGGCCTGCTGTTCCAGCTGGACGAGGAGAACCTGACCAGCACCCTGTTCGAGACTGTATTGGGAGGCCGCCATCCCCACTTGGGCACCTTCGGTTGGGAGACCGCCCGGGATCTGGAGATCGCCCGGGAGGCGGTGCGCATGGTGGGGCTGGAGGCGCTGGCCGGGCGCAGCCCGCACACCCTTTCGGGAGGGGAGCGTCAGCGCATGGAGATCGCCGCGCTGCTGGCCCAGTCACCCCGGCTGGCGCTGCTGGACGAGCCAACCAACCACCTCGATCCGGGCCAGCAGGTGGCCATGCTGAAACTGTTGAAGCAGCGTTTCACCTCGCAGGGCCGGGCGATGGTGGTGGTACTGCACGATCTCAACCTGGCACTGGCCTTCTGCGAGCGGCTGCTGCTGCTGCGGGGGGATGGAAACTGGCGGGCTGGAAGCCGCCAGAAGACGGGCACTCCCGAACAGTTTTCCTGGCTATATCGCCACCCGGTTCGTCGCTGTAGCGAGCTGGAAGAAGAATGCCTCAGTTTTCTTTGAGAAGCCTTTTCGACACCTCGCCATGCGCTTTTCCCCGGGATCTTTGCCGTCCACCTCCTGGGGATGATGGCTCCTCTCCCTACCTTTTACCGCGACGGCTAACGAGCATGCGCCTCTTCCGCCACCTTCGGCGGAGGTTCTCCGAAAATCGGATTGGATAATCCCGTCCTT
Source organism: Sedimenticola sp. (assembly GCA_026992075.1). GTDB lineage: Bacteria > Pseudomonadota > Gammaproteobacteria > Chromatiales > Chromatiaceae > Thiolapillus. The sequence goes on along the minus strand of JALXAM010000008.1, from coordinate 5,813 downwards.
GTCGGGAACCATTCCCTGAGCAATACTTGGCACACGCATGCCCCACCGGCAGATTCGATCCACATGGCCAGCGTCCGTCACCTCACCCTGGATGTGCTCAAGCCCCACCAGCCCAATGCGCTGGAGTTCGCCCAGGCGCTGGCCGAGTTGGGCCCGGGGTACGAGGTGCGGGTACGGGTCACCGAAGTGGACGAGCACACCGAGACCCTGCTGGTGACCATCGACGGCGAGGCGCTGGACTTCGAGCGCATCAACGAGGCCATCGAGGCCAACGGCGGCTCCCTGCACAGCATCGACGAAGTGGTGGCGCGCAGCGAATAGGCCCGCACATGCCTTCCGCACCCCTCAAGCTGCTGCTGAAGGTTTCGGGCTCAGGCGCCATCATGCGCCGCTATTTCGTGGTAAACGGCTTCGACGGCGCACTGACCCTGCTGGGCCTGCTCATGGGGTTCCACATCTCCGACCACCCTGACCTGCAGGTGGTGATCACTTCCTGCCTGGCCACCACCCTGGCACTGGGGGTGAGCGGCATCTCCAGCGCCTACATCAGCGAGGCGGCGGAAAGGCGCTCCAGCCTGGCCGAACTGGAGCGCGCCATGGTCTCCGACCTGAAGGAGAGCCACCACGCACGTGCCGCCTTCTGGATTCCCTGGCTGGTGGCATTGACCAACGGCAGCGCCCCTTTTCTCATCGGCCTGGTGATCATCCTTCCCCTGTGGCTGGTCCGTGCCGGAGTGCCGATGCCAACCGATCCCCTGCTGGTCGCCATGGGCACCGCGCTGGTGGCGATCTTCTCCCTAGGGGTTTTCCTGGGCCGCATCGGCGGAACCTCCTGGTTCTGGAGCGGCCTCCAGGCGCTGACCGTCGCCCTGGTCACCCTCGGCCTGATCCGCCTCCTGGGCTGAATCTCCATACTCCGAGCCGCACGATCCTTTATTCCAGGCCGCCTCTTCCACCACGATGGGACCCGCTAGCCTCCCTCCTCGTGAGCGTGAGGAGTGACGTCACGCATACGCTGACATAGGGTGCGGGAGTCGGGATTCTCCACCGCATCGACGATGGCATTGACCACCTCGCCAAACTCCCTGGGAGTGAGCACACTCATGATGCGTGCCAGTAGCTCCGGATCCACCTGAGCATAGACCGTCTCCCCGCTGGCCAGGTTCAGCACCACACCGGCCGCGTGATAGTCTCCCTCCCCGGCCGCCGTTTCGTCCGCCAACTGCTGGTTGAAGGCGAGAAGCTCGTCGTAGCGGACCTCCACCCGTTCCAGCAGCGTTTCATCCAGCGCCTCCGGTAGACGCACCTCCCAGGTCTCCTGGTCACTTTCCACCTCGGGTTGCAGGTCATTCTCCTGCAAAAACCGGACGAACCGCCGGCAGGGTTCGGCATGGAAGAAGACGTACTCGAGCATCGCGGTTGAATTCCGGCAAATCGGCAATATGTGAAAGCCTAGCAGAATTCCGTTCTGCTTGATCCCGGTCAATGGAAATCCAGGGAGTCAACCCCATAATTTTCATTGAGGATCAGTATATCGGTATATGCTGATTTAGGGTCGATTCCATTCCGCTCGAAGATGGAGGACAGTGACATGAAGGCAAAGAAAGTTCTTGCTGGCGCTGTTCTGGCCGGCGGTGTACTGATGGCCAGTGCCGCAAACGCTTGGTGGGGACCGTTCGACTGGTTCGATGACGACGACTGGTGGGATGACTATCCGCCGCCGTGGGTGCTGTATGGTCCCTACGGTCCTTATGGCTATTGGGGGGCTCCCTACTACGGTGCTTATCCCTATGCCTATCCATATGCATACCCATACGCCTATCCCTATGGCGGATACTATCCCGGATACACCTATCCCACCCAGACAGCGCCCAGCAGCAGCCAGCAACAGCAGCAACGGCGCTGAGCGACACCTCCTCGCGGCGGCCCCGTCTGGGGCCGCTTTTTTGGTTGAATGCCCCAGCAATCAACCTCTTCCCGCAATCCGCTCCCCTTTCCTCCACCCTGTTCGACAGCACTCCAGGGTTTGCGCAATAATCGAGTAAAACCGTGGAGGAGGTTGTCATGAAAAGCCCTTTCAGCCGCCGCCGTTTCATGCAGTGGCTGGCGGCTGCCACCGGTGTCACCCTGGCATCCCGGAGCAGCGCCCATCACACTCCCACCCATTTCGAGGATGACTCCCGGCACCACATCGTCTATCAGCTCAACAAGGCGGACCCAAAATATATCTCTCACATCCTGTTCTCAGTGGGAGAGATGATCCGCAAGTATGGAGACGACATAGAGATCGTGGTGGCGGTCTTCGCCGAAGGCATCCATCTGCTGGCCAAGCACCCCCGTCGACCCATCCCTTCCGAGCTGCGGGAAAAGGCGAGCTCGCTCAACCTGTACGGAGTGAGCTTTCACGCCTGCGGCAACACCATGAAGGCGCTGGGCTGGACCAAGGAGGACTTGGTGGATTTCGCCAAACCGGTGCCCATCGGGGTGGAGGACATCATGCTGCTGCAGGAGAAGGGATTCAGCTACATCTCGTGGTGAGCTTTTTGAGTTTTCACCTCGGTTTGCGTGGAGAAAAATTGCCGGGATGGCAATTTTTCGAGATCCCCGTTAGTTGTAGGTCGGGCTTCAGCCCGACAAGGGATCAATCTGGTGTCGGGCTGAAGCCCGACCTACGAGAAGCCCCGACTGGTGGTGCCTCTATGGCAATCTGCTAATGAAAATCCCGTGACCTCACCACCAGCCCGCCCAGCAGCGGGCTCAGGTCCTCCATGCGCCGCGCCAGCAGGTGCTGCACGCCCTCGGCGCGCTGGATCTCGGCCAGGACGCCGAGCAGGCCGGACTGGAGCAGCACCTTCCGTTGCCGTTCCGCCAGGTCGCGCCAGACGATGAGATTGAGCACCCCCGCCTCGTCCTCCAGGGTGAGAAAGACGGCGTTGCCCTTGCCGGGACGCTGGCGCACCAGCACCAGGCCGGCGGTGCGCACCAGGGCGCCCGGTGGCCGCGCCGCCACCTCCTCCGAGGAGAGATAGCCGCGCCGCGCCAACGCCTCGCGCAGCAGCGCCAGGGGGTGGCGGCGCAGGCTCAGCCCCAGGCTGGCGTGGTCCTGGACGATGGCGCCACCCTCCCCCTCTTCAGGCAGGTTCACCTCGGGCTCCGCCGGCCCTTCCGGAAGCAGCGGCAGTTGCGGCTCCAGCGCCGCCGTCTGCCAGCGGGCGCGGTGGCGGTCGCCGGCCAGCTCGCCGAGGGCGTCGGCGGCGGCCAGCGCCTCCAGGTCGGTGCGGGAGAGGCGCGCCCGGCGCGCCAGTTCCTCCACGCTGGCAAATGGTCCCTGCCGGCGGGCGGCCACCAGCCGTTCGGCGCCCTTGCGGGAGAGCCCCTTCACCAGGTGCAGCCCGAGGCGCACCGCCCCCCCTTCCAGGGTGCTCTCCCACCGGCTGTGGTTCACCGCCACCGGGCGCACCTCCACGCCGTGCTCTCGGGCATCACGCACCAGTTGGGCGGGGGGGTAGAAGCCCATGGGCTGGCTGTTGAGCAGGGCGACGCAGAAGACCGCCGGGTGGTGGCGCTTGATCCAGGCGGAGACATAGACCAGCAGGGCGAAGCTGGCGGCGTGGGATTCGGGAAAGCCGTATTCGCCGAAGCCGAGGATCTGGTTGAAGATGCGCTCGGCGAACTGGCGGCTGTAGCCGTGCGCCGCCATCCCCTCCTTGAGGCGCCGCTCCCACACCGCCAGGCCGCCACGGCGCCGCCAGGCGGCCATGGCGCGACGCAACTGGTCGGCCTCGCCGGGGGTGAAGCCGGCCGCCACCACCGCCAGCCGGGTCACCTGCTCCTGGAAGATGGGCACGCCCAGGGTGCGCTCCAGCACCGACCTCACCGCCTCCGACGGATACTCCACCGGCTCCAGCCCCTGGCGGCGGCGCAGGTAGGGGTGCACCATGTCGCCCTGGATGGGGCCGGGGCGGACGATGGCCACCTCGATCACCAGGTCGTAGAAGCTGGCTGGCCTCAGGCGCGGCAGCATGGCCATCTGCGCACGCGATTCGATCTGAAAGACGCCGATGGTGTCGGCGCGCTGGATCATCTGGTAGACGGCCGGATCCTCCGGCGGCACCTGGTCCAGGCGCATGCCCAGCAGGTCGAGGGCGCGGTGGATGGCGCTGAGCATCCCTAAGGCGAGCAGGTCCACCTTCATCAGCCCCAGGGCCTCGAGGTCGTCCTTGTCCCACTGGATGACGGTGCGCCCCGGCATGGCGGCGTTCTCCACCGGCACCAGGCGTGCCAGGGTGTCGCGGGCAATGACGAAACCGCCCACGTGCTGGGAGAGGTGGCGCGGAAAGCCGAGCAGCTCGTTGGCCAGTCTCAGCAGCAGCCGCACCCGGCGGCTGGCTGGGTCGAAGCCCGCCTCGGCCAGCCAGGCGTCCGCCACCTCCCCTCGCCGCCGCCAGCCCGACACCGCGCGGGCCAGCCGCTCCACCTCCTGCTCGCTGAACCCCAGGGCGCGGGCGGTGTCGCGCAGGGCGCTGCGCGGCCGGTAGCTGATGACGGTGGCCGCCAGGGCGGCGCGGTGGCGGCCGTACTTCTCGTAGACGTACTGGATCACCTCCTCGCGTCTCTGGTGCTCGAAATCGACGTCGATGTCGGGCGGCTCGTCGCGCTCCTTCGAAACGAAGCGCTCGAACAGCAGGTTCATGCGCGCCGGGTCCACCTCGGTGATGCCGAGGCAGTAGCAGACCGCCGAGTTGGCCGCCGAGCCCCGCCCCTGGCAGAGGATGCCGCGCTCACGGGCGAAGCGCACCAGGTCCCAGACGGTGAGAAAGTAGGGCTCGTAGCCCAGCTCGGCGATGATTCTCAGCTCGTGCTCGATCTGGTCCGCCACCTTTGGCGGGCAGCCACCGGGCCAGCGCCGCCGCTTGCCCTCCTCCACCAGGCGGCGCAGAAAGGCGGCCGGGGTGGTGCCGGCGGGGGTGACGTCGTCGGGGTACTCGTATCTCAATTCGTCCAGGGAGAAGGTGCAGCACGCGGCGACAGCCAAGGTCTCCTCCAGCAGCGCCGGGGGATAGAGGACACGTAGCCTTTCCAGGGAACGGAGGTGGCGCTCGCCGTTCATCAGCGCCCGGTGGCCCAGCCGCGCCACCGTGGTGCGCAGGCGGATGGCGGTGAGCAGGTCGCGCAGGGGGCGGCGGTCGGGATGGTGCATGCAGACATCGCCGGCGGCCACCAGGGGCAGGCGGTGGCGCCGGCCGAGGACGCAGAACCGTTCCAGCCGTTCTTCGTCGAGGCCGTCGAGGGCCAGCTCCAGCGCCAGCCAGCCACGGCCCCGGAAGGTATCGGCGAACCAGCCGGGGTCGGCTTTGGCAGCGGGGTCACGAGGGGGCAGCCAGAGGGCCAGGCAGCGGCTGATTCCTTCCAGATCGGCCCGCGCCAGCCGGTAATCTCCCTTGGCCGCCGCCCGCCGGCCGCGGGTGATGAGCGCCACCAGCTGTGCGTAGCCTTCCCGGTCCCGTACCAGCAGCACCAGGCGGTCGCCCTCGGCCAGCCGCAGCTCGCTGCCGACGATGAGCTTCAGCCCCGCGTTCTTCGCCGCCTGGTGAGCCCGCACCACCCCCGCCAGGCTGCACTCGTCGGTGATCGCCAGCGCCGCGTAACCCAGCGCCGCGGCCTGCTCCACCAGCTCCTCCGGGTGAGAGGCGCCGCGCAGGAAGCTGAAGTTTGTGAGGCAGTGGAGTTCGGCGTAGCTCATGGGAGTGGTCGTGGTTTTTTTACGATCCCCTCACCCCCGGCCCCTTTACTCCGGGCATCCTGCCCTCCGC
>JALXAM010000007.1 GCA_026992075.1 Sedimenticola sp. | reverse complement strand
CACGTTTCCAGGCCGTCGAGGAGCGCCTGTTCCGAGAGATCCGGCAACGCCGCTTTCCGGTCGAGCCGCTGGCGTAGCTCCCAGGGAAGCAGGCTCTCCATCACCTGCCGCCAGGGGAGGGAGCGGACCTCGGCCAGGCTGGTGCATTCCTGCAGCCAGGGTGCCAGCCACGTTTCCAGGCCGTCGAGGAGCGCCTGTTCCGAGAGATCCGGCAACGCCGCTTTCCGGTCGAGCCGGGCGGCAAGACGAATCCGCGCCAGCAGCTGCTCCACCGCATCCGGCCATTCCAGGCAGCCGAGTCCCTGCTCCCGGATGGCCTCCAGCAGCAGGCTGGTCGCCGCATCGCCGCGAGGGCGGGGGAGGGGACGGCTGGAGAGCGCCAGGGCGTCGAGCCGGCGTACCGCCCGGGCCCTCACCCGCTGCTGGTTCTGGTCCCAGGTGAGCGCTTCCTCTTCCTCGATACGGTGGCCGTGGAGGGCTTCGAGCGCCTGTTCCTCCAGGGGCAGGGCGAGCCAGATCCGCCCTTCGCGGCTGCCGGCGTCCAGGGCTGCCACCGCCAGCAGGGGTGATCCGGCCAGGGCGTCGTCTTCCGGCAGGGTGGCGCCCCGGCCCGAGGCGAGCTGGTAGCGGGCGCGGGTGTCGCTGCGGCGCAGGGCGATGCGGTCGGGATAGGCCAGGGAGAGGAGACCGCCGGCGGAAAGATCGGTCTGGTGGGCGGAATCCACCGAACATTGCAGCCGTTCGCTCAGCTTCAGGATCCGTTGCAGCAGGCCGCGGTCGAGATGGGAGTCGATGGACTCGCCCCGTTGCAGCGCCTCCAGGGCCTGGAGACGCAGCGACAGGTCCACCGGGCGGGCCTCGCCGGGTCTGGCGCGCCAGGGGTCGCGTTCGGAGAGGAGGGCGGCCAGGTCGGCGGCCTGCCGTGAACCGCCGCGCAGCACCATGTGGGCCAGCCGAGGGTGGAGCCCCAGGGCGGCCATCTCCCGGCCGTGGGCGGTGATGCGGCCCCTGGCGTCGAGCGCCTCCAGCCGCTGCAGCAGGGCCACGCCCTGTTGCCAGGCGCCCCGCGGCGGCGGGTGAACGCAGGTGAGGTCGTCGGGGTCCCCTACCCCCCACAGGGCCAGCTCCAGGGCCAGGGGCGCCAGGTCGGCCTGGAGGATCTCCGCCGGGCGCTGATCGGGACGGCGCTGGTGTTCCACTTCGGTCCAGGCGCGGTAGCAGTGGCCCGGCCCCAGGCGTCCGGCACGGCCGGCACGCTGGCGGGCCGAGGCGCGGGAGATGGGCTCCAGCACCAGCCGGCCCAGACCGCTGTCGGGATCGAAGCGGGGCTTGCGCGCCAGCCCCGAGTCCACCACCGTGGTGATCCCCTCGATGGTGAGGCTGGTCTCGGCCACGTCGGTGGCCAGCACCACGCGGCGGGGATGATCCGGCGGCGGCAGCAGCACCCCGGCCTGCGCGCGGCCGTCCATCTCGCCGTGGAGCTGGTGGATCTCGGCGTCGATGGGGGAGGCCTCCAGCCGCTCCGCCAGGCGGGCGATCTCCCCCTTGCCGGGGAGGAACACCAGGATGTCCCCCGGCTGTTCGGCCAGGGCGCGGCGCACCAACCGCTCGGTGGCCGCCAGGGGATCGCCGGCGGGGCGCGCCAGGTGTTCGATGGTCACCGGGTGGAGGCCGCCGTCGCAGCGCACCACCTCGGCCTCCATGGCCCGCGCCACCCGGGATTCGTCCAGGGTGGCCGACATGGCCAGCAGGCGCAGGTCGTCGCGCAGGCCGCGGCAGAGGTCGAGGCAGAGGGCGAGGGCCAGCTCCGCCTGCAGGCTCTGCTCGTGGAACTCGTCGAAGATCACCAGTCCCACCCCGGTCAGCTCCGGGTCGGACTGGAGCTGGCGCACCAGCATCCCCTCGGTGAGCACCTCGATGCGGGTGTCGGGGCCCAGCTTGCGCTCCAGCCGCATGCGGTAGCCCACGGTCCGGCCCACCTTTTCACCCAGCTGGCGGGCGAGAAAACGAGCCGCCATGCGGGTGGCGGGCCGGCGGGGCTCGAGCATCAGAATCTTCTTTCCCTCAAGCCAGGGCTGGTCCAGCAGCGCCAGGGGCACGCGGGTGGTCTTGCCGGAACCCGGTGGCGCGCAGAGGAGGGCGTGGCCGCGGGCGAGGGCGCGGGTCAGTTCCGGCAGGGTGGTTTCGATGGGAAGCAGGGGCATGGTTTTGATCCCCTCACCCCAACCCCTCTCCCGGGGGGAGAGGGGCTATTGAGCGGGTGTCATTCGGCGGTGAGGCGTGCATAGAGGAGGGGCAGTTCAGCCGGCAGCTCGGCGGGGTTGCGGATCACCACGTAGCCGTTGGTGCCGAAGAGGTGGGGCAGGTAGTCGTTGCCCTTCTCGTCGATGGTGACGCAGAAGGGGTGGAAGCCGAGGTTACGCGCCGCCTGCACCGCGTGGCGGGTGTCCTCGATGCCGTAGCGCCCCTCATACTGGTCCAGGTCGTTGGGCTTGCCGTCGGTGAGGATCAGCAGCAACCGCCGGCCCGCCCCCTGCGCCTCCAGCACCCGGGTGGCGAAACGGATGCCGGCGCCCAGGCGGGTGTAGTAGCCGGGCTTGAGGGCGGCGATGCGCCCTCGCACGTGACCACCGTAGCGCTCGTCGAAGTGCTTGATCCGGTGGATGCGGATGGGGTCGCGCTTGCGCGAGGAGAAACCGTAGATGCCGAACTGGTCGCCGGTGGCGGCAAGGCTCTCGGCGAAGAGGTAGAGGCTGTCCTGGATCACGTCCAGCACCCGGTGGTGGTCGTCGATCCAGGTATCGGTGGAGAGCGACAGGTCGGCCAGCAGCAGGCAGGCCAGGTCGCGGGCACCGGCGCGCATCTCGCGGTAGAGGTTGTCGGCGGGCACGTCACAGCCGCCGGCGCGGTCGGTGCGGTAGCGCAGGTAGGCATCCAGGTCCACCTCGGCGCCGTCGGGCCGCGCCTTGTACCAGATGCGGGCGGGGGCCAGTGCCTGGAACTGGTTGCGCAGCCGGGTGGCGGTCTTCTTCAGCCGCTCGGGCAGGGGCGCCGGCTCGGCGTCGGCGGCCACCAGCTCCACCGCGCGGCAGTGGTCGGGGATCAGGCGCCGCTGCTTCCAGTGCCACTCGGGCAGCAGGATGCCGTCGTTCAGCACCTGGTCGTCCTCCGACGCCGAGGGGAGGTCGAGATCGAACTTCAGTTTGGTCTTGGCTGCCTTGCCTTGGCGGGTGACGCTGATCTTGTCGAGGTCGCGGGCCACTTCGTCGGCGCGGGTCTCGTCCTCCTCGTCCTCGGTGCCCCGGTCCACGTGGACGTGCTCGCCCCAGGAAAAGATGTTCTCCATGCGCACCGTGATCAGGCCGCGATCGCTCTCCGGCTGGTCGGCCTCCTCGGCGGACTTGCGTGGCACCGCCTTGAGCTCCTGGGAGGGGCTCCGGTTGGCCTCGGGATCGGTGGCGGGCTCGGTGGCCGACCTCCCTTGGCTGATCGGTGGATTGGGGTGAAGCCAGAGGGGAACGGGCGCCGGCGGCCGCCCGGCGGGCGGCAGTCGGGCGCGGCTGCCCGGCTCGATGAGGGCGGCGCGGATGGCCTCTTCCTGGGCGCGCTCGTCGGCGGGCAGGCGGGCCGGATGGGGGCGCTGTTGCAGGTGGGCGCGCACCAGGGCCTGGTACTTTTCCCAGAGCCCCGGCCAGTGCTCCAAGGCCGCCAGGGTGAGCTGCTGGTTATGCTGGAACCAGGGAGCGGGCGGCAGCGCCTGGGCACCGGCCGCCAGCGCCGCCAGCCAGAGGTAGAGATCGCGGTTGAGGGCGCGATCGGAAAAGGCGTCGATCTCCGGGGGCAGGCGCAGGGCGTTGTCGTCCAGCCAGGCCAGGTGGAAACGGCGGTGGGTGCCGGCCACCTTCTGCAGCAGGTTGCGGCGCACGTTCATCTCGCTGGCGTCGGCGCCGGTCACTTCCAGGGCGCCATCGCCACCCAGGGCGCGGAACCAGATGCCAAGCAGATGCCGAATCTCCTCCAGCTTTACCGCAGCTTCGGGGTGGTGGGTCTCCGCGTGGCGGGTGACGAAGCGGTGCCACCAGCTCCCCACCTTCTCTTCCAGTTCGACCAGCTCCGCCAGGTCAGAAACACGCCAGGTCATCTTTGCCATTGATCTTGTGTCGGGCGCAGTCGCCGTCCACCCATTTCAGCAGGCTGCGCTCGCCACGGCGCGATTCCACCTGGCTGCAGGCGACGATGCACTCGCTGCACTGGGTGCAGGTGAACATCTTGCGCTTGAGGGTGCGCGGTTTCAGGCGCGCCGGGCAGGCGTTGTCGCAGGCGTTGTTGCACGACTTGCACTCGTCGGCCCGGCGCCGGTCGAAACCCACCACCATGGCCTTGCGGTTGGCCATCCAGGCCAGGCTCTGGAAGAGGCCCACGGCGCAGCCGAAGCGACAGAAGAGGTGGCGGGCGAAGGCGAACTCGATGGCGAGGACCACCGTGGCCGCGACGAGAAAGCGCGTCTGGTTGGGGGTGAGCTCGCCGTGCAGCAGGTTGTGGTAGATCTCCTGCGGCGGCAGCAGGTAGGTGAGAAAGGAGAGCGCCCAGAGAAAGGCGAAGCCGAGAATGGCGGCCACCGTGGGAATCCAGTACCAGCGGCTCAATGGCCGACGGCTGCCGTCCGCCCGCTCGCGGGGCAGGGGCGTCTTCTCCCACAGGCTGGGCTTGCCGCTGGCGCGCAGCATCAGGGCGTTGACCGCTTCCACCACCGAGAAGTGGGGACAGAGCCAGCCGCAGTAGAGGCGTCCCCAGCGCCACGCCACCCAGAGCAGCAGGCCGCCGGCGCCCAGTACCGGCAGCATCGCCTTCCAGACCAGGTTCCAGGTGAGCTGCCCCAGGGAGATGAGGCCGGCACGGTACTCGGGGAAGCCCAGGGTCCAGTCCATGCCGAAGAGGATCAGGTTGTTCTTCTCCAGGTCGAAGCGGAAGATGTCCAGCGGAGGTGCCAGCACGAAGAGGGCGAAGAAGGCGAGCTTGAACAGCAAGCGCCGCCGCCGCAGGCGCAGGCCGGCATTGGCGCCGAGGGAATCGGTTTGGAGCGGCGCGGAAAAAGCGGTTTTCCCGGACATGGCCATTCAGAGAAAACGCCCCAGCAGCGGGTAACGGTAGCACTGGCCCGACATGGCCTTGGTCAGCCCCAGCAGGCCGGGGACGGTGAAGGGGAGCAGTACCAGCAGAGTATAGACCTCCAGAGCCACCAGGCTGTGGATGCTCACCAGGTTGTCCAGGCTGCTGTAACCGCCGCTCAGGAAGGCGACCAGATTGATGATCAAGAAGAGGGCCGTGCTTATCAGGGCGGTGATGAGCGGCTGCTTGAGGTGACACTCGACGATGAGATGGGGTGTGTTCCGGTGACGCAGATAGAGATAGATGAGTATCAGCAGCGGGATGCCCGGGAACAGGAGGTTGAGCAGGAAGAGCCCCTCACCGGCGATGGCCAGGCCCTTACCCTTGGTCTTGTCGCTTTGTGGCTTGTTCATGGTGCTGCTTCTCTTGTGTGATCCAACTGAATATATCGACTGGCTTTGAACGTCCTATCTGCCTGAAAGCCGACGGTCCGGTGTTTGTAGCGGGGCTTTGGTGCCGAGAGCAGTCTTACATTGGAGTAAACTCATTGTCCATGGGGGTCAGGGGAAAGTGACAGCAATGATCTCGTTGAGCGCCTTGAGCGTCTCCTCGTCGTCGGTGAGCGGCTCGGCCAGGGCGGCCCGGCACGCCTCGCCAGCAGGCAGTCCACTGCGCATGAGGCGGGCGGCGTAGATCAGCAGCCGGGTGGAGGCGGCCTCCTCCAGGTCGTGGTCCTTGAGCACCCGCAGAGAATGGGCCAGTTTCACCAGGCTGGCGGCCAATGAATCCTCGATGCCGGTTTCTTCGACGAGAATACGCTGCTCGAGTTCCGGTGGCGGGAATTTGAAGGTGACTCCCACGAAGCGTTGCCGGGTGGAGGGTTTCATCCCTTTGAGCAAGTTTTGGTAACCCGGGTTGTAGGAGACCACCAGCATGAACTCCGGCGGCGCCTTCAAGGTTTCTCCGGTACGTTCCAGGGGTAGGATGCGGCGGTCGTCGGTGAGGGGATGGATCACCACGGTGGTGTCCTTGCGCGCCTCCACCACCTCGTCCAGATAGCAGATGGCCCCTTCCCGAACCGCCCGCGTGAGCGGGCCGTCCACCCAGAACGTACCGCTGTCGCCGATGAGATGGCGGCCCACCAGGTCGGCGGCGGTGAGGTCGTCATGGCAGGAGACCGTGTGCAGCGGGCGCTCCAGCCGCGCCGCCATGTGCTCGATGAAGCGGGTCTTGCCGCATCCGGTGGGGCCCTTGATCATCACTGGCAGCTGGTTGCGCCAGGCGTGTTCGAAGAGCGCCACTTCGTTGCCCTGAGGCAGATAAAAAGGAATGCCGTTCTCGTCGTTCAATGGTCGTTTCCGATGGTTTCGATTCAGGCGAGAGCCCAGTGTAGGCTGTTTCGATCTCCCGGCCGCGCCTTGCTTCTACAGGGTTTGCCAGAAGGCGGTCGAGATGAGCGCGCCCACGAACACCAGCCATACGAAGATCACCCAGCGCCAGGGTCCGGCCACCTGTTTCAGGCCCATGAAATAGTCGCCGATGAGCTGGCCCTTGAGCAAGGCGAAGCCAAATACCAGGAAGGCGAAGAATCGCCCCGAGAGCTGATTCACCCCTATGAACCAAGTGATGAAAGTGAGCAGCAGGAGGAAGACATAGACCCAGGTACAAGGGCGCAGGAAGAGTCGTTTCTGGACATCGTTCATCTCGTTCACCGCATTACATAGACCAGTGGGAAGAGGATCATCCACACGAGATCCACCATGTGCCAATAACTGGCGCCGGTCTCTACCCCGGTATGTTCCGCAGCACTGTATCCGCCGCTCCGCGCCTTCAAAGCAACTGCCAAGAGGATGATCATGCCGAGGATGACGTGCAGGAAATGGAAGAAGGTGAGCGACAGGTAGAACATGTAGAAGGTGTTGGTGCTGAGATTGATTCCCATGGAGAAGTGGTGCTGGTATTCCATGCCCTTGACCACCAGGAACAGCAGCCCCATGCCCAGAGCCGCGAGCAGCCAGCGAAAGCAGCCCCTGCTGTCATCGTTGCGGATGGCGGCCACGGCCCGTACCACGAAATAACTGCTGGTAATGAGCGCCACCGTGTTGATCAGGGCCGCATTACGGTCCAGGGTGAGCTGGTAGGTGTCGAACAGTTCGACGTGTTTGGCCCGGGTGAAGGCGTAGGCGGCGAAGAAGACGCCGAACACCAGCAGCTCTGCCATGATGAAGATCCAGATCACCAGATCTCCCGGTGGCCAGCGGTTTTTTTCCATGCCAATCATACTGTTTCTCGGCTGCAGAAATGGAACAAGGCGGATGATAGTTCATCCGCCTTGTTCCCTTGAATGGCAATTCGCAACCGGAGGCCGATTCAGTCTCCGGAAGGAATGCCGGGTTCAGGTGGTCGCCACCACTTCGCCCTCCACCGTCGCTTCGGGCTCCTTGGAGCCTACGAAGAAGCTGGCGATGTAGACGATGAGGCCTGCGAGGAACACGAAGCCCGTGAGCTCACGCAGCACGTAGAAGAGCTCCACTTTCTCCTGTACCACCATGAAGGGCATGGGGTTGTCGGAGAAGCGCTGCAGATAGACCTGCAGGATACCGGCCGCGGTGAGGAACAGGGTGATGAAGACGATGGAGATGGTCATCAGCCAGAATCCCCACATCTCCAGCACCTGCGACTTGTTGCTGTTGGCCGCTTCGCGACCACGCAGCAGCGGCATGGCGTAGGAGATGATGGCCAGCACGATCATCACATAGGCGCCGTAGAAGGCCATGTGGCCATGGGCCGCGGTGATCTGTGTACCATGGGTGTAGTAGTTCACCGGAGCCAGGGTGTGCAGGAAGCCCCACACGCCTGCGCCCAGGAAGGCCATCACTGCGGTGCCCAGCGCCCACAACACGGCTGCCTTGTTGGGATGGTTGCGCCGGCGCTTGTTCACCATGTTGAATGCGAACACGGTCATCATGAAGAAGGGAATGGGCTCCATGGCGGAGAAGATGGAACCCCACCACTGCCAGAATTCGGGAGTACCGATCCAGTAGTAGTGGTGCCCGGTGCCCACGATGCCGGTGATCAGGGTCATGGCGATGATGACATAGAGCCACTTCTCGATCACCTCGCGGTCCACCCCGGTGGTCTTGATCAGGATGAAGGCGAGGATAGAGCCCAGGATCAGCTCCCAGACGCCTTCCACCCAGAGGTGAACCACCCACCACCAGTAGTACTTGTCCCAGACGATGTTGACGGGGTTGAAAAAGGCGAACAGGAAGAATACCGCCAGGCCGGTGAGGCCCATGAGCAGCACCAGGTTGATCACCGTCTTGCGCCCTTTGAGGATGGTCAGCCCGATGTTGGCCAGGAAGGCCAGGGCCACCACCACGATGCCCAGCTTGGTGATGGTGGGCTGCTCCAGGAACTCCCGTCCCATGGTGGGCAACAGGTCGTTCTTGGTGAGTTCAGCAAGAGTGGAGTAAGGCACCAGCAGATAACCGAGGATCGTGGCGGCGCCAGCGGCCAGGAAGATCCAGAACATGAGAGTTGCCAGCCAAGGGGCCACCAGATCGGTTTCCGCCTCTTCGGGCACCAGATAATAGGCCGCGCCCATGAAGCCGAACAGCAGCCAGACGATGAGCAGGTTGGTGTGAACCATGCGGGCCACGTTGAAAGGGATCTCCGGGAAGAGAAAGTCTCCCCAGACGTATTGGGCTCCTATGATCAAGCCGAAGAGGATCTGGCCCACGAACAGCCCGATGGCTGCAATAAAGTAGAGCTTTGCAACCTTCTGTGATTGGTATTTCATGACTTTTGCTCCTGGAAAACCTGTGTGGAGGGATCAACCCTGAGGGCTGGGAGGCCAGTTGGAGGCGTTGATCCCGGAGACGTACTTGAGGAACTCTGCCACCGCAGTGAGCTCCTCGTCGCTCAGGTTGAACTGGGGCATGCTGCGCCGTCCCGGAACCCCATCTTTCGGACGGCTGGCGATGAACGCCTTGATGGCGTCGGTGCTGCCGAAACGCTTGTAGACATTGCCCAGCTCCGGTGCGAAGTAGGCACCTTCTCCCAGAAGGGTGTGGCAGCCGATGCAGTCGTTCTCCTCCCACACCTTTTTGCCCAGAGCGACCACTTCGTTGATTGCTTCATGATTGTCGCGCTCTGGTACGACCTGGTGCGTCTGGAACGTCAGGGCCAGGAACAGGAGGAAGAAGAAAGCCGTCCCCCCGTAGAATATGTTCCTGGCCATGGCCTTGGTAAATGCCTGTGCCATAACAGATTTCTCCCTTGATGAATTCAGGTGGAAGGATACTTTGCCAGATTGGCCGAATTGCGCTTTGACGCAGGTCAATTGCTATAATCCAAGAACATAACAATCGACCTCCGGGGGGGCTGTCGCAAAGCGGTGAACAGGCGCCCCTTCGCCACCGGAAACCCCTTGTCCATGCAGCAAGTACTTCGCAACAACCTGCTGTTTCAGCGTCTTTCCGAGGAGCAGCTGGAAGCGGTGGTGGAGCGGGCCCGGGTGATTCACCTGGAAGACGGCCAGCAACTGTTTCGCCAAGGAGAGCCGGCCAAGCGCTTCTACCTGGTGCTGGAGGGGCGAATCAAGCTGTTTCGCCTGGCTCCGGACGGCAACGAAAAGGTGATCGAACTGGTGAACGCCGGCCAGTCCTTCGCCGAGGCGCTCATGTTCCGGAATGCCCCACGCTATCCCGTCTGTTCCCAGGCCCTGGGCAACAGCAGCGTGCTCAGCGTGGATGCAGGACACTACAAGAGCCTGTTGCGCGGTTCCGTGGATCTCTGCATGGCCCTGATGGCAGACATGAGCTACCGCCTGCGCAGTCTCATCCGCGAGATCGACGACCTCTCCCTGCACAGCGCCACCTGCCGGGTGGCGGCCTTTCTGCTCACCCGCGCACCCGAGGATTCCGCTGAATTTGAGCTGGATGTCCCAAAACACGTCATTGCCTCCCGCCTTTCGGTGAAACCCGAAACCTTTTCCCGCATAATCAAGAACCTGAAGTCCAGGGAGGTGATCGAGATCAAGGGCAGTCGCGTCCGCGTGCTGGATCGGGAAGCCCTGGAACGGGTGGCGGATGTGTGTGCCCTGCCCGTGGACGCCTCCTGAAAATCACGGAATCCCACCATCATCCTTCGCGGGGGAGGCGGCTTGTTCTCGAGTGCAAGACGGTTGTGGTTGTTGCTGCCGGTGCTGCTGGTGGCCTGCGAGACCACGCAGCACAAGCCCGTGGAAGTACCTCCTCCTCCAGAGCAGGAACCACAGCTGCCGCTGGAGACACGGTGGCAGCAGAGCAGATCGCTTTTGCCGAACCCGGATCCGCTGTCGAGCCGGCTGCAGGGGCGTTCCCTGGTGAAAGCGGTGTCGCGCGCGGCCAGAACCGAAAAGCCTCTGAAGCAAGTGCTGGCGCGGTTACAGTCCGCCCGCGCCCGCGCGCGGGAGGCGCGTGCCATCGTGGGGGAACTGCTGGGCTATCGCAAGGCCGGAGGCGTGCAGCTGGGCAGGGAGGAGCGACAGCTCTGGAAACGGCTGTCCGAGGCGGAGGCGGGCAAGCCGGTGGAAATCCGGGATTTCGAACTGGTCCGGGCACGCCAGTCCCTGGCGGTGCAGGCCGGGAGGGCCTGGTTCCAGCTGCAGGCGATTCACCGCCTGTACCGGCAGGCCGATTCGGCCCGGATGCTGCGGGAGCAGATCGTGGAGCGGCACCAGACCGGCAACCGGTTGGAGCGCACCGATCGGCAGAAGGTGCTGGATGCCCGCAAGGACCTGGCACGGGCCGATACCCGGCTGAAACAGCTGAAGCGGGCGGAGCGGCTGGCCGCGAAGGCCCTGACCAGCCTGTTGGGGCGTTCGGTCGTTCCTTCCGATACAGAAGGCGGGGTGAAACAGCTCCCGGCGGCTCAGCTGCAACAACTGGCTGGACGCAGCGACCTGCGGCTGGCCCGGGAAGCATTGGTTTCCGCAGGGCCTCCCTTCTCCTGGCCGGCGGTTCGGCTCACCACCGGCCACGAAGGGATCACCAAGGCCTTCTATCGCCTGTCGCGCTTGGACAGCGCCGGCCTGCGCCGGGAACTGGGGCTGCAACCGGTGACGGAAACCCGGTCCGAGGCGGTGGAGGTGCTGCTCACCAGGCTGCATGCGGCGCTGGTGGAGGCCCGTACCGCGGTTTACAGGATCCGTCAGCTTCGTGACCAGGCGGGCAAACTGCAAAAATCTCTCCAGGAGTCGAGACGGAAGGTGAACCGCCTTCGCGCCCGCTACAGCGCCCGTCGCGCCGACCTGCTGGAGATACTTCAGGCCCAGGTGAGGATGACCGATCTGGCCGCCCGCCACGGGTACGTGGAGCGGCGCCTTCAGGACCAACGGCTGCGCGCTGGTTTCGCTCTGGGGCTGTTCTGAATTTCAGCCCAGGAGGTTCGCACCGTGATCCAGCTCAATGGAGGCGGTGGAAACCCGCCTGTCGAGGGCCGTCACGAAAAGTCCCGATTGAAAACCACCCAGAACGCCCCATTTCCTGTTGAGTGAGGGTCATGAGGCCCTGCAACTATTCCGGTTTGCAATAGAGAGGTGGTATCGATGGCTAAGAAGGGCAAGAACAAGGGCAAGGAACTGGCGGTGAGTGGAACCTCGACGGGACTGGCAGCGCTGGAGAATCAGCTGGCCGACCTGGAGGCCCGTTTCAATCAGCTGTTGCGGGGCGGCTGGCTGCAGCCCTGGGATCTGCCGGACCTGTCCGACCTGGAGCTGCAGATGCCCAGGGTGGACGTGCTGGACAAGGGCAAGAAGCTGGTGGTGCGGGCCGAGCTGCCCGGGGTGAAGAAAGAGGACGTGGACCTGTCGGTATCCGACCACGCTCTCACCATCCGTGCCACCACGCGGCAGGAGAAGAAGGAAGAAAAGGAAAACTACATCCAGCGGGAGATCGTGAGCGGCAGTTATGTCCGCACCGTGCCCTTGCCGGAGGCGGTGGACGGCAGCCGCGCCAAGGCCAAGGTGAAGAACGGCGTACTGCATGTGATCCTGCCCAAGGTGAAGAAGGAGGGCAGCAACAGGATCGAAGTGAAGTAGGCCGGGTTTCCTTTCGGGGCCTGAATGCAGAAAGGGCGCTTCCCAAAAGAGGGAAAGCGCCCTTTCTTCACTGGGATTCGATCACTGATAGCGCTTGAGAATGGCCTTGCGGGCCTGCTTGTATTCCTCCTCGGTGAGCAGCCCCTTCTTGTAGCTCTCCTCCAGGTCCTGCAGCTCCTGTCCCATGGTGGTGGCGTTCACCGTGGATTCGACCTTGGCCCCACCGCCGCCGCAGCCAACCAGTGCGAGCAGGGAGGAGAGCAAAAGTGCAGGAATCAGAACGGTTTTCTTCATTTCGTTTCCCCCGGGGTTCACAACTGTCAGGCCGGGATTATAGTCCCTTTGCCGACCGTCAGCGAATCGCTTCTTCCACCCGGCAGCAGGGTCTTTCCGGGGCTTCGGCCTGCAGTACGCTGCCGGTGACCGGGTTGGGCCGGAAGGTGGTGCAGCCCTTCAGGCCGAGCTGGTGGGCCCGCAGGTAGACGGCGCGGAACGATTCCAGCGAGTAGTCGGCAGGAATGTTGATGGTCTTGGAGATGGCGTTGTCCACGTGCCGCTGCAGCGCCGCCTGCATCAGCAGGTGATCCTCCGGCTGCAACTGCTCCGCGGTGACGAATGTTTCCGGGATGGGCCCTTCCGGGTGCCGGCTGCGCCAGAGCCGCCAGGCGTAATCCTCCAGCTCCACCGTCGCCCGACCGCCGTCTTCGGCCGTCAGCTGCCGTTTCTGGCGCAGGCTGAAGATGGGCTCGATGCCGCTGCTGATGTTGTTGGCCAGCAGGCTGATGGAGCCGGTGGGGGCGATGGCGACGAGGTGGCTGTTGCGGATTCCGTGGCGTTCGATCTCCCGTTGTAGCGCTGTCGGCAGGGAACGGATGAAGGGGCGCTGCAGATAGGCCCGACGGTCGAACCAGGGAAAGGCCCCTTTCTCGCGTGCAAGCTCCACGGAGGTCCGGTAAGCGGCGTGGCAGAGCGTGCGCAGGGCCCTTTCCGCCTCGGATCGTCCCGCTTCGCTGTCGTAACGCAGCCCCAGCATGGCCAGGGCGTCGGCCAGGCCGGTGATGCCCAGCCCGATGCGCCGGCTGCCGCGCGCCTCCTCCTTTTGTGCCTGCAGCGGAAAGCGGGAAAGGTCGATGACGTCGTCCAGGAAGCGCACCGCCACCCGGGTGCTCTCCTCCAGCGCGGCCAGGTCCAGGAAGGCCTCGCTGGTGAAGGGTTTGCGCACGAAGCGGGTGAGATTGAGGGACCCCAGGTCGCAGGCGCCGTAGGGGGGCAGGGGGATCTCGCCGCAAGGGTTGGTGGCGCTGATGCGCTCCCGGTAGCCCAGATTGTTCCACCGGTTGATGCGGTCGATGAAGAGCACTCCGGGTTCGGCCCGCTCCCAGGTGGCCTGCATCAGCTTCTCCCACAGCGCCCGCGCCGAGACCCGTTTCACCACCCGACAGGGTTGGGGCTCCGGCCGGCCGCTCCACTCCCGCATCAGGGTCTCCGCATCCGGGTCCGGCTCGAACGCCTGGTCGGGGAACAGCAGCGGCCAGGGCCGGTCCTCTTTCACCGCCTCCAGGAAGGCGTCGTTCACCAGTGCCGACAGGTTGAAGCAGCGCAGCCGCCCCGGCTCGCCCTTCGCCTCGATGAACTCCTCGATGTCGGGATGATCGCAGCGCAGGGTGGCCATCATGGCGCCGCGCCGGTTGCCGGTGGAGAGCAGGGTGTGGCACATGGCATCCCACACCTGCATGAAGGAGACCGGCCCGGAAGCGATGGTCCCCGACTCCCGCGCCGGCGTGCCCCGGGGGCGCAGGGTGGAGAAGTCGTAACCCACGCCGCCGCCCTGCTGCATGGTGAGCGCACCCTCCCGCAAGGCCTGGAAGATCCCGTCCAGGCTGTCCTCGATGGTGCCCATGACGAAGCAGTTGAACAGGGTGACGCGGCGGTGGCTGCCGGCGCCGGCGAGGATGCGCCCGCCGGGCAGGAATTCGAACTCCTGCAGCAGCGCTTCGAAGCGCCGCCGCCAGGTGTCGGCCTGGGAGCCCTCCACGCCAGCCACGGCATCGGCCACCCGGACCCAGCTCTCCTGGATCTCCGCTTCGCCGGCCTGGCGGTATTTTCGCCACCAAATCTGCCGTGACACCGGGTTGAGGAAAGGGGATCTGCTCACTTTTCCCTGCAGCCCTCCGGTGACGATGCCCCCTCGCGCAGCTTGCGGATCTGGAACAGGGCTGCCCGCTCCTCCTCTTCCAGGGTCTGCTCGATGAAGCGGATGCTGGCCTCGTAAGAGGGAATGATGTTGTATTTGAGCGCGTTCACCCGCTTCTGCGCCTTGCGCTGTTCGGCCAGCATGCGCCGCAGGGCGGTCTCGGCCTCTCCCAGGCGGGCCAGCAGCGCCGCCGCCTCGGCCAGATGCAGCCGCACCCGGTCGAAGCTGGAGTCGCTCCACATCAAGCTCACCGGCTGCAGCGGCTTGCGGGTCACCCGCACCGAGGGGTATTCCACCCCCAGGTTGCTGCGCGGCAGGATCTCCAGCGCCAGTGCCGGTTCCAACCCCAGGGCGGCCTGGGCCAGCATGCGCGATCCCATGCGCATGTTGGTGATGCCGAGCCAGCGGTAGGCCAGGGCCACCTGCCGGGCCGCCTCCCGTCGCAGAGTGCGATAGGTCTCCAGCTGGCTGCGCACCATGCGCGCCAGCAGCTCGCGCTTGCGCTCCAGCAGGTCGTGCCCGGTGACCAGGAAACGGTGCTGCTCGCGCAGGTGGAGCAAGTTGCTGCGCGTGGGGGGCAGGTTCACCTTCATTCCACGGCCTCCTGCTTCTTGCGGCCATCCCAGGCGTGGTAGCGGGCGAGATCGGCCTCGGTGACCCGGGTGAGCACATCCGCCGGCAGCAGCGAGAGCAGCTCCCAGGCGAGATTGAGCGTCTCGATCACCGAACGGTCCTCGTCCGCCCCCTGGGCCAGGAAGCGCTGTTCGAAACCGTCGGCGAAATCCAGGAACTTGCGGTCCAGCTCGGGCAGCTCCTCGGCGCCGATGATGGAGGCGAGATTGCGCACCTCCAGCGCCCGGGCATAGGCGGCATAGAGCTGGCTCGCCACCCGCGGGTGGTCCTCGCGGGTGTCGTCGCGACCGATGCCGTCCTTCATCAGTCGGGAAAGGGAGGGGGGAATGTTCACCGGGGGATAGATGCCCTGGTTGTGCAGCTCCCGGGAGAGAACGATCTGTCCCTCGGTGATGTAGCCGGTGAGATCCGGGATGGGATGGGTGATGTCGTCCGAGGGCATGCTCACCACCGGGATCATGGTCACCGAGCCGTGACGGTTGCGGATGCGCCCGGCACGCTCGTAGAGCTCGGCCATGTCGGAATAGAGGTAGCCGGGATAACCCTTGCGGGTGGGCACGTCGCCCTTGGCGGTGGCCACCTCGCGCAGCGCCTCGGCGTAATAGGTCATGTCGGTGAGCACCACCAGCACGTGCAGGTCCAGGTCGAAGGCCAGGTACTCGGCCACGGTGAGCGCGGTGCGCGGCAGGATCAGGCGTTCGATGGGCGGGTCGTCCGCCAGGTTGATGAACATCACCACGTTGCCCAGCACGCCGTTGGACTCGAAATCCTCGCGGAAGAAGCGGGCGTCGGCGTAGGTGATGCCCATGGCGGCGAACACCACCACGAAGCGCGACTCCTCGCCCAGCAGCCGGGACTGGCGCACGATCTGGGCCGCCAGCCGGTTGTGGGGCAGGCCGGAGCCGGAGAAGATGGGCAGTTTCTGTCCCCGCACCAGCGAGTTGAGGCCGTCGATGGCGGAGATGCCGGTCTGGATGAACTCCCGCGGGTAGGCGCGCGCGACCGGGTTCACCGGCTGTCCGTTGACGTTGCGCCGCAGGCGGGAAATCATCGGCGGGCGATCGTCCAGGGGTTCGCCGATGCCGTTGAAGATGCGTCCCAGCAGCTCGGGGGAGAGCGGCATCTCGAAGGGCTCTTCCAGGAACCGCACCCAGGTCTCCTCCAGGCTCAGATCCGCGGTGCCCTCGAACACCTGCACCATCACCACCTCGTCCGAGGCGAGGATCACCTGACCGTTGCGCTTGCGGCCGTGCTGGTCGCGGATCGCCACCCGGTCGCCGAAGGCCACCCCGGGCACCCCCTTGAGAAAGAGCAGCCCGGTGCGGGCGGCGGTGGCCATGCGGTACTCCTTCTGCTTCATCCCTTCTGCTCCCGGTAGCGTTCGCGCACCTGCGCCAGCTGGTCGCGAAAGCGCTCGCCCAGGCTGGCGAGCTGGTCCAGCTGCTCGTTTCCGTACTGGCTCTTGGCCCGCCGCAGCTGCCCCATGAGCGGCAGCTCGGCCAGCACCGAGAAGGGCGCCCCCATGCCGATCAGCTCCAGCCCCTCTTCATGGACCCGCATCATCAGGTCCAGCAGCAGGAACTGCTTGCGTGGCGCGCAGTAGGCGTCCACCGGGTCCAGGGCGCTCTGCTGCAGCAGCCCTTCCCGCAGGGTGCGGGCCATCTCCACGCTCCAGCGCTGGGCGGGGGAGAGGGCCTCCGCCCCCACCAGGTTGATGATGCGCTGCAACTCCTCCGCCTGGGCCAGCAGGGCCAGGGCCTGGCCACGCCGCTCGGCCCAGCGCCCATCCACCTCCCGGTGCCACCAGCGGGCGGCCTCCTCCACCGCGTCGGAGAAGCTCTCGCTCCAGGAGATGGCGGGATAGTGGCGGGCGTCCGCCAGCGCCTTGGAGAGGGCCCAGAAGGTCTGGATGATGTCCTTGGTGTGGTTGGTCACCGGCTCGGAGAAGTCGCCGCCGGGCGGCGAGACGGCGCCGATGAGGGAGACCGAGCCGAGGTCGCCTCCCAGGGTGCGCACCCGTCCGGCCCGCTCGTAGAAGGCCGCAAGGCGCGAGCCCAGGTAGGCGGGATAGCCCTCCTCCACCGGCATCTGGCCCAGGCGGCCGGCCACCTCGCGCAGCGCCTCCGCCCAGCGGCTGGTGGAGTCGGCCACCATCACCACGTCGAAGCCCTGGTCGCGATAGTACTCGGCCAGGGTCACCCCCACGTAGATGGAGGCCTCCCGCGCCACCACCGGCATGTTGGAGGTGTTGGCCACCAGCAGGGTGCGCTC
Organism: Sedimenticola sp.; assembly: GCA_026992075.1. Taxonomy (GTDB): domain Bacteria; phylum Pseudomonadota; class Gammaproteobacteria; order Chromatiales; family Chromatiaceae; genus Thiolapillus. The sequence goes on along the minus strand of JALXAM010000007.1, from coordinate 68,481 downwards.
CATCAGCGGCCGGCCGCTGTGGGGGTCGGTGAGTTTGGGGAAGGACTCGAGGATGTCCACCAGCTCGTTGCCGCGCTCGCCGCAACCCACGTAGATCACCACGTCGGCGTTGGCCCAGCGGGCGATCTGCTGCTGCAGCATGGTCTTGCCGGCGCCGAAGGGCCCGGGAATGGCGCCCTTCCCCCCTTTGAGCAGGGGGAAGAAGGTGTCCAGGATGCGCTGCCCGGTGAGCAGCGGCAGGACGCTGTCGTCCCTCGCCCGGTAGGGGCGCGGCTGGCGCACCGGCCAGCGGTGGTAGAGCCTGAGTTCGCGGATGCCGCCCAGGGGCTGGCGCAGGCGGGCGATGGGCTCCTCCAGCCGGTATTCCCCGGCCGGCATCAGCTCCAGCAGTTCGCCATGCAGGTGGGGGGGCACCAGGATGCGGTGCTCCAGCGCCTCGCTCTCCTGCACCCGTCCCAGCACGGTGCCGCCGACGATCTCGTGGCCCGCCTCCAGGCCGGGTTCCGGGGTGAAGCGCCAGCGCCGGTCCCGGTCCAGGGCCGGTACCTCCAGGCCGCGGGGGATGCGTTCGCCGCCCTGCTCCATGAGCCCGGCCAGGGGCCGCTGGATGCCATCGAAGATGTTGCCCAGCAGGCCGGGCCCCAGCTCCACCGAGAAGGGATGACCCAGGGGGGTCACCGAATCGCCGGGGCGCAGCATCTCGGTGGGTTCGTAGACCTGGATCAGAGCGCGCGACTCCTCCAGGCCGATCACCTCCCCGGTGAGGCCCAGCTCCCCCACGCGCACCTGCTCGCCGTTGGTGACGCCGGCCAGTTCCACCATCACCAGGGGGCCGTTGATCTCCAGGATGCGACCGGGCTCACTCATGGAGCAGCCCCCGCTGGCTCACCTCGGCGGCAAAGAGACGTTCGGTGATCACCTGCAGCACCTGCGGCTGGAGCCGTTCCAGGCGTCCCTCGAAGGTGTTGTCCACCCGGATCCGGTCGTCCTCGCTGCGCACCAGCACGCCGCCGCTGCTGGGGAGGGGACGCTCCTGCAGGCGGATCTCCCGGTCGCTGCCGACGCTGGCCAGGAACTCCTCCCATCGCGGCTGCAGGCGCGCCAGGTCGGCCTCGTTGAAGGCGGCCACCAGCCTGTTGCGCTCGATGCTGTCGGCGCCCCGCCGCAGCAGCTGTGCCAGGGTCCGCTCGTAGGCGGGAGTGGCGGCATGGGCCGCCAGGCGCTGTTTCACCTGCTCCAGGGTCTCCTGGATCAGCTCCCAGCGCAGCCGGTCCAGCCGCCGGGTGAACTCCAGCTCGCTGGCCTGCACCTGCCGCCGGTAGTAGCGGTCGGCCTCGGCCTGGGCCTGGGTGGTGGCCTGTTCCTCGCGCAGGTGGAGCTTCTCCTGGGCATCCTCCAGGATGTGCTGGCGGGCCCGCCGCGCCCGCTCCAGGTACTCGTCCGCCAGCCGCCGGGCCCGCTCCAGGAGGGCGGACTCCAGCTCCTGCACCACCCGGTCACTGGTGGGACTCATGACAGCGCACCCTCGCCCAGCAGGGAGACCACCAGCTCCTCCACCTGGGGCCGGTAGTCGTCGGGGGCGTTCAGTGGCGGGATCTCGGTGATGATCACCCGTCCTCCCTGGCGCTGCAGCCGCTCGAGTGGCGCGCAGCCACAGCGGGCCAGCCTGGGTTCCAGGAAGACCAGGGCCGGCTGACGCTCCTGCTCCAGCTCCTCCAGCAGCCGTTCCAGCTGCTCCTCGCTGGCGTCCGGCCAGGTCTCGAAGCCGATCAGGGCAAAGCCGGCGCAGAGGGCGCTGTCGCCCATCATCACCAGGCGCGGCTGGCCGGGATCCTTTCTTCCTGCCGTCATCAGCCCAGTTTGCCCAGCATGAGGATGGTGACCACCAGGCCGTAGATGGCGATCCCCTCCGCCAGTCCCAGGTAGATGAGGGTGCGGCCGAAGAGCTCGGGCTTCTCCGAGATCACCGCCAGGGAGGCCGCGCCCACCGGTCCCACCGCGATGCCGGCGCCGATGGTGGCCAGCGCCGTGGGGATGCCGATGCCGATGAGGGAGAGGCCGAAACCGATGCTCACCTCACCGGAGGAGGCGGCGGGCTGCGCCGCCAGCGCCTCCTGCACCCCGAATGCCAGCAACCCCACCTGGGCGGCCATGAACAGCAACAGGTTGCCCCCCACCAGCTTCTTCCAGCGCCGGACTCTGGCCGGGTCGGGCGCCGGGGGGTGGATTTCCAGGTAGATGCCGGTGGCCACCATGGCCAGCAGGCTGATGCCGAGGAGGGTGATCATCCAGTACATGGCAGTTCTCCTTGCAAAAAGGGATGGGCGGACATCATGGTCGGCCTCCATCCAGGGTGAGACGCAGAGGCTGGAACGGCCGTCCGTCGCCGCGAAAGAAGCGGGAGAAGCCCTCGTAGTATTCCAGGCGCAGCACCTGGATGACGACGATGGCCCCCTCCATGAGCACGATGAAGAGGTTGCCCAGGATCACGGTGATCCAGTGGCCGGTGGTCTGCATCATCCCGGCCAGGGCGAACACCGCCAGCGCCAGCGCCACGTGGTTGAGGCCGAAGGCGGCCACCCGCAGGAAGGAGAGGGTGTTGGAGACGTAGTTCATGAAGGTCTCGAACCCCTCGATGGCCACCACCAGCAGCCGTTCCCCCAGCGGGGCCTCCAGCCGGCGCCACTTCCAGATCAGGATGGCCGCCAGCGGCAGCGCCAGGGACGCCAGGTGCCAGCGGGTGAGGGAGCCGCCACTGCTCCATTGCCAGCCGGCGGCGAGCAGGGCGAGATAGAGCGTCAGCCCGGCCAGGCCATGGCCGTCGAACAGGGCGGACTGCCAGTCCCCCTCGGCGAGGTCGTTGCGGATGCGGAACAGAGTGGCCAGCAGAATGAAGAAGACGCCCCAGGCGAAGGCCACCTTCAGCATGCGCACCGGATCCTCCAGGGGTGACAGCCAGAGGGCCGGAATCAGCCCCTCGTAGCCGAACAGGCTGCCGTAGAGCAGGCCGAACAGCATCGAGGAGATTCCCGCGGCCACCAGCAGGGGTCTTGCCAGGGGCAGGCGGTACCCCAGCAGCCAGCCGCCCAGGGCGATCAGCAGGCCATGCCCCAGGTCGCCGAACATCATGCCGAACATGATGCTGAAACTCACCGCCAGGAACCAGGTGGGGTCCAGTTCACGGTAGCGGGGAATGCCGTAGGTGCGCACCAGCGCGGCGAAGGGTTGCAGCCAGCTGCCATGGCGCAGGTTGGAGGGCACCTGGGAATATTCTTCCCGCCGCGGTGGTCGCGCCTCCAGAAATACCGGGTTGGACAGCGCCTGGTCCAGGGCGTGCCGCAGGTTTTCCAGCTCGGCGGCGGGAATCCAGCCGGCGACACGTGCCAGTCCGCCGCGGCTGGAGGGGGCGTCGCCGAAACCGGCGAAGCCGGAAGCGGCGGTGAGCTGACCGGCAACCTCGCGCAGGCGCTCGCCATGCTGTTCCCGCCGTTCCCGGATCTCCTGCTCCAGGTGTTGCCGCTCCCGGTGCAGGCGGCGCTCCCGTTCGCGCAGGCTCGCTTCCACCTGGGCCGGGCGGTCGGAAAAGGCTTCCGGCAAAGTGAGCTCCCGGAAATCGGCGGCCCGCAGCACGGACTCCAGCTCCTCCCCCTTCTGTTTCAGTCCCGCCACCACCACCTGGGCCCGGTCCTCCAGGTTGGCGAAGCGGGTGAGGGAGAACCCGGCCAGTGCCACCGCCTCGCGCAGGCGGCCGAGATTCTGCCGCGGCACCGTTCCCAGCCGTACCTGCAGGAACCGCAGGTCGCGCTGCAGCAGGCCGAGATCCACGTCCAGCTGACGGTAGCTGTGCAGCAGCTTCTGCAGCTGGCGCACCTCGCGCAGCGCCTCCTGGTTGCGCCTCAGGTTCTCCTCGCAGCAGGAGCAGTGGTTCCAGATCTCCTCCAGCCAGGCATCCAGCTGCTGCAGCGCCTCCAGGGTGGGCGCCCGTTCCGGGATGGTGTCCGCTTCCGGAGGCACCTCCAGGAAACGGCAGATCTTCAGCAAACGGGTGCGCGCCTGCTCGAAGCGCTCCCGGTAGTCGGCGAGCGGCACCTCCGGCAGGGCCTTCTCCCGCGCCTCCGGTTGCGGCGCAAAGCAGCCGAAACGGCCCAGTACCAGTCCCGCCTGGACCAGGTCCTCGGTGAGCAGCGCAAGGGTCACCCGGCACATGGGAACCGGCGTGATCATGACGTCACCTCCTCTTCCGCCGGCCCGACCTCCAGGTTGGCCAGGGGATCGGCGCAGAAACGGATCAACTCCGGCTCCAGCCCCAACAGGTGTCCCTTGAGCACCGTGTGTACCAGCTGCAACTGCTGTTCCCGCAGGTAGAGCCAGGCGAAGGCCCGAGCCAGGCCTGGGTTGCGGCGTCTCAACAGCAGTCGTGCCTGGCGGCGCACGCGGGCGATCATGCGCTGTTCCACCTTGCCGACGGTGTCGGCCCCTTCCAGGAGGGCCTGCAGGGTGGCCGGTAGCAGGGTCAGCATTTCCGGCAGGGAAGTACGCTGGGCCAGTTGTTGTAACAGGGAGGGTGGCAGCAGGTGTCCCCCGGGGGCCAGCAGGAAATAGGCGTGGGGCGCCTCCAGCCGGTAATGGACCCGGAAACGGAGCAGGGAGACCAGGTTCACCTGGTCCAGCCAGGCTCCAAGCAGATTGCGCACCTGCTGCCCGGCCCGGCCTGGCAGCCGGCGGGCCTGGTGTGCCAGCTGGTGGTAATAATGGGCGTCCAGGGTGGCTTCCGCGGCGAACAGGTCGGCGCCCTCCTGGTAGGCCTTACGGGCCTGGCGTGCCATGGCGGCGTAAGGGGTGCTTTCCAGCTGGCGCAACAGCTCTTCGGCACTCTCGGCCTGCAGCAGGGATTCCACCGGCAGGGTGGTGAGAGAACCCAGGTCGAGCAGGAGCCCTCGGGTGCGGGCCGGCTCGTGACCGGCGAGCCGGGCACGCAGCAGCAGCTTCAGATTGATCAGCTCCAGCCGGCGCAGCCAGTGTCGCAGGAAGTCCCGCGCCACCGCGTCGACGGCGTGGAAGAGCTGTTCGCTCTCCCGCACCAGCACGCTGGCAAGCCGTTGTTCCAGGGCGGCGGTATCGGCCGGCATGGCCTCCACCAGGGTTTCCAGCCCCGCCTGGCGCAGCAGCGGGGGAAGTTCCTCCAAGGGACGTTCCACCAGCGCCAGGCGCTGTTCGCGGCGCAGCAGCCGAATGGCGAAGAGCGAGGCGCGGGTGTCTAGGAAGGCGTCTCGGCCGGCCCGGGTGGTCATTCGTCCGCTCCCGCGTCCAGCAGCAGTTCCACCGCCGCGGCCACCGCCTCCTCCCGGGCCTCTTCCGCCATGGCGCGCAGCTCCCGGGCCCTTTCCTCGTATCGCAGGGCCAGCTCCGCGCGGCTCTGTTCCACCCGCTGGCGGGCCTTCTCCAGGAAGGATTCCCTCAGCTCGGGAAGCCTTGCCTCCAGCCGCTCCTCGGCCAGGCGCGCCTCCTCCAGCGCTTCGCGGGTGATCCGCTCCCGCTCCTCCAACGCCTGGGTGACCAGCCGTTCCGCCTCCAGCTCGGCGTCCAGCAAACGTTGCAGCGCATCGTCCACTGCGCTCCTCCTCCCCATTCTTCTCGTGCCGGGATCGCCCGGATCGCCGGGCGCCTTTTCCAGAGCATACTCCAAAGCGCTCCGGTAGCAAGGGGGTAGCTCTGCGTCAGTGGTGACAGGATCCTGGCTGTTGGAGAGAATGAACAGACTCAGCGAGCGCGGGGGTCATCATGGGGGACCACGAGAGGGCAAATCGAGCGCCAACCCCGGCCTGGCAAAGGCCGGCCGCACCCCATGCCCTCGATGGCGAGCAGGTGCTTGCTGCCCTGGCCGGTTCCCGTCATGGTCTCTCCACCGCGGAGGCCGCGGCGCGCCTGGCTTCGGTGGGGCCGAACCGGTTGCCCCGGCCCGAACCGCCGCGCATCGGCAGGGTGTTCCTGCGCCAGTTCGCCAGCCCGCTCATCTACGTGCTCATGGTGGCGGCGCTGCTGTCCCTGGCCATCCAGCACTGGTCCGATGCGCTGTTCATCGGCGCGGTGTTGCTCATCAATGCGCTCATCGGCACCGTGCAGGAGTTCTCCGCCCAGCGGGCCGCTTCCGCGCTGGTGGACCTGGTGACCACCCGCAGCCGGGTGGTGCGCGACGGCGAGGCCTACGAGATCGACGCCACCGAACTGGTGCCGGGCGACCTGGTGTTGCTGGAGACCGGGGACCGGGTGCCCGCCGACCTGCGCCTGCTGGCCAGTCAGGACCTGTTGGCGGACGAGTCGCTGCTCACCGGGGAATCCCTCGCCGTGCCCAAGGATGCGGACCTGGTGCTGCCCGAAGAGACCCCCCTGGCGGAACGGCGCAACATGGCCTTCGCCGGCACCCTGGTGACCCGCGGCCATGCCCAGGGGGTGGTGGTGGCCACCGCGCTGGAGACCGAGCTGGGGCGGATCGCCGCCGACGTGATGGGGCAAGCCCTGGGCGAGGCGCCGCTCATGCTGCGCATGGAGCGCTTCACCCGCAAGGTGGCGCTGCTGGTGGCCGTCGCCGCCCTGATCATGGCGGTGGTGGCCCTGGGCAGGGGCATGCACTATGCCGATGTCTTTATGCTGGCGGTGGCGCTGGCGGTGTCGGTGATCCCCGAGGGGCTGCCGGTGGCGCTCACCGTGGCGCTGGCCATCGGCATGCGCCGCATGGCCCGGCGCAACGTGATCGTGCGCCGCCTGGTGGCGGTGGAGGCGCTGGGCTCCTGCACCTATGTGGCCACGGACAAGACCGGGACCCTCACGGTGAACCAGCTCACCGTGCGGCGCATTCTCTTCCCCGGCCAGCCGCCCTGGGAAGTGACCGGGGAAGGGATCGAACCCGAGGGGCTGATCCTCACCCCGTCGGGTACGCCGGGCGCTGGGGAAGAAAAGCTCCTGGAACGGCTCTGCCTGGCCGCCGTGCTGGCCAACAGCGCCTTCCTGGGACACCGGGCGCAGGGCTGGACCGCCCACGGCGACGCGGTGGACGTGGCGCTGCTGGTGATGGCGCACAAGGCGGGCATCACCCGCCAGGAGGCGCTGAACGCCTACCCCCAGCTGGCCGAGATTCCCTTCGAGTCGGATCGTCTCTTCGCCGCCACCCTGAACGAGGTGGAAGGGCGTCCCCACGCCTTCGTCAAGGGGGCCTACGAGCGGCTGCTGACCATGTGCGCCCGCATGGCGACACCGGATGGCGATGAGCCGCTGGACCGGCGGTTGGTGGAGGAACAGGCCACGGCGCTGGCGCGGCAGGGCTACCGCGTACTGGCCCTGGCCTCGGGGCCGGTGGAGATCGGCCCGGACGAAGCCTTCGACGAGACCCATCTCCATGACCTGACCCTGCTCGGACTGGTGGGCATGATCGATCCGCTGCGGCCCGAGGCCAAGCCGGCCATCGCCGCCTGCCGCCAGGCGGGCATCGAGGTGGCCATGGTGACGGGGGATCACCCGGTCACCGCCCTGGCCATCGGCCGCGAGCTGGGGTTGGCCGATGACGGCGAGGCCCTGGTCACCGGCCCGCAACTCAAGGCGGCGAAAGACCAAGCGGCGCTCGATGCGCTGGTGCGGCGGGCACGGATCTTCGCCCGGGTGGAGCCGCACCAGAAGCTCGACATCGTGCAGTCGCTGCAGCGCCAGGGCCATTTCGTGGCGGCGAGCGGCGACGGCGCCAACGACGCCCCCGCCCTGCGCGCCGCCCAGGTGGGCATCGCCATGGGCAGGAGCGGGACCGACGTGGCGAGGGAGAGCGCCGATCTCATCATCACCGACGACAACTTCGCCTCCATCGTCGCCGGGGTGGAGGAGGGACGCATCGCCTATGCCAACGTGCGCAAGGTGATCTTCCTGTTGGTCTCCACCGGCGCGGCGGAACTGGTACTGTTCACGCTGGCGCTCTTCACCGGGCAGCCGCTGCCCCTGCTGGCGGTACAGCTGCTCTGGCTCAACCTGGTCACCAACGGCATCCAGGACGTCGCCCTGGCCTTCGAGCCCGGCGAGGGCGACGAGCTGAAACGGCCGCCGCGGCCGCCGGACGAGCCCATCTTCAACCGCATCATGGTGGAGCGGGTGGTGGTTTCCGCCCTCACCATCGGGGTGCTGGCCTTCCTGCTCTACCAGTGGCTGCTGCGCAGCGGCTTTTCCGTGGAAGAGGCGCGCAACGGCACTCTGCTGCTCATGGTGCTGTTCGAGAACATCCATGTGTTCAATGCCCGCTCCGAAACCCGCTCGGTGTTCGGCATGGACCTGCTGGGCAACCGGCTGCTGCTGTTCGGTACCCTACTGGCGCAGGGGGTGCACATTGGCGCCATGTACACCCCCTGGATCAGCGAGGTGCTGCAGATACAGCCCGTCTCACCGGCACACTGGCTGCAGCTGCTGGGCATCGCGCTGGCGGTGCTGGTGGTGATGGAGCTGCACAAGCTTTCCTGGCGCCTGCGAGGGAAATCATGAAAACGAGATTCGCCATTTTGCTTCTCTGCGGGCTTGCTTTCCCGGTTGCCGCCATCGAGCTGCCCAGTGCACTGGAACTCGAGTTGGTGGTGAAGATGCCCAAGGGCGTGAAGCCCCTGGCGGTGCGTCATGCCGGTGACGGCAGCGGTCGCATCTTCATCCTCGACCAGGCGGGGAGGATCTATATCCACGACGGCGATCAACTGCTGGCGCGGCCCTTTCTCGACATCCGCCGGCGGGTCGCCAGCGGCGGAGAAAAGGGGCTGCTGGGGCTGGCCTTCTCTCCGGATTACCGGAGCGACGGCCGCTTCTACCTGAACTACACCCAGCGCAGGGGGCGCAGGCTCTACACCCGGGTTTCCCGGTTCCGGGTCTCCGGGAGCGATCCGAACCGGGCCGATCCGGATTCGGAGGAGGTGCTGCTGGAGTTCGAGCAGCCCTGGGGAAACCACAACGGCGGGGATCTCCATTTCGGGAGAGACGGCTATCTTTACATCGGTACGGGCGACGGCGGAGCGGCGGGCGATCCCCGTGACAACGCCAGAAACACCGGCAACCTGCTGGGGAAGCTGCTGCGCATCGACGTGAGTGGCCGGCCCGCCGGGGAGGACAATGCCTGCGGCCGTGTCGCCCGTTACGCCATTCCCGCCGACAACCCGTTCCGCGGGAAAGCGGGAAGCTGCGGTGAGATCTGGGCCTATGGCCTGCGCAATCCCTGGCGCTGGAGCTTCGACCGCCTCACCGGCGATCTCTTCATCGGCGACGTGGGCCAGGACCGCTGGGAGGAGGTGGACTTCCAGCCGGCGGGAGACCGGGGCGGTCGTTTCTACGGCTGGAGCTGCATGGAGGGCAACCACCGCTACGACGGGCGGGCCATGGTGGCCCCGATCCTCGAATACGGCCATTCCGGCGGTAACTGCTCCATCACTGGCGGGTACCGTTATCGCGGGCCGGTGGAGGCGCTGCGGGGCTACTATGTTTACGGTGATTTCTGCAGCGGCAACATCTGGCTGGCCTGGCAGCAAGGAGAGGGTTGGACGAGCCGGCCGTGGAAGCGCACCGGCCTCAACATCTCCAGTTTCGGCGAGGACGAAGCGGGCAATCTCTATGTGGTGGACCTGGGTGGCGCGGTGTACCGGTTCCAGGCGGCTCAGTGAACGACGGAGTCGTTTCCCCTCGCTGACTGCTCCTGCCATGCCGCCTTGACCTGGGCGATGCGTTGGCGGCGCAGTTGCCGGATGGCCTCTCCCAGCGCCTTTCCCTGCACATCGCCGCCGATGTCGCCGGCGGTGACCTGCCTGGCGGCCTCGAAAGCCTGGCGCAGGTAATGGATCTCGGGGCAGGGCGTCTCCTCGAAGCCCTTGCGCCCGCGGGCGTCGGCCTCGCAGGCCAGCAGGAAGCGGTCGAAATCGTCGGGCTGGCGGAAGGCGTCCAGTTCCTCGAAGAGGCGCAGCAGGGTGGAGGGCTTGAGCTCGGGCGCGCGGTGCACCAGCAGGTGGTGCCGGGCGGTGCGACGTGCCAGTCGATGATAATGCCTGGGCACCCGGTAGCGGCGGCAGAGCCGGTCCACCAGCGGAACGCCCAGGGCTTCATGGCCGCGGTGGCTGGGCCATTGCTCCGGTGGGGTGGCGCCCTTGCCCAGGTCGTGGAGCAGCACCGCGAAACGGACCAGGGGATCGGTGGTCAGGCGGGCGGCCACGTCCAGGCAGAGCAGCAGGTGGATGCCGGTGTCCACCTCCGGGTGGTAACGCTTCGGCTGAGGCACGCCGAACAGGGCATCGATTTCGGGGAACAGTGATTCCAGCGCCTCCACCTCCCGCAACACCTCCACGAAGCGGCGCGGCCGTGGCGCCGCCATGGCCCGCTGCAGCTCCTGCCAGACCCGTTCCGGGGTGAGATGGGCCAGTTCCCCGGAGCGGGCCATGGCGCGGGCCAGCTCCCGGGTCTCCTCGGCCACCTGGAAATCGAGTTGTGCGGCAAAGCGGGCCAGGCGCAGCACCCGCAGCGGGTCCTCCACGAAAGCCGGGCTCACATGGCGCAGGATCTTCCGCTTCAGATCCTCGGCGCCGTGAAAAGGATCGATGAGCCGGCCATCCGCGGTCATGGCCATGGCATTGATGGTGAAATCCCTTCGCGCAAGATCCTCCTCCAGGGTGACGCCGGGGGCGGCGTGAACGGAGAAGCCCCGGTGGCCCGGCGCCGTCTTGCGCTCGGTGCGGGCCAGGGCATATTCCTCCTTGGTCCGCGGATGGAGAAACACCGGAAAATCCTTTCCCACCTGCCGGAAGCCGCGGCGCAGCATCTCCTCGGGGGTGGTGCCCACCACCACCCAGTCCCGGTCCTTGGGTTCCAGCCCCAGCAGCTTGTCGCGCACCCAACCCCCCACCAGATAGGCCTGGAGGCCGGCTGCGGGATCGGTGGTGGTCATTTCAGTTCGGGCGGAATCCAGGAATCGTCCTCCTCGTCCCGCTCCTGTCGCCAGCCTTCGATCACCGCCCGTGCCCGGGCCTCGTGTTCTTCTTTCACCTGCACCTGCAAGGTTCCCAGGGCGGGAAGCTCGCCCACACCCCCCTGCAGGTGGTCGCCCAGCACCCGTGCTTCGATCCCCTCGCCGGCGAGGAGGATCTTCACCAGATGGGCCTCGATGGAGTTTAGCGGGTGAAAGACGGTGATCATTCCCGGTAACTCAGGGCCTGGCCGTGGGTGCCCCTGCTGTCGGGACCCATGAGCCAGAGATAGAACGGCATGAGGTCTTCGGGCGGCTTCACGGTCTGCGGATCCTCTCCGGGGAAGATCCGCTTGCGCAGTTCGGTGCGGGTGGGGCCGGGATCGATACTGTTCACCCGGATGTTGCTGTTTTCCAGCTCTTCGGCCAGCACCTGCATCAGCCCCTCCAGGCCGAATTTGCTGGCCGCGTAGGCACCCCAGAAGGCGCGCCCCTTCCGGCCCACGCTGTCCGAGGTGAACACCAGGGAGGCGTCGTCGGCCTGCAGCAGCAGTGGCAGCACCGCCTGGGTGAGCATGAAGGGGGCATTCAGGTTCACCTGCATCACCTTGTGCCAGTCCTCGGCGTCGTAGTCCTTGATGCGGCTGAGGTAGGGGAGGGCGGCGGCGTTGTGCAGCACGCCATCCAGCCGGCCGAAGGTCTCCTCCAGCTTGAGCGCCAGCTCGTCGAACTCGTGCGGGGTGGCTCCCTCCAGGTGCATGGGGTAGATGGCCGGCATGGGGCAGCCTGCCGCCTCGATTTCGTCGTACACCTTCTCCAGCTTGGCCAGGGTCTTGCCCAGCAGCACCACCGACGCGCCGTGGCGGGCGAAAGCGAGGGAGGCGGCGCGGCCGATGCCGTCGCCGGCGCCGGTGACCAGGATGACCCGATCCTTCAGCAGATCGGCAGGGGGCTGATAGTCCTGCATGGCTTCTTTGCGGGGTTGGTTCCGGTGGAAGCGGCTATCTTACCAGCAAGTTTTCCGATCAGGCGCCCACCCCGCTTTTCAATGACTCACGGCCCTGGATTCGCTGGTCCCGCCAGCTCTCCGGTGCGCCGGCAAGTCTCGTCCAGCAGGCACTGCTGCATGTCGAGCAATCCTCCGCTGCCGCTCTCCGGCGTGTAGAGGAGACGGCACTTGGCGTCCCGGTACTGACGCCAGAGTTCCTGGGTCCGCTGCAGCTCCGCCCGGCGTGGTGGCGGCAGGGCTTTCAGTGCCTGGTGCAGGGCCTGCTCCAGCCGGGCCTGCTGCGCTTGCAGCGCCTTTTCCAGGCAGGCGGAGACCACGCTGTTGGCGCCGGTCGTGGCGCAGTCCGGGGAAAGAGCGCCGGGGTCAGCCGTTGCCACCAAGGGCAGCAGGAGCAGCAGGGGAAGAGGTGGTTTCATCGGCAGGGTCCGCAAGCAGTTCCAGCAGCTCTTCAGGGTGTTCGATGTAGTGATCGGCGGGCCATCGACGGGGCTCGTCGTGGGGCTGGAAGTAACCGAACAGGGCGCAGACGGTGGTCATGCCGGCGGCCTTGCCGGCCTGCATGTCCCGCTCGGCATCGCCCACGTAGAAGGTCTGGCCGGGGGCGCAGCCGAGAATGTCGCAGGCGTGGAGCAGGGGCATGGGGTGGGGCTTGCGTTCGGGACAGCTGTCGCCGCTCACCACGCAGGCCGGTGGCGACGGCAGCGGAAGCTGCCGCAACAGGGGATCGGTGAGCCAGGCCGGCTTGTTGGTGACCACGCCCCAGGGGATGCGGCGGGCCCCGAGCTTCCGCAGCACGGCCTCCATGCCGGGGAAGAGGCGGGTGCGGCGGCAGAGATTCTCGCGGTAGTGTTGCAGCAGGTGCTGGCGCCGCTCCTCGAAGCCGGGATCTTCCGGCTCCAGCCCGAAACCGAGCCGCACCAGGGCGATGCCGCCGTGGGAGACCACCGGCCGGATCGCCTCGAAGGGAAGCGGGTCGCGCCCATAGGCGCGCAGGGTGGCGTTCAGGGCATCGGCCAGATCGGGAGCGGTATCGGCCAGGGTGCCGTCGAGGTCGAAGAGCACCGCGGGGGCGGATTTCATGCGGCCGGCCGCTCCGTGGCCATCAGGTAGTTGACATCCACGTCGTCGGGATCCAGACGGTAGATCCGTGTGAAGGGGTTGTAGGTCATACCGGTGAGATCGCGGGTCTCCAGCCCGGCCTCCCGGGTCCAACGGCCCAGCTCCGAGGGGCGGATGAATCGGCTGTAGTCGTGGGTGCCCTTGGGCAGCAGGTGAAGCAGGTATTCGGCGCCCACGATGGCAAAGAGATAGGACTTGGGGTTGCGGTTGATGGTGGAGAAGACCACGCAGCCGCCGGGCCGGGCCAGGGTGGCGCAGGCGCGCACCACCGAGGCGGGGTCGGGCACGTGCTCCAGCATCTCCATGCAGGTGACCAGGTCGTAATGGCCGGGCTGCTCCTCGGCCAGCAGCTCTGCCGAGACCTGTCGGTAGTCCACCTCCAGGCCGCTCTCCAGCAGGTGCAGCCGGGCCACCTCCAGGTTGCTGCCCCCCATGTCGATGCCGGTGACCTGCGCTCCTTTTGCGGCCATGGACTCGGCCAGGATGCCGCCGCCGCAACCTACGTCCACCACCTTCTTCCCGGCAAGGCCGCCGGCCTGGCGTTCGATGTACTCCAGGCGCAGGGGGTTGATCTGGTGCAGCGGTCCGAATTCGCTGTTGAGGTCCCACCAGCGGGCGGCCAGCTCCTCGAACTTGCTGATCTCGGCGGGATCGACGTTGATGTGGGACATGGGGTTCAGGTGTCGTGGGGTTATTGATTTCATTCTACCACCCCTCGGTCATGCAGGAGGCGCGTCCCCGCGCCGAACCAGGTGGTCCGGGGTGTTCGCGGCGAGGACGCCGCTCCTACCGGATGCGGGCCTGCCAGCTGCGCGCCTCGTCGAGAACGGCGGCCTCGTCAAGGGTGAGCAGCGCCCGGTCCGCCATCAGGAGCCGGCCAGCCACCCAGGCGTGGGTCACCTGCTCCCGGCCGGCGGCGTAGACCACCTGGGAGACAGGATCGAAGACCGGGGTGGTTTCGACGGTCTCCAGCTCCAGCGCGATCATGTCGGCCTGTTTGCCCGGCAGCAGGGAGCCGATCTCGCTTCCCAGCCCCAGGGCCCGCGCCCCGTTGATGGTGGCCATTTCCAGCGCCTGGAAGGCGGGCAGGGCGGCGGGGTCCCGGGCCACCCCCTTGGCCAGCAGGGCGGCGCTCTGGATTTCCGCCAGCATGTCCAGGTCGTTGTTGCTGGCGGCCCCGTCGGTGCCCAGGGCAAGGTTCACCCCGGCCTGCAGCAGGCGCTGCACCGGGCAGAAACCGGAGGCGAGCTTGAGATTGGACTGGGGACAGTGAACCACCTGGACGCCCGCCTCCGCCACCTGTCCGATCTCCTCGTCGGTGAGCTGGGTCATGTGCACCGCCACCAGGTCCGGGGCCAGCAGGCCCAGCCGGTCCAGCCGCGCCAGGGGGCGCAGGCCGTGTTCGCGCAGGCTCTGTTCCACCTCCTGGGCGGTTTCGTGCACGTGCATGTGGACCGGCAGTTCCAGCTCTGCCGCCAGGGTGCGCACCCGCTGCAGCGGCTCGTCGGAGACCGAGTAGGGAGCGTGAGGCGAGAAGATCACCTTCACCAGGGGATCCCCCTTGAGCCGGTCGTGCAGCTCCAGCCCCCGTTGCAGGTAGTCGTTGCTGCTGCCGGCCCAGGCCGAGGGGAAATCGATGAGGATCATCCCCACCACCGCCCGCATGCCCGCCGCCCGGGCCGCCTCCGCCGTGGCCTCGGGGAAGAAATACATGTCGTTGAAACAGGTGGTGCCGCTGCGGATCATCTCCGCCATGGCCAGGCGGCTGCCGGCGGCCACGAAATCGGCGCTCACCCACTGCTGTTCCGCAGGCCAGATGTGCTCTTGCAGCCATTCCATCAGCGGCAGGTCGTCCGCCAGCCCGCGGAAGAGGGTCATGGGGGTATGGGTGTGGGCGTTCACCAGCCCCGGCATCAGCAGGTGCCGGGGCAGCTCCACCACCTTCCTGGCCTGGATCTGTTCCCTCGCCTCGGCGGAGGGGAGCAGTGTCAGGATCCTGCCGTCGGTGACCGCCAGGGCGTGGTGCGCCAGCACCCGTCGGGCG
Organism: Sedimenticola sp.; assembly: GCA_026992075.1. Classification (GTDB taxonomy): domain Bacteria; phylum Pseudomonadota; class Gammaproteobacteria; order Chromatiales; family Chromatiaceae; genus Thiolapillus. Next base: position 53,349 of record JALXAM010000007.1, on the reverse strand, counting down.
GGCTCCACGGGCAGGATCCAGCAGGCGTGAACCAGGAGGTCGGCTTCCATCTCTTCGCGTTTGGCGGTGGGAATCAGCGGTAAAATAGCCCAAATTTCACCGCCTGTCCCCACTGCCCGTGCACAGCATCACATTGCAACGCCCCGTCACCGCCGACGACGCCATCCTCTGGGAGGAGGATTCCCTGCTGCTCCTGGATCAGCGGCTGCTTCCGCGGGAGGAGCGCTTCGTCCGCTGCGAGACCGCCGCCGAGGCGGCCCAGGCGATCACCGCCATGGTGGTGCGGGGGGCACCCGCCATCGGCATCACTGCCGCCTACGGCGTGGTGCTGGCGGCGCGCGATGCCTGGCGCAGAAGAGGGAACGACTGGCGGCGGGAGATGGCCGGTCCCCTGGCGCTGCTGGCCGGCGCCCGCCCCACCGCGGTGAACCTGGGCTGGGCCCTGACCCGCATGGAACGGCTCATCTCCAGGTTGCCGGTGGAGGAGAACCCGGAACCGGCGCTGCTGTCCGAAGCGCAACGAATTCATCAGGAGGACCGGGCCGCCAACCGGGCCATGGGGGAACACGGCGCCGACCTCATCCGGGAGCGCACCGGCATCATCACCCATTGCAACGCCGGCGCCCTGGCCACCGGCGGTTACGGCACCGCACTCGGCGTGATTCGCAGCGCCCATGCCCGGGGACTGGTGGAGGTGGTCCATGCCGACGAGACCCGGCCCTGGCTGCAGGGGGCACGCCTCACCGCCTGGGAGCTGGTGCGGGACGGCATTCCCGTGCTGCTGCAGGTGGAGGGCGCCGCCGCGGCCTGCATGGCCGCCGGAGGCGTGGGCTGGGTGGTGGTGGGGTCCGACCGCATCGCCGCCAACGGGGACGTGGCCAACAAGATCGGCACCTACGCGCTGGCGCTGGCGGCCCGGGCCCACGGGGTGAAGTTCATGGTGGCGGCGCCCACCTCCACCATCGACATGGAGTGTCCCGACGGCGCCTCCATCCCCATCGAAAGCCGGGCGGCGGAAGAGATCCTGCACTGTGCCGGCTCGCCGGTGGCGCCGGAGGGGACCGGCGCCTGGAATCCCGTCTTCGACGTCACCCCGGCGCACCTGGTGGACTACATCGTCACCGAGCGGGGCGTCATCGAAGCCCCGGATGCGGACAAGCTGGCGGAACACATGGGTCAACCCTGAGGCCCGCGCCGGCTCTCTGGCAATGGGCGGATTTTCGACTATTCTTGAAAGAAGACCGCATCATTTCCGAAGGCAGGAACCGCGATGAAAACCGTCCGTGACATACTCCGGCAGAAAGGGGGCGAGGTCTATACCGTTTCGCCCCGGGAAAAGGTCTTCGACGCCATCAAGCGGCTGGCGGAACTGGGCGTGGGCTCCCTGGTGGTGGTGGACCAGGGAAGGCCGGTGGGGCTCTTCTCCGAACGTGATTACACCTGCAAGGTGGCCCTGGAGGGAAAGAGCTCACGGGACACGCCGGTGGAGGAGATCATGAGCCGCAAGCTGGTGGTGGTGAGCCCGGAGACCACCACCAACGAATGCATGGCGCTGATGACCGAGAACCGCATCCGTCACCTTCCCGTGGTGGAGGAGGGCAAGCTGGTCGGTTTGGTCTCCATCGGTGACATCGTCAAGGACATCATCAACGAGCAGCAGTTCGTCATCGAACAGCTGGAGAAGTACGTCTATTATTCCTGAGCGCCATTCCGGACCCTCAGTGATATCGCCGCATCTGCCCCACCAGGACGCCCTGGATCTGCACCTGCTCGGGGCGGTAGGTCATGGGTTCCATGTCGCTGTTGGCGGGGTGCAGAATCACCTTGCCCGGCTTCTGCTCGATCCGCTTCAGGGTGGCTTCCTCGCCATCCACCAGGGCCACCACGATCTCGCCGTTGCGGGCGTGGTCGCGCTGCTCGATGATCACCCAGTCGCCATCCAGGATTCCCTCCTCGATCATGGAGTCTCCCCGCACCTCCAGCACGTAGCAGGGCTTGTCGGTGCGTAGCGGGGGTGGTACCGGGATGGTCTCCTGGCCGGCGATGGCCTCGATGGGACGGCCGGCCGCGATACGGCCGTAGAGGGGCAACTCCAGCTCGTCCTCCGGGATCTCTTCCGCCGGAGGGGGCGTGAGGCGCACGCCGCGCCGCTTGTTGTTCATGGGTTCGATGAGGCCCGCTTCCACCAGCGCCTGGAGCTGCTTGTGCAGCGACCCCCGGGAACTGAGGCCCAGTGCCTGGCACAGTTCGTCCAGGGTGGGGGGATGGGGAAACTCGTGCAGGTGCTCCAACAGGTACTCGTAGATCTCCTGCTGGCGGCGGGTGAGGTTGGGTGGATCTCGACGGGTCATGGCGGGCTCCATGGTGCTCGGTTCGTTCTATTATAGAACAATTCAAGAACAGTTGGAGTGTTTTTCCGTGGCTTCCGGATCAGGCACGGGTGACGAGAGGCGGCAGAGCGAACACCCGGGATCCCCGCTTCGTTCCCTGCTAGAATTCCACCTTTTCCTCCCGACGGCCGATCATGACCATAAGAACTCGTTTCGCCCCCAGCCCCACCGGCTATCTGCACGTGGGCGGCGCGCGCACGGCGCTCTTTTCCTGGCTCTTCGCCCGCAGGCACGGCGGCAAGTTCATCCTGCGCATCGAGGATACCGACCTGGAGCGCTCCACCCAGGAGTCGGTGAACGCCATCCTGGAAGGGATGACCTGGCTGGGGCTGGAGTACGACGAGGGACCTTTCTTCCAGACCCACCGCTTCGACCGTTACAACGAGGTGATCGACCAGCTCCTGGAGAAGGGGCTCGCCTACCGCTGTGACTGCTCCAAGGAGCGGCTGGAGAAGCTGCGCGAGGAGCAGATGGCCAAGAAGCTCAAGCCGCGCTACGACGGCCACTGCCGCAACCGTGACGTGGACCCGGACAAACCCCACGTGGTGCGCTTCCGCAACCCGGAGGAGGGCACGGTGGTGTTTCGCGACTTGGTGCGCGGCACCATCCGGGTGAGCAACCGCGAGCTGGACGATCTCATCATCCGCCGCAGCGACGGCTCGCCCACCTACAACCTCACCGTGGTGGTGGACGACGCCGACATGGGCATCACCCACGTCATCCGCGGCGACGACCACATCAACAATACGCCGCGCCAGATCAACCTGCTGCAGGCGCTGGGGCTGCCGGTGCCCGAGTACGCCCACCTGCCCATGATCCTGGGTCCCGACGGCCAGCGACTCTCCAAGCGCCACGGCGCGGTGAGCGTGATGCAGTACATGCGCGACGGCTTCCTGCCCGAGGCGCTGCTCAACTATCTGGTGCGGCTGGGCTGGTCCCACGGCGACCAGGAGATCTTCTCGCTGGACGAGATGGTGGAACTGTTCGATCTCTCCGAGGTGAACCGCTCGCCCTCCACCTTCAACACCGAGAAGCTGCTCTGGATCAACCAGCACTACATCAAGAACCTGGACCCGGCCCACATCGCCCGGCTGCTTTCGCCCCACATGGGGGACCTGGACATCGACCCGGCCGAGGGGCCGGATCTGGTGAAAGTGGTGGAAGCCCAGCGCGAGCGCGCTCAGACGTTGGTGGAGCTGGCGGCGATCTCCGCCTTCTACTACCGCGACTTCGAGGAGTACGATCCCAAGGCGGCCAAGAAGGCGCTCAGGCCTGCGGCCCTGGAGCCGCTGATGCTGGCGCGGAAGAAGCTGGCCGGACTGGAGGACTGGCACCGGGAAGAGATCCATTCTGTATTACAGGCGGTGGCGAAGGAGCTGGAGGTGGGCTTCGGCAAGGTGGGGATGCCCCTGCGGGTTGCCGTTACCGGCGGCAGTCCCTCCCCCGACCTGGACCTCACCATGGAGATGGTGGGCAAGGCGGCCTGCCTGCGGCGGATCGACCGGGCCATCGGATACATCGAAAACGGGGTGTCGGGCTGAAGCCCGGGTTGCAGGATTCACCCCCTCACCCCGGCCCTCTCCCCCAAGGGGGAGAGGGAGTTTCCGTAGGTTGGGCAAAGCGAAGCGTGCCCAACGGAACAGGAAAGATGTTGGGCATGGCGCTGCGCGCCTTTGCCCAACCTGCGTCATGTGCCCGCCCATGTAGGTCGGGCTTCAGCCCGACGATAACGGACTTGAGATCAGGAGACGATGTCGGAACAGAACAAACCCACCAACTTCATCCGCCAGATCATCGAGGCGGACCTGGCCAGCGGCAAGCACGAGAAGATCCACACCCGTTTCCCGCCGGAGCCCAACGGCTATCTCCACATCGGCCACGCCAAGTCCATCGTGCTCAACTTCGGCATCGCCGAGGACTACGGCGGCGAGTGCAACCTGCGCTTCGACGACACCAATCCCCACAAGGAGGACGTGGAGTATGTCGAGGCGATCAAGGAGGACGTGCGCTGGCTCGGCTACCAGTGGTCCGGTCTCTATTACGCATCGGACTACTTCGAGCAGCTCTACCAGTTCGCCGTGGAGCTGATCGAGAAGGGGCTGGCCTACGTCTGCGACCTCACCCCGGAGCAGGTGCGCGAGTACCGCGGCACCCTCACCGAGCCCGGGCGCGAGAGCCCCTACCGCAACCGTTCCGTGGAAGAGAACCTGGATCTCTTTCGCCGCATGCGCGCCGGCGAGTTTCCTGACGGCTCGCGCACCCTGCGGGCCAAGATCGACATGGCCTCGCCCAACATGAACCTGCGCGACCCCACCCTCTACCGCATCCGCCGCGGCGCCATCCACCACCAGACGGGCGACGAGTGGTGCATCTACCCCATGTACGACTTCACCCACCCCATCTCCGACGCCCTGGAGGGGATCACCCACTCCCTCTGCACCCTGGAGTTTGAGGATCACCGGCCCCTTTACGACTGGGTGCTGGACCACGTCAGCGCGCCCTGCCACCCACGCCAGATCGAGTTTGCCCGCCTCAACCTCGAGTACACGGTGATGAGCAAGCGCAAGCTCACCCAGCTGGTGGAGGAGGGCCATGTGGAAGGCTGGGACGACCCGCGCATGCCCACCATCGCCGGGTTGCGGAGGCGCGGCTACACTCCCGCCTCCATCCGTGACTTCTGCAACCGCATCGGCGTCACCAAGGTGGACGGCACCGTGGAGATGGGGGTGCTCGAAGCGAGCATCCGCGAGGATCTGGACCGCACCGCCCCCCGGCGCATGGCGGTGCTCGATCCCCTCAAGGTGGTGATCACCAACTATCCCGAGGGGAAGGTGGAGACCCTGGAAGCGCCCAACCACCCCAAGGACGACGCCATGGGCAGCCGGCAGCTCAAGCTCACCCGCGAGATCTACATCGACCGCGCCGATTTCCGCGAGAGCGCCAACAAGAAGTACAAGCGGCTGGTGCTCGGCGGCGAGGTGCGGCTGCGCAACGCCTACACCATCATCTGCGACGAGGCGGTGAAAAACGACCAGGGCGAGGTCGTCGAGCTGCGCTGCCACTACGACCCCGAGACCCTGGGCCGTAACCCTGAGGGGCGCAAGGTACGGGGCGTCATCCACTGGGTCTCCGCCAGTGAGGGGGTGGAGGCGGAGGTGCGCCTCTACGACCGCCTCTTCCGGGTGCCCAACCCCGCCGCCGAGGACGCGCCACTGGGTGAGCTGCTCAACCCGGATTCCCTCAAGGTGGTGCAGGCGGTGGTGGAACCCGCCCTGGCCGACGCCGCCCCGGGAGAGCGCTTCCAGTTCGAGCGTGAGGGTTACTTCTGCCGCGACGCCGTGGAGGCGGAGCAAGGCAGACTGGTGTTCAACCGGGTGGTGACGCTGCGCGACTCCTGGGCCAAGGTGGAGAAAAAAGGGGGCTGATGGCAGGTCGGGCTTCAGCCCGACAACAACAACACTTTCGGCGCGCCGCCGCCCCGGTTCTTGTGGCGGGAACGCCGTGAATACTTCCCTGTAGGCTCCGCCTCGGCATCCCTGCCTCGGAGGTCCCGCCACAAGAACCGGCCCGTCGGCTTACAGGCGGGTTGGAAGATTTGTCGGGCTGAAGCCCGGCCCACGGGCCAAGCGGCCCTGGAAAATTTTTCATTTCCGGGTATGGACAGCCACCGGAGCCTGGATTATGATACGCGCCTCTTGCGAGGCAGCGGGTCCTGATGGCCCGGCGCCGCGGCGAGAAAAACGGGGCCATAGCTCAGCTGGGAGAGCGCGACACTGGCAGTGTCGAGGTCGGCGGTTCGATCCCGCCTGGCTCCACCAGATCGGTGGATGGACGATCGGAGATCGGTTACAATCCGCAACCCAATTCGTCCCCTTCGTCTAGAGGCCTAGGACACCGCCCTTTCACGGCGGTAACAGGGGTTCGACTCCCCTAGGGGACGCCATCCGATGACGGCCTGCAGAGATGCAGGCCGTTTTTTTGCCTGGAGCCGCGCCACCAGGCGCCTTTCCCCGCTTTTTGTTTTCCTGTAGGTCGGGCTTCAGCCCGACAACGGCTGCAGTGTCGGACTGAAGTCCGACCTACGAACTGGGAACAAGGTGGTCCCATGTGCCGGGTCGACGAATTTGACGCTGGCCCGGTGGTACAATTTTCAGATTGAATCCACAGCACCTCACCGAGGACCGACAGCCATGGACAAGATCACCTGCTTCAAGGCCTACGACGTGCGTGGGCGCATCCCCGACCAGCTCAACGAAGAGGTGGTCTACCGCATCGGGCGGGCCTACGCAGCCTTCCTGCAGCCCAGGACGGTGGTGGTGGGCGAGGACATCCGCCTCTCCAGTCCCAAGCTGCGCGCGGCGCTGGTGGAGGGGCTCACCGACAGCGGGGTGGATGTGAAGCTGCTGGGATTGTGCGGCACCGAGTGCGTCTACTTCGCCACCGATCACTACGGTTGCGACGGCGGCATCATGGTCACCGCCAGCCACAATCCCATGGACTACAACGGGCTCAAGTTCGTGCGCGAGCAGTCCCGTCCCATCAGTGCCGATACCGGCCTGCAGGAGATCCGGGCGCTGGCGGAGAAGAACGAGTTTCCCGAGGTACGGGAGAAAGGAAAGGTCGAACAGCTCGACTGGAAGGAGGACTACATCCAGGCGCTGCTGGGCTACGTGGAACGGGACAAGCTCAAGCCGCTGAAGATCGTGGTCAATGCCGGCAACGGCGGCGCCGGGGAGATCGTCGACCTGCTGGAGCCTCACCTGCCCTTCGAGTTCGTGAAGATCAACCACGAGCCCGACGGCACCTTCCCCAACGGCATTCCCAATCCCATCCTGCCGGAGAATCGGCAGGCCACCATCGACGCGGTGTTGAAGCACGGCGCCGACCTGGGGGTGGCCTGGGACGGCGACTACGACCGCTGCTTCCTTTTCGACGAGACCGGCCGTTTCATCGAGGGCTACTACATCGTCGGCCTGCTGGCCGAGGTGTTCCTGCGCAAGCATCCCGGCAGCAAGATCATCCACGACCCGCGGCTGGTGTGGAACACCATCGACATCGTCACCTCCCTGGGAGGGATTCCCATCCAGAGCAAGTCGGGCCACGCCTTCATCAAGGAGCGCATGCGCCAGGAGGACGCCATCTACGGCGGCGAGATGAGCGCTCACCACTATTTCCGCGATTTCGCCTACTGCGACAGCGGCCAGATCCCCTGGCTGCTGGTCACCGAGCTGATGAGCATCTCCGGCCGCAGCCTGAGCAGCATGCTGGACGAGCGCATCGCCAAGTTCCCCTCCAGCGGCGAGATCAATTTCCGGGTGAAGGATGCCGCCGAGGCGATGAAGGCGGTGGAGGAGAAGTACCTGCCCGGCGCCAGGAGCGTGGACCGTACCGACGGCATCTCCATCGAGTACGACAACTGGCGCTTCAACCTGCGCGCCTCCAATACCGAGCCGGTGATCCGCCTCAATCTGGAGAGCCGGGGCGATCAGACGCTGATGGAGGAGAAGACGAAGGAGCTGTCGGAGTTCCTGGCGCGGTTTTCGGAATAGCCTTTACTCGCCCCCGGCTACCCCTGTCGCCCCGGAGGCAGACCATCCCTGTAGGTTGGGCAAAGCGAAGCGTGCCCAACGAAACAGCGGAAGAGAGTTGGGCACGGCGCTGCGCGCTTTTGCCCAACCTACTCGTCTTTTGTTAGGAGCGCCGTCCCCGGCCGAACTCTCTCTTTTGCTCTTGCCGGATTCCCCTGTTCGGCGCGAGGACGCGCCTCCTATGCCAACCGTCCCACGATCTCCCGCACCCGTTGCACCCGCGTGGCGGTATCCGACAGGTCGGCGAAGAAGCGCAGCCGCTCGCTGCCGTCGAGGCGGTACTCCTGGGGCCGCTCCTGGATGAGCTGGATCAGGCGCGCCGGGTCGATGGCGGGCTGCTCCTCAAAGTGGATGCGCCCGCCTTCGGGGCCGGCTTCGATCTTGCGGATGCCCAGGGGCGCCACCTCCAGTTTGAGTTCGGTGATCTCGAACAGGTTCTTCGCCGCCTCCGGCAGCAGGCCGAAACGGTCGATCATCTCCACCTTCAGCTCGCGCAGGACCTCGCGCCTTTCGGCGGAGGCGATGCGCTTGTACTGGATCAGGCGCACGTGGACGTCGGGGAGGTAGTCCTCGGGCAGCAGCGCCGGCAGGTGCAGGTCGATCTCGGTGCCGTGGTCCAGGGGCCGGTCCAGCTCGGGCTGCCGGCCCTCCTTGATGGCGCGCACCGCCCGCTCCAGCATCTGGGTGTAGAGGGTGAAGCCCACCTCGTGGATCTGGCCGCTCTGCTCCTCGCCCAGCAGCTCGCCGGCGCCGCGGATCTCCAGATCATGGGTGGCCAGGGTGAAGCCGGCGCCCAGGTCTTCCAGCGCCTCCAGGGCCTCCAGCCGCTTGAGGGCATCCCTGGTCATGGCCCGTGGCGGCGGGGTGATGAGATAGGCGTAGGCGCGGTGGTGGCTGCGTCCCACCCGGCCGCGGAGCTGGTGGAGCTGGGCCAGCCCCAGTTTGTCGGCGCGGTTGATGACGATGGTGTTGGCGCTGGGCACGTCGATGCCGCTTTCGATGATGGTGGTGCAGACCAGGATGTTGAAGCGCTGGTGGTAGAAGTCGCGCATGATGCGCTCCAGCTCGCGCTCGCGCATCTGCCCGTGGGCGAACTCCACCCGCGCGCCCGGTACCAGGGCGCGGATGGTGGCGGCCATCTTCTCGATGGTGCTCACCTCGTTGTGGAGCACGTAGACCTGCCCTCCGCGCCCCAGCTCGCGCTGGATCGCCTCCCGCACCAGGGTGTCGCTCCACTGGTGGACGAAGGTCTTGATGGGGTGGCGGCGCGCCGGTGGCGTGGCGATGATGGAGAGGTCGCGCATGCCGCTCATGGCCATGTTGAGGGTGCGGGGAATGGGGGTGGCGGTGAGGGTGAGCAGGTCCACCTCGGCGCGCAGGGCCTTGAGCTTCTCTTTGTGGCGCACGCCGAAGCGGTGCTCCTCGTCCACGATCACCAGCCCCAGATCCTTGAACTTCACCTGGTCGCCCAGCAGCTTGTGGGTGCCCACCACGATGTCCACGGTACCCCCGGCCAGCCCCTTGAGGGTCTCGGCGGTGGCCTTGCTGTTGCTGAAGCGGGAGAGCAGGGCCACCTTCACCGGCCAGTCGGCAAAGCGGTCGGCGAAGTTGTCGTAGTGCTGCTGGGCCAGCAGGGTGGTGGGCACCAGCACCGCCACCTGCTTGCCGCCGGCAGTGGCCAGGAAGGCGGCGCGCAGGGCCACCTCGGTCTTGCCGAAGCCCACGTCGCCGCACACCACCCGGTCCATGGGGCGGGGCGAGGTCATGTCCTCGATGACGGCGTCGATGGCCGCCTGTTGGTCTGGCGTCTCCTCGAACTCGAACTGGGCGGCGAACTGGCGGTAGTCGTCGCCGGGCGGCGGGAAGGCGAAGCCCTGGCGGGCGGCGCGGCGGGCGTGGATCTCCAGCAGTTCGGCGGCGGTGTCGCGCACCTTCTTCGCCGCCCGTTTCTTCGCCTTCTCCCACTGGTCGCTTCCCAGGCGGTGGAGGGGCGCCGTCTCGTCGGCGCCTCCGGTGTAGCGGCTGATGAGGTGGAGGGAGGCCACCGGCACATAGAGCTTGTCGCCGCCGGCGTACTCGATGGTGAGAAACTCCTGTTCCATGCCGCCCACGTCAAGATGCTGCAGTCCCAGGTAGCGGCCGATGCCGTGCTCCTCGTGGACCACGGGCGCCCCCTCCTGCAGCTCGGCCAGGTTGCGCACCACCAGCTCGGCATCGGCGCCCCTGCGCTTGCGGCTCGGCTGGCGCACCCGCTCGCCCAGCAGCAGGGCTTCGGGCACCAGCGCCACGGCGGGGGAGGGGAGCCACAGCCCCTGCTCCAGGGGGGCGGTGGTGATGGCCAGTGGCGCCTCCCCTTGGAGGAATTCCCGCCACCCCGCCACCACCTTGGGCCTCAGGCCGAAGCCGGCCAGGGTCTCCAGCAGGTGCTCGCGCCGGCCTGCGCTCTCGGCCAGGAACAGGGTGCGGCCCTCGAAGCTGGCAAGAAAGTCCTCCAGTTGTCCCGCCGGCCGACTGGCGCGCGCCTGGATCGCCAGGGGTGGCAGGGCGCGGGTGGCCAGCTCCACGGCGGCGCGGTACCCCCTGGGCCGCTCCTCCACGCTGCCGGAACGGAGGGTGACGCCGGCAAAGGGCTTGATGCGGGCGGCCAGATCCTCGGCGTCGAGGTAGAGCTCGCGCGGCGGCAGCAGGGGGCGCTCCAGGTCGTGGCGCCGCTCTTCGTAGCGTTCGCTCACCTGCTCGAAGAAGTGGGCCGCCTCCTCGCGCACTCCTTCCGCCTCCACCAGCAGGCTCTTTTCATCGAGATAGTCGAAGAGGGTGGCGGTCTGCTCGAAGAAGAGGGGCAGGTAGTACTCGATGCCGCCGGGCAGGCGCCCTTCGCTCACCTCGCGGTAGACCAGGCTGCGTTGGGGATCGCCCTCGAAACGGTTGCGCCAGTTGCCGCGAAAGCGCTGGATGGCCGCCTCGTCGGTGGGAAACTCGCGCGCCGGCAGCAGTTGCACCCGCTCCACTTTGCCGGTGGTGCGCTGGGTCTCGGGATCGAAGATGCGCAGGCTGTCGATCTCGTCGTCGAAGAGGTCGATGCGGTAGGGCACCGCGCTCCCCATGGGAAAGAGGTCGATGAGGGAGCCACGTACGGCGAATTCGCCGTGGCCCATCACCTGGGAGACGCACTGGTAACCGGCCTGCTCCAGGCGGCGGCGGAAGGCGGCGGCATCGAGCCGCTGACCTGTCTCCAGCACCAGTACATGGGCATCGAGGAAGGCCGGCGGCAGAATGCGCTGCTGCAGGGTGGCGGCCGGCACCACCAGCACGCCCCGGCGCGCCTGGCGCAGGCGATGGAGGGTGAGCAGCCGCTCCGACACCAGCTCGGGCAGGGGCGAGAAGACGTCGTAGGGGAGGGTCTCCCAGTCGGGGAAGTGGAGCAGGGGGAGGTCGGTTCCTTCCAGGAAGAAGGCCAGTTCCTGTTCCAGCTTGCGCGCCTGCTGCAGGTCGCGCGCCACCGCCACCACCAGCCCGGGCCAGTTGCGCGCCGCCGAGGCGATGGCCAGTCCGCCCGCCGCGCCAAGGGCCCGGCCCCACAGCAGGCGCTCGCCCCCCTTCTCCGGCAGGGGCGGAGCCAGTACAGAGGCCAGGTTTTCTTGGTGGGCGGTCATGGAAGGGCGCGTATTGTGCCATATCTTTCCGGTGTGTCGCTGAATTTGGGCAAGCCTTTCGGACCGGAAAGTTCTCTGCTTGCTAGAATGACCAACTTCGGACTATCGGGGTTTTTCGGTTTGGGCAGATGGTGGTCTTACAGCAGTTTCACGATTTGAAAGCGGTGGGGGAACGGGCCCGCCGGGAGAAGCGGGTCATCGTGCTCGTGGTCTCCCAGAAAGGGTGCGCCTACTGCCACCGGCTGAAGGAAGAGGTGCTGCTGCCCATGATCCGGGGAGGGGACTTCGCCGATGAGATCCTGCTGGGGGAGGTCTTCATGGACGAGGGCGAATGGCTGGTCGATTTCCAGGGCCGCAAGGTGGAAGGACAGGAGTTCGCGCGCCGCTACGGGATCTCGGTGACGCCCACCGTGCTGTTCCTCTCCCCGGAAGGGAAGGAGCTGGCGGAGAAGATGGTGGGAATCACGGTGTTGGACATGTATTTCTACTATCTGTCCCAGGCGATCGAAGAGGCGGTGCGGAAACTGCGGGGAGGCGCATCGTGAAATTCGGGCTCATCGTCATCGGCGACGAGATCCTGAGCGGTCGGCGGCGCGACCGCCATTTCGATTTCTTTCGGGAGCTGTTGGCCGGACATGGCCATTCCCTCCACTGGCTGCAGGTGCTGCCCGACGATCCGGACCTGCTCACGTCCCGCTTGCGCCAGACCATGGAGGAGGGGCTCCCGGTCTTCTCCTGCGGCGGCATCGGCGCCACCCCGGACGACCACACCCGGCAGTGCGCCGCCAGGGCGGCGGGGGTGTCGCTGGTGCGCCACCCGGAGGCCGAGGCGCTCATCGAAGGGCGCTTCGGTAAAGCGGCGCGGCCCCACCGGGTGCGTATGGCCGACCTGCCGCAGGGGGCCGGGCTGATCCCCAACCCGGTGAACCAGGTGCCGGGCTTCTCCATCCGGGAGCACCACTTTCTGCCCGGCTTTCCCGATATGGCCCACCCCATGGCGCGCTGGGTGCTGGAGAACCGCTATGCCGATGCCGAACCGGAGAGGGTGCGTTCGCTGCGGGTGCCCGGGGTCTCCGAGAACGAGCTGATGCCGCTCATGCAGCGGTTGGATGCGGCCTGGCCGGAACTGAAGCTGTTCAGCCTGCCGCGCCGGGGAGAGGAGAACTTCGTCGAACTGGGCTTTCGTGGCCCCGGCGAGCAGGTGGAAAGGGCTTTCCGGGAACTGCAGCGGGAGCTGGGCCAGATGGGAAAGGCCTACCAGTTGTAGCCTGGCAGCCGACCTCGCGGAACTCCGGTTGCGCCCATCCTCCCCCTCTCCCCCAGGGAGAGGGACCAGGGGTGAGGGGTTCACTGGGTTCGCGGCCGGGAGGCCGCTCCTACTTTTTCCAGGAGGGTTCCTTGCGCTGGTGCCCCGCCTGCTGCAGCCGGTCCAGGTAGTCGGTCCAGTAGAGTGCCTGCTTGCGGCCCAACTCGTAGAGGTAACCCCAGTCGAAGAGTCCGGAGTCGTGGCCGTCGTCGAAGAAGATCTTGATGGCATACTGGCCCACCGGCTGGATGTCGTCGATGTTCACGTCCTGCTTGTCCAGCTGCAGTTTGGCCCCCTTGCCGAAATGGCCGCGCACCTCGGCAGAGGGGGAGTAGACGCGCAGCAGCTCGGCGGGGTAGGTGAAGCGGCTGCCGTCGTCGAAGGCGATCTCCAGTTCGTGGGACTTGCGGTGCAGGATGATGTCGGTGGGGCGGGGCGTCTTGCTCACGGGTTCCAGCCTCCCAGGTTGTTGCGGGCGATGTCGGCCAGGGTCTGGATGTGTTCCGGCCGGTCGTTGAGACAGGGAATGTACTGGTATTGTTCGCCCCCGGCGGCCAGGAAGAGTTCGCGGTTCTCCATGGCGATCTCCTCCAAGGTCTCCAGGCAGTCGGCGGCGAAGCCGGGGCAGAGCACCTGCACGTGGCGTACCCCCTGGCCGGCAAGCTTCTCCAGGATGGCGCTGGTATAGGGTTGCAACCAGGGCTCACGTCCCATTCGCGACTGGTAGCTGAGCCGCCACTGGTCTGGTGCCAGCTCCAGCGCATCGGCCAGCAGCCGTGCGGTGCGCTCGCATTGCTGTGGGTAGGGATCACCCTGGTCGGCGTAGCGTTGAGGGATGCCGTGAAATGAGAAGAGCAGCAGGTCGGGTTTTCCTTTTTCGGCCTGGAAGTCGCGCACGCTGGCCGCCAGGGCGGCAATGTAGCCGGGGTGGTCATGATACTGGTCCACTAGGCGCAGGGCAGGAAGATGCCGCCACTTCTTCAACTCCTCCGCCACGGCGTCGAAGGTGGAGGCGGTGGTGGTGGCCGAGTACTGGGGATAGAGGGGCAGCACCAGGATGCGACCGCAGCCGGCATCCCGCAGCTGCTGCAGGCCGCTGGCGATGGAGGGATTGCCGTAGCGCATGGCCGGCACCACCCGTACCGCTTCCCCAAGTGCCTCCTGCAGTGCTTCGGCCTGGCGCCGGGTGTGCAGCAGCAGGGGGGAGCCTTGGTCGGTCCAGATCCTGCGGTAGGCCTCGGCGGAGCGGCGCGGTCTGGTGTTGAGGATCACGCCGTGCAGCAGCGGCCACCAGAGCCAGCGCGGCGCCTCCACCACGCGGGGGTCCGAGAGGAACTCGGCAAGGTAACGACGCACGTCGGCCGTGGCGGGCGAGTCGGGGGTGCCCAGGTTGACCAGCAGCAGGCCGGTGGTACTCATGCGACGGTTTCCAGTGAAGAACGAGGGTGTTAGTTTACACGCAGGAACCGCAGAGAAGTTTTTTCAGATCATGGCCTCTTCCACCGCTTCCGACCCGGAAGACCGGATGAAATTCTGCACCGCCTGCGGTGGTCCCCTGGTGTTGCAGGTGCCGCCGGGCGACAGCCGAAGGCGCCATGTCTGCAGCCGTTGCGGGGAGATCCACTACCTCAATCCCAAGCTGGTCACCGGCTGCATTCCCGAGAGCGAGGATGGTCGCATCCTGCTCTGCAGGCGCGCCATCGAGCCCCGTTACGGGCTGTGGACCCTGCCCGCCGGCTTCATGGAGAATGGCGAGAGCTGCCAGCAGGGGGCGGCGCGGGAAACGTTGGAGGAGGCCAACGCCCGGGTGGAGATTCTGCAGCTCTATACCACCTTCAACCTGCCCCACATCGACCAGGTCTACCTGCTCTTTCGCGGCCGTTTGCTGGATGGGGGTTTCTCGCCGGGGGAGGAGTCCCTCGAAGTGGATCTGTTCGATGAGGCCGATATTCCCTGGGACGACCTTGCCTTTGCTGTCGTGAGAGAAACCCTCCGGCTCTATTTCGAGGACCGCAGGCACGGTGTCTACCAGCCCAGGGTGGGCGACATCCACTGGCGTTCCGGTGAGCCCGGCGACTACGAGACCATCTTGCTTTAAGCGGGGCCGTGCCTGTTCGGGAAAACGCCGTGAATACATCCCTGTAGGCTCCGCGTCGGCATCCTGCCTCCGAGGTTTCCCGAACAGGCCCGGCCCCGCTTTCGCCAGCGTGATCCAGGCTCCACCCTTGGGCGGATTATTCCAGCAGCCCCTTGATGGCGCGCGCCAGTTCGAAATCGCGCCTGGTGAGACCGCCCGCCTCGTGGGTGGTGAGGTGGATCTCCACCTTGCGGTAGACGTTGCACCATTCCGGATGGTGGTTCGCCTTTTCCGCCAACAATGCCACCCGCGCCATGAATCCGAACGCTTCGGTGAAATCGCGGAAGACGAAGGTTCGGGAGAGCCGCCCATCATGGATCTTCCAGGCCTCCCCGGCAATCGTATTCAGCTCTTCCAGCGCACCGGCCGTTTCAGCGTCGGTGTAGCGGGTGGTCATGGGAAACCGCTTTGTGATCCATTCCTGAGTGGAAGTATAGCCCTTCAGGCTTCCTGCCGGCCGTAGAGGCTGGCGTAGAGTCCGCCCTCTTCCAGCAATTCATCGTGGCGTCCCTGTTCCACGATGCGGCCGTCCTCGAACACCAGCACCCGGTCGGCCTGCTTCACCGCGCTCAGGCGGTGGGCGATGATGAGCGTGGTGCGCCCTTCCAGGAATCGGTTGAGGGCCTGGTGCAGGCGGGCCTCGGTATCGGTGTCCAGGGCGGAGGTGGCCTCGTCCAGGATCACCACCTTGGGTTCGCGTAGCACCATGCGCGCCACCGCCAGCCGCTGGCGCTGGCCGCCGGAAAGGCGCACGCCGCTGCGGCCGATGCGGGTCTCCAGCCCGGCCGGGAGGTGGCGCACCACCTCGTCGAGCTGGGCCACCTCCAGCGCCTGCCACAGCTTTTCGTCGGGAATCTCGTCGCCGAAGGTGAGATTCACCCGTACCGTGTCGTCCAGCAGCGCCGGGTGTTGCAGCACCGTGGCCACGTTGTCCCGCACCACGTCCAGGCCGATGCGTTCCACCGGCACGCCGTCGAAGCAGACGCAGCCGGAATCGGGCAGGTAGAGTCCCAACAAGATCTTCACCAGGGTGCTCTTGCCGCCGCCGCTGGCCCCCACCAGAGCCACCTTCTCGCCGGCGGCGATCTTCAGGCTCACCTCCTTGAGGATGAGGGGGCCGTCGCCATAGCGGAAGCAGATCTTCTCCATCTGGATGGAGACCGTCTTCTTTCCCTGGAAGGGATCGATCTCGTGGGGAAAGCGGGGTTCGAGCTGCACGTCCACCAGGGCATTGATTCGTCCCAGGGCGGCGCGGGCGGCGTGGTAGGCGTACTGGATGTTGAGCAGTTCCTGCACCGGGCCCATCATGAACCATAGGTAAGCGAAGACCGCCAGCATCTCGCCGATGGTGAGGTCGGAGTAGAGCACCATCAGCATGCTCACCGCGCGAAAGACGTCGAAGCCGAAGAGAAAGATCATGAAGGAGAGGCGGTTGGCGGCGTCGCTCTTCCAGGTGAAGGCGGCCGAGCGGGTGCGGATGCGGTCGGCCTTCTCCACGATGCGGCGGATGTAGTGCTTCTCTCGGTTGGCGGCGCGCACCTGCTCGATGGCGTCCAGGGTCTCGGCCAGCGCCTCCTGGAAGGCCTGCCAGGCGCGGTTCTCCATGGACTTGAGCTGCTTCACCTTGCGACCGAACAGGGTGGTGACGTAGATCACCACCGGGTTGAGAAAGAGAATGAAGAGCGCCAGCTGCCAGTTCATCCAGAGCAGTACCACGGCGGTGCCCACCACCGTGAGCAGGGCGACGATGAACTTGCTGGTGGAGGTGCTGACGAACTGGTCCACGGCATCCAGGTCGGTGACCAGGTGGGAGGCCACGGTGCTCGGTCCCAGCACCTCGTATTCGGCCATGGAGAAGTATTGCAGCCGCTCGAGCAGGTCACGCCGGATGCGGAAGATCACGTCCTTGGAGATGCGGGTGAAGACCCTGGTCTGCCAGACGTTGAACACCAGCGCCAGGAAACGCAGCACCAGGGTGAGCAGCAGTACCGCAGAGATGTATAGCACCGGGCCGTGCCAGGACTCCGGGAATATCCGGTTGCTCAAGGCCACCAGGCTACCCGGTTTGTGCAACAGCACTTCGTCCACCAGCAGGGGGATGAGCAGCGGAACCGGCACCGCCATCACGGTGCCGAGCAATGCCACGAGGTTGGCGGTCACCAGATCGCGACGGTGCGAGAGCACCATGCGGATCACCTCGGACCAGCTGTAGGGTTCCGAGCGGACCTGGGGCTGGGGGGGTGGGGCAGGCATCGGGTGATTCTATCAACTTTTGCTAGAATGGCCGGGTTTCCATTGGCCACTCCGGACGCTTTCATGCCTTCGTCGCTTCGCAACCTGTCGCTGCTTCTGCTGTGCTGGAGCGCTGTGCTGATCGCGGCCCCCCTGGAACTTCAGGGGCCGCTGGAACAGGGCGCGGTGGTGTTCGGCAGGGCCATGCCGGGCGCCAGGGTGTTCCAGGATGGCGAACCGGTGCCGGTGTCGCCGGAAGGGGACTTCGTCATCGGCTTCGGGCGTGAAGCGCCGGAACGCTCGAAACTGGAGGTGGTGTTGCCCGGTGGGAAGCGCATTCAGCGTGAGCTCAAGGTGGCGAAGCGGCAATATCGTATTCAGCGTATCGACGGGCTGCCGCCCTCCAAGGTCACCCCCCGCAGCAAGAAGACCCTGGAGCGCATCCGCCGGGAAGTCGCCCTGGTGAAGAAGGCCCGGGCACGGCGGGACCGACGCACCGATTTCCTGAGAGGCTTCCAGTGGCCGGCCACCGGGCCCATCACCGGTGTCTACGGCAGCCAGCGTATTCTCAACGGCAAGCCGCGCCGCCCCCATTACGGGGTGGATATCGCCGGCCCCGTGGGTACCCCGGTGCGGGCGCCGGCGGATGGCATCGTCACACTGGCCGAGCCGGACCTCTTCTATTCGGGGGGCACGCTCATCATCGATCATGGCCATGGGTTATCATCCACTCTCATGCACCTGAGCCGGATCCTCGTCAAGGTGGGGGATCATGTGAAGAAGGGTGAAGTGGTGGCCGAGATGGGGGCCACCGGCAGAGCGACCGGCTCCCATCTGGACTGGCGCATGAACCTGAGGGGCAGGCGGGTGGATCCGCAGACGGTGGTGGGCCCCATGCAGAAAGATCAGGAGAAAAGACAATGAAGAAAACGATTCTCGCTTCTCTGCTGCTGGCCCTGTCGCAGGGCTCCCTGGCGGAAGACCTGCTGGAAGTGTACAAGCTGGCGCTGGAACGGGACCCGGTACTGCGGGAGGCGGCCGCCACCCTCAAGGCGCAGCAGGAAGCCAAACCGCTGGCGCTCTCCCAGTTGCTGCCGCAGATCTCCATCACGGGAGACGCCGCCTACAACCGCTATGATCCTTCCGGCGGCAAGTCGGACAACTTCGGCACCACCGATCTCTCGGTGGGTCTCAACCAGCCCATCTATCGTCGGGACCGGCTGGTGCGGCTGGAACAGTCCGAATGGCAGGTGGAGCAGGCAGCCTCGGTCTACCGCGCGCAGCAGCAGGACCTGATGCTGCGGGTCTCCAAGGCCTATTTCGACGTGCTCACCGCCCAGGAGACCCTCACCTTCGTGCAGGCCGACAAGAAGGCCACGGCGCGCCAGCTGGAACAGGCCAAGCAGCGCTTCGAGGTGGGGCTCATCGCCATCACCGGGGTGCACGAAGCGCAGGCGCGCTACGATCAGGCGGTGACCAACGAGATCCTGGCCATCAACGATCTGGACAATGCCTGGGAGGCGTTGCGGCAGATCCTGGGCGTGCGCCCCGAGAAGCTGGCGGACCTGAAGAAGAAGATCCCGCTGGAGCCGCCCATGCCGGCCGACATCGAGGAATGGAGCGCCATGGCGATGAAAAACAGTCCTGATGTGAAGGCGGCGTCCGATGCCGCCCAGGTGGCGCAACGGGAAGTGGAGGCACAGCGCTCCGGCCACTATCCCACCCTGGACCTGTTCGGCAGCTACGGCCTCAGCCACAGCGACCGGGAGAACGCCCTGTTCGACGACACCCGCTCCGGCGCCATCGGAGTGCAGCTCAACGTGCCCATCTACCAGGGGGGAGGCGTGGAGGCAGCCACCCGCCAGGCCCGGGCCAACCTCATCGCCGCCCAGGAGCGGCTGGACCAGGCCCGCCGCGAGGCCGACAAGCAGGTACGCAACGCCTACCGCGCCCTGCAGGCCAGCATCAGCGCGGTGAAATCCCTGGCGGCGGCCATCGTCTCCACCAAGAGCGCGCTGGACGCCACCAAGGCGGGCTTCGACGTGGGCACCCGTACCATGGTGGACGTGCTCAACGCCCAGCGGGACTATTACCGGGCCCTGCGGGATCATGCCAAGGCGCGTTACACCTATGTCACCTCCGTGCTGGCGCTCAAGCGGGCCGCCGGCGTGCTCACCGAAAAGGAGCTGGAGAAGATCAACGCCCTGCTGGCCGAGAACTGATGTCGGGCAACAGCATCGGCAAGCTCTTCACCGTCACCAGCTTTGGGGAGAGCCATGGTCCGGCCATCGGCTGTATCGTCGACGGCTGCCCTCCCGGGATGGAGCTGAGCGAGGCGGACATCCAGCCCGACCTCGAGCGGCGCCGTCCCGGCAAGAGCCGCCACACCACGCAGCGGCGTGAGCCGGACCTGGTGCAGATCCTCTCCGGGGTGTTCGAGGGCAGGACCACCGGTACCCCTATCGGGCTGATCATCCACAACACCGACCAGCGTTCCAAGGACTACTCCGAGATCGCGGCCCGGTTCCGCCCCGGGCATGCTGACTACACCTACCTGCAAAAGTACGGGATTCGTGACTACCGCGGGGGCGGCCGCTCCTCGGCGCGGGAGACCGCCATGCGGGTGGCTGCCGGGGCCATCGCCAGGAAATATCTGCGTCAGCGCTACGGGGTGGAGATCCGCGGTTATCTGTCGGCCCTGGGCGAGGCCCGTCCGCGCGGCTTCTCCTGGGAGCCGGTGGAGCAGAACCCTTTCTTCTGGCCCGACGCCGACCAGGTGCCGGAGCTGGAGACCTACATGGACGCCCTGCGCAAGGAGGGTAACTCGGTGGGCGCCGAGGTGACCGTGGTGGCCACCGGGGTGCCGCCGGGTTGGGGTGAGCCGGTGTTCGACCGTCTCGATGCCGACATCGCCCACGCGCTGATGAGCATCAACGCTGCCAAGGGGGTGGAGATCGGTGCCGGCTTCGAATCGGTGCGCCAGAAGGGCACCGAGCACCGGGACGAGATGACGCCGGAAGGCTTCCTCAGCAACAATGCCGGCGGCATCCTGGGGGGCATCTCGTCCGGCCAGGAGATCCTGGCGCGGGTGGCCTTCAAGCCCACCTCCAGCATCCGCCTGGGCGGTCAGACCCTGGATGTGGAGGGGAGGCCGGTGGAGGTGGTCACCAAGGGGCGCCACGACCCCTGCGTGGGCATTCGTGCCGTGCCCATCGTGGAGGCGATGCTGGCCATCGTGCTCATGGACCACGCTCTGCGTCACCGGGCACAGAATGCCGACGTGAAGCCGCCCACCCCGGTGATCCCGCCCCATCCGTGAACCTGTGGGAGCAGGGCCCCCGCCGCGAACCCGGGAAGGCGTGGGGTGCCTTCGTCGTTCGGCGCGGGGACGCGCCTCCTACTACAGTATCCTGGCCAGCAGCAGACCATCCGCGGGCGTGAGCTGGTGTCCCTGGATGGTGATGTAGACCTGGGAGCGCCCTGCCAGGGCCGGCACCCGGTTCATGTCCTGGCTGAAGGGGGGTACCAGCAGATCTCCGGCGATGAAGTAACCGGCGCTGCGCACCACCGAGACATACTCGATATCCGGGTGGAGCTGGCCATTGAGCCACCACAGCAGGGTGCCGGGGGCCGGCGGCACCAAGTCGAACAGCACCCCGCGGGAGAGTTCCAGGGTACGGTAGAGCCCCTTGCCGATCTCCCGCTTCACGATCCATTCCTTGATGGGACCGAAGAACCCGTCGTCGTCCACCGCGTCCAGTGCCTTCACCGCCCGGTCGGTGCCCAAGTGAGGCGCGGCAATGGTCACCAGCCGCTTCACTGGCCCGGTACCATGGCGGACCAGTGTCAGCCGGGCGGCCACCCCGCCGGCGGAGTGGCCCACCAGGGTCACGGCCTCATTCGGATGCTCGGCGGCGATCCGGTTCAGTGCAGCCTCGATCCAGGCCGCCTGGATCGGCAGCGGTGCCAGGGAGGGCACGTCCAAGGTATAGAAAGTGCGCTTGGAGTGCCGCGCGGCGGGTAGGGTGCGGTCCACCAGGCCCGTTGGCGAAAAAGCGTAGTTGCCACCATACTGCCAGCCCGCCTGGCGCAGGGCGGCATTGACGCCGCTCAGCTCCCAGGTGGCGGAGTTGCTGAGGTAACCGTGCACCAGCAGTGCCACCTCGGCGCCGGCGCGCAGGGGAAGCATCAGGAGGAGGCCGAGCAGCAGGATTTTTTTCATGAGGACTCTCCGGTCGGATGAATATCAGTAAAATATGAATTTCTGATATTGGGTTCAACCCCTGCTTCCATGGAGGAACGCTCCTGACACCCGATTGTCATGGCTCAGGCCCGCCTTGTATCAGCGGATGGTTCTCGTTCAAGGATCGGGCTTTGGTCCGATGGAGCCAGAATCGGACTTCGGGTTGAGGCCCGGCCTGCGGTCATGAGTGAATGCCGCCTGTGGCGGGATATGGATCATGCTGGGGAGTTGAGGAGTTGGCGCAGCTTGGTCGGTGATTGGGCACCGATGAGCACCTGCCGCACCTCGCCTGCGTCCACCAGCAGGATGGTGGGCGTGGCGCGGATGCCGATCTCCTGGGCCAGCTCCAGGTTGCGGCTGACGTCGAACTTGAACACCCGCCCCGTCTCCTCGGCCAGCTGGTCCATCACTGGCGTCATGTGGCGGCAGGGTCCGCATCGTGGGCTGTAGCAGTAGACCAGCATGGGGCCGTCTCCATCCAGCTCCGGGATCTGCTGGCGCAGGAAGCTCACCGAGCGTCCCACCGCTGCTTTGGCCGCATGCCCCATGTAAAGGAACCAGCCGAGCAGGGCCACCACGAAGCCGATGGTGAGGATGGCGGTGAGGTCCACGTCCGCTACCCCCGGGATTCCTGTTTTGCCCAGCGGTCTTCCAACAGCTCGATGGGATAACCGTCGGGATCCTCGATGAAGGCGATGATGGTGGTGCCGGCGTTCATCGGGCCTGGTTCGCGGATGATCCTGGCCCCCCGCTCCTGCGCGGCCCGGGCGGCCTGGTGGACGTCATCCACCCCGATGGCAATGTGGCCGAATCCGGTGCCCAGCTCGTATTCATGGATATCCCAGTTGTAGGTGAGCTCCAGCACCGCCTGCCGGGACTCGTCCTCGTAGCCCACGAAGGCCAGGGTGAAGCGCCCTTCCGGGTAGTCCTTCTGTCGCAGCAGCTTCATCCCCAGTACCTGGGTGTAGAAATCGATGGAGCGCTGCAGGTCTCCAACCCGCAGCATGGTGTGCAAGATCCGCATGAACTCTCCTCCTCTGGTTTTGAGAATAGGGGCCAGCCGTGTTCTTGGCAACCCGCTTCGCGCCCGACGGTAATACCCCCGGGTGCCATCGAAACTGTTCCCGGCTTCAACGCTCCAGCAGCCGGATAGCCTGGGTTTCCCCGATTCGTAGCAGATGGGCTCCACATCCTTGCCGGCAGTCACTGGCGCCGAAGCCGGGAATCACCACTTCGCCCCCGGTGGCCTGGTTCCATTGGCACTCCTCTTTCGAGGAGGTGAAGACCCGCACCACTTCGACACCCGGGCTCAGCAACAGGTAATCGATGTGCCAGCGTTTGCGCTTGCTCCTGTGCAGGTGACGTTGGATGCGTGCAGCCAGATTGCGGCGGGCGCTGCCGGTGTAGAGATACCAGCCGGCCTCCAGGGTCTGGGTGCCCAACGCCCCCACGCGTAACCGGACAGCGTGGGACACTCGCACCAGCAACTGGTAACTGACATGGCCTTTCGGTGGTGTGACTTCAGTCACCATCTCAGTGTGGTTCGTGACCTGGATCTCGTGTCCCTGCTTGGGTCCAAGGGAAATGATGGGATTTTAAGTGGGCCTTAATTTGCCCCTGCCATGATCTGGCCTGTATCCAAACCGAACGAGGAGGGTGGGTGCCATGAAACCATTGTACCTGTTGTTGCAGGCCGGTCTGCTGGTATTGCTGCCTGCGATATCCATCGCGGATCACGATCATGAGCCGGAGAGCCGCCGGGTACACATCAAGGAGGCGAAATGGAAGCCCGAAAAGGCGCGCTTGGAGGTGAAGGGGAAAGGGCAGAAAGGTGCCACCGTGACGCTTACCGGTTCGGGAGGACAGCCGCTCGGGAGCGTTCGGGTGAAAGACAAAGAATGGAAACTGAAAGTGCAGATCGGGGGCAGTGTCCCCTGTTCAGTGCATGCGGTGCAGTCTGCCGACGGCAGCTCCGATGACCAACGCGTGAAGGATGCTCCTTCCGATTGTGACAACGGTGGCGGCCAGCCTCCTGGGGACAATCCTCCCCCCGACAACCCTCCACCCCTGAGTGGTGACTTCACTGTGCTGGCAGCCAATGATCTCGGCATGCACTGCGCCGACCAGGATTACCGGATCTTCAGCATCCTTCCACCCTATAATGTCTTGCACGCCCAGGTGTTGCAAAAGGGCAAGGAACCCAAACACCTCACCCGGGCGGATGGGATCTCGGTGACCTACAGGGCGGCGACCGGCAATATCGTCGACCCTGATGATCCTTCCAAGGGCGTGCTGGCCACCGATTCCATCAACACCACCAGCGAAAATGACCTGGCGAAGGGGATCTATAAGGCCAATTTCTGGGACGAGATCGGCGATGGCACCGATCTGCTGGGTTTCCTGGCCTATGACAGCCTCTACCCACCGGGCGTGCTGGCCGGCTTTCCCCTGCGCCACACCACCCTCGGTTATCTGCTGGGTCTGCCGGCGCCCGACGTGGAACGGCTTTACCTGGGCGATGGCACGCTCACTGCTGACCAGGCCACCATGCCGGGCAAGCTGGCGCCCTACAGTGCCAACGACCCCCAACCATTCCACGGCTTTTATCAGGATCTGCCCTTTTTCATGAATTTTCCCTTTGGCTACAAAGCGGGAAACTTCCGACGTTTCGTTGCCGAGGGGATTCCGATCACCCCTGTGGACGACCAGGGGCGTCGAAACGCCTATCCCTTGATGCGGGTGGAGGCAAGGGATGCACAGGGAAATCTGTTGGCACAGAATGACGTGGTGGTGCCAGTGGCTTCCGAGGCGGATTGCCAGACCTGTCACCTGGATGCCGACGTCTGTATCGGGTTGGGTCTGGGGTTCCAGTGTGATGATGTGGCCAACCATTACAGCAATGCCGACTTCATCGACGGTGCCAATATCAACACCTCGGATCCCAAGGATCCCCATTACGCGCCGGGGGACACCCCTGAGCAGATCGCGTTGAATGCTTCCAAAATCAATATCCTGCGTCTGCACGACGAAAAAAATGGTACCTCCCTTGACGCAAGGCGCGCGGTGGTCTGTGCCAATTGTCATTATTCTCCGGCGCTGGATCTGGCACAGCTCGGGCCAAATGACGACAACGGCAAGGAGCAGACCAGGCATCACAGCATGTCCCGCGTGATGCACGGGCATCACGGGAACCTGCGAAACAGCCCGAAGGATGTGGACGGGGTCTTCCGGAACCTGTTTCCCGACATGCCTACTTTCGACCAGCGCACGCCACAGCAGACCCAGGCCATCCTGGAACAGACCTGTTACGCCTGCCATCCTGGCAAGCGCACCAAGTGCCTGCGTGGTGCCATGGCGGAGGGGGGCATCGTGTGCCAGGACTGCCACGGACAGGCGTCGCAGGTGGGTGAGGACTTCAGCGCCAATTTCCCCGACAACGGCAGTCCGGACTGGAGCCGCCGAGTTCCCTGGGCCAGCGAGCCCAAGTGCCAGTCCTGTCATGTCGGTGACGTGCTGCAGGTGGCCCAGTTGCGCAAACAGGGTGCTCTCGCCGATCTGCTGATGAACACTACCGATACCTGGGGCAATCCAGACGGGCTGCGGGCCCGCATGGCCTATGCTCTGCCGGAACATGTGAGCTACGGGGGAGACACCCGGCTGCAGCTGTTGGATTTCCCCGACTCCCGCTTCGCCTCCGACGAGCCGCTTTACCGGCTCAGTGGAGCCGGTGAAGGCAAGGGGCATGGCGGCGTATTCTGCGAAGGTTGCCATGGCAGCACCCATGCCATCTGGCCCAATGCCAATCCCTTCGCCAACGACAATCGGGCGGCGGAAGGGCTGCAGGGGCATGCCGGGCCCATCGTGGAGTGCAGCACCTGCCATAACGGAGACCTCGGGAATACCCTGGATGGCCCCCATGGCATGCACCCGGTGGGAGACACCAGCTTCTCCATGGGCGGTCACGAGGAGCTGGCGGAGAAGAACAAGGATGCCTGCCGGGCTTGCCATGGCCAGCGGGGTGAGGGCAGCGTGCTCTCCCGGGTTGCCACTGACCGTACCCTGGCCAAGGATGAACATGGCAACAAACAGGTTTTCCTGGCCAAGGGGACGCCGGTCACCTGTGAGCTCTGTCATGAGAACGAGTTGAAATAGGTCTGCTGTCCAAGGCGACCCCCGCGCCGCGAGAGTGGTGCGGGGTTTTTATCGTTGGCGGCACGGAAAAATGCCTTGGAAATGGGCTAAGCTTTGAAAACACCTCTGATCCATCCTGGAAGAAGCGACACCGCAACGTCTTCTCGAAGGGGCAGGGAGCCGAAGAAAACCGCCGCCCGGCCACCGATTTGTCGAAAGGGATCAGGGAATACCGGAGGGCATTCCGTGAACATTCTTCTGGTGGAGGACGACGAACTGCTGGCGCAAAGCGCTTGCCTCGGATTGGGGCAGCGTGGGTTCGTGGTGGACTGGATGCCTGGCATGAACGGAGTTCGGGAATCCCTGCGCCAGGGAGACTATCGCTGCCTGCTGCTGGACCTCGGGCTGCCCGATGGTGACGGCTTGGTATTGCTGCGGAATCTGCGTGAGCAGGGGGACGACATTCCGGTGATCATCATCACCGCCAGTTACGAACTGGACAAGCGCATTCGTGGCCTGGAGCTGGGGGCCGACGATTACGTGCAAAAACCCTATTCCCTGGATGAGTTGGCGGCCCGGATCCGTGCCGTGATCCGCCGTATGGACGGACGTTCGTCCAATATTCTCCAGGGCGCGGGTATCCGGTTCGATCCCCAGTCGGCACAGGTGGAGCGGGAAGGAAAGGCGGTTCATCTCTCGCCCACGGAGCTGAAGCTGCTGCGCTATTTCATGGAGAACAAGGGCAAGGTGTTGAGCCGGGAAAGGTTGCTGCGCACCTTCCTGGGCGATTCGGAGGAGGATGCCTCCAGCAACGTGCTGGATGTGCACATCCACCACCTGAGGCGCAAGCTGGGCGCCCAGTGCATCAAAACCGTAAGGGGCGTGGGCTATCTGTTCCTGGATGCTGATGCGCCCTGATTGGCTGGCTCCTTCCCTGCAACGGCGGCTGCTGCTCACTCTGGCTTTGGCCATGGTGGCCAGCATGGTGTTCGTGGTCTATTCGGTGTTCCGGCAGGTGGACAAGGAGGCCGAGGAGGTGCTGGATGCCTGGCAGCTCATCATGGCTTCGGATCTTCTGCGTACCACCATGTTGATGATTCGGGAGAATCGGCAGAACGATGCCTGGCTGGCGTTGGAGACGGCTCGAGGATTGGAAAATGCCTGGATCAAGAACTTTTCCAACCCGCCCCTGCTGCCCTTTGCCGGCGATGAGCAGTCTGTCGTTTCCATCCAGGACAAGAAAGAAGAGGTGACCGTCTATATCTGGTTGTCGGGTCGTGATCGAAAAACCGTGCTCGGCGAGCCCATGCCGGGATATACGGAGATCTGGGAGGATCTGGGAAGCAGCTATATCGAGACCCTGCAGCGAGATGGCCATGAGTGGCGTATCGCCTCCCAGGCGGATGAAGAGAATCGGTACAGAGTCTTCGTGGCTCAGCGGGATGACCTGCGCACCTATCTGTCGCACGAGATCGGTAATCACCTGTTGCACGTACAGATGCTTGTCATCCCCTTGATCTTGCTGGTGCTCTGGCTTGCCATCTGGCGGGGCCTTCGTCCCCTGGCCCGGCTGAGTCAGCAGATCGCCCGCCGCCGTCCCGGAAACTTGCAACCAGTTTCGCTGCAAGGGGTTCCCCGGGAAGTGCTCCCGGTAGTTGAGGAGATCAACCATCTGTTGGAAAGGCTGCGAGCCACCTTGGAGTCAGAGCGGGCCTTCACTGCCAATGCCGCGCACGAGCTGCGCAATCCACTGGCCGCCATGCGCAACCTGGGACATGTGGTGAGCGAGGGCAGGGACCTGGAAGAGATGCGCCGCTCGGGTAAATTGCTGGAGCAGAGCATGGCGCGCATGTCGGCCTTGTTGTCGCAGTTGTTGCACTTGGCAAGGCTGGACGCGAAAGAGGTCACCCACGTGGAGCGCCAGGCGAGCCTTCAGGAGGCGCTGGCTCAGTGTCTCACTTCGGTGATACCGGAAGCAGAGGCGAAGCACATGGAGATCACCTACCGAACCCGATGGGACGTTCGCATCGCCATGGAGCCGGAATTGCTGCAAATGCTGCTTCACAACCTGCTGAGCAATGCCGTGAAGTATGGCCGGGTGGGCGGCCAGGTGGTGGTCAGGGCGGCCAGACGAAAGGGCCGTCTGCAGCTGGAAGTGCTGGACAACGGTCCCGGAGTCCCCGAGGAACAACTGGGGCAACTGTTCGACCGGTTCTATCGCACCGCGGAGGCGGCACGACAGGCGGAAGGGACCGGGCTGGGGCTGGCTATCGTACGGCGCATTGCCGAGCTGCATGAAGCCCAGGTATGGGCTGAGAATCGCCCTGGGGGTGGTCTCCGGGTGGTGGTGAGCTTCCCCTCCAACCGATGGACCAAGGTAGTGGGGATCAGGTGATGTGCTCTTCCAGGCGGATTCCCATGATCTCCAGCATGGCACCGCCGAAAGCGCCTCCCAGGGCGCCCCCCAGCAGTCCAAAGGGGGTGGAATCCAGGATCGCCTGGTAGCTGCTCTCCTGGCTATAGATGGGAATCACCATATAGCTTTCCCCGATGAGCCAGAAGACCGCTGCCACCGCTGCGGCGATGATGCCCGAAACCAGGGGACCGCCGATCTTCTCTGCCAAGCCACCGCGCAATCCGGCAGGCAGATACTTGATCGCCACTACGTAGAACAACCCAACCAGAGAGACCGAAAGGGCGCTTAGGGCGGTCACCACCTCGTCGATATTCAGAGAACGCGCCACCAAAAAGAGGATGGGGCCGGAAACCAGGCCGCTGAGCAACCCGGCCACCGCCTGTGCCAAAGGCTGGGACTCATGGATCTCTCGGCGGGTGAAGAAGCTACCTCCCAACATTCCCACCAGGAACGCGATACCGATGAGCAACAAAGGGTTACGGACATCGGCCAGCAGGATCTGGTAGGAAATGGCGGTAAGAATGCCACTCAAGGTGCCTCCCAACGCCACCAGCATGCTGCCGAAGAAGGCAGCGATGACCATGCCCGAGATCAGTGGGGCCAGCAGGTAAGGAGTCCAGCTGGCGTGGCTATAATGCATGACCAGGTAACCGAACATGCCAATGAAGAAACCGCCATACAAAGCACCTGAAAAGGCCCAAGTGATGGCCTTGCCCAGGATGCGGGATAGTTTGTCGATGGCGGTCATGGGTGCTCGAACACTGGAAAACCGTGTTGTCGCCACGAATTCATAGGCGGCTCAATCTTCTGCCAATCAAGGGATTTTGTAAATGCTCCAATTCCCAATGGGGGATTCTTTCCATGTATCGGGGGGTTCTGTAGAATCCCGGCAGCATTTTCAGGATCCCATGCCCTGCCCAGGTGGCGAAACTGGTAGACGCAAGGGACTTAAAATCCCTCGAGGGCAACCTCATGCCGGTTCGAGTCCGGCCCTGGGCACCATCCTCGCCTATTCCAGCGGCCCCCGCGCATCCAGCTCACGGGCCCTTTTGGCTGCGTGCCTAATTTCACTGTAGGAGGAGTTGGCTGCCTGTTCGATGAAGTCGGAGCGGAAGTTCCGGTCGTGGAGCAGCTGACTGAAATCCACCGGGCGTGGCTGGCTCGCCAATGTCGCGTTCTTCAGTTTCCAGAGGATGGAAATGAGTTCGTCTTTTTCCTGCTTGAGATTCATCGTAAGCGGCGGCCTCTCGCCTGCCTAGCGGCAGGGCGACGACATTGTAATGCTTCGTGGCAAGTTATTCCTACACAGAATGGAGGGTAGCTTGTCTATTCTCCGACTCTGCGCCTGGGAAGCCCTGATCTTGCCCGTGAATTCGCATCTAGCTCCATGCTATCGGCTGCGGACTTTCGCTTCGTCCAGGATTAGATCAGAGGCTTCCCGGTATTTCTGTGCTGTTGTTCACTCCCTCGCGGTGGATTTTTTCGGCGGCCGGATGATCCCGCTCTTCTGTCACGCCAGCCTCCTCGAGGAACTCCTGTTTCAGGCCCTGCATCCGGGTTCGGAAATCACGGGTGATGGCCAAGGCGTCCTCGGCACTGGTGATCACTCTGGGGGTGAGTACCACCACCAGTTCCACCCGTTCGCTGTTCTTTTCCGTTTCACCGAACAGGGCTCCCACAACGGGCAGCTTGTAAAGCACGGGCACGCCGCCCTGGGCATTGGTCCGCTTGTCACGGATGAGGCCCCCGAGAACCACCGTCTGGCCGCTCTGGACCGCCACGGTGCTGCTGATTCTCCGGGTCTGGATGGTGGGCTGGTTGGTGGCCACCTCGGTATTGGCCACGGCGCTCACCTCCTGGGTGATCTCCATGGTCACAAGGCCTCCCGGGTTCACGCGCGGTTTCACCTTGAGGATGATGCCGGTGTTCCGATAGGCCACCGACTCGATTACGGCATTGCCCTCGGTACCCTGTCGCTGGGTGAGGGTGGGCACCTCGTCACCCACCTGGATCATCGCCTCCTGGTTATCCAGAACCATCACCGAAGGGGCGGAAAGAACATTGACCAGGGAGTCGTTGGCGAAGGCATTGAGTATGGCGCGCACCGCGCCGGTGCTGTCGATGAGCGACCAGTTGAAGCCCTCCGCCAAACTCTTGATGCCGCCGGTGAGATCGATGCCGGTGGTGCTGCCGCCCACGCCACCCACGCTCTGGTAGCCGCCGACACCACCCTTGAAGAACCAGGAGATGCCATATTTGAGCTTTCCCTTCAGGGCCACCTCGACGATGGTGGCCTCGATGTGCACCTGCAAGGGGATGATGTCCAGTTGCTGCAGGGTATCCAGCATGCGCCGATAGTCCGCGGCGGTGGCCAGTATCAACAGGGTATTGTGTTCGTTGTCGGCCACCACCCGTAGCTCGTTGGCGAGCAATTCTCCTTCGACAGGTTCGCTGTTGCCGATCTCGGCGGTCTCCATTTTGACGCTGCCGGGCCGGGCGGCGGTTTCGTCGCCTCCTGTGGTCAGGGTGACGGGAACCTGTCCAGGAGCGACGGTGGCCTGGATGGCATGGGTGGTGCGCCTGTTGGCGAACAGATCGTTGAGCAGCTGGGCCAGGGTCTCGGCTTTGCCGTTGCGGACCCGGTAGATGAAGATGCGTCGCTCTTCGCTGGCCTGGGACATGCGATCGAACTGCCGGATCCACTTGCCCACCTCCTCAAGGTAATCGTGCTGCCGTGAAACCACCAGGAAGCCGTTGGCGCTGGGTATGGGCGTGATGTGTACCAGGCCGCCCAACGCCTTGCCGGCTTCGCTTCCCAATACAACGTCCAGTTCCTGCTGCACCTGTTCCAGGCGGGCGTTCTCCAGCGGGAAGAATCCCACCGACATGCCCTGCAGCCAGTCCACGTCGAAGGTGTCGATCACCGACAGGATCTGTTCCAGCTCCTTCGATGTGCCGGCAAGGATCAACAGGTTTCTCCTGGGATCCACGCGCAGAATACTGTCTTTGTGCGTCAGAGGTTTGAGAATTTCGCTCATCTCCTCCGCGCTCACGTGATGGAGTGGGCGAATGATCAGATTGTGTCCGGTGGGAAGTGGCCGGCTCTCCTGTGCCAGGCGCGGAGTAAGCAGCCCGTGGGTGGCTTTGAGCACGGGTATCACCTGGTATTGCTCCCCGTTCTTCACCAGAGTGGCATTGTTCATTCGCAGCAAGGTTTCCAGGGTGGGCAGCAGGTCTTTCCGGGCGATGGGCGCTGCGGTCTGCATGGTGACGCCGCCGCGCACCGCGGGATCCAGGATGTAGTTGAGCTGCAGCATGTCGCCGAGAATCACCTTCACCACTTCCCGGATATCGGTGTCCTCGAAATTGAGCAATACCTGATCTTCCGGGGTGGTTTGGGCAGGCCGTCTCTCCAGCGGCTTGGGGGGGTGAATGAACCGGCCGCTGCCGGCCACCTGCCAGGCTTCCGGGGAGACCTGGTTCCGCCGGCCTGCCTGCTCCAGGGAGCGGGAGAGTCCGGTTCCCTGTTTCACCTCCAGCGTACCGGAACTTTTCTGTACCGATCTTGCAGGCAGAGGATGCCGTTCCAGTTCGCCGGTTCCCGGCAATTTTTCCAGGCTTTCACAGCCAGACACCAGCCAAACCGCCAACAGAACCGTCGGCAGGCGCAAAAGATGCCGGGCTCGTGATGGATGTGCTTTCATGGCTGGCCTCCAGGTTTCTCTTTGCCACCCGCTCTCGTTGCCGGCCTGACGTGACCCGAGGAGGATGGATCCTCCCGGCCTGGCCGGATCGGTGGATAGTGATAGAGGCGCAATGTCCGTTGTGCTCCATCCCGCTGCAACACCAGCCGGTCGGGCAGGATACGAACCACGCGTGCTCCATCCAGAAGGTCACCTTCCAGGACGGCCTGCAGGGAATGATTCCCTCGGGAGATCAGGGCATAGATGCGCTGGCGTTCCCGTATCACCGCCTTCAATACCGTTTTTCCCAAGGGTTGGTGAAGCTCTCGGCGGCGTGGGTCACCATTTTGTTCCAGAGGCCGGCGGCCGGGGATGAAGAGAGGATGCCGCAGGATTACCGGGTCGACTTCGGCGGGGGCCATGGAGCCGTGCTGGGATAGCTGTTGCAGGACCGAATCGATCCGGCTTTCCAGGCCACTGCCCCAGGCTTTCCAGGGCATCGATATCAGAAAGAGGATGATTTGCAAAATACGCTTCCTGGCCTTGTTCACGGCGACTTCCTCCATGTGCGACCGACCACCTGAAAGCCGATATCGAGGGGAGGGGCCGACTGCGGGACCATTCGGTCACCCTGGCGGCGATAACGAACCTGACCGCGTACGGTAAGGGCCTCCACCAGCACCACGGGGCGGGTGCGGCGCAGTGCCAACAGGGTGCGGGAGAGGGCGTCGTCGTCACCGGTCATGCGCACCTTCACCCCCACCCAGCCCGGTTCCTTTTCCGCGTTCAGCACCTCGCTGCTCACCAGGGTGCCACCAGCTCGTGTGACGACGGCCTTGACCCGGTTCTGGAGTTCGGCGGCAGCCACTTCCGGGCTGGTTGCTTCCATGAAGTATCCCGACTGCTTCAGCCGGGTATCGATCTCTTTCAGTCCCGCCTCCAGGCGTGACCTGCTATCGAGCAGGGCGCGGTATCGGGCGATGCGCGCAGAGATCACCGCAGCCTGCTCCCGGTCTTTCTGCCACTGGGACCACCAGGGAAGCAGGATCAGGAGCAGCAGGAGACTCGCGAACGAGAACAGCATGATCAGCAAAGGAGTGCAGTTACGGTGTCTTGTACCGTCACTCATGGTCTGCTCTCCCTGATGAAGGGTGATAGCCCACCGTCAGATGGAACAGCTCCTTCCCCTCCTGGTGGGTGATGGGTGACAGAAAGCGGGCGTGTTCGAAGGCCGGCGAGCTCTCCAACAGGGCGATGAGCTGGGAAGCCTGCGTCGACAGGCCCTGCAATATGAGCCGGTTCCCCTCCAGTCGCAATTGCCGCAGAAAGGTGTCCCGGGGCAGAAGCCGGCTGAGCTGGGCGAGGAGTTCGAGCGGTTCAGCGGCGCTTTTCCAGCGTTCCGCCGTCTTTTCCAGTTCTGACAGCTGGTGCTCCAGCCGCCGTTGCAGGTCCAGTACCTCGGTGGACGCTACGCGCAAGCGAGCTTCCTCTGCCTTCAACGCTTCCAACTGGTGGTGCGCCTGCCAGAGGGGCAGCCAGAGTGCCGATCCGGCAACGGCCGACAGCGCCAGCAAAGGGAGGGAGCCCGCCAGGCGGGCCACGAGTCCTGGAGCATGGCGCTGGTGAGGCGGTAGCAGGTTGATTCCGGCGTCATTGCCACTGACCGCCAGGCCTCTTGTCCCCGCGCCGTGCCGCTCCAGTGCACCGATCCAGGGCTGGACCCGGGGGCGGGGCACCACCAGCAGCTCCACCCGGATTTTCTCAGGGGTAGCAGACAATTCTCTTGCGTCAAAATAAGCCTGTTCTTCTCCGAAAGGGGTCAGTCGATCCAGCTCGAACCCAACCACCTGCCGCAGGTTGCCCCGGGCCGCCGCAGGCAGTGTCAGGCGCCGCTGCAGCACCCAGCTTTCGGGCAGAACGAGGATCACGGGCCGTTTTCGAATCAGGTGCAACAGGGATGGCTGCCGGCTGTCTTCGGCCAGGGAAAACAGCGAGAGGGTGCCCAGGAGCTGCCCGAGATGGTGAATGGACGCAGAGTGCCCTTCCGCATCTATCTTCACTACCAGCGGTGCATTGGGAAGCAGGAATCTGGCGCCGGGCAATTTTCCGAGGCAGTCGGCAAATCCCCGCCACCGGGTCTCAAGTCGTTTTTCGATAGATTTCCTCATGGCGCCGGGTACCCCTTCTCGGTTTCTGTGCGGGGAAGGGACCAGCCGGGACGAAGATCCGATGCCACCACCCGGTAACCCCGGGAAGTGGGAAAGCGGGTATCCACCACGATGTTTCGACGGAGGATGGCGCCACTGTCGCTTTCCAGTTCCACGTAGAGCCGGAAGCGATGGTGGGCCGGAGAGGTTTGTCTGGAACGCCAGCCCATGGATGGCGGGGCGCTGCTTTCCAGCGCCTGGCGCACTGCATCATGGGCGAAGCGGGGATCCACCCCCCCTTGGTCACCGTGGGTGGTCACCAGGGGTGCCAGCGACCGCAGCAGATCCGGCGACATTCCTTCCACCAGCGCCAGCTCCTGTATGGAAGCCAGGGGAGTGTCGCGTGCACCGACCGGCCGGCCGGAGGCGAGATAATCTTCGTCTTCGGCGCCGAACGGCCCGGGAAGGTGATCGGCGTCCCGCCAGTCGAGAATGGCGTCCCGCAACGCGGTTGCCTGTTGCCGGTCCATGCGGAGGGCGAGCAGAAGAGCTTCAAGGGTGTCTCCATCGGCGAGATTGATGTCGAGACGGGCTGCTTCGGGTTCGGCCCCTACCCACAACCTGTGTCCGGCAAAGGACCAGAGATGCAACCTGCCATCCACTGGCCATGGATTTTCAGTATCCGGTCTGCCCCGGAATTCCAGTTGCGCCATCATGAACCGGATCCCGGCTTCGAGCAGTTCTCGTGCCGCAACCTGGCTTTCCAGGTTCCGGATCATGGCGATATGTACCCGCTGGGTGCGGGTCAACGCCGTAGCC
Source organism: Sedimenticola sp. (assembly GCA_026992075.1). Lineage (GTDB taxonomy): Bacteria > Pseudomonadota > Gammaproteobacteria > Chromatiales > Chromatiaceae > Thiolapillus. The sequence goes on along the minus strand of JALXAM010000007.1, from coordinate 18,604 downwards.
ATCACTGCCAGCAGTACCACGACCCAAAGCACCAGCAACAGCGCCAGTCCCCGTTCGCCATTCTGTGTGAGCTGGCTCATGTCGATGGGAGTGCAAATACCATGATGGGCCAGCGGCCCCGGTTATCTTCGATTTCCAGGCGAAGCAGTGCGGGAAGCTCTTTCCGTTCCTTCCATTCGCCCTGCCATCTCGTATCCTGTCCGGCCTTCCGATAGGAAAGAGAGAGGCGTCGCAGGTGTTCCACCAGTACCGACTCGGCGTACCACAGACCTCCCGCGGCGCCTCGCTCCGGCGGCCCGGAAGCGGTGCCGCCACTCTTTCCATAGGGAGTCCAGGCGGGCAGGGAGGCGGAACCGTCGACCACTTCGGGGTGGTACAGCCAGCGGCGTAACACCAGCTGCTGGTGGCCATCGGTTTGCCGTGGTTCCAGGCGCACGATATAGCGACCAACCCCGGTTTCGCGGGACATGGTGGCCAGGAACTCCACCCCTTTGTCATCACCGGAAAACAGATAGTGGTCCTTGTCCCGGCCGGGCAGCTCGACAGCGGAATTGCCGGTGGTGCGCAGGAGTTCGTCCACTCGTTGCCAAACCAGGGCGATGGTCGCCTGCCGTTGTGCCAGCCGCTCTCCCTGATGCCATGCCCTGCTGCCGTAGTGGAGTGCTGCATAGAGCAGGCTGGTGGCCATTCCCACCAGGGTGAGTGCGATGACCAGCTCGATGAGCGTGAAACCTTTTGGCGCCTTCGGGGTCATCGCCGGTCAAGCCTCAGGGTGGTCAGTACCAATTGCCGGTCATGCCGTCCTTCGCGCCAGCGAAACAGCATGTCTACCCTGAAGGGATGAAGTTGGCGCTGCCGGGGTTCCACCTCCACCGGCCGGACCCGGAATCGCCAGGAAAAGGGGCCCTCCCGCCCGGTGACGGTGCGTTCCTCTAGGGCACCGTCGGCGAGCTGCTCGGTCATCAGGGAGCGCGCCAGGATCAGCGCGGCCTGGCGATGGGCGGTCGTTCCAAGATGATTCAGGCTGTTTCCGAAAGCCTGGTAGAGAATGCCCAGGGAGGCCGCCAGGATTGCAAAAGCCACCAGTACCTCCAGCAGGGAAAAGCCGCGTTGTTTTCCTTTCATCACCGGTGGGGCTCCGGCTTCAGCACACTGATTCCACCGGTGAGCCAATCCACCTCGATGGCGAGGGAAAGGTGGTCTCTCCGCAAGGTGATGCGGCCACCGGTTGAGCCGCCATCGGCGAAGAAGCGAATGCCTGCCTGTCCGCCGGTACCAAGCTCTGAACGAGTGGTGAGCAGTTCCACCATCATCCCTCGGGGAATGGGATGGTGGTGCGAACGGCCCTGGATCCGGTAGCTGCGGGTTTCCAGGTCGAGCAGCAGGGCGGTGGGCCGTTGCCTGGTGATGGCGAGGTTGCGCGCCATGCGCAGCCCCGCGGCCAGCTCCCGTGCCGTCGACTGCAGGGTCACGCTGGGCAGCGCGGCGGACAGCATGGGAGGGACCAGGCCCAGCAACAGCAGGGACAGCGTCAGCGCCACCAGCAGCTCGAGGAGTGTGAAGCCGGATGCTCGCATTCCTTCATTCCCAGCCCCGGATATCGGCATCCTCTCCATGTCCGCCGGATTTGCCATCCGCGCCCAGAGAAAAAAGGTCGTAGTCCCCGTGTTCGCCCGGATGGCGGTAGTGGTAGTCCCGCCCCCAGGGGTCCTTGGGCACTCTTGTCTTCTTGAGGTAGGGACCGTTCCAGCCGGGGGTATCCTCTTTCACCAGGGCTCCCAGGTTGGCGGGATAGCGGCCGGTGTCCAGGCGATACAGATCGAGCGCTGCGCTCAGGTCTTCGATCTGTATGCGGGCGGTACGAACCTTGGAACCGCCGAGTGCCGTCATCACCCGTGGCCCCACCAGCGCGGCCAGCATGGCCAGGATGGCCAGCACCACCAGTAGTTCGATGAGCGTGAAGCCGGGTTGACATCGGTTCGTTTTCCGTGGTGGGAACCTGTTCATCTGTATCACCCCCTCTTGGATGAGTTCACAGCAGCAGTTGGTTGGCGTCCAGCACGGCCATCAGGATGGAAGCGATGATGCCGGCCACCAGGAGACCCAGACCGATGATGAGCAGGGGTTCAAGTAAAATGAGCATCTGGTTCATGCTCTGCTCCAGCCTTTTTTCCTGGTCATCGGCGATCCGGTGCAGCATGGCGGGCAGGTCGCCCGATTCTTCACCTACCCGGATCATCCGTGTCGCCATTGCGGGGAACAGCCCTTCCATCTCCAGGGGGCGTCCCAAACCGCGCCCTGCCTTGAGCGCCGCCTGGGTCCGCAGCAGAGCCTGCCGCAAGGCGCTGTTGGCTACTGATTCACTGGCCAGCTGCACAGCCCGGTGCAGAGGGATTCCGCTTTCCAGCAACAGCGCCAGTGTGCGTGAGAAACGGGCAGTTTCCAGGCGTGTGGTCAGGCTTCCCAGCAGTGGCCAGCGCAACAAGCTGCGTTGCCACCGTTCCCGCGTCGCGGGCGCCGCCAGTTGCCGCTCCAGCCACAGGCCCAGCAGAATGGCGATCAGGAGCAGCAGCCACCACCAGGCCTGCAGAAAATATCCGGTTTCCACCGCCAGCCGTGTGGCCAGTGGCAGGGGTTGCCCCATCTCCTGGAACATCTGGCCAAAGCGTGGAACCACGAAGAGCAGCAGACTCAGCACCGAGACCGCTGCCACCACGAGCAGGAGCACGGGATAGAAAAGTGCGGAGCGAATCCGGTTTCGCAGTGCCTGGGATCGTTCCAGCTGCTCTGCCAGTCGCTTGAGCGCAGGTGCCAGCTTTCCGGCAGTTTCGCCGGCTTTCACCATGCTCACCTGCAGCGGGGAAAAATCCCCGCCGGCAGCCGCCATGGCCGTCGAAAGGGGCTCCCCCGCCTGCACCCGCGCCTGTAGCGTCTTCACCAAAGACTTTCGTTCCAGACCCTCCCCGGATTCAGCCGTCAACCGCAGTGCGTGGTCCAGGGGCAGGCCGGCTTCGAGCAGGGTGGCCAATTCCTCTGCCAGGTACCGGACGGTCTCCTGGGTCGAACCCGCTGGTCGCCGTATCCGGTGTAAACCAAGCCGGATTCGTACCGGCCTGGCCGAAAGGGGCAGCAGCCCCTGGTGTTGCAATCTGCGCACCACGGCCTGCTCGTTTTCGGCCTCCATCACCCCTTCCTGCACCTCTCCTCCCGGCCTTACAGCCTTGTAGCGGTAGCTTGGCATGATCAGATCGCGGTCACCCGAGCCACCTCTTCCAATGTGGTGAGCCCTTGGAACACCTTGTGCAGGCCATCCTGGTGCAGGGTGCGCATTCCCCTTTCCGTGGCTGCCTGTCGCAAGGCTGTGGCCCCGGTGCGTTGCATGGTCAGTTGTCTCAGGGCATCGTCAATGAGGAGAATTTCGGCAATGGCCAGCCGGCCCAGGTAACCGGTTCCGCTGCAATGCGAGCATCCCACGGCCCGGAACAGGTTGAGCCCGGCCTCTTCGGCGGCCGCTGCCTGCTGGCGCAACTTTTCCAGAAGCTGTGGTGGGGGCTCGAAAGGTTCCGCGCAGTGGCGGCAGAGGCGACGGATCAGGCGCTGGGCGACGATGCCGTTCACCGTGGCGGTGATGAGATAGGGCTCCACGCCCATGTCCAGCAAGCGGGTGATGCCGCTGGCGGCGTCGTTGGTGTGCAGGGTGGAGAGCACCAGATGGCCGGTGAGTGCCGAATGCACGGCAATTCGGGTGGTTTCCAGATCCCGCATCTCCCCGACCATGATGATGTCCGGGTCCTGGCGTACGATGGCGCGCAGGGCAACGGAAAAATCGAGCCCGATTTGTGGTTTCACCTGGATCTGGTTGATGCCGTCCAGGCGGTATTCCACCGGATCCTCCACGGTGAGGATCTTTTTGCCAGAGCTGTTGAGCCGGTCGATGGCGGTGTACAGTGTGGTGCTTTTGCCGTTTCCGGTGGGGCCGGTGACCAGCAGGATGCCGTGAGGAGCCTCCAGCAGCTGTTCCAGGCGATTCCGGATCGGGTCCGAAAAACCCAGGACCTCGAAATCCAGTCGCAACTCTCCCTTGTCCAGCACTCGAATCACCAGGCTTTCGCCGAACAGGGTGGGGATGGTGGAGACCCGCAGGTCCAGTGCCCGCCCTTCGATCCGGAAACTGAAACGGCCGTCCTGGGGAAGGCGTCGTTCGGCAATATCCAGATGTGCCATCAACTTGATACGCGAAATCACCGCAGCCGCCGAGCTGGCGGGCATGGATTCTGCATTCAGCAGCACCCCGTCCACCCGAAAGCGCACGCGAAGCCTGTTTTCGAAAGGCTCCAGGTGAATGTCTGAAGCGCGTGCCTCCAGGGCCTGTTGCAGGAGCAGGTTCACCAGTCGGACCACCGGCGCCTCGGAGGCCAGGTCTTTGAGGATCTCAGTATCCTGGCTCGCTTCACCACCGGGTTCGAGATTTTCCGTGATCTCTTCCATGGCGCTGCGGCCCTCACCATAGAGATGCGCGAGGGCTGCTTCAATACTGGAAGGTGGCGCCACCCGGACCACCACCGGGTGGCCCGTCGCTGCCGAGACCGCCTCTCGAACATAGAGATCGGTGGGATCTGCCATGGCGAGATGCAGCCTGTTTCCCTCCAGTTGCAGGGGTAATGCCCGGGATTCCCGCAGGAACCGGGGCGAAAGCGCTTGTTCGAAAAGTGGTTCCCGGGGCAGATCCTCTGCAGCAACGGGTTGGATCCCGAGCACCTTTTCGAAGGCGTCGACCAGGTCGTTTTCCGCGACCAGGCCCAATCTGAGCAGCATGGACCAGGGGGAGGACTCCTGCTGTGCGGCCAGATGGAACGCGTGGGTGATGGAATCCCGATCGATGCCCTTGTTCTCCTCCAGGAAACGGGCGATTTCCTGACCGGTGGCTTCAGGGGCGGCTCCTGCGGTGGCGACTGGTTGGGTCATCGTTCCACAAGTTGCGGAATGTTTTCATGATTCCTGCTGGCATACCGGATTCCAACGAAAGGCTATCCCAGAGATACCTCAAGGGAGGCCTGAAAAATTCGGGCCTTCCTTCGGCACAAGGATGTGCCGGCAAAATCGATCGCTGTAAGCGATTGATTTTGTGGCAAGCCGCAAACCGCGTTTGCGGCGCAGCGCGCCCTGATAAAGCCAAGGATGGCTTTATCAGGGGTTCCTTGAGGAACCTCTGATCCAATCCATGAACTCGCATCTCGTCCCGCTCCGGCCCGATTACTGCGTCGAAGTTCTTGCCGATAGCCTTGCTATTGGCTGCGAACTTCGCCTTGTACTCGAACCGGATGAGAACGACCTGCTTCGTCCAGGATTAGATCAGAGGCTCCTTAAAGAAATATGAAGAAAGGCCGATAAGCGAGGAGAACTCCGCCTCCCCCTGAAGGACAGGAAGGGTCAGGCGTTGGAAGCCTGAACCCGTCGGCAGAAAGGCCGATGATGGTTCTTCTTCAATCGGGATGCCGAGTGTTCAGAGATCGGGAAGCAATGAATATGGTGGACCAGGCCAGCGCAGCTGCAATGAGCAGGAAAATTTCGGGAAAATTGAGCAACAGGATGCCGCTGAAGTCATTGTTGATCTTTTTCGGTGTCCTGCTGCTGGTTCTGCTCGCCGCCGGTTGGATCCGGGCGAAGGTGGAACATCATGAACTGCAGGAATATGCAGATGTGGTACGACGTACTGTGCAAGAGGCGACAATTGGGGCGAAGCGCACTTTGGAGAATCTGGCCACGTATTCCCAGGCCACTGGAGAGGTGGCTTCCCCAGGGTTGAACGCGCTGGTGCGTGCTGCATTACGCCATAACCACCATATCCATTCCATTCTGTATTTTCGCTGGATTCCCGAGGATTATCCCAATGAGCTGACGCCCATGGAAGAGGTGGCGCCCTGGCAACCACTTCCAGGCGCCTTACGGGCCGATTTTCTGGAAAGGAGTGCATCAGGCAGAGCGCTGCCACCCAAATTGGACTTGTCGCAGATGTTGAACCCAGGCGAATTGCGGGAACTAATGACCAGCGCCGAGCCAGGCTTCCTGCAAGGAGAGATTCCCTTGCCGGGGCCGTCCCGTCGACTCCTTCTCGCCAAGGCCGTCTATTGGGGCAGGGAGGTACCAACAAGCCAACAGGACCGAATCCGAGACTTCCGTGGCCTGTATCTTGTCGTGATGAACCTTCAGGGTCTGATCGCTTCCTTGAAGAACCACCATCCCTCATACCGTCTGCTTCTTGCTGACCGAGATGGTTTCGCGATGGGCGAGCCCAATGCAGCCGCAAATGGCGTACGCCAGGAGTCGTCCCGGCGATCGGAACCTGGTTGGCCGGTTCTGATGCGTTTGGTCCATGCGGTAACCGTCCCTCCGGGTGAGCGCATCACTCTAGAGCGAAGACTCACCCTGGCGGAATTCTGGCCTCCTGCCGTGATAGCGGGCTCTGTATCGGTGGCATTGCTGACAGTGCTGATGCATTGGTTGTGGTGGTCACGCAGACGTCAGCGCTGGCTGGCGGAAACCGCTCAACGGGAGCTGGATCGGGAGCGGGAAAGGGCCCACAAGACGTTGCATGCCATCGATGATGCTGTGCTGGTGGTGGATGCGGACTGGCGCATTCGATTCGTGAATCCAGGCGCTGAGCGCATGTTGGGCTGTCAGGCAGGAACGTTGCGTGGACGTCGGTTGGATCAGGTGATCCAGTTGCGTCAGGTGGAAGACGGCGGCCTGGTGGAAGATGTTCAGGCCTACTTCTTGGCGCTCTCCGCAGAGGGCAGGCGCCTTCCGGTGAGGCTGCTGGACTGCGAGCAGCGAGAACGGGCCATCGATAGCCGGGTTTCTCCGCTCACCTTCCCTGACGGCAACGACGGCATGGTGATCGTCATGAGGGACGTCACGGTGGAACAGGAGCTCATGGACCGGCTGGCCTACCAGGCGAGCCATGACTCACTCACCGGCCTCTACAATCGGGCCGCCTTCGAGGGTTGGATCCGGGATGCCTTGGCGGAAGAGGAGGGCGGGCACCGGCGGCATGCAGTGATCTATATCGATCTGGATCGTTTCAAGCTGGTGAATGACACCTGCGGCCATGCGGCGGGAGACCAGCTGCTGCGGCGCGTGGCCGACCATGTCTCCAGCGTATTGCGAGGTGGCGACCTGATGGCCCGGGTGGGTGGCGACGAGTTCGGCATCCTGCTGCGGGATTGCGAACTCACCGCTGCGGAGAGTATCGCCCGGCGCATCATGGACACCATGGAAGACTTCCGCTTCAAGTGGGAGGACAAGCTGTTCCAAGTTCATCTGAGTATCGGAGTGGTGCCGGTGGACCGGGACGCCGGATCTCTCAAGAATGTACTCATGGCGGCCGATCTGGCCTGTCACGTGGCCAAGGAGCGGGGGCGGAACCGCATCCACGTACATGCCCTGGAGGATGTCTCCATCCTGCGCAGGCGACAGGAGATGCAGTGGTTGCCCCGGCTGCACGAGGCGCTGGACAACGATCGCTTCGAACTCTTCCTGCAGCCCATCCGGCCTCTTGCCGAGAATTCGGAGCTGCCGGTCATGAACGAATTTCTCATCCGGCTGCGAAGCGCCGACGGAAAGCTCCAGCCTCCAGGGCTCTTCATCCCGGCTGCGGAGCGTTACGATCTCATGTGGCAGATCGATCGCTGGATGGTGGAGAATGCCATCGGCTATCTTTCCGAGACGAATGGGGAAGAGGGGGAGCTCTACACCATCAATCTTTCCGCGCAGACCTTTGGTGACCATTCATTCGCCGAGTTCGTGGAGATGACGCTGGAGGGTTATGGGGTGGACGCCAAGCGGATCTGCTTTGAACTCACCGAGACAGCGGCGGTGACCAACATCTCGGTGGCCAGCGAACTCATGCAGGCGCTCAAGGAGCTGGGCTGCCGCATTCTGCTGGATGACTTCGGCTCCGGACTCAGCTCCTTCGGCTACCTCAAGAACCTGCCCATCGACTATCTGAAGATCGATGGACAGTTCGTGTGCGACATTCTCTCCGATCCCCTGGATGAGGTGATGGTGCGCATGAGCCACGAGCTGGCCCAGGTGCTGCAGGTGCAGACCATCGCCGAATTCATTGAAAATCGCGAAATCCTGGAGGCGGTGAGAGAGATCGGCATCGACTATGGCCAGGGTTACTATTTGGGTCGGCCGGCGCCGGTGCGGGAGGCGGTCGATTCCAGCCGGGCCGCCGGCTAATGCTCGGAACGATTTAAACGGGAGCCTCCCGTGAAAAAATGTATGTTCCGGTGAAAAGGCGGGTCATCCCAGGATTTCCGAGGTGATGTGGGCCGCGATCTCCTCGATGGAAATGGCCGTGGTGTCCACCACCGGAATGCGGTGGCGGCGGAACAGGGCTTCGGCCCGGGCCACTTCCCAGCGGCACTGTTCCAGCGAGGAGTAACGGCCGGCGCTGCGACGTTGGGCGCGGATGCGTTGCAGCTGTTCCGGGTCCAGCGTTAGACCCACCAGTCGATCCCGGTGGGGGGCCACCGGCGTCGGCAGCCCACCCGTTTCCAGATCCTCCTCCACCAGGGGATAGTTGGCCGCCCGCAGGCCATGGTGCAGGGCCAGGTAGAGGCAGGTGGGAGTCTTTCCGCTCCGGGAAACACCGATGAGGATCACGTCCGCCTCTTCGTAGTTGCGGGTCACCGCGCCATCGTCGTGGATCATGCTGTAGTCCAGGGCACGAATGCGCTGGTGATAGCGGCCATGATTGGCGATACCATGGAGCAGACCGGCCGTAGGACGCGCCCGGCTGTCCAACAGCCTTTCCAGGCGCGGCGTGTAGTCGGCGAAGAAATCGAAGAAACCCTCCCCGGTCGCCTGGCGGATCCGCTCCCGTGCCGAGGGCTCCACCAGCGAGCTGAAGACCAGGGCCGACGGGGTTCGTTCGATCTCCCGGGCTACCGCTTCGACCTTCTCCGGACTGTCCAGAAAGGGATGGCGAACCATCTCGTGAGACAGACCAGGGAACTGGGCCAGCAACGCACGGGCCATGGCGTCGGCGGTGAGCCCCGTGTGGTCGGAAAGGATGAACACCTTTCTCATTGCAGGCCACCAGCAAGGTGCAGCCAGGTCTTGACCACGGTGTCGGGATTGAGCGAGATGCTGCTGATGCCCTGCTCCAGCAGCCAGGCGGCGAAATCCGGGTAATCGGAGGGCCCCTGCCCGCAGATGCCCACGTACTTGCCCTGGCGGCGCGCCGCCTCGATGGCCATGGCGAGCAGCCGCTTCACCGCCGGGTTGCGCTCGTCGAAGCGGTGGGCCACCAGCGCCGAGTCGCGGTCCAGCCCCAGGGTGAGCTGGGTGAGGTCGTTGGAGCCGATGGAGAAACCGTCGAAGTACTCCAGGAACTCCTCCGCCAGCAGGGCGTTGGAGGGCAGCTCGCACATCATGATGACGCGCAGGTCGTTCACGCCCCGCTCCAGGCCGTTCTCCGCCAGCAGGTCGATGACGCCGCGTGCCTCCTCCAGGGTGCGCACGAAGGGGACCATCACCTCTACGTTGGTGAAGCCCATCTGATCGCGCACGAACTTCAGCGCCTGGCACTCCAGTTCGAAACAGGGGCGGAAGGCGTCCGAGATGTACCGGGAAGCGCCGCGGAAGCCGATCATGGGGTTCTCCTCCTCCGGCTCGTAGCGCTCGCCGCCGAGCAGGTTGGCGTACTCGTTGGACTTGAAGTCGGAGAGGCGCACGATCACCGGCTTCGGATGGAAGGCGGTAGCCAGGGTGGAGATCCCTTCCACCAGTTTTTCGACATAGAAACGGCGCGGGCTCTCATAGCCCGAGATACGCTTTTCGATCTGCTCCCGGAGGGAGGCCGGCAGCTGCTCGAACTCCAGCAATGCCCGCGGGTGCACACCGATGGTGTTGTTGATGATGAACTCCAGCCGCGCCAGGCCCACCCCCTGGTTGGGCAGCTGCGAAAAGGAGAAGGCGCGGGCGGGAGAAGCGACGTTCATCATGATCTTCACCGGCAGTTCCGGCATGTGGCCGGGATCGGTGGCGATCACCTCGTAATGGAGACTTCCTTCATAGACCAGGCCCTCGTCGCCCTCGGCGCAGGAGACGGTGACGGGGCTGCCGTCCCCGATGCGCCTGGTGGCATCGCCGCAGCCCACCACGGCGGGGATGCCCATCTCGCGGGCGATGATGGCGGCGTGGCAGGTGCGGCCGCCGCGGTTGGTGACGATGGCCGAAGCGCGCTTCATGATGGGCTCCCAGTCGGGGTCGGTCATGTCGGTGACCAGCACGTCGCCCTCCTGCACCAGCCCCATCTGCGAGGCGTCGGCCACCACCCGTGCGGTGCCGCTGCCGATGCGCTGGCCGATGGCGCGACCGCGGCAGAGCACCGGGCCCCGCTCCCGCAACAGGTATTCTTCGATGCCGTGCCGCTGCCGGCTCTTCACCGTCTCGGGGCGGGCCTGAAGGATGTAAAGCCTGCCATCCTCGCCGTCCAGGGCCCATTCGATGTCCATGGACCGGCCGTAGTGGCTCTCTATGGCCATGCCGTAACGCGCCAGTTCTTCCGCCTGCCGGTCCGTGAGGGAGAAATGTCGCTGCAGTTCCGGTGGGGTCTCCACCATCTTCACCGGTTCGGTGGCGTCGTCGCCGAAGATCAAACGCACCGCCTTGCTTCCCAGGCTGCGGCGCAGGATGGCTGGCCGCCCAGCGGCCAGGTTGGGCTTGTAGAGGTAGAACTCGTCCGGGTTCACTGCGCCCTGCACCACCGCCTCACCCAGGCCCCAGGCGGAGGTGACGAACACTGCCCGGTCGAAGCCGGATTCGGTGTCCAGGGTGAACATCACGCCTGCGGCACCGAGATCCGACCGCACCATTCTCTGGATGCCGGCGGAGATCGCCACCTCTCTGTGATCGAAACCCTGGTGAACCCGGTAGGCGATGGCCCGGTCGTTGTAGAGAGAAGCGAAGACCCGCTTCACACCCTGGAGCACGGCGTCGATGCCCCGCAAGTTGAGATAGGTCTCCTGCTGGCCTGCGAAGGAGGCGTCGGGCAGATCCTCGGCGGTGGCCGAGGAGCGTACCGCCACCGCCGGCCCGCCCAATTCCCGGTAGGCCTTGCGGATGGCCTGTTCCAGCTCCGGCTGGAGCTCGGCCGCCTCGATCCACTGGCGTATGGTGCTGCCGGCCCGGGCCAGCGCATTCACATCCTCCACTTCCAGCGAGTCCAGCAACTCGTCCACGCGTGACTGGAGCCCGTTCGCCAGCATGAAGCGGCGGAACGCGGTGGCGGTGGTGGCGAACCCACCGGGCACCCGGACACCAGCGGCGGAGAGGTTGGAGATCATCTCTCCCAGGGAGGCGTTCTTGCCCCCCACCAGGGGCAAGTCCTTCATGGACAGTTCCTGGAACCAGAGAATCTGTTGTTCTTCTTTCATGGCTGAGTCTCCCGTTCACTCCGGGCACCGGGGAATCGGCACCGGCCTGTCGCCATGCTGGAAGGAACCCGGCGGAAAATCAATGGTCCGGACAGGGAAATGCCAAAGGGTTCGCTTCAGGCCCAGAGGCTCTCCAGGGAAAACTCGACGGCGTCGAAGAGGGTTGGCGTAGGGGGGCGCCGTCCTTGAGGGTGGGGAGCAGCAGCCAGCGGCTCTCCTTCGGGGCCATTGCTACCGTGTCCGAAAGGACTCCACGGATGGCCGCCCAAGGCGGAACAGACCGCCCCGTTTCCATGCCGAACGGCAGGCCGGGGGCGACGCCCGGCCCGCCGCCACAAGGCTCAGCGGTTGAGCCGGTTTTCGATGAGGTGATCCACCACCGAGGGGTCGGCCAGGGTGGAGGTATCGCCCAGGTTGTCCAGCTCGTTGGCTGCGATCTTGCGCAGGATACGGCGCATGATCTTGCCCGATCGGGTCTTGGGCAGCCCCGGTGCCCACTGGATGAAATTGATCTTGGCGATGGGGCCGATCTCCTTGCGCACCAGGTCGATGAGTTCCTGCTTCAGCTCGTCGGTGCCCTCTTCGCCGGCCATCAGGGTGACGTAGGCATAGATGCCCTGACCGGTGATCTCGTGGGGGAAGCCCACCACCGCGGCCTCGGCCACCTTGTCGTGCAGCACCAGGGCCGACTCGATCTCGGCGGTGCCCAGGCGGTGGCCGGAGACGTTGAGCACGTCGTCCACCCGGCCGGTGATCCACCAGTAGCCATCCTCGTCGCAGCGGGCGCCGTCACCGGTGAAGTAGTAACCGGGGTAGGTGGAGAAATAGGTCTCCTTGAAGCGTTTGTGATCGCCGTAGACGGTGCGCATCTGACCCGGCCAGGGAAACTTGATCACCAGGTTGCCGCGGTTGGGCAACTCAAGCTCGTTGCCCTGGTCGTCCATCAGGGCCGGCTGCACGCCGAAGAAGGGCTTGGTGGCGGACCCAGGCTTGAGGCCGTGGGCGCCGGGCAGGGGGGTGATCATGTGGCCGCCGGTCTCGGTCTGCCACCAGGTGTCCACGATGGGGCAGCGGCCGTCGCCCACCACGTGGTAGTACCACTCCCAAGCCTCAGGGTTGATGGGCTCGCCCACGGTGCCCAGTAGCCGCAGGGTGGCACGTGAGGTCTTCTTCACCATCTCGTCGCCACAGGCCATGAGGGCGCGGATGGCGGTGGGGGCGGTGTAGAAGATGTTCACCTTGTGCTTGTCCACCACCTGCCAGAAGCGCGAGGCGTCGGGGTAGGTGGGGATGCCTTCGAACATGAGCGAGATGGCGCCGTTGGCCAGGGGACCGTAGACGATGTAGGTGTGGCCGGTGACCCAGCCCACGTCGGCGGTGCACCAGTAGATCTCGCCCTCGTGGTAGTCGAAAGTGAGTTTGTGGGTGATGGCCGCATAGACCATGTAGCCGCCGGTGGTGTGCAGCACCCCTTTCGGCTTGCCGGTGGAGCCGGAGGTGTAGAGGATGAAGAGGGGGTCTTCAGCATCCATGGGCTCCGCCGGGCAGTCGGCAGAGGCGCCTTCCATCGCCTCGTGGTACCAGAGGTCACGCCCGTCGTGCCAGTCGATGGGCTCGCCGCCACGGCGCACCACCACGCAGGTGTGGACATTGGGGCAACCCTGCAGCGCCTGGTCGGCGTTGGCTTTCAAGGGCACCTTCTTGCCGCCACGCAGGGACTGGTCGGCGGTGATCAGAGTCTGGCAGTCGGAATCCAGGATCCGGTCGCGCAAGGCGTCAGGGGAGAAACCGCCGAAGACCACCGAGTGGATGGCGCCGATGCGGGCGCAGGCCAGCATGGCCACCGCCGCCTCCGGGATCATGGGCATGTAGATGGCCACCCGGTCCCCTTTCTTCACGCCGCGGCTCTTGAGCACGTTGGCGAACCTGCACACCTCCTCGTGCAGCTCGCGATAAGTGATGTGGCGATCCTCATTGGGATCGTCGCCCTCCCAGATGATGGCGGTCTGGTCTCCGCGACTTTCCAGGTGACGGTCGAGGCAGTTGTAGCAGGCGTTGAGCTTGCCGTTCTCGAACCAGCGGATTCGGATCTCGTCCTTGTAGTCCCAGTCGAGGACGTTGTCCCACTTCTCGAACCAGGTGATGTACTTCTCGGCCTGTTCCGCCCAGAACCCTTCCGGATCCTCCACGGAGCGCTTGTACATCGCTTCGTATTCTTCCGCGGTCACGTTGGCGTTCTTCGCGAATTCTTCGGGAACAGGATAGAAGGCTTCTTCGGACATGTCGGGTTCTCCCTTGTTGATTATGCGGTCTTTTGTATTGCACTGACCGGAGCAGGTCAAGTGCGGGTCAGGAAATTCTTCAGCGGCGGCGCACGCCGTCCCCCGCTGGCGGCCACCTGGGCCAGGAACAGCTCGGCGGTGGCGATGGCGTCGCACAGGGCGTTGTGGGCCTGGTAGGCTGGAAGGCCCAGCTCCTGGCGCAGATTGAACAGGCGCAGGTCGCGGCTCTGGTAGGGTTGGTTGCGCTGTTCCAGGGTGCGCCGGGCGATCTGCAGAGTGTCGATCACCGGAAACAGGGGCGCCACGCCGTACAGCCGCAGGCAGATCGCTTTCAGAAAGCCGGTCTCCACCGCGGCGTGATGGGCCAGCAATACCTTTCCGGACAGGGCCTGAAGCAGTCCGGGCAGGATTCTTTCCAGGGGCTCGCCGTCAGCCACCTGGTCGTCGGTGATGCCGTGGATGGAGACGTTCTCTCCGGCCAGGGGGCGGTGGCTCAGCACCACCTGGTGGCGGGCCGTGGCCAGTTCCACCCGCCCATGCACGATCTCCACGTGGCCCACGCTGAGCAGGTGGTCCTGTTCAGGATTCAGCCCGGTGGTTTCGAAATCGATGGCCAGGATGGGGGCCTGGTCCACCGGCGTGCCGGGATCGGGAAAGGGGGTTTCCAGGTAGTCCCGCAGGGGACCGGGAGGCGCCTTTTTCGCCAGCCGCCGGCGCCGGGCATCGGCACTGAAGGGATTGAGTCCCATCAGATCCGTTCGGTGTGGTAGCGCAGCTCCAGCGTGGCCTGCATGGTCTGCACCACCTTGAAGGCATCCTTGAGGTGTTCCCGCTCCAGCTTGGAGAGCTGCGCCGGGGACATGTAGTTGTCGGGCGCTTCCCCGGCCTGGATCTGGGCGGCCTGGTGTTCCAGCCGCAGTCGGCTGATGAACTCGAAGGCGTCCAGCAGGTTGGCGGCTCCGCCCTTGCTCAGGGAAGGGGTGCCGGCGGCCGCCTGCAGCCGCTCCACGGTGCCGATCTCGGGGAGCCCCTCCGCCAGGGCGTAGATGCGCGCCATGTCGATGATGGGCACCAGGCCGGAGTGTTTCAGGTCCAGGGTATCGTCGTGCTGACCGTCGTGCACCAGCACGAAGTCTCGGAAGAAACCCAGCGGCGGGCGGTGGCTCAGGGCGTTGCGCGCCATGTGGCCCAGGAACAGCTGATTCTTGGGCGTCTGTTCCAGGATGCGCCCCCGCAGGTTGCTCAGCAGGCGCCGCTCGCCATGCACCACCCGGAGATCGAAGAAGATGCTGGAGAGCATCAGCGCCTTGGGCTCCGGCTGGTTGATCCAGCGGTCGAAGTAGCTCTGCCAGACGCTTTCGGTCTGACGCCACTCGGGATTGGAGGCCATCACCTCCCCGGGACAATAGACGAAGCCGCAGGCGTTCAGGCCGTCGTTGACGAAACGGGCCAGCTGCTCGAACCAGCCGGCGTGTTCCGGCTCCATCTCGTCGGAGATGATCAGGCCGTTGTCCTGGTCGGAATGGGCGGTCTGCTCGCGTCGCGCCTGGGAGCCGGCGCAGATCCAGGCATAGGGCACCGGGGGCGGGCCCAGCTCCGCCTCCTTCAGCTCGATGAGGCGCACGGTGATGGCGTCGGTCACCGCGCTCACCGCGTTGCCCACATGTTCCAGGTCGGCTCCCAGGTTGACCAGCTGCATCTGCAGGCGGGGCAGCATACGGCTGGCCTCCACCAGCTCCTCCAGGGTGTCGGCCTTGCGGATGGTGCTGGTGAGATGCACCGTGCTGGTGCCCTCCTGGCGCATGATGTCGGTGATGGTGAGGATGCCCTTCACCCCACTCTCGTCGATCACCGGCAGATGATGTACCTGCCGGCGGGTCATGGTGAGCAGTGCGTCGAACAGGCTGTCGCGGCTGCGGATGGAGATGATGTCCCGGGTCATGATCCGTTCCACGGGAGATTCCAGGGCCAGCCCGGGCGCCACGCAGCGGGTGCGGATGTCCCGGTCGGTGAGGATGCCCACCGGCTTTCCCTCCTGCGTGAGCAGCAGCGAGGAGATGCCCTTCTCGGTCATCAGGCGGGCCGCCTCCTGGATGGAGAGGGAGGGCTCGGCGGTGATTACCGGCCCCTTGCAGAAGTCACCCACGTAGCTGTGCAGCAGGCTGGACTGGCTCTGCTCCTGCATGCGGCTCACCGCCTCTTTCAGACGCTGCGCCGCCGAGTGGCGGATGAAATGGAGCACCGAGGGGTCGTCGCCCACCAGCGCTTCCAGTTCGTTGCAGGGAATGCTGTAGAGCAGGGTGTCCTCGGTGGCCCGTACGGTGAACTCCGGCATCAGCTGGGCGGCGCAGAAACTGGTGCAGATGTCCCCTTCGCCCAGCATGCCCATGAGCGTGTCCCGGGAATAGAGGGCGATGGCGCCGCGCCGGATGATGTAGAGGCGGGGTGGAGTGCTTTCCTCGCTGGGAACCTGGCGGCCCCGGCGCACGTACTCGATGGACAGCTGGCCTG
Source organism: Sedimenticola sp. (assembly GCA_026992075.1). Lineage (GTDB taxonomy): Bacteria > Pseudomonadota > Gammaproteobacteria > Chromatiales > Chromatiaceae > Thiolapillus. The sequence goes on along the minus strand of JALXAM010000007.1, from coordinate 2,364 downwards.
CCATCCGGTCCACCCGCTTTTTCTCCAGACGGTCGAAAGGGGGGATGGCGGCGACGAAGTCACGGATTTCGCGCAGTTCAATCTCCATGATCCGGGGTCGTGGGCAGGTCGGCGAAATAACGGTGGTCGCGGGTCACCAGGGCCAGATGGAGATGGTCCCCGGGGCGCAGCGGGCGGAGCAGGCGTGCTTTCCAGCGTTTCAGGCTGCCCCGGGTGGTCATGGTCACCGGGGTGGTGTTCTCCAGTCCCACCACTGCACCCTGCAGAGGCACACTGGTGGCCAGGTAGATTTCCGTGATCTTTCCCTGCTGTTCGGCACCAACGTTGACGGCGATTTCCCGGTGCAGCAGTCGGCAGACCTCACCTGGCAAGCGGCAACTTCCGGAGAGTTGCAGGGCGCGGGGCGCATCGTTCGGTTTGTCGTCGGGACCGGGCTGGTAGAAGCCCGCCAAGAGGTAGCCGCCCACTAGCAGCAGGGGAGCCACGATGAGCGCCAGCCGCAGATGGGGACTGAGCTGAGTGTACTTGCGGATGAGCCCCATGGTGGGAATCCGGTATGACAAGTCTGGCCAAAGACTACCATGAAAAGAGCCGTCCGGCGGTAATATGACCCAGGTCAATTCCTTGCGGGGAACTCCCGCAGAAAATGCGGGCCTCACCCGCCGGGAATGATCGTGGCTTCCGGTGTCCCGTCAGGTGTCATGTGTTCTAATTGGCCTCGTTGTCCTGACCTGGAGGATGTGATCATGAGAGATCGGTTGGTTTTGGCGTTTCTGTGGGGGCTGTTGGCATTCTTTCCTCCCCTGACCCAGGGCGGTGGCGATGTGCGCCAGCAGACCGTGCAGCGGATGGGGGAGCTCAACGGTGTGGCCCTGGCCTGTCGCTATTTCGACCAGACCCGCCGAATCAAGCGTATTCTCATCGATCACCTGCCCAAGGAACGGGTCTTGGGGCAGCTGTTCGACGACGTCACCAACGCCTCGTTTCTGAAATTCATCAACGGTGGTGAGCCCTGTCCTTCTCCGGCCACCTTCTCCGGACAGGTGGACCAGGCCGAGAAGGAGCTCATCCGGGCCTATGATCCGGATGCACCGGTGCCCGCCTCCTGAACCTGCTGGTAACGTCCTGGCATGAACAGAAAACCGCTGCTTCGTCTCCTTCTGCTCTTTTTCCTTGCCCTGTTCGCCGTTGCCGGTAATGCCCAAGCCGGTGACGACCTCAAGGTGGTGGTGAGTATCAAGCCGATCCATTCGGTTCTGGCTGCCCTCATGAAGGGAGTGGGCAACCTGGAGCTTCTGGTGTCCGCGGGCAGGACTCCCTACGAACACGAGCTCGGCCCGGAACAGGAACAGGCGCTGGCCGAAGCGGACCTGGTGGTTTGGGTGGGACCCGAGCTGGAAGGCTTCCTGGTGGAGCCGCTGGAACGGTTGGCGAAAAGGGCTCGGGTGATCACCCTGTTGGACAGCGATGCGCTGAAGATCCTTCCCTCCCGCTGGAACGAAGGGGAACGGGATCCATATTTCTGGCTCGACACCCGCAACATGCTGATCCTGGTGGACGAGCTTACTCAGTTACTCATGGAACGGGATCCGGTGCGCACCCACGTTTACCAGCGCAATCGTGATGCCCTGATGAAACGGTTGGGGGAACTCGACCGGCGGCTCGAATATGGTTACCGGGGTCTCAAGGGTGGGGTGATCCTGGAGACCTACGACACTCTCCAGTATTTCCAACAGGCCTATGCGCTGCGGGTGGGGGCCGTGCTCTCGCCGCGGCCTGGAGTTCCGGTGAAGGCGGACGAGCTGCTCAAGCAGCATGCCCGGCTGGTGGAGGGAGAGTACGCCTGCGTGGTCACCGAGGCCCGTATGAAGATGCCCGAGTGGCCGCTGTTGATGAAGGGAGTGAAGGTCCCGCAGGCGGAACTGGACAGTTTCGGTACCCGCTTCCAGCCTGGTGAGGATCTCTATCTGAAAGTGATGGAATACAACACCAGGGTGCTCAAGGAGTGCATCCAGCCGGGCGAGGCTTCGACCATGCTGGATACCACCATTTCGGGCGTGGTGGTGCCCCACATCGGTGGGCGCTTCATGCTCATCGATCACCAGGGACGGGTGGTGACGCCGGAGGAAATGCAGGGCAAATTCGCCCTCATCTATTTTGGTTACACCTACTGCCCCGACGTCTGTCCCACTTCACTGCAGGTGATGAGCGCGGCGCTGAAGAAGCTGGGTCCGCTGGCCGACCGGATCCAACCCTGGTTCATCACGGTGGACCCGGAGCGGGACACCCAGGAAGTGCTGGCGGGTTACGTCACCTATTTCGACAAGCGGCTCATCGGCCTCACCGGCAGCAAGGCGATGATCC
>JALXAM010000006.1 GCA_026992075.1 Sedimenticola sp. | reverse complement strand
GGGGATGGTGAGGAGGGGCTGCAGCAGGTGCTGTCGCTGCAGCCCGACGTGGTGCTGCTGGACATGCGCATGCCACGCGTGAGCGGGCTGGAGGTGCTGCGGCAGCTGCAGGAGCAGGGGGCGCGGATGCCCATCGTCATTCTCACCACCAGCCGCGAGGAAAACGACCTGATTGCGTCTTTGCAATGCGGCGCCCGGGGCTATCTGCTAAAAGACATGGAGCCGGACGACCTGATCCAGGCCCTGCAGCGGATCCTGCAGGGAGAGACGGTGGTGGCGCCCGAGCTCACCGTGGCCCTGGCGCGGGCGGTGCGTGGCGAGGATCCTCCTGCCGCGCCTACCGCCATCGACCAGCTCACCAGACGCGAGCGGGAGATCCTCTGTCTGCTGGCCGAGGGGCAGAGCAACAAGGTGATCGCCCGGAACCTGGGCATTTCCGACGGCACGGTGAAGCTCCACGTCAAGGCGATCCTGCGCAAGCTGGGGGTCCACTCCCGGGTGGAGGCTGCCGTGCTGGCGGTGGAGCAGAAGTTCTGTGACAAGAAGTCCTGACCGGGCCGGGGCTTTTCATTTGTTCGGCGCGGGGACGCGCCTCCTGCGGCAAACCGCCTGTAGGAGCGGCCTCCCGGCCGCGAACCCGCGATCTCGTAGGTTGGGCAAAGCGAAGCGTGCCCAACGACAACCGGGCGACGCCTGCAGGCAAGGCCTCCCGGCCACGAGCCCGGAACCGAGCAATGGTCACCAACAACAACCAGAGAGTGAGTCGATGAAACGTTTCATGCAGCTGGTCAAGGACTGCCTCACCACGGTGAAGGAATACATGCCCTGGGACCTCGAGGAACGGATGAAGGAGAATCCCGACATTCTGCTGGTGGATGTGCGCGAACCCTACGAATACGACGCTATGCACATCGAGGGTTCCCTGCTGGTGCCCCGGGGCATCCTGGAGTCCGCTTGCGAGTGGGACTACGAGGAGACCATTCCGGAACTGGTGCGGGCCCGCGAGCGGGAGGTGGTGGTGGTCTGCCGTTCCGGCCAGCGCAGCGTGCTTGCGGCCCATTCCCTGCAGATTCTGGGGTACAAGAACGTCGCCTCCCTGGCTACCGGGTTGCGGGGCTGGAAGGACTACGAGCTGCCGTTGGTGGACAAGGATGGCAACGAGGTGGACCTGGACTACGCCGACGAGTATTTCACACCCAAGGTGAGAGAGGACCAGCTGCGACCCAAGGACTGGGTCGATCCTGTCTGATGGTCATCTCGGGCGAACGGAAACGCTTTTCCGGGGCCGGTGGGTGCCCCTTGTTGGCGTCCCCGCTACAAGAACCGGACTGCCGGCCCGGGGAAAGCCGGTAGGTTGGGCAAAGGCGCGCAGCGCTGTGCCCAACATCCCTCGGCTGCTTCGTTGGGCATGCTTCGCTTTGCCCAACCTACAACTCAGTGCCCGGCTGTACCGGCGAGGTGGCGCCCTGCCATCCCTGGTGTTCGCCCTTGTACCAGGAGAGTTTGTCGTGCAGCTTCACCACCTCGCCCACGATGATGAGGGTGGGGGGCTTGGGCTTTTCCCGTTCCACCACCTCCAGAATGTTCTCCAGGGTACCGGTGAAGACCCGCTGCAGGTGGGTGGTGCCCTGCTGCACCAGGGCGATAGGCATGCTGGCGGGTACCCCGTGTTCCTGCAGCTTCTCCACGATCACCGGCAGCCCCAGCAGGCCCATGTAGAAGACCACCGTCTGGTGGGGTTGGGCCAGCTGGTGCCAGTTGAGGTTCATGGTGCCGTCCTTGAGGTGGCCGGTGACGAAGGTGACCGACTGGGCGTAGTCCCGGTGGGTGAGCGGAATGCCGGCGTAGCTGGCGCAGCCGGAGGCGGCGGTGATGCCAGGAATCACCTGGAACGGGACCCCCTCTTCCGCCAGGGTGTCGATCTCCTCGCCACCGCGCCCAAAGATGAAGGGGTCGCCCCCTTTCAAGCGCACCACCCGTTTCCCCTCCTTGGCCAGCCTGGCCAGCAGCGCGTTGATCTCCTCCTGGCGCATGGCGTGGCGGTCGCGCTCCTTGCCCACGTAGATGCGCTCGGCGTCACGCCGGCACATCTCCAGCACCGGCTTGGCCACCAGCCGGTCGTAGACCACCACGTCGGCCTGCTGCATCAGACGCAGGGCGCGGAAGGTGAGCAGGTCCGGGTCCCCCGGGCCGCCCCCAACCAGATAGACCTCGCCCATCCCCCGGGAGGGGGAAAAGTTCTCCAGCTCCTTCTCCAGCACCGCCTCGGCCTCCTCCATCTGGCCGGAGAAGACCCGCTCCGCCACGCTGCCCTGGAGGATCCTGTCCCAGAAGCGGCGCCGGTCGTCCACCGAGGGAAGGGCCGCCTTGACCCGGTCGCGGAAGCGGGCGGTGAGCTCCGCCAACCGGCCGTAACCAGCGGGGATCAACGACTCCAGCCGGGCGCGGATGAGGCGCGCCAGCACCGGCGAAGCGCCGCCGGTGGAGACCGCTGCCACCACCGGTGAACGGTCGATGATGGAGGGCATGATGAAGGTTCCGTCCCCGGGGTCGTCCACCACGTTCACCGGAATATTCAGTTCCCGGGCGCGGGCAGCCACCGCACGGTTCGCTTCGGGGTCGTCGGTGGCCGCGATCACCAAGGCGCTGCCCGTGGGGTCGGCGGCTTCATGGCTGCCGGAGCGGTGTTCGATCCGGCCCGGCTCCAGCAGCCGCTGCAAGGAGTCACACAGCGACGGGGCAACCACGGTGACCCGGCCGCCGGCCTCCAGCAACAGTCGCACCTTGCGTGCCGCCACCTCGCCGCCGCCCACCACCAGGCAGGGCCGGTTCTTGATGTCGAGAAAGATGGGAAGATGATCCATGGGTTGCCCGTACAGCCTTCAAAGGGAGGATGAGAATAGCATAAGTTCTTGTTTTGGATTGTGAAAACCTTATTATTAGGCGAGTTTATGCCTGCTCTGACGATTGAATATATGAGACTATCATAATATACTTTAACGATTCTCACCCCTCACCTTCGTGAATCCGAATGCAAGTCAAGGAAATCGACGTATCCGAGCTCAAGAATCGCCTGGATGCCGGGGACGACCTGGTTCTTCTCGACATCCGTAGCGAAGCGGAGGTGCGCCAAGGGGTGTTGCCGGGCTCGGAACACCTGCCCATGCACCTGATTCCGCTGAAAATGCAGGACCTGCCCCGGGACAAGGACGTGGTCCTCTATTGTCGCAGTGGTGCCCGTTCCTACCATGCCTGCGCCTTCCTGGAGCAGCAGGGGGTGCACAATGTCTACAACCTGCGGGGAGGCATCATCGACTGGGCGCGACACGGCTACGAGATCGCGCCCCCCGTGGGGGTATGACCGCTTTCCGGTGCTTGCCTTTTCAAGAAGATTGGAATATAAGGTAGCACTTTATAACAAACCCTACCGACACTGGAGATTAGCCATGGCTGACTTTGACGAAGAACTCGACGCAAGTGGTCTGAACTGTCCTCTTCCCATCCTGCGTGCCAAGAAGGCACTGGCCGGCATGGATTCGGGCAAGGTGCTGCACATCATCGCCACCGATCCCGGTTCCGTGAAGGATTTCGAGGCCTTCTCCAAGCAGACCGGCAACGAGCTGATCGAATCCAAGGAAGAGGGTGGCAAGTTCCACTTCCTGATCCGCAAAGCCTGAACGGCGTTGCTCCACGACTCCGTAACCTCTTGACCTGAGAGGAGCAAGACAATGGAACAGAAAAAGCTGGCGATCATCGCCACCAAGGGTTCCCTCGACTGGGCTTATCCGCCGTTCATCCTGGGCTCCACCGCAGCGGCGCTGGGCTATGAAGTGGAGATCTTCTTCACTTTCTATGGTTTGCAGCTGCTGAAGAAGAAGCTCGACCTCAAGGTGACTCCTCTCGGCAACCCGGCCATGCCCATGCCGGGCGGCATGGAGAAGTGGATGCCGGTGCTGGTCACTGCCTTGCCTGGCATGGAGGCCATCATGACCTCCATGATGAAGAAGCAGATGGCCTCCAAGGGGGTTGCCAGTATCGAGGAGCTGCGCGAGCTCTGCCAGGAGGCGGATGTGCGTTTCATCGCCTGCAACATGACGGTGGAGCTGTTCGACATGGATCCCTCCGACTTCATCGATGGCATCGAACTGGCGGGCGCCGCCCGTTTCTTCGAGTTCGCCGGGGATTCGGATATCTGCATGTACATCTGACGCTTCCTGCGCCGGCTGAAACAGAAGCCGCCCCTCGGGGCGGCTTCTGTTTTTGTGGTCCCGGGCCTGCGCCCGGGATTCTGGGTTTTCGATGGCCGGAACAGCGGTCAGAAGTTGACCTTCAGCTGGGCGCTGAGGATATCCACTGCCGAGTCGTATGTGCCCACCAGTTGATGCTCGGTGCTGTGATCCAGAGCATCGATCTTGGTGTCGTCCACGAACAGATGGGCATAACCGACATCCAGTGCCATGGTTTCGGAAATGCGATAACCCACGCCCAGTGCGATCCAGGTGCGGTCGTTGCCGGGGATGCGCGGGGTGCGGTCGGTGTCCTTGTCGATGGGCGTTTCATCGTAGGCCAGACCGCCACGGAAGGTCCAGGTGGCGTTCGGACGGTAGATGGCGCCCAGCGAATAGCGCATGGTGTTCTTCCAGTTTTCCGGCTGAACGGTGTCGGGCTGGTTGGGGTTGGCGTACTCGATCCTCAGTTCGTCGAAACGGCTCCAATGGGTCCAGGTGGCGTCGGCCAGCAGGGTCCACTGGGGGTTGAAGTCGTGCCGAAGGCTCAGAGAGAGGGTTTCCGGCAGATCCACGCTGGCCGAGGCGTCGGTGTCGGAGAACATGGGGATGCCTCGGTTCAGGATACCCTGGAAGCTTGCGGGAACGGTGAACTCGGCACGCCCTTCCAGGTCCTGCTTGATCATCGAACGGTAGGCCAAGCCCAGACGGGTGTTGTCCTGGATCTGCCAGATGGCGCCCAGGTTGAAGCCCCATCCCCAGCTGCTACCGCTCACCTTGGCTTTCCCATCGGCTTGCAAGGGCGTCGCGCCAGCGAGGGTGCAGTCGGCAGCGGTGGGGAAGGGTGGCCGGGGAAGACCGGGCTTGGTTGCCAGGCCCATGCAGACGGAGCCGAAGTCCACTGCGTTGGACAAGGTCACATCGAGATATTGGGCGCTGATGCCTACTCCGAGGGAAAGCCGATCCGTGGCTTTCCAGGCGATACTGGGGTTGATGTTCAATGTCATCATGGTCGACTCAAGGGCGTGATAACGGCCCACCCAGCCTTCGCTGTAGTCGGTTTCGAGTCCAAAGGGTGCGTTGACCCCGACGCCGGCGAACAGTCGCTCATCCACTTGATAGGAAAAATAGAAATTCGGAACCACCACGTTTTTGCCGCCGTCGGTATCGAAACCGGGAAGGCTGCCGGGCGCCGGCGTGCCCCCGGTCATCCTTGGGTTGATGTACGAACCCTTGTTGCTGAAGTCGGCCTTGGGCAGGATCAGGTGCCCTGCCACCACCATCTGGGAACCGGGCAGGTAGGTCATGCCTGCCGGATTGAAATAGATGGTGGAGGCATCTTCGGCCACCGCCGCGGCGCCGGCGAAGGCGTTGCCCAGCCCGCTGCCGCTCTGTTCGATGATGGCGAAGCCGGAGGCTTGGGCCTGGATCGTGGCGCCGGCAGTCAGTGCGGCAATGGCGCCAGTAACAAGAAGCCTGGGGCTGGTCTTGGTAGGCATGTCAGTGGACCTCCCTTGTGGTCGATGGGTAAACGAGCTCAGTAGGATGGGCAAAGGCCGTCTGGCCGTGCCCATCAACCTATGGTGGGCACGCTGCGCTTTGCCCACCCTACGCGAATCTGCGATGAGACGGTTTGTTGTATTTGCGCTTCTGTGGCGAATTTCGCAAGATTAGGGCAAAACCAGCGAAAATGCCAACCCTTCAGGCCCATTCCCTGGGCTGGAGAAACACCTCGTACAGCTCGGCCTCGGGTGTTCCCGGTTCGGGGCGCCAGTCGTAGCGCCAGCTCACCAGCGGCGGCAGGGACATGAGGATCGACTCGGTGCGTCCGCCCGACTGCAGGCCGAAGAGAGTGCCGCGGTCGTAGACCAGGTTGAACTCCACGTAGCGCCCGCGCCGGTAGAGCTGGAACCGGCGCTCGCGTTCGCCCCAGGGGGTCGCCCTGCGCTTCTCGACGATGGGCAGGTAGGCGTCGAGATAGCTGTCGCCCACGGCCTGTAGAAAGGCGAAGCAGCGCGCGAAACCCCACTCGTTGAGGTCGTCGAAGAAGAGCCCGCCCACGCCGCGCGGCTCGTTGCGGTGCTTGAGGAAGAAGTAGTCGTCGCACCATTTCTTGAAGCGGGGATAGACCTCGTCGCCAAAGGGCTCGCAGGCGGCGCGGGCGGTGCGGTGCCAGTGGACCACATCCTCCTCGAAGCCGTAGTAGGGGGTGAGGTCGTAGCCGCCGCCGAACCACCAGACCGGCTCGCTGCCCGCTTTTTCGGCGATGAAGAAACGGACGTTGGCGTGGGAGGTGGGCACGTAGGGGTTCTCGGGGTGGATCACCAGGGAGACGCCCAGGGCTTCGAAACTGCGCCCTGCCAGCTCGGGGCGGGCGGCGGTGGCCGAAGGGGGCAGGGCGTCGCCGTGGACGTGGGAGAAGTTGACCCCCGCCTTCTCGAACACCTTGCCGCCCTCCAGCACCCGGGTGCGGCCGCCGCCCCCTTCCGCCCGCTCCCAGGCGTCCTCGCGGAACCCCTCGCCGCCGTCGAGGCGAGCGAGGCCGTTGCAGATGCGGTCCTGGAGATCCAGAAGCCAGGACTTCACCGCCTGGAGATCGGGCTGGTCGGTCATGGGCGTATCTTCTCTCCGGTGAGCGCGTCGCGGATGGGGGTGGGGCGGGCCAGGCCGCTGGTGGCGCCGTGGAGCACCAGGTCCACGCCGGGACAGCGCAATCGAACCTGCAATGGCGTGCGCGCCGGCGGCCGGCCGGTCCGGTTGGCGCTGGTGGAGACCAGTGGACCGCCGAAACGGCGGCACAGCTCGGCGGCCAGGGGGTGGGCGGTGACCCGTACCGCAACCCTGTCGCCACCGCCGTTGATCCAGGCTGGCAGCCACTCGGCGGCCGGCAGCAGCCAAGTGTGGGGGCCGGGCCAGCTGGCCAGGACAGGCGCCAGCCAGGCCGGGACTCGAAAGGCAGCTTTCCTTTCTCCTCTGTTGTTTGCGGAAAAAAGCCGGGGTGAGGGTCTTCCAGACAAACTGCGCGCAGCGCTCTTCGTCCCCCTCTCCCGCTTGCGGGAGAGGGTCAGGGGTGAAGGCGATAAAGGCTCAGTCAAACGAACGAACGGCAGCAATTGCTCCCATTCTGCGGCGATGAGGATCAGCCCTTTTTCCAACGGCCTGTTCTTGAGGGTCAGCAGCCGCAGCACCGCGTTGGGATTCAGAGGATCGCAAGCCAGGCCGTAAACCGCCTCGGTGGGGTGGGCAAGGATGCCGCCGTGGCGCAGCAGGCGGGTGGCGAAGCGGAGCTGGAAGGGGGAGGGCATGGTTTGATTCCCTCACCCCGGCCCTCTCCCGCAAGCGGGAGAGGGAGGTGAAGTGCGCTGTGCGCGGGTTGTTTTGTTGGCCCTCACCCCTAGCCCTCTCCCGCAAGCGGGAGAGGGGGACGGAGTGCGTTGCGCGCGGATTTTTGGGGAGGTCCTCACCCCAATCTGCTCCTGGAAGGCGGGGAGAGCTTTATCTCCCCTCTCCCTCCCGGAGAGGGGTCGGGGGTGAGGGGATCCCTGGGCCATTGTCATTTCCCAACACTGGCCGCCTGCGGTTCTTCGCAAGGCTCGGAAAAGGAGCACTCTGGCTGGGGACAGACCTTCTCAGTGCCCCGCTTCTTGGTGGTCTTGATGGTAAGGATGGGCCAGCCGCAGCGGGGGCAGGGCTCGTCGATGGGCTCGTTCCACACTGCATAGTCGCACTTGGGATAGGTGGAGCAGGAGTAGAAGATCTTGCCGCGACGCGATTTGCGTTGCATCAGGGTGCCCTGGTTGCACTTGGGGCAGGGCACGCCGGTGTCCCTGGGCTTTTCCAGGGGCTCGATGTAGCGGCACTTGGGATAGGCGGAGCAGCCGATGAACTTGCCGTAGCGGCCCCGCTTGAAGACCAGCGGAGAGCCGCATTCGGGGCAGTCGCGGCCCACCTCCTGGGGCGCCTCGGTCTCGGCGCGGCTCTGGTCGAGGTCGCGGGTGTAGTCGCATTCGGGATAGTTGGTGCAGCCGATGAAGCGGCCGTGGCGCCCCAGGCGGATGGAGAGGTCGCCGCCGCACTTGGGGCACTTCTCGTCGATCTTCTCCTGGGTGACGTCGGAGCGCTTGACGTTGGCCTGGGTGTGGTCCACCTGCTCCTTGAAGGGCTGCCAGAATTTGCGCAGCAGCGGCACCCACTCCTCCTCGCCCCGGGCCACGGCGTCCAGCTCGTCTTCGAGATGGGCGGTGAAGTCGTAATCGACGTAGCGGTTGAAGTAGTTGGTGAGAAACTTGTTCACCACCCGGCCCACGTCGGTGGGGTGGAAGCGCT
>JALXAM010000005.1 GCA_026992075.1 Sedimenticola sp. | reverse complement strand
GTTGGCCAGCGCCGCCATGCTGAACACCGGCCAGACCCCGTCCTCCAGCCCGAAAACGTCGTACACGTAACGGCCGACCACGCCCTCGAACTCAGCGTCGAGGATCTGCCGGTTCAGGGGCAGGTGGCGCATACCGATCACCGAGGAGACCAGCAGCCCGGTGGAGGTGCCCCGGTTGCGGATCACCAGCACCCGGCAGCGTTCGTTGATCACCACGGGCGGCGCGCCAAGGAACTGCTGCAGGTCCACGATGGGCAGCAGCTCCCCACGCACGTTGGCCAGCCCCAGCATCCAGCTCTTGGTGCCCGGGACCCGGGTCACCGACTCCGGATAGGGCAGCAGCTCGCGCACCTCCTCCATGGCGGTGACCAGTTTCACGCCGTCGATGACGAAGGCCAGCCCCTGCCAGTCCTCCTCCTTGACCATGGTGGCGGGGACCTTCCCCTCCTGCCGCTCGCTACGCCGGGCGTACTCGGCCAGTTTCGCCAGCGCCTCGGATCCCCCCTTCTCCACGGAACCGGTCATCGTCACCTCGCCGCCAGCGTGGAAACCTTCTGCAGCAGTTCCTTCATGTCCACCGGCTTGACCAGGTAGTCCTTGGCTCCCTGGCGCATGCCCCACTCCCGGTCCGTGTCCTGGTCCTTGGTGGTGACGATGATGATGGGGATGTGCTTGGTGGCCGCGTTGCGGTGGATCTTGCGGGTGGCCTGGAAGCCGTTGAGTCCCGGCATCACCACGTCCATGAGAATGACATCGGGCTGCTGCTCGCTCGCCTTCTTCACGCCTTCCTCTCCATCGGTGGCCACCACCACGTCGTAGCCCGCATCGCTGAGCGCGGAGCTGAAGATGTGTACTTCCGTGGGAGAGTCGTCAACGATCAATACTTTTGCCATACGCTTCGTCACCCGTTGTTGTTCCGGTTCATGGATCCCCCTGCATCATGCGGGGGCGAAGAATGGTTACTGTGGCGCACTTCCACTTCAGGCGGCCTGGTCGATGTGGCGCCGGATCGCGTCGAGCAGCTCTTCGCGCGTAAAGGGTTTGGTCAGATACTGGTCCGACCCCGCCAGCCGCCCCTTGGCGCGATCGAAGAGGCCGTCCTTGCTCGAGAGCATGACCACCGGCGTGTCGCTGTACGCCTTGTTGCTCTTGATCAGCGCACAGGTCTGGTAACCGTCCAGCCGGGGCATCATGATGTCCACGAATATGAGGTCCGGGTGGTGGTCCGCCACGAGGGAGAGCGCCTCGAAGCCGTCCGTGGCGGTGATCACCTCGCACCCCGCCTTGCGCAGCAGGTTCTCGGCGGTCCGCCGGATGGTCTTGCTGTCGTCGATCACCATGATCTTGAGCCCGGAGAAACCGGTCTGTGCCTCTTCCTCGTTCACTTCGTCACCCCGCACCACTGCTTCTCTCGTTGCCATCGCTTCGGAATATCCTCATTCCACTGGTTCCCTCGGTTTCACCGTGGTCAACCCCCACAGTTCCCACAGCTGCATGCCGCCCCGGTAGTAATGGATCTTGTCGGCAGGATAGTCGGCGGCCAGCAACCCCCGGATGGCCCGCGGAGACTGGCCGCAGGCCGGTCCGTTGCAGAAGAGCACCAGTTCCTTCGCCTCGGTGAAATCCCACCTTTCCGTCTTGTACTTCGCATCCGACAGTCCCCAGCGTTCGAGCAGCGAATCCCAGAAGCCCACCTCGCCCCTGGGCTTGGCGCCGAACCGCTTCAACATGGCGTCCATCTCGGGGGAGTTCGGCTTCTTGCTCAGCTCCGTGAAGGGGATGTTGACCGAACCGGGAATGGTGCCCTTCTTGTGCCAGGAGGGAGTCCTTGCATCGATGAGCAGTCCCTTGCCGTTGCGCAGTTCGTTTTCCATGAAGTCGAACAGCTCCACCTCACCGATCACCGCCACCCGCGGGTCCGGCGTGATGGGCTGGATGCAGAAGGGCGGACACTTGCGGATGGTCTTGGCGAAGTACCCACTCAGCTCGTAGTTGGGATCCTGGATGCGCTGGATCTTCACCGAACTGCCTGCATGGATCACGTAGATGTAAGGCTTGTCCCGGGTCAAGGGCACGAAGCCGGAATCGCCGCCCACCCTGAGCTCGCCGCCCTCTTCCGCATGGGGCGCGGCGATCATCATCGTCAACAGGGCAAGGAACGGGAACACGAATCTCTTGGTCACACTCACTCTCCTCATCTGTGCAATTTTCTGCTGATGATCATCTTGCGGATCTTGGCAAAGCTGGCACCTTCCCGGTAGGCCTTGTAGACCTCGGCCTTGTCCTTTTCGAGGAGCGTCTGGTAGAAGGAGTAGGTTCCCTTGTGCTTCTGCAGCTCCGACTCGAAAGCGGCCCGGTCTCCCCGGTTCTCCGCAACACCACTGTCGGCATTCCTTCCGGGCCGGGGAGGTTCCGGCGCATCGATTCTCTCCGCTTCCGCCTCCAGCGCACGCAGGTAGTCGTCCTCTTCCGCATGAGCCCACGAAACGGCGAGGACCGGAAACAGCAAAATGAGTAATCTGGCTGAACAGCCCGGCATACCA
>JALXAM010000004.1 GCA_026992075.1 Sedimenticola sp. | reverse complement strand
GAACAGAACGAGCACCACCAGCCAGAAGAGGAAACGGCGCCTGGCTCCGGCGCGGTAGCCCTTCTGCTGAAAATGGGAGACGGCACCGCAATGGGGGCAGTGGGCGATGTCCTCGGGAATCTCCTTCCCGCAATAGAGGCACTTCACCGACATCGCTCAACCCGGCCGGCCATCGACCCTGGGTTTGAGGAACATGGGGGTGTAATAGAGCACGAAAATCAGGAACGCCAGCATCCACAGGCCGCCCGCGACATTGATCCAGACGACGTAGTGCCCCATGTCGATCATGGGCAGGAAGACCCGGACCATCGCCGCCAGCGCCAGCAGGATGAAGGCCAGCGGCATCCACCAGCCGATGGCGTTGATGTCCCGCCCGGTGTGCCCCAGTGTGACCCGCGACATCATCCCCAAAGTGAGCAGGCCGATGCCGCCCAGAGTGATGGCATGCAGGACCAACGGATAGGGGAAGAGGCCGAAACCGGCCAGGCCGCGGAGCAGCAGCCCCACCAGGATCCATAGGTAGCCCAGGTAGAGTACCCAGAGGATGGGCCGGCGCCAGATGCCGTGATTGCCGCCATACCACCCCTGCAGCCGCACCGCCTGGACGGCACCCGCCAGCAGGAAAGCAACCCCCGCCGCCGGACCATGGGGCCAGAGCAGTTCCACCATCGCCGCCAGCCCAAGGGTGGCGAAGCTGGCAGCCTCCACCCAACCATAGCGCCGGATCACCGCCCCAGGTACCGCCTTCTCGGTGAAGAAGGGAATCACCCGGCCCGCCACCAGCAGCAGCACCAGCAGCACCATGTCCACCATTAGGTAGAGCCCCCGCTGCCACAGCCCCAGGTCGCGGCCGATGCCGGCGGCGTCCAGGTGCACCAGGCCGTTGGCCAGGGTCATGCCCGCGAGGAACAGCAGGAAGAAGCGGTTCACCGGGTTGGGCCCGAACCAGAGCGGCCGCCACAACGACCAAGCCAGTACCGGCAGGAAAGAGAGGTCCACCGACGCCACCAGCCAGTTGGGCGCCTGCGGGGTGACCACCAGCATGCGCCCTGCCAGCCAGATCAGTGCCAGGGTGGCCAGCAAACCACCGGTGGGCACCGCCATGCCGGTCCAGTTTCGTACCGCAGTGAGCAGGAAGCCGGCCACCACTGCAGCGGTGTAACCGAAGAGCATCTCGTGCGCATGCCACTCCACCAGGTTGAAGTAGCCTCCTCCCGGCACCACGCCCTGCCAGAAGGCCAGCCAGAGCCCCATGAGGATCAACGCCGAGATGCCGGCCGCCAGGAAAAAGGGACGGAATCCCAAGGCGAAGAGCGGAAAGGGCGTGGGACGTTGCAGTGGTGGTTCTCCGATGTTGAGTGACACGGTTTGTTGATTCTCCGGGAAAAAGCGAAGCTGTAGACCGGGTTTCAGCCTGCCTCATCGTCGGACTGAAATCCGACCTACGGCTCCGGTCCACCTTGAAAGCCGGTGTCCCGTTGTTCAGGGCGACCGGGAAAACACCGGGCATCAGGGTCAGGTCTCAATGCTAGGGAAAGGGAAAGTCCTGTCTCCTTGACTTCCCTCAAAAGGCCCACCGAACGGGTAATGGCACAATCCGCACCACAGCCTTTTACTAAGGAGCCTCTGATCTAATCCTGGACGAAGCAGATTGCGCCCCTCTGGTTCGAGTACAAGGCGAAGTTCGCAGCCGATAGCAGGCTATTGGCAAGAACTTCAACGCAGTAATCGGGCCGGAGGGGGACGAGGTGCGAGTTCATGGATTAGATCAGAGGTTCCTTTACGTCGATCATGCCATTGCCTGCCCTTCCCTTTCCCACGCCCCGCCCGGGGAAACTGCTGCAGCTCCCGGGGCGCCTGCTGCCGCCGGGGATGCACGCCACCGGCCTGTCGCTCCTGCTCAACCGCCTCCTGGCCGAGCCACTGGCCCATGACGAGCTCTGGTTCCTCCGCGACCGGGTGCTGCAGGTTGAGGTGACCGACCTGGCCCTGGACTACCGCATCACGCTTCGGGAAGGGCGCTTTGCGGCTGCCTCGCCGGCCCGCAAACCCGACGTTCGCTTCGGCGGAACCTTTCGCGAATTCCTGGTGCTGGCCCTGGGCAGGGAGGACCCCGACACCCTCTTCTTCCAGCGGCGGCTGCAACTCGAGGGCGACACCGAGCTGGGCTTGGAGATCAAGAACTTTCTCTATTCGCTGGAGCAGGGACTGCTGCCGGCGCCGCTGGAGCGGCTGCTGACGCAACTCGTCTGACGCGATTTGTCCAAGTCCATCCTGCTCGCTCCCGACAGCTTCAAGGGCAGCCTTTCGGCCCAACGTTTCTGCGAAGTGGCCAGCGCCGCCATTCATGAAGCCCTGCCCGGTGTCACCGTGATCTCCCACCCCCTGGCCGACGGCGGCGAGAGCACCCTGGCGGTGCTGGAGGCCAGCGCAGAATGCTCTCGCGTGCCGCTCACCGTCTCCGGCCCGCTGGGCCAGCCGCTGGCGGCCCACTACCTGCTGCTGCCCCATCGCCGAACCGCTGCCATCGAGATGGCCCTCGCCTCCGGCTTCACTCTCCTCCCGCGCAACGAACGCCGCCCGCTGGAGGCTTCCACCCAAGGCACCGGTGAGCTGCTGGCCCATGCCCTGCATTCCGGCATGCGGCGAGTGGTGCTCTTTCTCGGTGGCAGCGGCACCTCCGACGCCGGCACCGGCTGCCTGGCCGCTCTCGGGTTCCGCTTCCTCGACCATCACGGCCGGCCACTGCCACCCGGCGGCGGCGCGCTGGAGCGGTTGGCCCACATCGAGTCCCCCAACTTGACGCTGGACAACATCGAGCTGGTGGGCGCCACCGATGTCACCACTCCGCTCTACGGCCCTCAGGGTGCAGCCCGCCTGTTCGCCCCTCAGAAGGGCGCCACGCCGGAAGAGGTGGAACGGCTGGAACGCGGCCTGCTCCGCTTCGCCGAGGTGGTGGAACGGGAATTCGGCCTGGCGGTGGCCCAGGTGCCGGGCGCCGGTGCCGCGGGCGGGCTGGGCGCCGGTCTGCTGCTCCTGGGCGCGCGGCTGGTGCCCGGCTTCGAGCTGGTGGCGGAGCTCACCGGTTTCGAGGAGCGTTTCCACCAGCACCGGATCCACCTGGTGATCACCGGCGAGGGCCGCCTCGATACACAGAGCCGCCACGGCAAGGTGCCGGTGGCGGTGGCCCGCATCGCCTCCCGTCACGGCGTTCCGGTGGTGGCGGTTGCCGGCCAGGTGGCGCTCGACGATGCCGAGCTGCAGGCCCTGGGCTTCCGCACCGCCTGCCCCCTCGTCGACGAAAAGACTACCTTGGAGATGGCTCTGCACGATCCCGAAACCGCGCTGGCGCGGGCCATTACCCGGATGGTGGAAACATGGCAGGGCTGACCCTCTCTGGAAGCCCGGGCTTCAGCCTGAATATTTTCTACCAATCCCAGCCATCGGCCTTCAAGCAAGATTGTTTGTTCGTCGGGCTTCAACCCATCCTAGAGCTCATCGGCGCAGGACTTAGTGGTCACCGGATCCCGGCGCGACCGTGCCAGTAGCCATTGCAGCCGCCCACCGGCATCAGCTTCTCCAACTCCCGGGGTTCCTCTCCTTCCACCACCTGGCGAAACGCCTCGACGACGCGTTCCGTGTGATGGGCCTGGGGGCTGATGCGCAGCAGGTCGATGCCCATGCGGGCCGCTTCGGCGGTTTCGGGAAGCAGGTTGCAGGTAAGCGCCGACTGGGTCTGGATGCCGTTCACCGCAAGGAAGGCCTCCCCCTCCTGGGTGCGCAGAGTGAAGCCGTCGGGGTGATCGAGGCAGCGGTACTGGCAGTCGTCCTTGGGCAGGTCGTAGGCGCGGGCGGTGTAGCAGCGGGCGGAGAAGGCCAGCGGCATCCGGCCCCAGGCGAAGAGCTCGGTCTCCACCCCCTCGGGCAGCGCCTGGAGAAAGTCGGCGAGGGTCTGCCGGTCCAGCTCCAGCGGCGGCACCCACCGTTTCAGGCCGCGGCGGGCCAGCACCTCCAGGGCGTTGGGGTTGTAGAGATTGAGCGTCGGCCCGGCGACGAAGGGCAGACCCGCCTTGGTGAGCAGCTGCACCGCCGCCATGTCGTTGGCCTCCACCAGGAACTCGCCGTTGCCGCAGATGCGGCGCAGGGTCTTTAGCTCCGACTCGGCCTCCAGCAGCGTCAGGGTCGAGAGCACCACCTCCTTGCCGGCACCGGCCAGGCGGCGGGCGGTCTCCATCCAGTCGTCGAAACGGAAGCTGTGCCGCTTGGAACAGACCGTCTCGCCGAGATAGACCACATCCACCGGCCAGGTGGCCGCCTGCTCGTAGAACTGGTGCAGGGTGTCGGCGGGCCAGTAGTAGAGGACAGGGCCGAGGGTGAGTTTCATGATTGAGCCTGTTTCCCCTGTTGGAAAGATTCGGTTGTCGTTCGGCGCGAGGACGCGCCTCCTACCCGTCCACATCGTAGGAGCGGCGTCCCCGCCCCGAACCCGGATAAATCTCACTGCCAGGTACGGTGGTAGGCCCCCAGGGTGGTCTGCTGCCCCTCTGACACCAGTCCCAGCGCCTGCATCCACTCCGGCCGCGGCCGGAAACTTTCCGGCGCCGCCAGGCAGGCGTCGATGGCCTGGCGCCAGACGCGGGTCACCTGGCGCACGTAGGCGGGGCTGCGCTGGCGCCCCTCGATCTTGATGGCCGCCATCCCCGCGGCGTGCAGCCGCGGCAGCAGGTCCAGGGTGTTGAGACTGGTGGGCTCCTCCAGGGCGTAGTAGGTCTTGTCGAAGGCCTGGTAACGCCCCTTGCAGATGGTGGGGTAACCGGCCTTTTCACCCTGCCCCACCCGGTCCACCAGCACGCCGCCCAGGCGGGTCTCCAAGCCGGCGGGGGTCTCCTGGTAGCGCACCTCCCCCGCCGGCGAGCAGCAGCCGTGGGTGTTGGGCGACTGGCCGGCGGCATAGGAGGAGAGCAGGCAGCGCCCCTCCACCATGATGCAGAGGCTGCCGAAGCCGAACACCTCCACCTCCACCGGCGAGTGCGCCAGCAGGTGCTCCACCTGGCTCATGGAGAGCACGCGGGGAAGCACCGCCCGGCGGATCCCGAACTGCTCGTGGTAGAAGCGCAGCGCCTCGTAGCTGGTGGCCGAACCCTGCACCGACAAGTGCAAAGTCAACGAGGGGTAGCGGCAGGCGGCGTAGTCGAGCACCCCCAGGTCGGCGGCGATGAGGGCGTCCACCCCCAGCTCCGCAGCGCGGTCCACCGCCGCCTGCCACAACTTCCATCCCTGTGGCCGCGGGTAGGTATTGAGGGCCAGATAGATCTGGCGGCCACGGCTGCGAACATAATCGAGCCCCTCGGCCAGGCGCCGCTCGTCGAAATTGAGGCCGGCGAAGTTGCGTGCGTTGGTCTGGTCCTTGAAGCCCAGATAGACCACGTCGGCCCCTTCGTCGATGGCCGCCTTGAGTGCGGGAAGATTGCCGGCGGGAGAGACCAGTTGCATGACGTGCGTTTCCTTCAACAGGCGTTGGCGACCCGCGCCTTCGGCGGCTCGGCCTGGTCCCCTTGGCGGGCATCGAGCGCCTCCAGCCGCTTGGTGATGGCGTTGAGCACCCGCCACTTGCGCGAGCACCAGCGCGGCGCCAGCAGAATGTCGGCCGAGGCGGTGCCGGTGAGACGGTGGTAGACCACCTCCGCCGGCGTGCGACGCACCATCTCCACCACGGTCTCCACGTATTCCTCCAACGCCAGCGGACGATATTCACCCCTCCGCCACTGGTGGGCCAGCAGCGTGTGTTTGACCACGTGCAGCGGATGGATCTTCAACCCGTCCACGCCCAGCTCCAGAACCCGCTCCAGGCTGGCCAGGCTGTCGCGAGGCGCCTCGCCGGGCAGTCCCACGATGAGATGGGTGCAGAGCGGCAGTCCACGGGCCCTGGCACGCGCCACCGCATCCCGGTATTCGGCAAAGCCATGCCCCCGGTTGACCCGGGCAAGGGTTTTGTCGAAGGCCGACTGCAACCCCAGTTCCAGCCACACCTCGCAACCCCGGTCGCGGTATTCCGCCAGCAGATCCAGCACCGCGTCGGGCACGCAGTCGGGGCGGGTTCCCACCGACAGGCCGATGACGCCAGGCTGCGCCAGCGCCTCCTCGTACAGTCTTCGCAGGCGATCCACGTCGCCATAGGTGTTGGTATAGGCCTGAAAATAGGCGATGAAAAGGCGCGCGCCGGTCCGCTTGGCCAGTACCCGTCGACCGGCCTCGATCTGGCCCGCCACGTTCGGATCCCGACGGGCATGCGGGCTGAAAGAGAAGTTATTGCAGAAAGTGCAGCCACCCCGCCCTTTGGTACCGTCCCGGTTGGGGCAGGTGAAGCCGGCATGGATGGCCAACTTGTGGACCCGCTCGCCATGGTGGCGCAGCAGCGACTGCCCCAGAGTGTTGACGCGGGCAGCCAGCGTGGAATGGGGTGTGGGATGCTCGCAAGGCATGCGGTTTTATGTCACAAAACCACCCAGCCCTGCTTGACCTCGATCAAATTGGATAGGGACTCAACGGTTCACCCGCAGGTCGGGCAGATTGGCCCGTCCCATCACATGCAACACGATGCCACCGCCGATGAAAAAGACCACCGAGGCGGCAAAAGCGGCAACCGGCGGGCTGTTCATTCCTTGCTGCCAGGCGAACCAGCCGGAAACGCCCAAACTGGCCATGGCACCCAGATAGAACAGATACGCAAAAAAGATGGAGAAGCGCTGATAACGGTTGGGCCTTTTCATGGGATTCCCCGGTTGTCGAAAGTGCCACGATTTTCCCACGAAAAAAAGCGCGCGGTCCATTACCGAACCGCGCGCCAGGTCACCAGAAGGTCAAGCCGATCAGATGTCCTTGTGCTTGCCGTACCACTCAGCGTGGCGAGCCTCCCACTTCGCCTCGCGGGCTTTACGCTCCTTCTCGAAGCGGGCGCGCTCGGCCTCCATCTGCTTTTCCATCTCTTTACGGTGCGCTTCCATCTCCTTCTCGAAACGGGCACGCTCGGCCTCCATCTGCTTCACGAACTCATCATGACTCTGGAAACCAGGATACTGAGGAGGCTCGAAAGAGGCGGGAACAGGAGCAAAGCTCTGGAAGTGCCGCTCCATCTCGGCACGATCCGCTTCCATCTGCCGCTCCATCTGGGCGCGGTAGGCCTCCATCTCTCTTTCCATGCGGGCACGTTCAGCTTCCATCTCCTTCACGAACTGATCGTAGTCCGGAACGGCAGGGGGCTCGAACGCAGCCGGCTCGGCAGGAAAGGCGGGGGGCTCGGGAAAGGCCGGCTCCTGCTGGAACTGCTTGAAGAATTCGGCCTGCTGCTTGGCATAGGCCTCGGCAGCCTTGCGCTGGGCCTCGATGGCCTTGGCATACTGCTCTTGGGCGGCTTTGCGCTGCTCTTCACTCATGGCCGGTGCAACGGGTGCCACCGGGGCATAGTAGGGAGCGTAGCCATAGTAGGGGCCATAGCCATAGTAGTCGTAATAACGATTGCGCCAGTAGTTGTGGCCGCGGGCGTCGCCACGGGCCCGGAAATACATGTCGAAGTCGCCGTCACCAAGGAAATCGCCGAAAAAGTCGTCGAAACCGTCGTGGCTCCAGCTGTCGCCCCACCAGGCGGACGCAGAGGCCGAGGCGATGGTGAAGGCGGCGATGGCGCCGATTTTCACTATCTTTTTCATTTTCCTAACTCCTTTGGGCAGAAGGTGTTACCAGGTCGAACAAGAAAAGGCGAGACACGCCCGGGAGCCTGTCTCGCCTGTTCACATCCTTACTTGGAAGGTGCGCTGGGTGCCTGGGGAGCCTGCGGAGCCGCGGCAGGCGCGCCATAGGGGGCACCATAGGGCGCAACCGGCGGATAAGGAGCGTAGGGATAACCGTAAGGACCATAGTAGTCGTAGTAGCGATTACGCCAGTAGTTACGGTTATAACCACGTCCGCGGCCGGACATGTTCATGCCAAAGTCGAAATCGCCACTACCATCGGTCCAGTTGTCCCAAGCGTTGTTCCAGGAACGATCACCCCAACCATCGTCGTCCCAAGGACCCCACCAGGCAGAGGCGGAAGCGGAAGCGGAAGCGGCAACCAGTGCTGCAACCGCAGCGACTTTCATCATTTTTTTCATCAGATTCTCCAAATTCAGTGGAACTAAAATAGTGTTTTGTTGGTTCGACGATGGGGGCGTCCCCGTCATCTGCGAATAAGTATTTCAGATTTTACTAATATAGTGAAGTTGCAAAATACTATCGACATGTCTTTCACGTTAGCCTTTCACAAGAGCACGAACTCGGCAGGAGAACGGGAATCCAAGCAGGGGAGCCATCCTGCGGGTGATAGAATCCGGAAACCTCGATCCAGGGAGCTGGCGCTCACCGCATCACCATCGGGCGGCCAGCACCAAGTCCACACCAAGTCCACCTAATTCAGGGACAGGCCCCCATAACATGCCCCCATTCCTTCCGCACGCCCTACTGACATTACTGCTACTACTGCCGCTGACATCTGCCCCCTTATGGGCCGAGAGCGGCTCCCTTCCCATCACCCGCTACAAACTGAAGAACGGCCTGACGTTGGTGGTGTCGGAGGATCACCAGAGTCCCACCTTCGGCCTTTCCGTGGTCTATGGCGTGGGTTTCCGGCTGGAACCCAGGGGCCGCACCGGTTTCGCCCATCTGTTCGAGCATATGATGTTCGAGGGCACACCCACGGCACCCAAGGGCACCTTCGACCGGGTGGTGGAAGGGGGCGGCGGTGTGCTCAACGGCTCCACCCGTTACGACTACACCAACTACA
Organism: Sedimenticola sp.; assembly: GCA_026992075.1. Classification (GTDB taxonomy): domain Bacteria; phylum Pseudomonadota; class Gammaproteobacteria; order Chromatiales; family Chromatiaceae; genus Thiolapillus. Next base: position 19,996 of record JALXAM010000004.1, on the reverse strand, counting down.
TCTCCACCGCCCCGGTCTCCGCCCTGGAGCCGGTGCTCTGGCTGGAAGCGGATCGCATGCGCCACCTGGACTTCTCCCGGAAGAACCTGGACAACCAGCGCAAAGTGGTGAAAGAGGAGATCCGGGTGAACGTGAAAAACCGGCCCTACGGTCTCTTCTTCTGGACCGATTTGGCGGCCCTGGCCTTCGACAAGTGGGAGAACGCCCATGATGGTTACGGCTCTTTCGAGGATCTCGACCGCGCCACCATCGAGGAGGTCAAGCAGTTCCACGATACCTATTACGTTCCCAACAACGCGGTGATCGCCGTGGTGGGCGACGTGGATCCGGAACAGGTGTACCGTTGGGTGGAACGCTATTTCGGCGACATCCCCCCCGGGAAGGTGCCGCCACGTCCCGACGTGAGCGAGCCCCTCAACACCAAGGAGCGCTTCCGGCGCGAGACCGACCGGCACGCCAGGGTGCCGGCGCTGGCGGTGGGCTGGAAGATGCCCCCGCCCGACGACCCGGACTACTTCGCCTTGGCGGTTCTGGCCAACCTGCTCCTCGACGGCGATGCCAGCCTCTTCCATCAGAAGCTGGTCAAGGAGGAGCAGACACTGCTGGAGGTCTCTGGGGGACTCAACTGGCCGCTGGGCGACGCCCTCACCAATGGCGGCCCCTCCCTGCTGGTGGCCTTCGGCCTCTACAAGCCTGGCAAGCCGGCCCGCTACAGCGTGGAACGGATGCAGCAGGTGATCGACGATCTGGCGCGGAACGGTCCCGATGCCACCCGCCTGGCAGCGGTGAAAACCAAGATGAAGGCGGATTTCTACAAACGCATCGCCCGCTTCATCAAACGGGCCGACTACCTGGCGGTGACCCAACTGTTGTGGGGCGACGCCGCCATGACCAACCGTTACCCGGAGCGGATCGACGCGGTCACCCCCACCGACATCCGCCGCGTGGCCGCCCGCTACCTGACCCGGGAGAACCGCAGCTGGATCGACCGCCAGGTGACCGGGAAGGAGAAGATGCAATGAAGACCATGAACCGTCAGCGCCTCTGTTCCGCCTTCCTGGCATCCATCCTGTGGCTGACAACGCCGGCGGATGCCGCCGATACCGTTCCCGGCCTGCCGGCCTACGGCCCGGACAAACCCCTGCCCCTGCCGGAGGTGAGCCGTGAGCGGCTGCCCAACGGCCTGGAGCTGTGGCTCATCCGCCGTGCCGGCCTCCCCCTGCTCTCGGTGCGACTGGCGATCCGCGGCGGCACGGCCGCCGACGACCCGGGCCGTCAAGGTATTTCCGAGCTCCTGGCCGACACCCTGGCCAGCGGAACCGAACGCCATGACGCGCGCCAGATCGCCGAGATCCTGCAGGCGGCCGGCGCCGAACTGGCTGCGAGCGCGGGGGACGACGGCATCACCCTGGCGGTGACCGGCCTGACCGAGGGCGCCCGGGAGATGCTGGCGACGCTCGCCGAGGTCGCCCTCACCCCCACCTTCCCGGAACCGGAGGTGAAGCTGGCCGTCACCAACAAGCTGCAGGAACTACTGGCGGAAGAGAACGATCCCGACTTCATGACCTCCCGGGTCTTTTACCGCACCCTGTTCGGGGATCACCCCTATCATTACAGTCACCCGGACAAAGCGGCGGTAGCGGCTGTCGACGCGGAAAGCCTGCGCCGGCTGCACCGGCAGCGTTTCCACCCGGAACGGGCGCTGCTGGTGATGGTGGGGGATCTCCCCGAGCAACAGATGCGGAAACTGGCCTCCGCCTATTTCGGTTCCTGGCGATCCGGAAAGACGACGCTGTCGGAGATTCCGGACGCGCCGCTGCAACCCGCCAGCCACCGGCTGCAGCTGGTGGCACGAAAGGGCTCGGTGCAATCCACCATCCGAGCCGGCCGCCCCCTGCCGCCGGCCGACCACCCCGATTATCCGGCGCTCACCGTGGCCAACACCATCTTCGGCGGCTCCTTCGGCAGCCGCCTGACGCGCAACATCCGCGAGGAGAAGGGCTACACCTACAGCCCCCGCTCCAGCATCAGCCGGCTGGCCCACGGCGGCCTCTTCTCGGTGCAGGCATCGGTGCGCAACGAGGTGACCGCCGCCGCCCTGGTGGAGATCTTCTATGAACTCGACCGCCTGGCCACCACCCTGCCCACCTCCGAGGAGCTGCAGCGGGCGCAACGCTATCGCAAAGGGATCTTCCTGCTGCGCAATGAAACCGCGGCCAGCCTGGCCGGGACTCTGTCCGCCTATTGGCTCAAGGGATTGGACATCGAGGATCTGCGTCAGCAGGTCTCCCGCATCGAGGCGGTGACCGCCGAACAGGTGCGCCAGGTGGCGGCCAGATACCTGACCTCCCGCCAGCAGGCGGTGGTGGTCACCGGAGACGCCGAGGCGGTGCGGCCACAGCTGGAGCCCTTGCTGCCGGTGGAGGAGGCCCGCCCCTGATGCACCAGATCGCCTACCCCATCGGCAACCGCCTCTATCTCAACATCACCGACCGCTGCACCCTGGTGTGCCGGTTCTGCCCCAAGAACACCGAGCAGGGCCCCAGGGTGCATCAGTATGATTTGACCCTGGACCACCGTCCGGAGGTGGAGGAGATCACCGCCGCCATCGGCGATCCCACAAGATGGGAAGAGATCGTATTCTGCGGCTTCGGGGAGCCCACCCTGCGCCTGAAAGTGCTCAAGGCGGTGGCCGCCTGGATCAAGGAGCGGGGCGGACGGGTGCGCCTCAACACCGACGGCCTGGGCAACCTGGTCAACAAGCGCAACATCCTGCCGGAACTGCGGGGGCTGGTGGACAGCCTTTCGGTGTCGCTCAATGCCCAGGATCCGAAGGTCTACGATCGCCACTGCCAGCCTCAGCTCAAGGGCTCCTGGCAGGCGGTGGTGGATTTCCTGCGCCAGGCGCCGCACTATATCCCCCGCGTCACCGCCACCGCCATCGACGGCCTGGAGGGGGTGGACATCGAGGCCTGCGAACAGCTGGCGCGGGAACTGGGCGTCGCCTTCCGGCGCCGTGAACTGGACAAGGTGGGATGAACGAGGCGGGATTATGAGCAACCCTTTCGACCTGAACGACGACGAGGCTTACCGGCGCTGGCGGGAGCGCAAGCTCGAGAACCACCCCACTACCATCGAGGAGCTGGTGGTGGAGGTGGAGGATCCGCGCCACCTCACCAGGGCGGAACACCAGGCCCTGGCCGAGCGCATCGCCAGGGCCAACATGGCCATCTACGCCAGCGCCACCGGCGAAGAGCCGGACAAGGAGATCGTGCGCGGCCTGGGACGTCAGTTCGGGCTGGAACGGCTGGACCACAACATGTGCGCCGACGACGACGCCATCTCCTCCCTGGAACAGGCCGACACCGAACCCCGCACCGGCTACATCCCCTACACCAACCGCCCCATCGCCTGGCACACCGACGGCTACTACAACGAGCTGGACCGGCAGATCCTCGGTCTCATCCTGCACTGCGTGCGCCCGGCCGCGGAAGGGGGCGCCAACCAGCTCCTGGACCACGAGATCGCCTACATCCTGTTGCGCGACGAGAACCCGGATTACATCCGTGCCCTGCAGCATCCGGAAGCCATGTGCATTCCGCCCAACGTGGTGGATGGCGAGGAGCTGCGAGGCTGGTCCTGCGGCCCGGTGTTCATGACCGCGCCCGACGGCAGCCTGCACATGCGCTACACCCACCGCAAACGCAACATCCGTTGGCGGGACGATGAAACCACCCGACAAGCGGTGGCCTTTCTGGGAAGCCTTCTCACCGTAGACAACCCTTACTGCTTCGAGGGCAGGCTGGAGTCCGGACAGGGGCTCATCTGCAACAACGTGCTACACACCCGCAGCGCTTTCGAGGAGAACAGCCGGCGGCTGCTCTACCGGGGCCGATACTTCGATCGCATTCGCGGCTGATCGCGAGCAAAACCCCCATTTTTCAACAGGTTGTATAAGTCCTTTCGTATATTCCGGTTTTCTTCGCCAGATTTGATCGACATCAAAGCCCGCACATATTGCCTGTGATTTAGTATCCAACGGATCAGGGCAGCAGGGACACCATCAGCACCATGATGCGGGCCACCCCCAACAGCGTGGATATCCATCGGCGACAGTTGTTGCGGGGGGACCTGCGCGGCAACCGGCTGCCCATGCGCCCGCCTTGGGCTCGCCCCGAGCCCGAGTTCAACCGGCTCTGCACCCGTTGCGACGACTGCATCCGCGCCTGCGAGCCAGGCATCCTCTTCCGCGGTGACGGCGGCTTTCCCGAAGTGCGCTTCCAGGAGTCGGGCTGCGACTTCTGTGGAGACTGTCTGACCGCATGCCGGACGGGCGCGCTGGAGGCACCGGTACCCGCGCCTTCCGTCGCCTGGCCCTGGCGTGCGCGCATCCAGCCCTCCTGCCTGAGCCTGCGAGGCATCGTTTGTCGCAGCTGTGGCGATGCCTGCGACACGGATGCCATCCATTTCCGTCTGCAACCGGGCGGCCGGGCGGAACCCGAGGTGGACACAGAAAACTGCAACGGTTGTGGCGAGTGCCTGGCCGTCTGTCCCGAAGATGCCGTCTCCCTGGAAAGACCCCAATCCCTTTCGCCAAGAGACGAGGAGAACAGATGAACCTGTGCAGCCTGATCGTTCATACCCGGCCTGAAATGGGTCCGCGAGTGGAACAGTCGCTCAACAGCATCCCCGGCGTGGAGGTGCATGGCGGGGTGCAGGAAGGCAAATTGATCGTCACTGTCGAGGATACGGAGGAGCGCCTCGCCAGCGACACCATGATGAGTTTTCACGACATCGACGGCGTGATCAGCGCTACCCTTATTTACCACTACGGTGGGGACGACCTTAACGAGGAGGTAACCCGTGAGCTTAACTAGACGAGACTTCATCAAGAGCAACGCCATTGCGGCAGCCGCAGCGACTGCTGGCGTTACCCTGCCGGCCAGCAAGACTGCGCTGGCCGGTGATGATCCGGACGTGCGCTGGGACAAGGCGGCCTGCCGCTACTGCGGTACCGGCTGCAGCGTGCTCATCGGCACCAAGAACGGCCGCGTGGTGGCCAGCCAGGGCGACCCCGATGCGCCCGTGAACAAGGGCCTGAACTGCATCAAGGGCTACTTCCTGCCCAAGATCCTCTATGGGGCCGACCGCCTGACCCAGCCGCTGCTGCGCAAGAAGAACGGCAAGTTCGACAAGAACGGTGACTTCGAGCCGGTGACCTGGGACGAAGCCTTCGAGATCATGCGGGAGAAGTGGCTTGCCGCCATCAAGAAGAGCATGGAGGAAAACAAGGGCAAGCCGGTGGACAAGCTCACCTCCCGGGTGGCCATGTTCGGCTCCGGCCAGTGGACCGTATGGGAAGGCTATGCTGCCTCCAAACTCTATAAGGCGGGCTTCCGTTCCAACAACCTGGATCCCAACGCCCGCCACTGCATGGCCTCTGCGGTGGGCGCCTTCATCCGTGGGTTCGGCATCGACGAGCCCATGGGCTGTTATGACGACCTGGAACACGCCGACGTCTTCGTGCTCTGGGGTTCCAACATGGCGGAGATGCACCCCATCCTGTGGTCCCGCCTCACCGACACCCGTCTCACCAAGCCGGGCTGTGAGGTCCATGTGCTCTCCACCTTCAAGAACCGCTGCTTCGAGCTGGCCGACAACGGCATGGTGTTCAAGCCGCAGACCGATTTGGTGATTCTCAACTACATCGCCAACTACATCATCCAGAACAAGGCCTACAACAAGGAGTTCATCGAGAAGCACGTCCAGTTCAACAAGACGCCCACCGACATCGGTTACGGCCTGCGCCCGGAGGATCCGCGCGAGAAGAAGGCCAAGAACCGGGCCAAGGGCAAGCTCACCAAGATCACTTTCGAGGAGTACGCCAAGTCGGTGGAGCCCTACACCCTGGAGTACGCCTCCAAGATGTCCGGGGTACCCAAAAAGCAGTTGCTCCGGCTGGCCAAGGTCTATGCCGACCCGAACAAGAAGGTCTCCTCCTACTGGACCATGGGCTTCAACCAGCATACCCGGGGCGTCTGGGTGAACGGCCTGCTCTACAACGTGCACCTGCTGATGGGCAAAATCTCCGAGCCCGGCAACAGCCCCTTCTCTCTCACCGGCCAACCTTCCGCCTGCGGCACCGCCCGCGAAGTGGGCACCTTCGCCCACCGTCTGCCGGCCGACCTGGTGGTGAAGAAGAAGGCCCACCGCGACATCGCCGAGAAGATCTGGAAGCTGCCCGAGGGCACCATCCCCGGCAAGGTGGGCTATCACGCCGTGCTCATGCACCGCATGTTGAAGGACGGCAAGCTCGACTGTTACTGGCAGATGTGCAACAACAACATGCAGGCTGCCGCCAACATGAACGAGGAGTCCTACCCCGGCTGGCGCAACCCCAACGCCTTCATCGTGGTTTCCGACCCCTATCCCACGGTGTCCGCGCAGGCAGCCGACCTGATCCTGCCCACCGCCATGTGGATCGAGAAGGAGGGCGCCTACGGCAACGCCGAGCGCCGCACCCAGTTCTGGCGGCAACAGGTGAAGGCGCCGGGTGAGGCCAAGTCCGACCTGTGGCAGATCATGGAGTTCTCCAAGCGCTTCAAGGTGGACGAGGTATGGCCCGAGGAATTGCTGGCCAAGGCGCCGGAATACAAGGGCAAGACCCTCTATGAGATCCTGTTCGAGAACGGCCAGGTGAACAAGTTCCCCTATGAGGGCAAGATCACCGACGACCGCGGCAACGAGTACGACAACGACGAATCGGCCCATTTCGGCTTCTACGTGCAGAAGGGGCTGTTCGAGGAGTACGCCACCTTCGGCCGTGGCCATGCGCACGACCTGGCTCCCTTCGACATGTACCACAAGGTGCGTGGTCTGCGGTGGCCCGTGGTTGACGGCAAGGAGACCCTGTGGCGTTTCCGCGAGGGCTATGACCCCTATGTGGCCAAGTACAACCCGGACGGTAAGAAAGGCGACGTCTTCTTCTACGGCAACAAGAACAAGAATGGCGGACGCGCCAACATCATCTTTGCGCCGTACGAGCCGCCTGCAGAGAGCCCGGACGACGAATATCCGCTCTGGCTCTGCACCGGCCGCGTGTTGGAACACTGGCACTCCGGCTCCATGACCCGACGGGTTCCCGAGCTGTTCCGTGCCGTGCCGCAGGCGGTGGTGTTCATGAACAAGAAGGACGCCAGGAAGTACAAGCTGCGCAACGGCAGTAAGGCGAAGATCCAGTCACGCCGCGGCGAGATCATCTGCAAGGTGGAGACCCGGGGCCGTAACCAGCCGCCGGAGGGGTTGATCTTCATCCCCTGGTTCGACGCTGGTCGCCTGGTGAACAAACTCACCCTGGACGCCACCGATCCGCTCTCCAAAGAGACGGATTACAAGAAGTGCGCGGTGAAGGTCTCCCGGGCATGAGCTGAGCCGGGACCCGCCTTCGGGCGGGTCCCAATCGACCCAAACACAATCAGACCATGGCAGATTCGGACAAAAGAGGTAAAGGCGTAAGTCGCCGGCAGTTTCTCAGCATCACGTTGAAGACCGCGTGCAGCGTGGGGCTGATGGGCATCGGCCTGGGCTTCTATGCCCAACGGGCCAATGCATTGCCGCCCATGGCCATCCGTCCGCCCGGAGCCTTGCCCGAGAGCGATTTCCTCAGCGCCTGCATCCGTTGCGGGCTCTGTGTCCGCGACTGCCCATACGACATCCTGTTTCTGGGTCAGTTGGGGGACGACATACCCACTGGCTCGCCCTATTTCATTGCTCGCACCGGCCCCTGCGAGATGTGTGAGGACATCCCCTGCGTGAAGGCCTGTCCCACCAACGCCCTGGACCATTCCCTCACCGACATCAACCAGGCTCGCATGGGTCTAGCCGTGGTGGTGGATCAGGAGAACTGCATCGCCTTCCAGGGGCTACGTTGCGAGGTCTGTTTCAACGTCTGCCCCATACGGGGCAAGGCGATCACGCTGGACTACCAGCACAACGCCCGTTCCGGCAAGCATGCCCTGTTCATTCCGGTGGTCCATTCGGAAGCGTGTACCGGCTGCGGCAAATGTGAAGAGGCCTGCATCCTGGAAAAGGCCGCCATCAAGGTCTTCCCCATCGAACTGGCGAAAGGGGAGCTGGGCCACCACTACCGCTTTGGGTGGGAGGAGAAGGCCAAGGCGGGCCGCTCCTTGGTGACGCCGGACGTCGAGCACCAATACAACCTGCCGGAAGGGGTGAAATACGACCTGCAGGGGAAGGGGCTGATCATCGAAGAGAAGGCCGAGGCGCCTGGAGAACCGCCCTTTCCCAGCAATCCCCTGGACACCCTCAACCGCAAGCGTGGTGAAGACTGATGGCCAATCTGCCGCACGAGGCTGGAAAGGAAGCGATCCGGGAAAAGGGTTGGTTGCTCGCCAACAAATGGCTGATCCTGCGGCGCATCAGCCAGTTCGGCATTCTCCTGGCCTTCGGCCTGGGGCCCTGGTTCGACGTCTGGCTGGTGAAAGGCAATCTATCCTACAGCCTTACTCTGGACACCCTGCCACTCACCGACCCTTATGTGCTTCTGCAAGCATTGGTTGGAGGCGTGATTCCGGAAACCATCGCCCTGGTCGGCGTGGCCCTCGTGGTGCTTTTCTATAGCCTAGTGGGGGGCCGCAGCTACTGTTCCTGGGTCTGCCCGGTGAACCTGATCACCGATACTGCAGGCTGGCTGCGGCGCAAGCTGGGTTTGCGGGGCACCACTCAGGCTTCCCGTTCCACCCGGTACTGGATCCTCGGCCTCACCTTCCTGCTCTCGGCCATTACCGGCAGTATCGTTTGGGAGCTGGTCAACCCGGTGACCATCACCCTGCGCGCACTGATCTTCGGCATGGGGCTCGCCTGGCTGATGATCCTGGGCATCTTTCTGTTCGACCTGCTGGTTTCCCGTGATGGTTGGTGCGGTCACTACTGCCCGGTGGGCGCCTTCTACAGCCTGCTCAGCACCTGGACACCCACCCGGGTGGTCGCCGCCAGACGGGAAGCCTGTGACGACTGCATGGACTGTTTCAACGTCTGCCCCGAACCCCAGGTGATTCGCCCCGCCCTCAAGGGTGCCGACAAGGGAATCGGACCGGTGATCACCGCCAACCAGTGCACCAACTGCGGCCGTTGCATCGACGTCTGCGCCAAGGATGTCTTTCAATTCGGCAATCGTTTTGCCACCCGGGGCAGCGCCACCCTGCAGGCGCCACCTCGAGCCACGACCACAGAATCCTGATGTTCCATTCCCAGTTACACGAGTTGATGGAGATGAAGATGAAAAAGAGACTTGCAATAGCCATCGCGGCTTCGGGCCTGATTCTCGCCATGGGCACCCCGGCCATTGCCGGTGAGAAAGTGGCTTCCCTGCGGGGTGCGCATGACCTCGTGGCCACTTCCCTGAAGCCCATCAAGGCCAAGGTGATCTCCCGGGAGGGCGGCTTCGAGCGCTCGTACAAGCAGCAACCGCCCATGATTCCCCACAAGATCGACAAGTACCGCATCACGATCAAGAACAATGGCTGCATGAAGTGCCACGATGAAAAACATTACAAGAAGGAGCGTGCACCTCTGGTCAGTGAAAGTCATTTCATCGCCCGCGACGGCACCAAGCTGGACCACATTTCCTCGCGGCGCTATTTCTGCACCCAATGCCATGCTCCGCAGAAGAACGCCCAGCCGTTGGTGAAAAACGAATTCGAAGGGCTGAAATAGAGCTGTAACCAACCATTCTTCGGCAGGCCGTTTCCCCTACGGGGAAACGGTCGTTCCCGTACCAAATTCAACCTGGAAAAATCAAAATGACCAAAGGGCAGAAAAAAGGCACGTTGTCCATCCTCGTCATCGGCATGATCCTCGGCGTCGTACTTTGGGGCGGCTTCAACTGGACACTGGAGCTGACCAATACCGAAGAGTTCTGCATCTCCTGCCATGAGATGCGGGACACCCCGTATGAGGAGCTGCAGGACACCATTCATTTCACCAACCGCACCGGGGTTCGGGCCACCTGTCCCGATTGCCACGTCCCCAAGGAGTGGGTCTACAAGGTGATCCGTAAGATCAAGGCGAGCAACGAGCTCTACCACCACTTCGTGGTCAAGGATGTGGATACGCCCGAGAAATTCGAGGCAAAGCGTCTGGAGCTGGCGCAACACGTGTGGAAGGCGATGAAGGACACCGACTCGCGGGAGTGCCGCAATTGCCACGACTTCGATTCCATGGACTTCGACCGGCAGGAAGCACGCGCAGCCGAACGGCATCAGGAAGCCATCGACAACAACTACACCTGCATCGACTGTCACAAGGGAATCGCCCACCACCTGCCGGAAGGTTATGAGCCCGAAACCCCGGGTGGAGAAGGGGACGGCGAAGAAGACTAGACGTCGTACCAACGAGGAGGACTGGGAAGGCGGCGACAAGCCGCCTTCTCTCTGTACCGCCGCCGAACCGGCCCATGACCCCAATCAAGGAAGCCTTTGGGGCGGACCCTGATAATAAAGATCAGGGTCGGGCGAGCCGGCCCGACCCTTTCCGGTGGATTCTGTGGTGGCCCAAGGGCCACCACCTTTTTCTTCAGGCCCGGTATTGCTCCATGACCATGGGGTCGCTCAGCGCCTGCAGGCGCTGCAACTCCAGCTTCCTCCCCTCGACGTCCATCATGGCCCGGTTGAAAAAACTGCGCAGGGGCCGCTTGAGATGGGGCAACACCTCGCGCCGGGCGATGCCTTTCAAGACACAGAAGATCGCCAACGCGTAAACCGCATCCCAACGGGAAATATGGTTCCTGAGGCTGGCCTCTCCCCCTTGGGCAGTACGCCCCACGCCTGGCAGAAACAGGGGCAGACTGTTGGCATAGATCACTCCGAATCCCAGGAAGACCGCCAGCAGATCGGTGGCATGGGACCAGCGCCTCGCCCCCCCGGGCGGCAGTTCTCCGAGGGTGCGTATCAGATATCCAGCCAGGATATGGGCGAAACTGGCCAGCAACACTTCCCGTCGGGCCGCCAGGCTCGCCTCGTAGATCACCGGCAGTGGGGAATCCAGCTTGATCCTATGGGCGCCCCGAAAGGCCTGTCGTGCCTCCCTGGGTAGAACGACATCGCGCCGCAAATGGCAATGAGTGGAGTCCAGCACCCGCCAGGGCCAATGGCCCATACCAGCATACTCCGCGGCCCTGGAGAAAAGCAGCTCGGCCCTTCCCTGCACGCTGTGGGCATCCATGGGAAAGTGGTGATCGTCCGCCAGAACCAGGGTGGTTTGCAGTTGGAAGATGCTGCCGGAGAGATTGCGAAAGGCCCAGCCATAGGCATCGAAGAGCCAACGAATCGATGCCTCGTCGAGTGGCGCTCTCTTGCTGAACAAAGCTGAAAACAAGACGCCTTTCCTGATAAACTCGGGGCCGGATTCATGAAGGAGCCTCCAAATCGATCCATGACCTTGCGTCCCGCACCCCTCCGGCCCGACCATCGCGTTGAAGCTCCTGCCAATAGCTGGCTAGTGGCAAGAACCCCGCCTGGCGACCCAACCGGTGAAATACGATCTGCTTCGGCCAGGATCAAAACAGAGGTTCCTGAGGTACCTGCATGATACTAGAAAACTATTATCAAATTCACCAGAACAAGATACTGGTGTCGCGTCAACAGGCCAGCGACTTCGCCAAGCAGGTAGCCAACGACTTCAACCCCATCCACGACGTCGATTCCAAGCGCTTCTGCGTGCCGGGCGACCTGCTCTTCAGCCTGGTGCTGAGCCACTATGGGCTGAGCCGGAGCATGAAATTCGTATTCTCCGGCATGGTCAACGACAATATCCAGCTCATCTTCCCGGAAACCGACGCCGACGAGATCACCATCTCCGGCGACAATGGCAAGGATTATCTGCAGCTGGAACGCCGGGGAGAAACCACCAAGGATCCCGAAGTGATCGAGCGGTTGATCCGCATTTATGTCGCTTTCTCCGGCCAGGCCTTTCCCCACATCCTGGTGCCGCTGATGGAAGAGAAAGGGGTGATGATCAATCCCGAACGGCCGCTCATCATCTACGAGAGCATGGAGATCCACCTGGACCGGCTGGACCTGGAATCACCCTCCTTGCAACCCAGCGACCAGCAACTCGAGGTAAAGGGGAAACGGGGCAAGGTGGCTCTCTCCTTCACTTTCGAGGACCAGGGGCGAACCGTGGGCCACGGCGTCAAGAAAATGGTGCTGTCGGGCCTGCGGCCATTCGACACCCACAGCATGCACCGGGTGGTGGAGGATTACCATCGCCGCATGGAACAGGGTGGCAGGTCAGGTGCTGTGGCCTCCAGCCATGCCAACGGGTAGGCCGGACTCTTCTCGAACCGGGGCATGACCGGTCCGACGCGCTAATTACGCTTCTTCCTCGATTCCCGATAGCGCACCACCAGGGTGGTGATGGCCAGCGCAATGCCGGTGGAGAGGGTCATGCGTGCCAGCCACTCCGGCCAGGCGGGATTGGGCGTCAGCAGCGCAAAGAGGCCGATCACGATGAGCCAGAAGGAGACCTTGATCAGCAGAGCGGACCTGGTCATGGGTTGCGCTCCGCACTCACCGTGGCGGAAACCGAATCCGAGAAGCGCAGGGCGTGGGGCTTGTCCACCTCCACCTCGGCGAAACGAATCTCTGGGTGCGCCATCACCAGCTCCAGCACCTCCGCCGCCAGGCGCTCCAGCAACAGGAAACGCCCCCCTTCCACCCGGTTGATGATCTCCTTGGTGATGGTGCGATAGTTCACCGCGTAGCGCACGTCGTCCGATTCCGCCGCGTCATCCGCCTTGTAGCTGAAGCGCACGTTGATCACCACGTCCTGGCGCTTCTGCTGCTCCTCGTCGTTGAAGCCGATGTAGGTCCGCAAGCGAAGGTTCTTGATGCGAATCGTGATCATCGCAACTTGACAAGCGTGAGAAACTCTTCCCGGGTGCTCTGGTTCTCACGGAAACTGCCCAGCATCATGGAGGTGGTGGTCACCGAGTTCTGCTTCTGCACGCCGCGCATCATCATGCACAGGTGCTCCGCCTCGATGATCACGCCGACACCCTTGGCACCGATCACCTGCTCGATGGCCATGGCGATCTGGGTGGTGAGCTGCTCCTGGATCTGCAGCCGCCGGGCGTACATGTCGACGATGCGTGCCACCTTGGAGAGACCGATCACCTTGCCGTCCGGCAGATAGGCCACGTGCGCCTTGCCGATGAAAGGCAGCAGATGGTGTTCGCACAGGGAATAGAGTTCGATGTCCTTGACGATCACCATTTCGTCGTTGTCGGAGGGAAAGACCGCGTCGTTCACGATCTCCTCCAGTGACTGGTGATAGCCACGGGTGAGAAACGCCATCGCCTTCGCCGCCCGTTCCGGCGTCCGGATCAGCCCTTCGCGGGAAATGTCCTCCCCCACGTGACCGATGATCTCCTGATAGCAGCCAGCCAGCCTGGCCACGCTCTCTTCGTCCATCCTGCGCCATCTCCGCTTTCGAGAACAGCCCGAGTATAGCGACAAAGAGAGCGCGTTGCCCGCGAGTCGGATGTGGATTTTTTGATTTCGTCGGAGGTTCGAATCTCCGGCTCCTAGGCAACAAAAAGCCCATCGCAATGATGGGCCTTGTCGGTGATTGGCGCGCCCGGAAGGATGACTCGGGCTCCGCCCTCGTGCTGCGCGCCTGCGGCGCTTGTCGAACCAAACCTTTTTGATTTCGTCGGAGGTTCGAATCTCCGGCTCCTAGGCAGCAAAAAGCCCATCGTAATGATGGGCCTTGTCGGTGATTGGCGCGCCCGGAAGGATTCGAACCTCCGACCACCTGGTTCGTAGCCAGGTACTCTATCCAGCTGAGCTACGGGCGCGTGGGGTGCAGATTGTGCGTTCTTGGCGAACGTTTGTCAATGAAGGTGCAGGTCGAACCCGCCTTTTTTGAAACATCGAGGGTTCGAATCCTTGTTTATTCCGGGCGCATTGGCTTCGCCGACGCCATTCAACTTCAAAATCAGATGGCGGAGAGCGAGGGATTCGAACCCTCGATGGGCGTTAACCCATACACCCTTAGCAGGGGTGCGCCTTCAGCCACTCGGCCAGCTCTCCGGTATTTTTTTCTGACACAAAAACAGGCCAGGGGCGCAAATTCTATCCGCCCCTGACCGATTTTGCCAGCCCTGTCACTCGACCGCGGTTTCTTCCGCTACGCCACCCTCTTCGAGCTGTTCCGCCTTGATGCGCTCATAGATCTCTTCCCGATGAACGGAAATGTCTCTCGGCGCGTTCACGCCGATGCGCACCTGGTTACCTTTTACGCCGAGCACGGTGACTGTCACGTCGTCCCCGATCATCAGGGTCTCTCCAACCCGCCGTGTCAAAATCAACATGAATCGCTTCTCCTCCAGTTTTTCCTTTCCACCTTTCCCGCTTCTTCCTTTTCGGGAATGGCGCATCAAGACCAAGTTGTTACGCTACCAATTATAGACATCGACAGCAAAATTATTCTACAACCTTATTGAATATTCCATATTGGATTTTTCAATTTTCCGCATCCAGCCCAAAGGCGTCGTGGAGGGTACGCACTGCGAGCTCCAGGTACTTTTCATCCACGATCACGGATACCTTGATCTCGGAGGTGGAAATCATCTGGATGTTGATCTGCTCATCGGCCAGGGCCTTGAACATGGTGCTGGCGATGCCGGCATGGGAGCGCATCCCCACCCCCACCAGCGCGATCTTGACGATCTTGTCGTCGGACTCCACTTCGCGCGCGCCGAGCTCGTCCGCGGTCTTTTTCAGGATCTCGAGAGCGCGCGGCAGGTCGTTGCGGTGGACGGTGAAGGTGAAGTCGGTGGTGCCATCCTTGCCGATGTTCTGGACGATCATGTCCACCTCGATGTTGGCCTCGCCGATGGGACCGAGGATCTGGTAAGCCACCCCCGGGTGGTCGGGCACGCCCCGGATGGTGAGCTTGGCCTCGTCGCGGCTGAATGCGATGCCTGAGATCTTTGCCTGTTCCACGTCGTCTTCCTCGTCCAGGGTGATGAGCGTCCCCTCCCCCTCCTCGAAGCTGGAGAGCACGCGCAGGGGCACGTTGTACTTGCCGGCGAACTCCACCGAGCGGATCTGCAGCACCTTCGAGCCGGAGCTGGCCATCTCCAGCATCTCCTCGAAGGTGATGCGCTCCAGCCGGCGCGCCTTGGGCTCCACGCGGGGGTCGGTGGTGTAGACGCCATCCACATCGGTGTAGATCTGGCACTCGTCGGCCTTCAGCGCCGCCGCCATGGCCACTGCGGTGGTGTCGGAACCACCCCGCCCCAGGGTGGTGATGGCGCCGTTCTCGTCCACCCCCTGGAAACCGGCCACCACCACCACGCGACCGGCCTCGAGGTCGGCGCGCACCCGGGTGCCGTCGATGTCCATGATGCGCGCCTTGCTGTGGGCGCTGTCGGTGCGGATGTGGACCTGGCCGCCGGTGTAGGAGCGGGCATCCACCCCCAGCCGATGCAGGGCCATGGCCAGCAGTGCGATGGTGACCTGTTCACCGGTGGAGAGCAGCACGTCCATCTCCCGCGGGCTGGGGTCGGGATCGATCTGCCGCGCCAGTTCGATGAGCCGGTTGGTCTCGCCCGACATGGCCGAGACCACCACCACCACCTGATTGCCGCGGTCGTGCCAGGACTTCACCTTCTCGGCCACGGCCAGGATGCGCTCCACGCTGCCCACCGAGGTGCCGCCATATTTTTGAACGATGAGTGCCATTGAATTGCGCTTGGATTGCCTAATGAAACAGCCCGGCAAAGCCGGGCCGGCGAATTATAGCTTCATGTCAGGGTATTTCCCAATGACCCTCATGAGTCATGGGTCCATCCCGAACCAAGAAAACCCATGCGAATGGATTGGACCCCAGCCCGACAGCCCAAGCGCTTTCCGGGCACCGCCGCCCCGGTGTTTGTAGCGGGGACGCCGTGAATACTTTTGCGCTACGCTTTCCTGCTCTGCGCAAAAGCCCGGCCCCGCCATCCGTGGCGGGGCGTTCGGCGGGCTTCCTTCACCCACTGGGTGAAGGATCCCGCCTCACCCCTGTAGGCTCCACCTCGGCATCCCTGCCTCGGAGGCCCCGCTACAAACACCGGGACGTCGGCTTTCAAGCGGATAGATCGGAATTGGCCGAGTCTATCCAGCCAATTCTTATTGGCTTCAGCAGAGCTTCTCGCGCACCCAGGGCTCCACCGAGGCGAGGGCCTGGGGCAGGTTTTCGGGCTGACTGCCGCCGGCCTGGGCCATGTCGGGGCGTCCGCCGCCGCGGCCGCCCACCTGCTCGGCCACCATCTTCACCAGGTCGCCCGCCTTCACCTGACCGGTGAGATCCTTGGTCACCCCGGCCACCAGGTTCACCTTACCCTGGTTCACCGCCGCCAGCACGATCACCGCGCTGCCCAGCTTGTTCTTGAGCTGGTCCAGCGTGTCGCGCAGGGTCTTCACGTCCGCCCCCTCGAGTGTGGCCGCCAGCACCTTGGCCGGGCCGACGTCCACCGCCTGGCCAGCCAGGTCGGAACCGGCCGCGGAGGCGAGCTTGGCTTTGAGCCGCTCCAGCTCCTTCTCCAGGCCGCGGTTCTTCTCCACCAGGGCCTTCACCTTTTCCTCCACCTCGTCGGCGCCGCTCTTGAGCAGGCCGGCGATGTCGAGCAGGGTATCCTCCATCTGCTGCACCCGCTCCAGGGCGCGGGCGCCGGTGACCGCCTCGATGCGGCGCACGCCCGAGGCGATGCCCCCCTCGCTGACGATCTTGAACAGGCCGATGTCGCCGGTGGCCCGCACGTGGGTGCCGCCGCACAGCTCGATGGAGAAGTCGCCCATGCGCAGCACCCGCACCTGCTCCTCGTATTTCTCGCCGAAGAGCGCCATGGCGCCGGCGGCCTTGGCGTCCTCCAGGGCCATGATGCGGGTCTCCACCACCAGGTTCTCGCGGATCTTGTCGTTCACCAGCCCCTCGATGGCGTGAAGCTGCTCGCGGGTGAGCGGCTCGAAATGGGAGAAGTCGAACCGCAGCCGTTCCGCCTCCACCAGGGAGCCCTTCTGCTGCACATGCTCGCCCAGCAGCTGGCGCAGGGCGGCGTGGAGCAGGTGGGTGGCGGAGTGGTTGAGGGCGATGGCGCGCCGGTTCTCGGCATCCACCTCCGCCTCCAGGGTGTCGCCCACATGCAGCTCGCCGCGCACCACCCGGCCCAGGTGGCCGATCACCTTGCCGCCCTGCTTGCGGGTGTCCTCCACCTGGAAATCGCCCTGCTCCGCCCGCAGCCAGCCGCGGTCGCCCACCTGACCGCCCGACTCGGCGTAGAAGGGGGTCTTGTCCAGCACCACCAGACCGCTCTCGCCCTCGCCCAGGGCCTCCACCGACTCGCCGTTGCGGAACAGCCCGATGATGGTGGCCCGGTCGCGCAGCCGCTCGTAGCCGGTGAAGTCGGTCTCACCTTCCACCTGGAGCTGCCCCTGGTCGTCCATGCCGAAGCGGCTGGCGGCCCGGGCGCGCTGGCGTTGGGCGTTCATCTCCCGCTCGAAGCCCAGCTCGTCGATGTGCAGCCCCCGCTCGCGGGCGATGTCGGCGGTGAGATCGGCGGGGAAGCCATAGGTGTCGTAGAGCTTGAAGACCAGCTCGCCGGGCAGGGTGTCGCCTTGGAGCCTGTCGATGGCCTCTTCCAGGATGCGCATCCCCTGTTCGATGGTCTCGGCGAACCGCTCCTCCTCCAGGCGCAGCACCTTGACCACGGTGTCCCGCGCCTTGGGGAGCTCGGGATAGGCGTCACCCATCTGCTCGATAAGCGGGTCCACCAGCTCGTGGAAGAAGGGCTCCTTCTGGCCCAACTGGTAGCCGTGGCGGATGGCGCGCCGGATGATGCGGCGCAGCACATAGCCCCGGCCCTCGTTGCTGGGGGTCACCCCGTCCACGATGAGAAAGGCGGTGGAGCGGATGTGGTCGGCGATCACCCGCAGGGACTTGCTCTCCAGGTCGGTGGCGCCGGTCACCTCGGCGGCGGCGCGGATCAGCGCCTGGAAGAGATCGATCTCGTAGTTGGAGTGGACCCCCTGGAGCACCGCCGCCAGCCGCTCCAGCCCCATGCCGGTGTCCACCGAGGGCTTGGGCAGGGGGGTGAGGTTGCCGTCGGCGTCGCGGTTGTACTGCATGAAGACCAGGTTCCAGATCTCGATGTAGCGGTCACCGTCCTCTTCGGGCGTGCCGGGCGGACCGCCTGGAACTTCGGGGCCGTGGTCGTAGAAGATCTCGGAACAGGGGCCGCAGGGGCCGGTGTCGCCCATGGACCAGAAGTTGTCGCTCTCGTAGCGCTTGCCTCCCGGCTTGTCGCCGATGCGGGAGAAGCGGTTGGGATCAATGCCGATCTCCTCCAGCCAGACGCGGGCCGCCTCGTCGTCCTCTGCGTAGACGGTGACCCAGAGGCGCTCGGGGGGCAGGCCCATCTCCTGGGTGAGAAACTCCCAGGCGTACTCGATGGCCTCGCGCTTGAAGTAGTCGCCAAAGCTGAAGTTGCCCAGCATCTCGAAGAAGGTGTGGTGCCGGGCGGTGTAACCCACGTTCTCCAGGTCGTTGTGCTTGCCGCCGGCCCGCACGCAGCGCTGCACCGAGGCGGCGCGGGTGTAGGGGCGCTTCTCCTTGCCCAGGAAGACATCCTTGAACTGCACCATCCCCGCGTTGGTGAAGAGCAGAGTGGGATCGTTGGCAGGCACCAGGGAGCTGGAAGGGACGATGGTGTGTCCCTTCCGTTCGAAGAAGTCGAGAAAGGCCTGGCGGATCTCGGCGCTGGTTTTCATTCGGGCTGTTTTTTTTCAGAAAACGCAAGGAACTAAATGGTATGCAGTCCAGGGAGAAAAGTCACCCCGCGGTTCGCGGCCAGGAGGCCGCTGCTACATTGGGTGTAGGAGGCGCGTCTTCGCGCCGAACAACACGGGTTCCATGCTATCCCGGGTTCGCGGCGGGGACGCCGCTCCTACGGATCGAGGAGGAGCTCCCGGATCAGGTGCTCGGGAAAGCCGCGGCCGGTGAGGAAGCGGGCGCGGCGGGCGAGGTCGCGGCGATCGGTGGGAGGCTGGTCGCCGAACTTGCGGCGGGCCAGCTCCGCCAGGCGCTGACGCCACCTGGGATCGGAGGGTTCCAGCACCGCTTCGATGAGAGTATCGTCCACCCCCCGCTCGCGCAGCTCGGCGCGGATGCGCAGGGGACCGAAGCCCTTTTCCATGCGCGAGCGGAGATACGCTTCGGCGAAGCGGGCGTCGCTTTGCAGCCCTTCACCGGCCAGACGGTCGAGGGCCCGGGCCACCACCTCGGAGTCGTGGTGGCGGCCCAGCTTCCGCTCCAGCTCCTTGCGGCTGTGTTCGCGGGTGGCCAGTAGGCGTACCGCCGCCTGGAGGGCTTGCCGCAACTCGTCACCAGACACGGACGCGCCAACTCCCAAAAGTCCAGGATTCACCCCGATCCCTGATGCGTAGGAGCGGCCTCCTGGCCGCGAACCTGGGACAAGTAGGGATCATCTCATCTTGTTCAGCGCGGGAACGCACCTCCTAGGGATGGTTCAGGACTCCTCGGCGGCGGCCTCCTCCACCCTGGCGTCGGGCAGCAGCTCGGCGCGGATCTTCTGCTCGATCTCGGCGGCGAGGTCGGGGTTCTCCTTGAGGAACTGACGCACGTTCTCCTTGCCCTGGCCGATGCGGTCGCCGTTGTAGGCGTACCAGGCACCCGACTTCTCGATGATGCCCTGCTTCACCCCCAGGTCGATGATCTCGCCCTCGCGGGAGATGCCCTCGCCGTAGAGGATCTGGAACTCCACCTGCTTGAAGGGAGGCGCCACCTTGTTCTTCACCACCTTGACGCGGGTCTCGTTGCCGATCACCTCGTCGCCCTTCTTGATGGCGCCGATGCGGCGGATGTCCATGCGCACCGAGGCGTAGAACTTGAGGGCGTTGCCGCCGGTGGTGGT
>JALXAM010000003.1 GCA_026992075.1 Sedimenticola sp. | reverse complement strand
TGGCCGCGGCCCTGGGCGTTCGTCGCGACGAGGAGGGGCGCCTGGCCGGCCTGGCGCAGGGTTACGGGCTGGCGGTGCGCATCGATGCCGAGGGCGAGCTGCTGCGCGACTACCACACCACCCAGGTGCCACCCCAACGGCGGGGACAGCATTTCCACACCCGCCGCGAAGAGATGGCCGCCAGCGGGCTCTACACCATCCTTTCCCAGCGGGACTACCGGGTCGAGGCGGCCTGGACCTGTGCGCTCTGGTCGAGAGAAGGCGCACCGCACGCGCTGGAGGAGTTGCGCCACGCTTTGCAGCAGCCACGCTTCACGCTCTATCTCGGCCGCAAGTCCTGCCCGCCGGCCCTGCCCCTGAACCCGCGCCTGGTACAGACCGACACGCTCAAGGCGGCTTTCGACGGCTATCTCATCGACGAAATGCTGGCCGGGCACCTTTTGCAACGCCGGGAAAAGCACCGTTACTGCTGGGAGGAGCCGCTGGCGCCCGGCCTTACAACGGGTTTCGGAAAGACCGAACGGCTCTGGCGCGTGCCCCGCAACGATCTGCCGGGGAGCCGCATCCGCTGGCAGTTCGCCAGCCGCGACGAACACCAGGCGATGGCCTGACACGGAGGAAGCCATGTATCTCAGCCGCCTGACCCTCACCGACCACCCCGACATCCACGCCATCGTCCGGCGCCTGGGGGACGCCTACCGGGAACACCAGATGCTCTGGCAGCTGTTCGAGCCGGATCCGGAAGCCGCGCGCGACTTTCTCTACCGGCGCGAGCTGCGCCAGGGCCGGCCATGTTATTTCCTGCTTTCCCGCCGACCGCCAGTCAATCCAATGGGGCTGTGGCGCATTGATCCGCCCAAGCCCTTTGCACCGCAATTGCGCACCGGGCAGAAACTCGCCTTCAGCCTGCGCGTGAACCCGGTGATCTGCCGCGACGGCAGGCGCCACGACATCGTCATGGACCGCAAGCACCGGATGGGCTGGAAGGACATGCCGCCGGCGCAGCGGCCGCCGCTCCAGCAGGTGATCCACGAGGCCGGCAGCGACTGGCTGCGGCAACGCGCCGAACGCCACGGCTTCGAGATCGACCCCGGCCTGTTGCGGGTGGAGGGCTACCGGCAACGCCAGACCCGCCGCGGCAAGCGCACCATCCGCTTCAGCACCCTGGATTACACCGGCCTGCTGCGGGTGACCGACCCCGAGGCGCTCACCCAGGCGTTGGAAACCGGTATCGGCCCCGCCAAGGCCTTCGGCTGCGGTCTGATGCTGATCCGTCGCGTCTGATTGACGTATTACGTAACGCGTACTAACCTTGCCATGATAAAGGACTTTCGTGACAAGGCGACGGCCATGGTGTTCCAGGGACGACGTACTGGAAAACTGCCACCGGAGATTCAACCCAGGGCCTTCGACAAGCTCCGGCTGTTGGACGCCGCGACCTGCCTTGAAGACCTGAAGGTGCCGCCGGGTAACCGGCTGGAACCCTTGCGAGGCGATCGTGCAGGCCAGTGGAGCATCCGTATCAATGCCCAATGGCGCATCTGTTTCCGTTGGGGCGATGGCCATGCCTGGGACGTGGAGATCACCGACTACCATTGAGAACGATGCCATGAACGACAAGCGCCGTGATCAGCAACTGCTGCCACTCAGCACCCCCGGGGAACTGTTGCGCCGTGAATTCATGGAACCACTGGATCTGTCCGCCAACGCCCTGGCGCGGGCCCTGCATGTGCCGCCGAACCGCATCACCGCCATTTTGAACGGCAATCGGGCCATCACCGCCGACACGGCCCTGCGGCTGGCCCGCTACTTCGGCACCAGCGCCGAGTTCTGGCTCAACCTCCAGTCCGACTACGATCTGCGCCTGGCACGGCGTGAAAAGGAGGCCCTCATTCGGCGCCAGGTAAAGCCACGCGCCGCCTGAACCATGCTGCCTCCGCTCAAGCCCATTGCCATGAAAGAACGCATCTCCATGATCTTCATCGAGCGCGGGGAAATCGACGTGCTCGACGGCGCCTTCGTGGTCATCGACAAGAACGGCGTGCGCACCCACATCCCGGTGGGCAGCCTCGCCTGCATCATGCTGGAGCCGGGCACCCGCGTCTCCCATCGCGCTGCCGCCCTCGCAGCGCGCGTCGGCACCCTGCTGGTCTGGGTCGGCGAGGCCGGCGTGCGCCTGTACGCCTCCGGCCAACCCGGGGGCGCCCGCTCCGACCGCCTGCTCTACCAGGCCAAGCTGGCGCTGGATGAAAAGCTCCGCCTCAAGGTGGTGCGCAAGATGTACGAACTGCGCTTCGGCGAAAAGCCGCCCGAACGCCGCAGCGTGGACCAGCTGCGCGGCATCGAAGGGGCACGGGTGCGCAAGACCTACCAGCTGCTCGCCAGGCAATACGGCGTTCCCTGGAAGGGCCGTCGCTACGACCCCAAGGAGTGGGACAAGTCCGACCTGCCCAATCTCTGCATCAGCGCGGCCACCGCCTGTCTCTACGGCATTACCGAGGCGGCCATCCTGGCCGCCGGGTATGCCCCGGCGGTCGGGTTCATCCACACCGGCAAGCCACAGTCCTTCGTCTACGACATCGCCGATATCGTCAAATTCGACGGCGTAATCCCCATCGCATTCCGCATCGCCGCCAAACGCCCCGCGCAACCGGAACGGCAGGTGCGCCTGGCCTGCCGCGACCATTTTCGCCAGACCAAGATGCTCGGCAAACTGATCCCGATGATCGAAGAGGTGCTCGCTGCCGGGGAGATCGAACCACCCGAGCCGCCGGAAGACGCCCAGCCGGTGGCCATCGTCGATGAAAAAGGCCTCGGGGATGTTGGTCATCGTTACTGAGAACGTTCCGCCCCGGCTGCGCGGCCGCCTCGGTGTCTGGTTGATCGAGGTGCGGGCCGGTGTCTACATCGGCAACCCTTCTCGTCGTCTACGGGAATTCATCTGGGAACAGGTCGAGCAGGGGCTCGAAGACGGCAACGCCGTCATGGCCTGGAATACCAACACGGAATCCGGTTATGACTTCAAGACCCTAGGCAAGAATCGCCGCGAACCCGTCGAATTCGACGGTCTCAAACTGGTTTCCTTCTATCCGCCCGAACCAGGTGAAAACGCTCTTTGACAACTTGGAAAATCGCCTCGCCCATCAGGTTCAAAACGGGCTGCCAGAAGTGCCGAATTCGTGGTACTTTTCGAGTACCCAAAAAACTTCCGTCGTTTCAGGCAAATAGCGGAAGAGCGTTCCCCGCGCCTGCGGGGATGAACCGACGCTCCATCTCCGGTTGCCAGAAATCGAAGCGCGTTCCCCGCGCCTGCGGGGATGAACCGGTATATGGCTCCGTTTACCGGCTACGCCGGGGGCGTTCCCCGCGCCTGCGGGGATGAACCGATGACGACATCGAGCAACGGGTGACGCTGAAAGCGTTCCCCGCGCCTGCGGGGATGAACCGGAGGCCTACGCCGCCGCGCCGGACGATGTGATGCGTTCCCCGCGCCTGCGGGGATGAACCGCTGCGCCGCCCCCCTGGCACCCGCGGGCTCTAGCGTTCCCCGCGCCTGCGGGGATGAACCGACAAGGACGTGAATGAGTTGATTGAGAAAAATGCGTTCCCCGCGCCTGCGGGGATGAACCGGCCGAGGAGGCCGGCACGCAGATGGACCAGTTGCGTTCCCCGCGCCTGCGGGGATGAACCGGTGGACAAGCACGCCTATATCGGCAGCGAGATGCGTTCCCCGCGCCTGCGGGGATGAACCGCGAGCGGACATTCATCAAATCCGGAGCTCTTCGCGTTCCCCGCGCCTGCGGGGATGAACCGACCATTGGGATGACAGTGCCCGTGCGAATCACGCGTTCCCCGCGCCTGCGGGGATGAACCGATAGGCGCGTTGAGCACAGGCACGTCGTAGCCGCGTTCCCCGCGCCTGCGGGGATGAACCGGCTTGACGGCGATCACCTTGGCCTCCTGCCGCGCGTTCCCCGCGCCTGCGGGGATGAACCTGCCGCGCGCGGGCTGGACAACATCATCGACGACGCGTTCCCCGCGCCTGCGGGGATGAACCGAAGGCCTCAGCGACAGCGCCTGGCGCGAACGCGCGTTCCCCGCGCCTGCGGGGATGAACCGTCAACCCCCCGGCAGTGAATTTTTCCTATTCAGCGTTCCCCGCGCCTGCGGGGATGAACCGTAATGAACGAGGTTGATCAGATCCTGGAAGAAGCGTTCCCCGCGCCTGCGGGGATGAACCGGCCGCGATCAGGCTGTTGGCCACGGCCGCCTGCGCGTTCCCCGCGCCTGCGGGGATGAACCGTCAGAATCACATAGACCACGACCCCGCCGACCGCGTTCCCCGCGTCCGCGGGGATGAACCATGCTGACAAGGCACCTGTATCAACGTTGCGTCCCTCGCCAAGGGAAGGGTACCTACCAGCATGCAATATCCGAGGTGGTCGGCGTGCGGGGCTGGTGCGACCGTTCGACGGTTTCACCCAATCGATTGACCGGAGTCTTTACGAATTTGGCGGCCGGGGCTTCGTAGCGGTAAGCCTCGATGGGTTCAGAAGAGGCTCATCGCTTCTGTAAGCGAGATTTTCACTAACCCGCATCCCCCCTCCCGCTTTGTGATAAAATCCCGCGCTTCACTCGTTCCCGTCCTGGAATCCGCATGACCGAGTTCGCCAAGGAGATCATCCCCGTCAATCTCGAGGACGAGATGCAGCACTCCTACCTCGATTACGCCATGAGCGTGATCGTCGGAAGGGCGCTGCCGGACGTGCGGGACGGTCTCAAGCCGGTCCATCGGCGGGTGCTCTACGCCATGCACGAGCTGGGCAACGACTGGAACAAGCCCTACAAGAAGTCGGCCCGGGTGGTGGGTGATGTCATCGGTAAATACCACCCCCATGGCGACACGGCGGTGTACGACACCATCGTGCGCATGGCCCAGCCCTTTTCCCTGCGCTACATGCTCATCGACGGCCAGGGCAACTTCGGCTCGGTGGACGGCGACTCGCCCGCCGCCATGCGCTACACCGAGGTGCGCATGTCGAAGATCGCCCACGAGCTGCTGGCCGACATCGACAAGGAGACGGTGGACTTCGTGCCCAACTACGACGGCTCCGAGAAGGAGCCGGTGGTGCTGCCGGCGCGCATTCCCAACCTGCTCATCAACGGCTCGGCGGGCATCGCCGTGGGCATGGCCACCAACATCCCGCCCCACAACCTCACCGAGGTGGTGAACGCCTGCGTGGCCCTCATCGATGACCCGGCCATCTCCATCGAGGGGCTGATGGAGCACGTTCCCGGGCCCGACTTTCCCACCGCCGGCATCATCAACGGCGCCCGCGGCATCCGCGACGCCTACCGCAGCGGCCGCGGCAAGATCTACGTGCGCGCCCGCACCCATTTCGAGGAGATGGAGAGCGGCAAGCAGCGCATCGTGGTCACCGAGCTGCCCTACCAGGTGAACAAGGCGCGGCTGATGGAGAAGATCGCCGAGCTGGTGCGCGAGAAGCGCATCGAGGGCATCACCGAGATCCGCGACGAGTCGGACAAGGAGGGGATGCGCATGGTCATCGAGCTGCGCAAGGGCGAGGTGGCTGAGGTGGTGCTCAACAACCTCTTCCAGCACACCCAGATGCAGAGCGTCTTCGGCATCAACGTGGTGGCGCTGGTGGACGGCCAGCCGCGCACCCTCAACCTCAAGCAGCTGCTGGAGCATTTCATCCGCCATCGCCGCGAGGTGGTGACCCGGCGCACCATCTTCGACCTGCGCAAGGCGCGTGCCCGCGCCCACGTGCTGGAGGGGCTGGCAGTGGCCCTGGCCAACATCGACGAGGTGATCGCCCTCATCAAGGCGGCCCCCAGCCCGGCGGAGGCGAAACGCGAGCTGGTGGCCCGCACCTGGAAGTCGGGCGCCGTGGAGGCGATGCTGGAGCGGGCCGGGGCCGAGTCCTCCCGACCCGAGGACCTGCCCGAAGGTTACGGCCTGACACCCGAGGGGTACAAGCTCACCGAGACCCAGGCCCAGGCGATCCTCGACCTGCGGCTGCAGAAGCTCACCGGTCTGGAGCAGGACAAGATCATCGGCGAGTTCCAGGAACTGTTGGAAAAGATCGCCGAGCTGCTGGAGATCCTCTCCAGCGACGCCCGCCTGATGGAGGTGATCCGCGAGGAGCTGCTGGCGGTGCGGGAGCAGTTCGGCGACGAGCGGCGCACCGAGATCATCGCCGACCGCCTCGATCTCACCCTGGAGGATCTCATCACCGAGGAGGACGTGGTGGTGACCCTTTCCCACCAGGGCTACGCCAAGGCCCAGCCCCTGGACGCCTATCGCGCCCAGCGCCGCGGCGGCAAGGGTAAGAGCGCCACCACCACCAAGGACGAGGACTTCGTGGACAAGCTCTTCGTCGCCAGCACCCACGACACCATTCTCTGCTTCTCCAGCGCCGGCAAGGTCTACTGGCTGAAGGTCTACCAGCTGCCCCAGGCGGGGCGCAACGCCCGCGGCAAGCCCATGGTCAACCTGCTGCCCCTGGAGGAGGGGGAGCGCATCAGCGCGGTGCTGCCCATCCGCGAGTACAGCGAGGGGCGGTTCGTCTTCATGGCCACCGAGCAGGGCACGGTGAAGAAGACGCCGCTGGTGGACTTCTCCCGTCCCCGCGCCAGCGGCATCATCGCCATCGATCTCAAGCCCGGCGACCATCTCATCGGCGTGGATCTCACCGACGGCGAGCGCGACATCATGCTCTTCTCCAGCGCCGGCAAGGCGGTGCGCTTCAGCGAGCAGGAGGTGCGCCCCATGGGCCGCGCCGCCGCCGGGGTGCGCGGCATCCGCTTGGACGAGGGGCAGCGGGTGGTGTCGCTCATCGTCGCCGACGAGGGCGACGTGCTCAGCGTCTGCGAGAAGGGCTACGGCAAGCGCACCCCCGTCGACCAGTTCCCCCGCAAGGGGCGCGGCACCAAGGGGGTCATCGCCATCCGCACCTCCGAGCGCAACGGAGACCAGATCGGCGCCGTGCTGGTGGACGAGGATGACCAGATCATGCTCATCAGCGACAGCGGCACCCTGGTGCGCACCCGCGTCAGCGACGTGCCTATCCTCGGCCGCGACGCCCAGGGGGTGAAGATGATCCGCCTGGGCGAGGGCGAGAAGCTCATCGCCATCGCGCGGATCGAGGTGCTGGAGGGGGAAGAAACCGAAAGTTGAGGCAGGAGGATTTTATTGATCCCCTCCCCCTAACCCCCTCCCGGCGGGAGGGGGAATAGATCTCCCTCTCCCTCAGGGAGAGGGTAGGGGTGAGGGGATCAAAAAAACCAATTCATCATCGCAGTAGCAAAGGAACCCAACCATGTCACGAGTCTACAACTTCAGCGCCGGCCCGGCCGCGCTGCCCGAGGCGGTATTGAAACAGGCCCAGGAGGAGCTGCTGGACTGGCACGGCACCGGCATGTCGGTGATGGAGATGAGCCATCGCGGCAAGGCCTTCATGCGCATCGCCGAGGAGGCCGAGGCCGACCTGCGGGAGCTGATGGAGATCCCGGACGACTACAAGGTGCTCTTTCTCCAGGGCGGCGCCTCCACCCAGTTCGCCATGGTGCCGCTGAACCTCATGGGCCGCACCGGCCGGGCCGACTACATCAACACCGGCAGCTGGTCGAAGAAGGCCATCGCCGAGGGCGGCCGCTACGGCGAGGTGAAGGTGATCGCCGACACCGCCGCCGACTTCACCGTGCCCGACGCCGACAGCCTGGAGATCTCTCCCGACGCGGCCTATCTCCACTACACCCCCAACGAGACCATCCAGGGGGTGGAGTTCCCCTATGTGCCGGAGAGCGGCGAGGTGCCGCTGGTGGCCGACATGTCCTCCACCATCCTGTCGCGTCCCATCGAGGTTTCGAAGTTCGGCGTCATCTACGCCGGCGCGCAGAAGAATGTGGGGCCGGCGGGACTGACCCTGGTGATCGTGCGCGAGGACCTCATCGGCCATGCCCCCGAGAGCTGCCCGGCGATGCTCAACTACAAGACCCACGCCGACGCCGGTTCCATGTACAACACCCCGCCCACTTTCGCCTGGTACCTGGCGGGGCTGGTGTTCAAGTGGCTCAAGGAACAGGGCGGTCTGGAGGTGATGGCGGTGATCAACGAGCGCAAGGCCGAGGCCCTCTACGCCGCCATCGACGAATCGGACTTCTACCACAACCCGGTGGATCCCAAGTGCCGCTCCTGGATGAACGTGCCCTTCACCCTGGCGAATCCGGAGCTGGACAGCCTCTTCCTGGAAGAGGCCTCCAAGGCGGGGCTGGAGACCCTCAAGGGCCATCGCTCGGTGGGCGGCATGCGCGCCAGCATCTACAACGCCATGCCGGAAGAGGGGGTGCAGGCGCTCATCGATTTCATGAAGGAGTTCGAGCGCCGGCACGGTTAGGGCACGATTGTCGCCATCGTAGGTCGGGCTTCAGCCCGACAATGAATCGATGAAGGCGTTTGGAAGCCGGTGTCCGGGCCTCTTGGTGGGACCTCGGAGGCAGGGATGCCGACGCGGAGCCTACAGGGACGTATTCACGGCGTTCCCGCCAAGAGGCCCGGCCACCGGCGCCGCGAAAGCGTTTTCGGGCAGGACTAGATCGTCGGGCTGAAGCCTGACCCACATGGGAAGAAGAAGATGTACAAGATCCTCACGCTCAACAACATCTCCGTGGCCGGCCTCGACCGGCTTCCGCGTGACCGTTACGAGGTCGCCTCCGAGATCAGCCATCCCGACGCCATCCTGGTGCGTTCGGCCAAGATGCACGACATGGAGATTCCCGACACCGTCAAGGCCATCGGTCGCGCCGGCGCCGGGGTGAACAACATCCCCGTGGAGAGGATGACCGAAAAGGGCATTCCCGTCTTCAACGCCCCCGGCGCCAACGCCAACGCGGTGAAGGAGCTGGTCATCGCCGGCATGCTCATGGCGGCGCGCAACATCGGTCCCGCCTGGCAGTTCGCCACCGCCCTGGAGGGGAGCGACGAGGAGATCGGCAAGGCGGTGGAGGCCGGCAAGAAGAACTTCGTCGGCTTCGAGCTGCCGGGCCGCACCCTGGGCGTGGTGGGGCTGGGCGCCATCGGCGTCAAGGTGTGCAACGCCGCCCTGCGGCTGGGGATGAAGGTGGTGGGCTACGACCCCACCATCACGGTGAAGTCGGCCTGGAAGCTGGAGTCGGCGGTGGAGCAGGCCCTCTCCATCGACGACCTGCTGGCGCGCTCCGACTTCGTCTCCTTCCACGTGCCCCTCACCGAGCAGACCGCCAACATGGTCAACGCCGAGCGCATCAGGCTGATGCCGAAGAACGCCGTGGTGCTCAACTTCGCCCGCAGCGGCATCGTGGACGACCAGGCGGTGGTGGCGGCGCTGGATGAAGGGCGCCTCTACGCCTATGTCAACGACTTTCCCACAAACCTCACCAAGAATCACCCCCGCTGCGTCACCCTGCCGCACCTGGGCGCCTCCACCCGCGAGGCGGAGGAGAACTGCGCCGTCATGGTGGTGGACGAGGTGCGCGACTGGCTGGAGCACGGCAACATCAGCAACTCGGTGAACTTTCCCGAGATCCAGCTGCCCCACGGCGACAACCCGCGCCTGGTGGTGGTGAACGCCAATGTGCCCAACATGCTGGGCCAGATCTCCACCGACCTGGCCGAAGCCGGGCTCAACATCGTGGACATGCTCAACCGCTCCCGCGGCGACATCGCCGTGACCCTCATCGACCTGGAGAAGACGCCTTCGCCGGAGGTGGTGGACAAGATCGCCGCGGTGGAGGGGGTGCTTTCGGTGCGCTGTCTCAGTTGCGGGGGCTAGAGCCCTCACCCCGGCCCTCTCCCACAAGCGGGAGAGGGGGAGAACGTGCGCGGGGCGCGTCTCGTTGGGAAGAGGCGCGTCCTCGCGCCGGACAGGGGAAACCCAGCGGGGGCGGCGGCCTGGTTCGCGGCCGGGAGGCCGCTCCTACGAGCGGGCGGCTGTAAGGGGTGAAGGTGCTACAATGCCTGTTCGCCCCGACCCCGATCACGATCTTCATGACCGAGGAAGAACAGCTCAAGGCCATCCGAGACCGCATCGATCGCATCGACGAGCAGATCCAGACGCTCATCAACCAGCGGGCCGCCGCTGCCCGCGAGGTGGCCGAGATCAAGCAGGCCAACGGCAGCGAGCCTTTCTTCTACCGCCCCGAGCGGGAGGCGCAGGTACTGCGCCGGGTGAAGGCGCGCAACACCGGCCCCCTGGATGCCGAGGAGATGGCGCGCATCTTCCGCGAGATCATGTCCGCCTGCCTGGCCCTGGAGCAGCCGCTCACCATCGCCTTTCTCGGCCCCGAGGGCACCTTCACCCAGGCGGCCGCTCTCAAGCACTTCGGTCACTCGGTGAACACCCTGCCCCTGGGCGCCATCCCCGATGTCTTCCAGGAGGTGGAGGCGGGCAACTGCCACTACGGGGTGGTGCCGGTGGAGAACTCCAGCGAGGGGGTGATCAGCCACACCCTGGACATGTTCCTCAACTCGCCCCTCAAGATCTGCGGCGAGGTGACCCTGCGCATCCACCACAACCTGCTCTCCCGGGAGGAAGCGCTGGAGTCGGTGAACAAGGTCTACGCCCACCAGCAGTCCCTGGCCCAGTGTCGGGGCTGGCTGGATCGCCACCTGCCGCGGGCCGAGCGGGTGGCGGTGGGCAGCAACGCCGAGGCGGCGGCCCTGGCGAAGGAACAGCCCGGCAGCGCCGCCATCGCCAGCGAGACGGCGGCGGAGATCTACGGGCTGGCGGTGCTGGCCGCCAACATCGAGGACGAGCCGGGCAACACCACCCGCTTTCTCATCATCGGCCGCCAGGAGGTGCCGCCCTCGGGAGACGACAAGACCAGCCTGCTGGTCTCCACCCGCAACGTGGCCGGCGGGCTGCTGCGCCTGCTCGAACCCCTGGCGCGCCACGGCGTGAGCATGACCCGCATCGAGTCGCGCCCCTCGCGCCGCGGCATGTGGGACTACGTCTTCTTCATCGACGTGGTGGGGCACCGCGACGACGCGCCGGTGCGCCAGGCGCTGGAGGATCTCCAGCAGCAGGCCAGCATCTACAAGGTGCTGGGCTCCTACCCGAGGGCGGTGCTGTGAGCGGAGCGGATTTCCTCTCGCTGGCGGCGCCCGGCATCGACCGCCTGCGCCCCTATGTGCCGGGCAAGCCCATGGAGGAGCTGGAGCGCGAGCTGGGGCTGAGCGAGACCCTCAAGCTCGCCTCCAACGAGAACCCCCTGGGTCCCAGCCCCCTGGGGCTGGAGGCCGCCCGCGCATCCCTCGACGGCGTCAACCTCTACCCGGACGATAACGGCTTCCGCCTCAAGAACCGGCTCTCGGCGCGGCTGGGGGTGGCGCCGGAACGGATCATCCTCGGCGCCGGCTCCTCGGATGTCATCGACATGGTGGCGCGCACCTTCCTGGCGCCGGGCCGCAACGCCGTCTTCTCCCGGTACAGCTTCGCCATGTACCCCATCTACACCACCGCCGCCGGGGCCGAGGGGCGGGTGGCGCCGGTGCTGCCACCGGACCACCCGCAGATGCCCTACGGCCACGACCTGGAGGCGATGCGCGCCCTGGTGGACGACGACACCCGGGTGGTCTTCATCGCCAACCCCAACAATCCCACCGGCACCTGGCTGGAGCGGGCGGCGCTGGCCGACTTCCTGGCATCGCTGCCGGAGCACCTGGTGGTGGTGCTGGACGAGGCCTACGCCGAGTATGTGGAAGCGCCGGAATTTCCCGATGGCATCGCCTGGCTGGAGCGCTTTCCCAACCTCATCGTCACCCGCACCTTCTCCAAGATCTACGGCCTCGCCGGCCTGCGGGTGGGCTACGGGATCGCCTCGGCCGCCCTCATCGACACCATCGGCCGGGTGCGCCACCCCTTCAACGTCAGCGTCCCGGCGCTGGCGGCGGCGGAGGCGGCGCTGGAGGACCGGGCCTTCCTGGAGGAGAGCCGCCGGGTGAACCGCGAGGGGCTGGCGCGGCTCGCCGCCGCCTTTGACGAGATGGGGCTGAAACACATTCCTTCCGTGGGCAACTTCGTCACCTTCGAGCTGCCGGGCGAGGCGGCGCCGGTCTACGACGCCCTGCTGCGCAAGGGGGTGATCGTGCGGCCGGTGGCCAACTACGGCCTGCCGCGCCACCTGCGGGTCACCGTGGGCCGGCCGGAAGAGAACGAGCGCTTCCTGGAAGCGTTGCGCGAGGTGCTGGCGTGATTCATCGGCTGGCGGTGATCGGGGTTGGGCTCATCGGCGGCTCGCTGGCCCGCGCCCTGCGCGAGGCGGGGCAAGTGGAGGAGATTGTCGGCTGCGGTCGTGGCCGGGAGAACCTGGAGAAGGCGGTGGCCCTGGGGGTCATCGACCGCTACAGCCACCAGGTGGCCGAGGCGGTGGCCGGCGCCGACATGGTCTTCGTGGGCGTGCCCCTGGGCGCCATGAAGGGGGTCTTCGAGGCGATGCGCGGCCACCTGGCGGAAGGGGCGGTGGTCACCGACGGCGGCAGCGCCAAGGCCAGCGTGGTGCGCGACGCCGCCGAGGCCTTCGGCGGGGTGCCGCCCAACTTCGTGCCGGGCCACCCCATCGCCGGCACCGAGAAGAACGGCGTGGAGGCCTCTTTCGCCTCCCTCTACCGCGACCGGCGGGTGATCCTCACCCCCCTGCCGGAGACCGACCCCGAGGCGGTGGCCCGGGTGCGTGCCATGTGGGAGGCGTGCGGCGCCGAGGTGACCGAGATGTCGGTGGAGCACCACGACGAGGTGCTGGCGGCCACCTCCCATCTGCCGCACATGCTCGCCTTCGGCCTGGTGGACGCCCTGGCGCGCATGAAGGAGAACGACGAGATCTTCCGCTACGCCGCCGGCGGATTCCGCGACTTCACCCGCATCGCCTCCAGCAACCCGGTGATGTGGCGCGACATCTGCATCGCCAACGCCGACGCCCTGAGCCGCATGCTGGCCACCTTCGCCGAGGAGATGAAGGACCTGGCCGAGACCATCGCCCGCCGCGACGGCGACCACCTGCTGGAGATCTTCGAACGCGCCAAGGCGGCGCGGGACCGCTACGTGGACGGCGTGTAGGTCGGGCTTCAGCCCGACGAGTCGACCCGCATGCCAAGAGGCTGGTAGCCAACCCTTGGTGGCGGGGACGCCGTGAATACATCCCTGTAGGCTTTGCGGCAGCATCCCTGCTGCCGAAACCCCGCCACCAAGGGTTGGCTACCAGCCCCGAGATGACGTTTGAATCAGATATAGTTGTCGGGCTGAAGCCCGACATACGGAGGGCCAGGAGAGCGCTCCTGCGTGGGAAGCGCGTCCTCGCGCCGAACGGTGAAAACGTTTCGGGGTGTTCGCGGCGGGGACGCCGCTCCTGCGGTAGCTGAACCACCCTCACCCCGGCCCTCTCCCGCAAGCGGGAGAGGGGGACGAGGAAGGCGCAAGCGCGGCTTTTTACTGGTCCGCCAGCAGAGTAACCACCACCCGCCGCTCCGAGCGAGGCCCGTCGAATTCGCAGAAGAAGATATTCTGCCAGGTGGACAGGCCCAGCTTGCCGTCGATGACCGGGATCACCTCGGACGGCCCCACCAGCCCCGCCTTGAGGTGGGCGTCGCCATTGCCGTCCTGGGCATCGTGCAGCCAGACGCCCCGGGGAATGAGCTTGCGCAGCAGGTTCACCACGTCGGTCTGCACGCTCTCGTCCCAGTTCTCCTGGATCATGAGGGCCGCGGTGGCGCCCTGGGCGTAGAGACAGGCGACGCCGTTGCGCAGGCCGTGGCGGTTCACCACCTCCTGCACCTGATGAGTGATGTCCACCAGCACTTCTCGTGTGGGGGTGGAGAGCACGATGGTTTCACGCACGGAGTGTCTCCAGCTTTTCCAGCAACCGGGTGAAATGGGAGCCTTTCCAGTAGATCTTGCCACAGTCGCTGCAGCGGTAGAACTCGTCGTAGTAGCGCTTGGTGAGGGGTTCCAGCAGGTGCAGGATCTCCGCCTTGGACACCGGCTCGATGAGGCCGTTGCACTCCAGGCAGCGGCGGAAGGGTTGAACCTGGTCCTGCAGCCCCAGCCGCCGCACCACCTCGTGCACCTGCCGCACCGGGTTTACCGCCCGCACCCAGAAGCCGTGTTCGATGACGCGCCGGAACAGCAGCCGCCGGTCGCGGGTGAGGATGATCCGCTCTTCGGCCACCGCCCGCTCCACCACCTGCCGATCGTTCCAGTGGTTCCGCCAGCTGGTGT
Source organism: Sedimenticola sp. (assembly GCA_026992075.1). Classification (GTDB taxonomy): domain Bacteria; phylum Pseudomonadota; class Gammaproteobacteria; order Chromatiales; family Chromatiaceae; genus Thiolapillus. Next base: position 15,565 of record JALXAM010000003.1, on the reverse strand, counting down.
CGAAGCCCAGCAGCCGCAGCCAGCGGGCCAGCTTGCCCAGGTTCACGTCCACCACGAAGCGGGGCGGCTCCGGCAGGGTCGGGCGCAGGGCGGGGAGGGGCAGAGCGGGCAGCCGTTCGCCCACCGGATGGACGTACACCCTGTCCAGCGGTCGTAGCTGGTAGCGGAAATCCACCGGCCGGCCGTTCACCAGGATGGCGGCCACTTCGGAATGGGGCACGCCCAGCGCCTCGATGGGATCCTTGATGCCGGGATGGCCGTTGAAACGGTAGGGCCGGGGACGGTGGCGCCAGTGGCGGGGAAGGAAGTCGTTGAGCAGGCCGAGGAATCGGAAGCTGGCGCAATACTTGTATTTTCCGGTCACAGTGGCTAGCCTTCGGCCTTTTCCAGCGGCACGCCTTTCATGCAAAATACCACAGATTTCATCGTCGAACCCGGCGGCCTCCTGGTTGGGCGGCTGCGGGTGCCCGGCGACAAGTCCATCTCCCACCGTTCCATCATGCTCGGCTCCCTGGCCGAGGGGGTCACTCGGGTCACAGGCTTCCTGGAAGGGGAGGACAGCCTTGCCACCCTGCGCGCCTTTCGCGCCATGGCGGTGGAGATCGAGGGACCGGAGCAGGGGCGGGTCACCATCCACGGCGTGGGCATGCACGGACTGCGGCAACCGGAAGGACCCCTGGACCTGGGCAATTCCGGCACCTCCATGCGGCTGCTGGCCGGGCTGCTGGCCGGGCAGGGCTTCGAGGTGACCCTCACCGGCGACGAGTCTCTCTCCAGCCGCCCCATGCGGCGGGTCACCGAACCGCTGACGCGCATGGGGGCGCGCATCGAGACCACACCGGCGGGCACAGCGCCGCTCCACATCCACCCGGTGGAAACGCTGCACGGCATCGACTATGAAATGCCGGTGGCCAGCGCCCAGGTGAAGTCGGCCATCCTGCTGGCGGGGCTCTATGCCGAGGGGGAAACCTGCGTCACCGAGCCGGCTCCCACCCGGGATCACACCGAGCGCATGTTGCGCGGCTTCGGCTATCCGGTACAGCGAAATGGCAGCCGCGTCTGCCTCACCGGAGGCGGCCGGCTTGGCGCCTGTGACATCGATGTGCCGGCGGACATCTCCTCTGCGGCTTTCTTTCTGGTGGGCGCCTCCATCGCCCCCGGTTCCGAGCTGGTGCTGGAACATGTGGGCATCAATCCCACCCGGGACGGGGTGATCACCATCCTGCGCCTGATGGGGGCCGACATCGAGGTGAGCAACGAGCGGGACGTGGGCGGCGAACCGGTGGCCGACCTGCGGGTGCGGCACGCGCCGCTGAAGGGCATCCGCATACCGGAGGAGCTGGTGCCCCTGGCCATCGACGAGTTCCCGGCCCTGTTCGTGGCCGCCGCCTGCGCCGAAGGGGAGACGGTGCTCACCGGTGCCGCCGAGCTGCGGGTGAAGGAGTCGGATCGTATCCAGGTGATGGCCGATGGGCTGCGGGTGCTCGGCATCGAGGCCGAGCCCACCCCCGACGGGATCCGCATCGTCGGCGGCCGCCTGGGTGGCGGCGAGGTGTTGAGCCACGGCGACCACCGCATCGCCATGGCCTTCGCCATGGCGGGCCTGCGCGCGGCCGGCACCATTCGCATCAAGGACTGCGCCAACGTCAACACCTCCTTCCCCGGTTTCGCCCGGCTGGCGCAGGAGGCGGGGCTGCGGCTGGAGGTGACGCATGGGTGACAGGGTGCCGGTGATCACCATCGACGGCCCCAGTGGCTCCGGCAAGGGCACGGTGGCGGCGGAGGTGGCCCGCCGCCTGGGCTGGCGGGTGCTGGACTCCGGGGCGCTCTACCGCCTGGTGGCCTATGCCGCCCGCGGGGCGGGAGTGGCGCTGGACGATGCCGAAGCGCTGGCGCGCATCGCTTCCGGGCTGCAGGTGGAGTTCCGGAACGGGCGGGTGCTGTTGAACGGGAAGGATGTTACCCGGCAGATCCGCACCGAGAGCGCCGGCAACGACGCCTCCAGGGCGGCCGCCATCCCCGAGGTGCGACAGGCGCTGCTCCAGTGGCAGCGGTCGCAGGCCCGGCCGCCGGGGCTGGTGGCGGACGGGCGCGACATGGGCACGGTGGTCTTTCCCGACGCGCCGGTGAAGATCTTTCTCGACGCCAGTGCCCAGGAGCGGGCGCGAAGGCGGTATAACCAGTTGAAGGAACAGGGAATCGATGTTAGCCTTCGCGATCTCGTTGCGGAAATCGAGGCGCGCGACCGGCGCGACCGCAACCGCAGCGTGGCCCCCCTGAAGCCGGCACCGGATGCCCTGGTCATCGATTCCACCGATCTGAGCGTGGAAGAGGTGGTGGCGAAGGTGTTGGAACAGGCCCGCCGGGCCTTTCCGCAGCTGGCGCAGGGGGAATGAAACGGGTGCGCGCCTCGCGGCGCGCGTGTCATCAATATTCAACCAACCAGAATGGAACCCTCCGTGGTTTCGAAGGGGTGGCCTGCGGGCCGGAGACGATCAACCAATGACTGAAAGTTTTGCCCAGCTCCTCGAAGAGAGCTTCACCAACACCAACCTCAAGCCCGGCGACATCGTCGTCGGCACCGTGGTCGACATCGACAACGAGAACGTCATCGTCAACGCCGGACTCAAGTCCGAGGGCGTGATTCCCAAGAGCGAATTCACCAACGCCGACGGAGAGCTGGAAGTCTCCATCGGCGACACCGTGGAGGTGGCGGTGGAGGCGGTGGACGACGGCTTCGGCCGCACCCGTCTTTCCCGCGAGAAGGTCAAGCGCCACCACGCCTGGGCGGCGCTGGAGAAGGCCTTCGAGAACGACGAGATCGTCACCGGCCGTATCACTGGCAAGGTGAAGGGCGGCTTCACCGTGGACCTGGGCGACATCCGCGCCTTCCTGCCCGGCTCCCTGGTGGACGTGCGTCCCGTGCGCGACACCGCCTATCTGGAGGGCAAGGACCTGGAGTTCAAGGTCATCAAGCTGGACCAGAAGCGCAACAACGTGGTGGTCTCCCGGCGCGCCGTGGTGGAGCAGGAGTACAGCGAGGAGCGCGAGAAGCTCCTCGAGACCCTGGAAGAGGGTGCCGTGGTCAAGGGCATCGTCAAGAACCTCACCGACTACGGCGCCTTCGTGGACCTGGGCGGCATCGACGGCCTCCTGCACATCACCGACATGGCCTGGAAACGGGTCAAGCACCCCTCCGAGGTGGTGGAGATCGGTGACGAGATCGAGGTGCGGGTGCTCAAGTTCGACCGCGAGAAGATGCGCGTCTCCCTGGGACTGAAGCAGCTGGGCGAGGATCCCTGGGAGAACATCATGCGCCGTTATCCCGTGGGCACCCGTCTCTTCGGCAAGGTCACCAACATCGCCGACTACGGCGCCTTCGTGGAGATCGAAGAGGGGGTGGAAGGCCTGGTGCACGTCTCGGAGATGGACTGGACCAACAAGAACATCCACCCCACGAAGGTGGTCCAGGTGGGCGACGAGGTGGAGGTGATGGTGCTCGACATCGACGAGGAGCGCCGCCGCATCTCCCTCGGTATGAAGCAGTGCAAGCCCAATCCTTGGGACGAGTTCGCCGAGAACCACAAGAAGGGCGACCATGTCACCGGCAAGATCAAGTCGATCACCGATTTCGGCATCTTCATCGGCCTGGAAGGCGGCATCGACGGCCTGGTGCACCTGTCCGACATCTCCTGGGACATTCCCGGCGAGGAGGCGATCCGCAACTACAAGAAGGGTCAGGAGATCGAGACCGTGGTCCTCTCCGTGGATCCCGAGCGCGAGCGCATCTCCCTGGGCATCAAGCAGCTGGACCAGGACCCCTTCTCCAGCTACCTGGCCACCCACGAGAAGGGCAGCATCGTCAAGGGGGTGATCAAGGAGGTGGAGCCCAAGGGCGCCCGGGTGGAGTTGGCCGAGGGCGTGGAAGGCTACATTCGCGCCTCCGAGATCTCCCGCGACCGGGTGGAGGATGCCCGTTCCGTGCTCAAGGAGGGCGAGGAGGTGGAGGCCAAGTTCACCGGCGTGGACCGCAAGAACCGCATGCTCATGCTCTCCATCAAGGGCAAGGAGCAGGACGAGGAGAAGGCCACCATCGAGAGCTACAAGGCGGGAGGAGCCTCCGCTGGCTCCGCTTCGCTGGGTGACCTGCTCAAGGATCAGCTCTCCGCCAGCAAGGAGAGCAGCGACTGAGAGGGTTTCGAGGGCCGCCGGCAGGCGGCCCTCTTTCCGATCCGGGGGGAATCATGACCAAGTCCGAACTGATCGAGGCCATCGCCCGCCAGCAGCCGCACTTGGCTCATCGGGACGTGGAGCTGGCGGTGAAGTGCATTCTGGAACAGATGAGCTCCGCGCTGGCTTCCGGTGAGCGGATCGAGGTGCGCGGCTTTGGCAGCTTCTCGCTCCACTACCGGCCGCCCCGCATGGGACGCAACCCCAAGACCGGGGAGCCGGTGGCGTTGGCCGGCAAGTACGTGCCCCACTTCAAACCGGGTCGGGAACTGCGGGAACGGGTGGATCGCCGCTACCAGGAGTCTCTCAAGAAGACCTCCTGACCCTCCAACCATAAAAATGCGGAAAGCCCCGGCCTGAGCCGGGGCTTTCCGCGTTCTGAGGGTGGGAAAGACTACTCGGCCTCCCCGGGATTTTCGAGCTGCAGATCCAGGCGGGCCATGGCCTGCTCCAGGGAGATGGCCGGTGAGTGTTCACGTTCCGGTCGGCTGGTGCCGGCCTCCTGGGCGTGGCCGGGCAGATAGCCCGCCATCGCTTCGCCCAGCCGTTCGGCCATGTCACGCAGTCGTTTCAATTCCTGGCACTGGTCGAGATGCAATCGGGGTTTTTCGTCGTTGGGCATGGTTCGCAGCGGTTGGTTCCTGGTGAGGGGGGATTTTCGTCGTCCAGGGGAGGTGCCGCTGTGAGCGAGATCCCGTTTCTCCGGGGGTGCGCCAGGTTCCGTAAAAAATTGAGAAGGCCTTGTCAAAACAGGCACTTCTGTGGGCAGGAATGGTGAGAATGGCGTGATACTGGCAGGAAACCCCGACCGGGAAAAACCCGGTCGGGGGAAAGGGTGGATCAGCCCTGTTTCTTGGTGCTCAGTCCGAAGGGCAGGTACAAGGGGCACCAGCCGATGAGGCCGGTGAACAGGGGAATGGCGCCGATGGCGCCCCACCAGTTCTTGGCATAGATGCCCCAGCCGATCAGGGCCAGGCCCACGACGATACGCAATACACGATCGATTCCACCAACGTTTGCTTTCATTTTCCGACTCCTCGTTCGTTCTGGTTGTTTGTCGATGAATCCCTTCCCGCACGGAGAAGGACATTCCACGGTTACAAGATAGACCAGTAACGGGGAGATGTATGTGACAAGATCACAGAGGCCCCAGCACCCGCAGCCAGCCACGTCCCAGCTCCACCCGGCCCTTCTGTTCCAGGTCCTTGAGCAGCCGGCTAACCACCTCCCGGGAGGTTCCCAGTTCGGTGGCGATCTGTTGGTGGGTGACCTTCACCTGTTGTCCGGGCGGGAATCGTTCCCGGCTGGCCAGGTGGCGCTCCAGGCGCTGGTCCATGCGGCGGAAGGTGATCTCCTCCACCAGGCTGATGATATCCCCCAGGCGGGATGCCACCAGGTTCCAACTGTATTGCCGCCATCCGGGCAAGGTATCGCTCCAGTGCCGGATGACGCCCGCCGGCACCACCACGCCGGTCAGCGGCTGCTCCGCCACGGCAAAGGCGGGAAAGGGGCTCTCGGTGAGAATGCAGGAGAGGGTGAGAATGCAGCATTCCCCGGGCTCGATGCGGTAGAGGGTGATCTCACGACCGGTCTCGCCCACCTTGTAGATCCGGGCCACGCCCTCCAGGGGAAAGGCGAGGTGGCTGCAGCCATTTCCCTCCAGGCAGATGTGCTGTCCCGCTTCCAGGGTCACCACCCGTCCCTGGCGCGCCAGCTCCTGCAGCAGCACCGGTTCTCCGGCGAGCCGGGGATAACGGTCCCGGAACCGTTGCAGCTGCGAATCGTCCATCTTCAGACGATCACCGGGGGAAAGCGGAAGTCGGTGTCCGGTCGAGCGGGCTCCAGGTAATCCCCGGCGAGCAGATCGGCGCCCCGGGACCAGATCAGGTTCACCGCCTGGGGGTGGTCGATGCCGGGCACCAGGATGCGCACGCCCAGTTGGTGGCAGACCTTGATACGGTGTTCCACCACGCCGTCCTCCGCCTTGCGCAGACTCTCGGAGATGCTCACGTAGTCGCTCTTGAAGGCGCGCAGCAGCTTCAGGGCCGCGGGGTGATCGTTGAAACCCTCGATCATGAGCTCCACCCCCAGCTCCCGTAGCGCCGAAAAACATTCGTGGGCCTCCTTGAGGTGGCGGGAGATGGCGGAGAGACGGAAGGCCAGCACCAATCCTTGGGTGGACAGCTCCCGCAGCGCCTTCTGGCGCTCCAGCCAGCGGGGAAACTCGCTGTTGGTGAGCGTCTCCACCGACTGCGGCACCACCAGCAGGGACTCGGGCTCCTCCCGGTGCAGGGTGCCCAGGGTCTCCAGACCGTGATCCATGAGCCAGCGGTCCAGCTCTCCACTGGTGCCAGTGGCCCGGGCCATGCGCTCCAGGTTCTCGAAAGGAATGGACTGGCCGGTGCTGGTCTCGAGCCGACACCCCAGGAGGAAGCTCTTGCGGGTGGGGAAGCGCACCTGCAGCAGCGGCCGGTAGCTGGGTTTGAGGAGATCCTTTTCCAGGGCCTGCTTGATCAGTTTCAGCAGGCGCAGGTTCTGTTCCGGGAGCGGTTGGTTCATGGTGTGGTCAGAGTGCATCGGAGGCGAAATCGGCCAGGCGCGAGCGTTCCCCGCGCAGCAGGGTGATATGGCCGCTGTGGCGCCACGGTTTGAATCGGTCCACCACGTAGGTGAGGCCGGAGGTGGTCTCGGTGAGATAAGGGGTGTCGATCTGGGCCACGTTGCCCAGGCAGACCACCTTGGTGCCGGGGCCGGCGCGGGTGATCAGGGTCTTCATCTGCTTGGCGGTGAGATTCTGGGCCTCGTCGATGATGATGTACTTGTTGAGAAAGGTGCGGCCACGCATGAAGTTGAGCGAGTGGATGCGGATGCGCGAGCGCAACAGGTCCACGGTGGCGGCTCGGCCCCAGTCGCCCCCTTCGGTCTGGGTGAGCACCTCCAGGTTGTCCATGAGGGCCCCCATCCAGGGAGTCATCTTCTCCTCCTCGGTGCCCGGCAGGAAGCCGATGTCCTCTCCCACTGGCACCGTCACCCGGGTCATCACGATCTCTTTGTAGAGGTTCTTGTCCAGCACCTGGGCCAGACCGGCGGCCAGCGCCAGCAGCGTTTTGCCGGTGCCGGCGGCGCCCAGCAGGGTGACGAAGTCGATCTCGGGGTCCATGAGCATGTTGAGCGCGAAGTTCTGCTCGCGGTTGCGCGCCCGGATGCCCCAGACCGCCCGCTTGGCAGTGCGGTAGTCCTCCGCCAGCTCGATCACCGCGTGGTCCGCCTCCTTGCGCCGTACCAAGGCCTCGAAAGCGGTGTCCCCCTCCATGTAGAGGCACTGGTTGGGGTACCAGCTTTCGATGGCGGGGCCGGTCACCCGGTAGAAGGTATGCCCCGACTCCTGCCAGGACTCCATCTCCTTGCCGTGGTGCTCCCAGAAATCCTCCGGCAGCGACTCGGCGCCGCTGTAGAGCAGGTCCACATCGTCCAGAACCTGGTCGCTGTGGTAATCCTCGCTAGGCACGCCCACCAGGGCCGCCTTGATGCGCAGGTTGATGTCCTTGGAGACCAGCACCACGTGGTGCTCTGGCATCTTCTCCTGCAGCGCCAAGGCCGCGGCCAGTATGGAATGGTCGGGGGTGTTGCCCGGCAGGTGCTCGGGCAGGTGGCCGATCATGCTGCGGGTCTGAAAGAAGATCCGGCCGGTGGTGGTCTTCCCGCTTTCGCCACTGGCGAAGCTGGGGATGGGCAGGCCGGCATCGATCTCCGCCTTCCGGCGGCCTTTCACGATGGAATCGAGAAAACGGCTGGCCTGGCGCACATTACTGGCCACCTCCGACATCCCTTTCTTGTGGTGGTCCAGCTCCTCCAGTACCACCATGGGGAGAAAGAGATCGTGCTCGGCGAAGCGGAACAACGCCGTGGGGTCGTGCATCAGCACGTTGGTGTCGAGCACGAACAGCCGTTTCCGGCTTTCCCCGACCGGTGGGTTCAAGGTTCAGCCCTGCTTCTTCAATGCCTTGAGGGTTTCCAGCACCTCTTCCACGTGCCCCTTGACCTTCACTCCGCGCCACTCCTGGCGCAACACGCCCTGGTCGTCGATGAGGAAGGTGCTGCGCTCGATGCCGCGCACCTTCCTGCCGTACATGTTCTTCATCTTGATGACGCCGAAGGCCTCGCACAGCTTCTCTTCGGTGTCCGCCACCAGGTCGAAGGGAAATTCGTACTTGGCCTTGAACTTCTCCTGCGCCTTGAGGCTGTCGCGGGAGGCGCCCAGGATCACGGTGGACTGGCGGCGGAACTTGTGGATGGCTTCCTTGAAGTCCAGCCCTTCCTGGGTGCAGCCCGGGGTGCTGGCCCGGGGGAAGAAATAGAGCACCAGCCAGCGCCCCCGGTAATCGGAAAGACGGGCCTGGCGGCCGCCGGTGAGCAACAGCTCCACGTCGGGTACCGGTTTGCCGATTTCTACCATCTGGATCTCGCTCCCTTGTGAGTGCTCAGAAATCCTGCTTGTAGGGCTCCATCACCGCATCCAGGTTCATGCTGTCGCAAAAGTCGAGAAATTCGTCCCGCAGCTCGCCGATGCGGATGTTGGCGGGCACGCCGATGTTCATGTGCACGGCGAACATGGGGGTCCCGGTGTGGGGAGCCGCGTAGCTGGTGGTGTTCAGATCGATGATGTTGATGTCGCGCCGGGAAAAGAAGTTGGCCAGGCTGTGGACGATGCCCGGGTGATCCAGGGAAACCACGTCCACGGTGTAGGGAAGCGCCTCTGGCTGCGCTTCCCCCGATTCGGTATAGCGGGCGATGATGGTGAGCCCCAGGCTTCGTTCCAGCTCCGGCAGCTGCCCCTCCAGTCGGGCCAGCTGGTTCCAAGGACCCTCTACCAGCAGCAGGATGGCGAACTCTCCACCCAGCACCGTCATGCGGCTGTCGCAGATGTTGCAATCCAGGTCGTAGATGACCCGGGTGAGCCGGTCCACCAGCCCCGGACGGTCCTTGCCCAGGGCGGAGATCACCATCTGGTTGTTGGGTTTCTTCATGACCCCGCAGTGTAATCGAGATCGCTTTCGATGTCTGCCTCGCGCAGGGCCTGGGCCGCCTCCTCCGGGCTCACCGTGCTCACGAACAGGCCGGAGCCCAGCTCGAAGCCGGTGGGAATGCTGGTGCGGGGACAGATCTCCAGATGCCAGTGATAACTGGGGCGGTGACCCTCGTACTGGGCGCCGTGGGGCAGGGAATGAAGGAAGAAGTTGTACTGTACGCCTCCGACCACCTTGTCCAGCCTGGCCATGGTGTGGCGCAACAACCCAGCCAGGGATCGAAGGTGCGCTTCCGGGGTGTCGAGGAAGTCGGCCTCGTGCGCCAGCGGCAGGATGTGGATCTCCCATTCGAAGCGACTGGCGAAGGGCTTGATGGCCACGAAGTGGTCGTTGCGCTCGATGACGTACTGACCCACGTCGATCTTGCGCCGCACCTCCCCGGATTCCCGGTCGTAGATGGTGGCTTCGTAGGTGAGTGCCTCGTCGATGAGCGAGCAGAAGACGCACTGGCCATACTTCTGGTGGTAGGCGTGGCTGTGCTCCACCTCGTTCTGCACGTTTTCCGGCACCACCGGCATGGCGATGATCTGGCTGTGGGTGTGGGCGATGGAAGCGCCGGCCGCCGGGCCGAAGTTCTTGAACACCAGCACGTAGCGCAGCCGTGGGTCGGATTGGTAGAGCGCCGCCATGCGCTGTTGGTAGATACCGAACAGCATGGCCAGGTGTTCCTGACTCATTTCGTGGATGGCGATGCCGTGGTGGGCGTGGTCGATCACCACCTCGTGTCGACCGTAGCCGTCGATCACCTGTTGCAGCCCGAAGGAGAGGCTGGTGCCGGGCGAGTCGTCTCCCAGTACCGGGTAGAGGTTGGGGACGATACGGACCTGCCATTCCCCAGTTTCCGGGTAGGTGGCGATGGCTGGCGGGGTGCGCTCCTCGTTGCCACGGCAGAAGGGACAGTTTTCCACCACTTGGCGGGTGTCCCGCTCCAGCCGCTTCTCCGCCTCTTTCGGGCGCATTCCCCGGGCAGTGGCCACCAGCACCGATTCGGTGGGCACGATGGGATTGATGCGGATCTCCCGCACCGGGCGGGAGGGTTCGGAATGCTTTTGCTGATTCATGGGGAAAGGGGGTGACAGAAGAAACCCGGGGATTATGCAGAGTGTGCGGCGATTTGGAAACCGCGTCGGCCGCACCGTTCCAGTCCGGCCTGGTCTGGGCGTCATTGGCTCAACTCGCGGCCATTTGGCGGTTGTCACCCCAAAAAGCGGCGGGATAGAATAGCGCCCTTGCGTGGCGGGTGCATTTCGCGTCCAGATGCCGGAGTCTACGAAGAAGATGATCAAGGGGAATGTGGTTGCCTTGGTGACCCCCATGCACGAGGATGGGGCGGTCGATTATGGGGCACTGCGCCGTCTGGTGGATTGGCACGTGGAGCAGGGCACCGATGCCATCGTCTCCGTGGGAACCACCGGCGAATCGGCCACTCTGGACGAGAAGGAACACTGCGAGGTCATTGCCCGCACCCTGGAATATGCCGCCGGCCGCATCCCGGTGATCGCCGGCACCGGCGCCAATGCCACCAGCGAGGCCATCCGGCTCACCCGTTGCGCCGCCGAGGCGGGGGTGGACGCCTGTCTGCTGGTCACCCCCTACTACAACAAACCCACCCAGGAAGGGCTCTATCTCCACCACAAGGCGGTGGCCGAGGCGGTGGATATTCCCCAGATCCTATATAACGTTCCCGGCCGCACCGCCTGTGACATGCTGCCGGAGACGGCGATTCGTCTCTCCGCCATCGACAACATCGTGGGCATCAAGGAGGCTACGGGGGAGCTGGCGCGGATCGGGACCATACGTCAAGGGACAGGGCCCGATTTCGCCATCTACAGCGGCGATGACGCCACCGGCTGCGAGGCGATGCTGCAGGGCGCCGACGGCGTGATCTCGGTGACCAGCAATGTGGTGCCGGCGCAGATGACGGCTCTCTGCCGGGCGGCTCTGGCAGGGGATCGCGAGCAGGCGGAGGCCATCGATGGGCGACTGGCTCCCCTGCACCGCAACCTTTTCCTGGAATCCAATCCCATCCCGGTGAAATGGGCACTGGCGGAAATGGGGCTCATCGAACGGGGGATCCGGCTGCCGCTCACCTGGCTCAGCGAAGCCTGCCATGAACCCTTGCGCGAGGCCATGCGTCAGGCGGGTGCACTGTGAACCGGCTACCAACTCTCTCCTTTCCGGTGACGATCAAGCGACTTTTCTTCCTGGCATTACCCCTGGTCCTGTGGGCCTGCAGTTCCGGCAGTTGGAACAAGATACTTCCGGACAAGAAGGTGGAGTACAAGCGCGAGGTGGTGGCGGACAAGCATCTGGAGGTGCCGCCGGACCTCACCTCCAGCCGCATCGACAACCGGATTCCGGGCCTGGAAGGTGGTGGTAGTGCCAGCTACAGTGATTACACCCAGGCTCGTCAGCAAGGCGGTCCGGTGGGTGTCAGGCCCACCGCCGGCAGGGTGTTGCCAGAGGAGCCCGACATCAAGGTGATGCGGGAGGGGCAGGACCGGTGGTTGGTGGTCAAGGCGCCGCCCCAGGCGGTGTGGGACAAGATCGTCGACTTCTGGCAGGAAAACGGCATCTTGCTGGACAAGATGGATCCCCAAGCCGGGTTCATGGAGACCAGCTGGCTGGAGAACCGGGCCGACATCGCCAACGATCCCGTCACCGATTTCGTGCGCAAGGCCTTCGACGGCCTCTATGGAGCGGCCACCCGGGATCGTTACCGGGTGCGTATCGAGCCGGGGGAGGAGCCGGGTACCACCGAGGTCTATCTCACCCACTTCGGCATGGAGCAGGACTTCTCCAAGAATGCCAGCGGCGAGGAGGAGCAGATCTACTGGAAGATCCGTCCCAGGGATCCTGGCCTGGAAGCGGTGATGCTGCGCAAACTGATGGCCTATCTGGGTTATACCGAGCAGCAGGCCAAGGCCAAGCTCGCGGCCGCCCAGGAGTTTCAGGGTATTCGCAGCCACATGGACAAGGGTAAAGAGCGCCTGGGCCTGATCATCGATGCTCCCTATTCGCAGTCCTGGCGGCTACTGGGGCTGGCCCTGGACCGCATCGGTTTTGTGGTGGAGGACCGTGACCGCTCGGCCGGCAACTATTATGTCCGCTACAGCGACCCCACGGCTGGCAGCAAGCAGGGTGGCTGGCTCTCCAAGCTCGCCTTCTGGCGCAGCAATGCGCCACCCGATGAGGAGAAGCTGTTCCTGGTCCACCTCGAACCCCAGGGCGACGCCAGCCGCGTGACCATCCATGACGAGGAGGGCCGGTTGTTGCTGGATGACACGGCGCTGCGCATCCTCACCATGATCCAGGAGCGGCTGAACTGAGGCTGCCGGGCGGGTCGGGGTGAGATTCGCCTCCCTGGGCAGCGGTAGCCGGGGTAACGCCACCCTGGTGCAGGCGGGGGAGACCTGCCTGCTGGTTGACTGTGGTTATTCGCTTCGGGAGTTCGAGTCCCGCTGCCGGGAGTTGGGGGTGGAGGCCGGCGCCATCGACGCCCTGTTGGTCACTCACGAGCATGGCGATCACCTCAAGGGGGTGGGCGCCCTGGCCCGGCGTCACGGCCTGCCGGTGTGGATGACCCACGGCACCTTCCGCAACGGCCGCTGCGGCGACATTCCTGACCTGCACCTGTTCGGTAGTCACACTCCCTGTTTTCGCATCGGCGAGATCGAGGTGCGCCCCTACACCGTGCCCCATGACGCTCGCGAGCCGAGCCAGTTCGTGTTCCGTCACCGGGATCGGCGGCTCGGGCTGCTCACCGACGCCGGCAGCATCACTCCCCACATGAGTGCCGTGCTGGACGGGGTGGACGCCCTGCTGCTGGAGTGCAATCACGACCGTGGAATGCTGTTGGAGGGGCCCTATCCCCCCAGCCTGAAGGCACGGGTGGGAGGGGACTACGGTCACCTCAGCAACGATCAGGCGGCGCAGCTGCTGGCCGGCATCGACCATGGCCGGCTGCAGCACCTGGTGTTGGGGCATCTGAGCGAGAAGAACAACCATCCCGAGCTGGCGCAGGCCGCCATGCTGAAGGTGAGCGAGGCGCTGGAGGCGGTGCTCTCCCTGCTCTCCCAGGACCGCTGCAGCGGGTGGCTCACTCTTTCGTGATACCTCCGTTTCGCGAAGGGTCGGTGTTTTCCGTATGGCGCTGGTGCGTCAGCCGGTCCAGCGCCCAGCGGAGATGCTCGGCCACCAGCGGGGTGGCGTCCAAGAGGCGTTCCTGCAGCGCCTGGATCACCGCCGCGGCCGGTGAGGCGTTGCCCAGCGCCACCGCCAGGTTGCGCTGCCACCGCTGGTAACCGATACGGCGGATGGCCGAGCCTTCGGTGCGCTTCAGGAAGGTCTCCTCGTCCCAGTGGAACAGCTCCAGCAGGGTGGCGCGATCCAGCCCCTGGCGGGGCAGGAAATCGTCTTCCCGGGTGGGGGACGAGAAGCGGTTCCAGGGGCAGGCCAGCAGGCAGTCGTCGCAGCCGTAGATCCGGTTGCCCATCATTGGGCGCAGCGCCTCCGGGATGGGGCCTGGGTGCTCGATGGTGAGGTAGGAGATGCAGCGCCGGGCATCCACCAGGTAGGGTTCCACGATGGCGCCGGTGGGGCAGAGGTCCAGGCAGGCCTGGCAGCGGCCGCAGTGGTCTTTTACCGGCCGGTCCGCCGGCAGGGGCAGATCGGTGAACAGCTCGCCGAGAAAGAACCAGGAACCGGCATCGCGGTTCACCAGATTGGTGTGCTTTCCCATCCAGCCCAGTCCCGCCTTCACCGCCAGCGGCTTTTCCATCACCGGAGCCGAGTCCACGAACACCCGGTAGCCGAAGGAGCCGACCTCCGCTTCGATGCGCCGGGCCAGCTGCTGCAGCCGCTTGCGCATCAGCTTGTGGTAGTCGCGTCCCAGCGCATAGCGGGAGATGTAGGCACCGGCGGGATCTTCCAGTTGCCGCCTGGGGTCCTGTTCCGGCGGGCGGTAGTCCATCCGCACCGAGATCACCCGCAGGGTGCCGGGTACCAGCTCTTGCGGGCGCCAGCGCTTGCTGCCGTGGCGGGCCATCCACTCCATCTCCCCCTGGTAGCCCAGCTGCAGCCAGCGGCGCAACCGTTCGCCGGCCAATTCCAGGCCGATGTCGGCGATACCGGCCTGCTGAAAACCGAGTTCCCGGGCCCATTCCTTGATGTGCCCCGCCAGTGTCCGCCAGTGTATGTTCCTGGACATGGCCGTAGAATAAGCCATCCGATTCTTTCCACACAGGCAGAGATGATGAGCGAACACCGGACACTGCCCCGCCTGCACCGTCTGCCCCAGGCCCTCTACCGGGCGGAGCAGGTGCGCGAGCTGGACCGCTTGGCCATCGAGCAGTATGGCATTCCGGGCGAGACCCTCATGGAGCGGGCCGGGGAGGCGGCTTACCGGATGTTGCAGCGCCGCTGGCCCCATGCCGGGCGTATCGTCGTGTTGGCCGGTACCGGCAACAACGGCGGAGACGGCTTCGTGTTGGCGCGCCTGGCGCTGCAGGGGGGCAGGAAGGTGCAGGTCCTGCAGCTGGGGGATCCGGCCCGTATCGGGGGAGACGCGCGTCTCAATGCCGAACGCTATGCCGAGCTGAAAGGCGACTGGCAGCCCTTCGCCGGCCGCCTGCCGGAAAATGCCGACCTGGTGGTGGACGCCCTGCTGGGCACCGGCCTGGAGCGGCCGGTGGAAGGGGATTGGGCAGGGGCCATCGAGGCGGTAAACCAAGCCCGGGCGCCGGTGTTGGCGCTGGATCTGCCTTCCGGCCTGCACGCCGACACCGGCGCGGTGCTGGGCACTGCGGTGCGCGCCGACGCAACCGTCACCTTCATCGGCCTCAAGCAGGGGATGTTCACCGGCGAGGGGCCGGAGTGCTGCGGTGAGATCGAGTTCGACGCCCTGGATGTGCCGGCCCGCCTGTACGGCCACCTGGTGATCAGCGCCCGGCGTATCGACTGGGCCCAGCAGCGGGAATTGCTGCAGCCCCGGCGGCGAACGGCGCACAAGGGGGATTTCGGCCATGTGCTGGTGATCGGTGGCGACCACGGCATGGGAGGCGCCGCCAGGCTGGCGGCCGAAGCGGCCCTGCGCACCGGTGCCGGACTGGTGAGCCTGGCCACGCGGCCGGAACATGTGGCGCCGGTGCTGGCCACCCGGCCGGAGATCATGGCGCACGCCATCGAGGGGCCGGATCGGCTCGATCCGCTGCTGCGACGGGCCACCCAGGTGGTGGTGGGGCCAGGAC
>JALXAM010000002.1 GCA_026992075.1 Sedimenticola sp. | reverse complement strand
CCCCTCGGGAAAGAGCCGGAATGAAGGGATCAAAACCCTGCCCTCCCCCTCTCCCTCCGGGAGAGGGTTGGGGTGAGGGGATCAAAACAACGGAGTCCAAAATGAGCATCCAACTCACCGAAAGCGCAGCAAAACACATCTCGAAAGAGCTGTCCAAGAAGCCGGAGGCGCTGGGCTTCCGGCTGGGGACGAAAAAGGCCGGTTGCACCGGCTTCTCCTACGTGGTGGATTACGCCACCGAAATCACCGACAATGACGAGGTCTTCGAATCCCGTGGCATCAAGATCGTGGTGGACCGCGACAGCCTGCCCATGCTGGAAGGATTGGAGGTGGACTTCGTCACCACCAACCTGCTCAACCAGGGATTCGAGTTCCACAATCCCAATGTCAAAGAGACCTGTGGCTGCGGAGAGTCCTTCAACGTATGAGCATGAATCTGGATGAGGTCGTCGAGATCTTCGACATCCTGGGCGACTGGGAGCAGCGCTACCAGTATCTGGTGGAGCTGGGCGAGAAACTGCCCCCCATGCCCGAGGAGTACAAGACCGAGGAGAACAAGGTCAAGGGTTGTATGAGCCAGGTCTGGGTGAAGGCCTACCTGGACGCCGAGGATCCCAACCGCATCCACTTTTATGGTGACTGCGACACTTCCATCATCAAGGGGGTGCTGGCGCTGGTGATCGCCATTCTCGATGGTCGCACCCTGGAAGAGATCGAGCAGATGGATCTGGACGAGTTCTTCCACCGCCTCAAGCTGGCGGAGAATCTCTCCCCCAACCGCCATTTCGGCATCTACGCCCTGGTGGAAAAAATGAAGGAACAGGCCCGCCAGGCAGCCGCTTCAGCCTGATCCTCCATTGCGCTGCGCGCTTTCACACCAGCAGCAACGGCGGCTGGTGTCGCTGGTGGAGCACTGGCTGCGGGAAGCCGAGCACCACTGGCAGCTGCCCTTCGAGCCCCTGGAGGTTCGTTTCGACCTGCGTGGCCGCTCCGCCGGGCAATATTGCAGCCACCCCAAGCCCTGCATCCGTTTCAATGCCGACATGGCGGCCGCTCAGTTCGAGGCTTACTGCCGGCAAACACCGGGGCACGAAGTGGCGCACCATGTGGTTTTCCGGCTCTATCCCGGTGTCCGGGTGAGGCCCCACGGCCCCGAGTGGCAGGCGGTGATGCGCAGCTTCGGCCTGGATCCCCGCCGCTGCCACGATTTCGACATGGACTTCATTCCTCAGCGCCGACAGCGTCGTTTCCGCTACCGCTGTGGCTGCCGCGAACACGAACTATCCGCCACCCGCCACAACCGGGTTCTGCGGGGCGCCGCAACCTACCATTGCCGGCAATGCGGAAGGCCGCTGCAGCCCATTGAGTGAGCCCCCGTCCTTGACGACCGAGCCCGATAGCCCTTTCAGCCTCGAACGGCCAGTTGATGAAAAACTGGCAACCAAGGCTGGTATTTGGCGAGTACCAGGCGTACTGTGGTCGCAAAATTTCATTTCGACACGAAGGAGCGAGTGATGAGGGGATCATTGTGCACGATTCTGATGACTGGAATGGTTTCGGCACTCATGGTGTCCTCACACCATGCGGCAGCCGCCGCGGATCTCCCCTACCAAGAGAAAGTGATCATGAACAAACCCGAAAAGACGGGAGCGGACCGGGACGAACACGATTGTATCCACTCTGCCGGTTACCGCTGGTGCGCCAGAACCAAGCAGTGTGAACGGCCCTGGGAGCTGGCCAGGAACAAGGGCTTCGAAAACACCAGAGAGGCCTTCGACGATTACTGCGGGAACGAGCAGTGACCTCAACACCACACAGGAGA
Source organism: Sedimenticola sp. (assembly GCA_026992075.1). Lineage (GTDB taxonomy): Bacteria > Pseudomonadota > Gammaproteobacteria > Chromatiales > Chromatiaceae > Thiolapillus. The sequence continues at coordinate 88,173 of JALXAM010000002.1, read as the reverse complement.
AGGATGATGCGCAGGATGAACAGGTTCGCATGGGCGGCATTGATGCTGTGTTTTTCCATTGGAGCCACACAGGCCCTGGAAAAAGAGATCTATATTCCCGGTGCCGGGCTGATCGAACGGGTCGATGTACCACCTCCACGGCAACCGGTGGTGGTCTACTACAACGGTGACATCATCACCATGGATGGTGATACGCCCCAGTACGTGGAAGCCGTGGCGCAGAAGGATGGCAAGATCGATTTCGTCGGCACCAAGGCGGAGGCGTTGAAGAAGTACGGGAAGAAGGTGCGCCTCATCGACCTGAAGGGCAGCACCATGCTTCCCGGTTTCCTGGATCCGCACAGCCATTTCATGTCTGCAGTGCGCATGGTAAACCAAGTCAACGTGGCGGCGCCTCCAGTGGGCACGGCCACCAACATTCCCCAGATCATCGAGAAGCTGAAGGCCTTCGAGAAGGAAAAGCTCATTCCCGAAGATGGCTGGATCATCGGCTGGGGATACGACCAGGACCTCATCGAGGAAAAACGTCATATCACCAAGGTGGATCTCGATGCCGCTTTCCCCAAGCGCAAGGTCATGCTGATTCATGTCTCCATGCATGGTGCGGTACTCAATTCCCGGGCGCTCGAATGGGCAGGCATCGACGCCAACACGAAAACGCCGGAGGGTGGCGTGATCGCCCGCATGCCCGGCAGCAACGAGCCCGCCGGCCTGCTGATGGAGATGGCCTATATCCCGGTCTTCGCCAGGCTGCCCCAGCCCAGCGAGGAAGAGATGCTGGACCTGACCAAGCCGGCACAGATGATGTACGCCAGCAATGGCTATACACAGGCCATCGAAGGTTACTCCCATGCGGAGGACTTGGATTTCCTGATGAAAGCGGCGGAACAGGAACGTCTGTTCCTGGATGTCCTGGCCCTGCCAGGGTTCACCGAGATGGACAAATGGTTCGGGAACCCGAAATACCGGTTCGGTTCCTACAGGAACCACTTCAAGATCCAGGCTGCCAAGATCACCATCGACGGCTCCCCCCAGGGCAAGACCGCACTGGTCTCTCACCCCTATCATGGCGGTGGCCCCGCCGGGCAGAAGGACTGGAAAGGCGAATCCTCCATCAGCCAGGAAGAACTGGACGCCATCACCAGGAAACTGTTCGATGCGAACATTCCCCTGCATGTCCATGCCAATGGCGACGGTGCCATCGACATGATGATCAAGACCATCGAACATGCCGGAATCAGCGCCAAGGATGACCGGCGCACCGTGATCGTGCATTCCCAGTTCCAGCGTCCCGAACACCTGCCCAAGTATATCGAGCTGGGGCTGACACCGTCCTACTTCACTTTGCACACCTATTATTGGGGCGATGTACACATCAGGAACATCGGCAAGGAGGCGGCGTTCTTCATTTCACCCTTGAAGGCAGCCAAGGATGCGGGGCTGGTGGTGTCCAATCACACGGACTTCAACGTCACGCCTCTGAATCCCTTTTGGGTAATCTGGTCCGCCATGGCGCGGGAATCCCGCAGCGGCGTCGTTATCGGCCCCGATCAGCGGGTGGATGCCTACACTGCCCTGCAGGCCCTCACCACTGGCCCTGCCTGGCAGGTGTTCGAAGAGAACCGCAAAGGCAGGATCAAGGAAGGCATGCTGGCGGACTTCGTCGTGCTCAAGCACAACCCGCTCAAGCAGAAAGTCTCCGAGATCAGGGACAACGAAGTCCTGGCCACGGTGAAGGAAGGCCGTGTCATCTACAAGAAGATCGGCCTTTAGAAGGAGCGGGACCGGGCAGGAGACAGAACCGGGTCAGTCCGAACCACAACCGGGCAGCCGCACTTTCACCTGCAGCCCTCCCAGTGGGCTCTTGCCGAGTGTCAGTTCCCCTTCATAGAGTGCCACCAGCTCACCGCTGGCGGCGAGCCCCAACCCCTGCCCCGGGCTGCCCTGGTCGAGCCGCCGGCCCCGCCGGGGTAGCCGGCTGCGCAGGGGCTCCGGAATGCCGGGGCCGTCGTCCTCCACCAGCAGCACCAGACCGCTGTCGCAGCGGGCACTGAGCCGCACCTGGTCCCTGCCATACTTGAAGGCGTTGTCCAGCAGGTTGCCCAGCAGCTCCATGAGATCCCCCTCGTCGCCAGCGAAAGAGGCGGCCGGGTCGAGATCCTTTTCCACCGCCATCCCCTTGTCGCGGTAGACCCGCTCCAGCGCCGCCAGCAGCCGCCTGGCCGGCGGCGCCACTGCCACCGGTCCGGCCAGCACCGAGCGTCCCGAGGCGGCGGCCCGGTCGAGCTGCTGGCGGACGGTGGCCTCCATGCGATCCACCTGCTCACGCGTCGCCCGTCGCAGCTCGTTGCAACCGGTGGCCTCGTCCTCCGCCAGGCTGCGCAGGTAAGCCAGGGGCGTCTTCAGGTTGTGGGCCAGGTCGTCCAGCGAGTTGCGATAGCGCGCCAAGCTGGCGCGGCCATGATCCAGCAGCCGGTTCAGGGCCACCGCCAGGGGCCGCAGCTCGGCCGGCTGCGCCTCCTCCAGGTGGCTGCGCTCGCCGGCGCGGACCTTTTCCAGATCCTTCTCCAGTCGTCGTAGCGGAGCCAGCCCCCAGCGCAGCACCAGCAATTGGATCAGCAGCAGGCCGGCGGCAAGCCCGCCGAGCCAGCGCCAGAGAGTGGCACGAAAGCGCGCCAGCGAGCGGTCAAAGCCGGCGCGCGCCTCGGCCACCACGATGGTGAAGGGCCAGGGCTTTCCCGCATCGTCTTCCCACTCGATGCCATGGCTCAGCACCAGCCAGCCATCGAGCAACCGGAACCGGCGTTGGCCACTCGCCAGGGGAGCCACCGTGACGGGTGGTGCCCCGTCGAGGAGGGAGGCGGAGCGCCAGAACAGTTTGCCGGAATCATTCAGCACCCAGGCATGGAGTCCGGATCCCGGCCGGTTCAGTCTCGGTTCCGGCAGGCCCTCCGGAAGCACCATCCGCCCCCCTTCTCCCACGTCCGCGGCGGCCAGCAGCGCATAGACCTGGGACTGGAGCTTCTCCTGCTGGGCGGCGAGGGTGGCGGCCCGGTAGGCCCGATCGAGGGCCAGGGCGGTGAACGCCAGGGCGACGGCCACCACCAGCGAGGCGGCCAGCAGCAGCCGGGCATGGAGAGAGTTCATTGCCGCCGCTCCAGCCGGAAGCGGTAGCCACGCCCGCGCAGGGTCTCGATGGGGGCGATGGTCCCGTCGGGGTCGATCTTGCGCCGCAGGCGGCTCACCAACACTTCCAGCACGTTGCTGTCGCGGTCGTAGTCCTGTTCGTAGATGTGCTCGGTGAGCTCGCTCTTGGAGATCACCTGGCCGCCATGCAGCATGAGGTATTCCAGCACCCGGTACTCGTAGGCGGTGAGCGGCACCGGACGGCCATCCACCTCCAGCGCCTGGCGCGCCGTGTCCAGCACCATGCGGCCGTAGTCGAGCCGTGGTGAGGCCCAACCGCCGCTGCGCCTGGCCAGGGCGTTGAGACGGGCCAGCAGCTCCTCGAACCGGAAGGGCTTCACCAGGTAGTCGTCGGCGCCCGCCTCCAGCCCCTCCACCTTCTCCTGCCAGCGGCCGCGCGCCGTGAGGATGAGAATGGGAAAGCGCTTCCCCTCGGCGCGCAGCCGACGGATCACCTCCAGGCCGGAGAGATCGGGCAGGCCGAGATCGACGATGGCCAGGTCGAGGGGAAACTCCCTTCCGAGGTAGAGCGCCTCGGTGCCGTTGTCCGCCCGCTCCACCGCGTAGCCCTGGCGCTCCAGCCGTTCCGACAGCTGCGCCAGCAGGGGCAGGTCGTCTTCCACCAGCAGCAGGCGCATGGGGTCAGCGGAAACGGCCGCTGCGGCGGTCCAGCCGGAAGCGTTTCACCCGTCCCTCCGGCGTGAGCACCCGCACCCGGTACTCCCCGTCGTGCTCCTCGGCCGAAAGGACCCGGCCCTCCACCCGCCGGCGCACCCGGGAGACGGCGTCTTCCAGGGTCATCTCCTCGTGCTCCCGGAAACGGGTTCCCTCCCGGTCGTGGCGGTGGCCCGGGCGGTCGCCGGCCTGCGCCGCGCCGGCCAGGAGGGCGCAGGCCAGGGCCAGGGAAGACAGCGGCTTGAAGGATCTTTTCATGGGCTCACTCGAGCGGATCCAGGTTCACTCGAACGTCGATCCATTTCCCGGGACGCTGGTCCATGAGGGTGGTGAAGGTACGGCCGGCGAACTTGTACCTGACACGATACCCCACCCTTTCCCGTTCTTCCACCCAGTGATTCTCCGTTTCGCAGCGCCGTTCGTAGCGCTTTCTGGGGACACGCCGGTGGTCGCTCATGCGATGCCCGATGACGGTGCCGGCGATGGCGCCGGCCACGGTGGCCACGTCCTTGCCGCGGCCGCCGCCGACCTGGTGGCCCAGGGCGCCGCCCACGGCACCACCCACGATCATGGGCAGGATGTCGCCATACTCCTCGTCTTCGTAGACCGCCTCGTCCCAGCAGTGGGTCTCCGGCCGGTTGACCCGCACCCAGCGGTACTCGGGTTCCACGTTCACCACCTTGGCGCGTGCCACGAAGCTGTGGTTGCCGCCGGCCCAGGCGGGGGAGACGGCCAGCAGGGATGCGAGCAGAATCGTCATCGGTTTCATGGTTCTTTCCTCCATATCGGTTGCCTGCGATTTCAAGATAGCGATGGCACCCTTAACGGAGGCTGAACGGCCACAATGCTGCCCATGCATTCTTCCGATCCCCCACTCTCAGCCCTTACCGCTGCGCTTGCCGCGAGCACGAGCTGAGCGCCACCCGCCACAACCGGGTATTGCGGGGCGAGCGGCGTTACTTGTGCCGCGCCTGCGGGGAGCTCCTGCGCCCCGAGGGGTGACGCCTGCGACGACGGTGGTGCAGCCACTTGAGAAAGCCGGTGTAGAGAAGCAGCAGCGAGGCGATCACGGCCAGGTCGTTGAGCCAGACCCACTGCCCCCAGAGCAGCTCCCCGTCGTGGAGCCCCAGCAGGATGTGGTAGAGGGAGGTGGAGTTCCATTTCGGCAGGGGCGGCGGCTCGCCCCGGGTGGAGAAGGCGCGCACCCTGCCCTCCTCCCGGTAGAAGTCCCGCGGCATGTGGGGCGTTCCTTCCAGCTCGACCCACCCCTTCTCCGCCAGCAGGCGGTTGGGAGCGCCCATGCCGCTCACCAGCAGGCGGTCGCCCAGCCGCTTCATGCGCCAGGCGAACCCCTCGCTCTCCAGCACCCAGTGCTCCAGGTCGGTACTGGAAAAGACGCCCAGCCGGTTGCCGATGCGGTAGCGTTCACCATCGAAGTCGAAGCCCCAGACGTCGGTGGCCAGGCTGCGGTAGACCGGCGGCAGCCAGGCGGTGTCCAGGGTGACGCTGCGCAGCACGCCGCGAAAGAGACCCGCGTGGTCGAGAAAGAGGCCGGTGACGCCAAAGAGGACGAAGACCAGCAGGAACAGGGGCAGCTGGCTGCCGTGGGCGTGTGTCTTGAGCCAGAAACGGAGGGAACCTCCCCGACCCTTGCGCCGCCGCCGCGCCCGCACCTTGAGCCAGATGACGAAGCCGCCCAGGCTCAGGAAGAAGAGCACGCCCGCCAGGAAGTCGTTGAACAGGAGGGAGGCATCGCCGTCCACCAGGCCCCGGCCGTAGTGGAGGTCCCGCACCAGGCGCCCCAGGGTCACGCGGCGGGGCAGCACCGAAGGCGCAGGCGGGCGCCAGGAGAGCGGCTCTTCCCGTCCGCGTTGATCCACGCGGTAGAGCTGCCGCTTGTCCACCACCGCCCAGGCGAAACCGCCGTGAAGATTCACAGAGGTCACCGGCCTGCCCACCAGGGCGAAGGGGTGCCAGTGGCGCCCCCCGTCCTCGCTGGACCACAGGCCCCGGGTAGTGGCGGCGAGGAGCAGCGACCAGTCCGGCCCGGCCGCCAGCGCCAGCACCTGGCGGGGCAGGACGAGCTCGAAACTGCCGCCGCCGTCCAGGGAGCGGTAGAGGCCGCGCCGGGTGCCCGCCAGCACCTGTTGCGGGTCGTCGGGATTCACCCGGTAGGCCTCCACCGCGCGCGGTTTCTTCGCCTCCATGCTCGCCGGCACCCACCGGTCGTCCACCGTGATCCGCCAGAGAAAGTCGAAGTTCTCGTGGTCCAGGAAGAAACCGGTGAGCGCCAGCAGCGCCAGCACCAGGCCCGCGCCCAGCCCGGCGTACTTGTGGAGCAGGAAAAGGGTGTACCGCCTCACCAGCGGGTTTCCACGCCCAGGTAGAACTGGCGCGGACCGCCTGGGGTGTACTTCTCCTTGCCCCAGCTATAGATGGCCCGCTCCGCGTAGACCTCGTCGGTGAGGTTGTCGATCTTGGCGTAGAGATCGACGCTCTCGTTCAGGTTGTACGAGAACTTGAGGTTCCACAGGTCGTAGCCGTCGTATTTGTATTTGTTGGCGTCATCCATCCACCAGGAGTCCACGTACTGCCACTCCAGCATGGAGGTGAGTCCCGGCGCCCACTCCGGCCGGTAGTGGATGCGCACGTTGGCCAGGTCGTTGGGGGCGTTGGCCTGCTCGTTGTCGCCGTAGATCTCGTCGTCGTCGTAGTTGTGCTTCGAGTGACTGTAGGCGATGCCCGTGGACCACTCGTCGGTCCAGTGGGAGACCAGGGTCACCTCCAGGCCCCTGTGCAGGGTCTTGCCGCCGTTGACGTAGTAGTCCTCGCCCGCGGTGTTGGTACGGCGAACGATGGTGTCGTCGATGATCATGTAATAGGCGGCAAGCTCGACATAGTGGGTGCCCCAGGTGGCCTTATAACCCAGCTCGAATGTGTCGGTGGTCTCCGGGTCCAGCGAGTATTCGGCGTTGTCCACCTTGCGCATGTAGAGGCGCGACGCCTGCGGAATGCGGAAGCCGTTGGCGTAGCGGGCGTAGACCAGCTGGTTCTCGTCGGGGTTCCAGGAAAGGTCCAGTTTGGGGCTCCAATGACGAAAAGTGTAATCGTGATCATCGGAGACGCGGAAGTAGTCGGAGGTGGCGTAGCGGCCATCCGCCGTGTTGTTGGTGTACTCGAAGCGGCTGGCGTCGTAGCGCAGGCCGGCGCCGAGGGTCCACTGCTCGGCCAGCCGGTACTCCAGCCTCACGTAGGGCGCCACAGCCGTGTAGTCCACGTCGTAGTCATAGATGGCGCCCGCCGGCACCGGCGACCCCCAGCCCGTGGGCACATAGTCGAAGAGCTGGTCGTACTTCTGTTCCGCCTTGGTGTATTCGAAGTCGAGACCAAAGAGGGAGCGCAGCCGATCGTGCTGCATGTCGGCCTTGAGCAGCAGGCCGAAGGTATCCAGCTGGGTGTCGTTCTGCGGCAGGTTGTCGTTCCAGGTGGCCACGTAGCGGTTGCGGTTGCTGCGCAGATAGAGGATGCCGTCGAGCACGGTGTTCTCGAACGAGGTGTTGGTCCATTGGGTGCTCAGCCGCATGAAGTCGAACTTGCGCTTGATGGGGATGCCCGAGTTCAGCGCACCCGCTATGTCGCCCACGGACTCCCGATCCTCCTCCAGGGCATCCAGGCCGATGAGGCTGCCGGCCATCTCGGCATCGGTCTTGTTCCACAGGAACACGGTGCGCAGGCGGTTGTTCCCGTCGAGCTCCGCCAAGTGGACCGCCGAGAGCTCGTCCCGGCTCCAGGCAGTGTGTTCCCGCCAGCCGTCGCTCTCGGCACGGGAGTAGTCCCCGCCGACGATCCCGTTGTCACCCAGCACGGCATCGCCGCCGATGCCCAGCCTCCAGTAGCTGTCGCTGCCCACGCGGAAACCGCCGCGGAACCGGGACTCGTCACCCGGATCGCGGGTCAGTACGTTGACCGTGGCCGCCACCGCGTCGGACCCGTACAGGGCCGTGCCCGCACCCTTGAGCACCTCCACCCCGTGGGCCGAACCGAAGTTGGTGTAGGCCAGGCCGTTGTGGTTGAAGAAGCCCGACGACTGCACCGGTATGCCGTCCTGCAGGAAGAGGTAGTAAGGCCCGGTGTTGAGGGGCATACGGATGGCGGTCATGTGGCCCAGGGTGGAGCCGGTCTGGCTGATGCGCACCCCCGCCAGGGAGTTGAGCAGATCCTTCTGGTAGAGCACCTGGTCCAGCCGGATCTCTTCCCTACCCTTGCTGGAGATGGCGGCGGGCGTATCCAGTGCGCGTTCCTCCTCGCGCGTGGCGGTGACCACCACGGTTTCCATCTGCTCCACGGAAGTTTCGGCCTCCCCTGCCGTCACGGATCCATGAACGAACAAAAGCGTGCCGGACGCCAGCCCGAGAACGGCGCCGACTTCCCCCTTCTTCATCTTGATCATGACACCACCTGAAATTCGAAAGGTTGGACGGATGTTCCCCATGACCGTGGAAGGAGGCCGGGGAACGGGACGGGCGGGGATGATACCTTTCCGGGCAGGCAGTGGGAATTGATTTATGTTATTTTTCAATTACTTGCGTCATTTCGCACAAGCAATGTGTCAAATGGCGCAATTCAGGCGGGAGAGGCCGACGGGATGGAGCCGGTGATGAGTTCCAGCTTCTGCGGGCGGCTCATGGCCTTGATGGCCCATTCCCGGCGCGATGCGCTGGCCCGGTCGGGAAAGAACTCCAGGTGGACCACCTCCAGGGGTTCCCGGCCGCGAAAGTACTTGGCCCCCCTGCCCCTCCTGTGGTCGTCGAAGCGGCGCGGCAGATCGTTGGTGATGCCGGTGTAGAGGCTGCCATCGGAGCAGCGGATGATGTAGACCATCCACTCACTCACCCCAGGCGGCCTCGTCCACCAGCACTTCAGGAGGAATGGGCGGGCGTACGCGGCTGGCGGGAATCTCCCTTCCCTGCCGCCATTCGGACAATGCGTGGCGCTTCGATTCGCCAGTGACCAGAAAGAGCAGGCCGCGGCAACTGGAGAGCGCGCCATAGTTCAGGCTCACCCGTTCCGGTGGCGGCTTGGGCGCTTCGTAAACCGGCACCACCAGCCGCTCGGCAGGGTGCTCTTGCCCCGGGAAAAGGGAGGCGGTGTGGCCGTCCTCTCCCAACCCCAGGAGCACCAGGTCGAAAGGACGGGAGTTACGTACCAGAGGTTCATACTTCTCTGCCCCTTGTTCCGGGCCCAGCTCGGCAGGGATCTCGTGTACCTGGTGAGACTCCAGGGGCAGATGGTCGAGGAGCGTCTCGCGGGCCTTGAAACTGTTGCGTTCCGGGTGAAAGGGGGGCAGGCAGCGCTCGTCACCGAAGAAGAACTCCCAGCGTGTCCAGTCCTGCTCCTGTTCGCGCAACAGGCGGTAGGCAGCCGCCGGCGTGCTGCCGCCGGCGAGCACCAGGCTGAACAGGCCCCGCCGCTCGATGGCGTGACGCGCCATCTCGCCGATGATCTCGGCGGCTGCTTCGGCCACTTCCCGAGGATCGGCGAAGATGTTCCAGTGCGGGGTCATGGCTCGTAGTCCTCCTCCGGGTCCAGGCTGTGACGCCAGCGCTGTCCCGGCTTTTCGAACAGCCGGCGGCTCTCCGGCGGCCCCCAGGTGCCGGCGGGATAGGTGGCCAGCGGAGCGTCGTCCTGCTGCCAGTGACGGATCACCGGGTCCACCGCACGCCAAGCCCACTCCACCTCGTCGTAACGGAGGAACAGGGAACGGTCGCCGTCGATGACATCCAGCAGCAGCTCCTCGTAGGCGTCGATGGGCATCTCGCGGGCGGTGCGCAGCTGGGCGTCCAGGCTGCGCTGGCGGGTGCGCATCTGCAGGCCCGGCTCTTTCACCGTCACCTCCATGCGCAAACACTCGCAGGGCTGGATGCCGAGTACGATCCAGTTCGGCTTCATCGGCCCCTGGTGCAGATCCCGGAAGAACTGCTGCGGCGGATGGCGAAAGCAGATGGAGATGAGCGACTGCCGCTCCGCCAGCCGCTTGCCAGTGCGCAGGTAGAAAGGAACATCGCGCCAGCGCCAGTTGTCCACGTAGAGCTTCAGCGCGGCATAGGTCTCGGTACGGCTGCCGGAAGGGATTCCCTCCTCCTCCAGGTATCCTTTCACCGCCTTTCCTTCCACAACTCCCGCCGTGTATTGCGCACGAAAGGCGAAGTCATCCACCCGCTCCTCCGGGATCGGCCGCAGCGATTTGAGCACCTTCACCTTTTCGTCACGCAGGTCCTCCGCCTCCATGGAGACCGGTGGCTCCATGGCCACCAGGGTGAGCAGCTGCAGCAGATGACTCTGGATCATGTCCCGCATGGCCCCGGCGCCATCGTAGTAGGCGCCGCGGGTGCCCACCCCGGCGGTCTCGGAGTGGGTGATCTGCACGTGGTCGATGTAGTTGCGGTTCCAAAGCGGCTCGAGCAGGGTGTTGGCGAAACGGAACACCAGCACGTTCTGTACCATGCTCTTGCCGAGGTAGTGGTCGATGCGATAGATCTGCTCCTCGCGCAGAAACTGCACCAGATGGGCCTGCAGGGCACGGGCGCTCTCCAGGTCGTAGCCGAAAGGCTTCTCCACCACCACCCGGCGCCAGCCGCCGTTCTCCTGCAACAGTCCCTGCCCCGCCAGCTTTTCCACCACCAGGCCGAACTCGGCCGGGCGGATGGCCATGTAGAAAGCGATGTTGCCGGGCAGTTCCGGGTCTCCCTCCAGCCGCTCCCGCAGCGCGGGCCAGGTGGCCTCGTCATGGAGGTCTCCACGGAAATAACGCAACCGGGCGGCGAACCGCTGGAACACCGTTTCGTTCAGCGGCGTGCGGCCGTGCGCCTGCAACCAGCCCCGCACCTCCCGCACCAGCCGGGCGTCATCCCAGTCCCGCCGGCCACTGGCGAGTATGCGGGTGTCGGCACAGAGCTGGCCGGCCAGATCCAGGTGATAGAGCGCCGGCATCAGCTTCTCCCGGGAGAGATTTCCGGTGGCGCCGAAGATCACATAGGTACAGCCGTTGAAATCGGACATCTCGTCATCCGCAGAGCATGGAAACGCCCTGCATGATACCCTTCCCGAATGACCATTTCAGTGGCCAAGATTCCTGCCGCCAGGTACTGGCTCCCGCTGTCCCTCACTCTGTTGCTGGCCGCCTGTTCGCCCCACCCCGGTGCCGGCCGATGGGAGGCGCTGGAAGAAAACGAATCGGGCATCCATGAGCTGGTGCTGGCCTTCGACGGTCGCGCGCAGTTCGCCACCGCCCACCCGAAAGCGAGCTGGCACTGCTTCTGGAACGCACGCAAGGCGCGGTTGGCCGAACTTTCCTGTACCCCGTCGAGCCATCCGGACAACAAAACCTCCTATCATTTCCGGGTGGAAGAGAATGACATCGGCATACTGGGACGTGATGGCAAGGTAATGGCCAGATTTCGCCGCCTGCCCGGCAAACCGGAGATTCCTTGAACCAGGATCAGCCGCCTCCCATGGCAGCGCTTTCCCGGCTTTCCTGTTTGTGGTTGATCTTGTGTGGCACTGCCATGTTGGGTCTCGCCGGCTGCGTGTCGGTGCCTGACCAGATACAGGCGGCTCACAACGGCGCAACCCTGTCATCCTGTGAACCAGTGACATCACGCTCGCCAGATGCCGACCCGGGAGGGCTCGATCCCCGAGGGTTCACGCTGGCCACCTGGAACATCTACAAGAATGCCCTGCCCGGCTGGCGTGAAGATCTGCAAGGGCTGCGCGATCACGCCGACCTGCTGTTGCTGCAGGAAAGCCATTTGGCTCCGGAGATGCTGCGCTGGCTGGCTCGAGCCAACATGGACTGGAGTATGGCCCACGCATTCACCTATCGGGGATTCTGGTCCGGGGTTCTCACCGCCAGCCGTGTGCCCCAGCTTCGCGTCTGTGCCCTGCGCGCCAGGGAACCCCTGGTCCATTTGCCCAAAACTGCGCTGGTCTCCTGGCTGCCTTTGGAAGGCCGGGAAGAGCCGCTATTGTTGATCAATCTGCATGGAATCAATTTCACCTTCGACGAGCAGGCGCTGGCGCGCCAGCTGGAGGCAGTGGAGACGTTTATGGACAACCACGAGGGTCCGGTGATCCTTGCCGGGGACATGAACACCTGGAGCCTGTCACGGCAGGCCGTGGTGCAAGCGCTGGCAAAACGCCAGGGTCTGCAGCGGGTGGAATTTCAGGAGCCCACCACGCACTTCCTGGATCGACAAGTCGACCATATCTATTTTCGTGGGCTGCGATTGGTGCAGTCCCGGGTGTTGCGGGCCCATTCTTCCGACCACTTCCCCCTGATCGCCACTTTCCGGAGCCAACAGCCATGAAACCTTTTCTTTCAATGCTACTCTTTTCGATGTTCGTGTCGGCCCATGCCGGCAACATGGCAGGGGAGGTAGAGCACCTCTTGCAGTACGTGGAGCAATCGGGCTGCATTTTTGAACGAAACGGAAGCGAGCACGATGCCAGAGAGGCGCGCAAGCACATCGAGCGCAAGTACGACTATCTCAAATCGAGGCTGCAAACCACGGAACAGTTCATCCGTTATGCCGCCAGCGAAAGCAGCATCACCGGCCGCAAGTATCATGTCATCTGCAACGGCAAGCGCATGCTGAGCAGCGAATGGCTGAACACGGAGTTGAAACGTTACCGGGAACACCGGAACGATAGTGCCTCAAAAGGGGGAGGAAAAGAGGCCTCCTCACCGGAAGGCCGGAAACTGTCAGCCGATGAAACTGGCGCCGGGCAATAACGCTTCATCGAATTCACCCGGCAGATTCTCCAGCAACGCCAACGCCTCTTCTACCGGCATCCGTTTCTGCAGGATGCCGGTGCTGTCAGGGAAGATGAGTTCCACTACCATCTCGCGACCGGAGAGGTAGAGCTGCAGGATCACCTCGTTGGGGTCCACAACCCCCAGGTAGTTGTCCTCCGCCACCAACAGCTGCTCCGCCAGGGGCACCAGGCGGTCGGCCGCCAACGGCTCCGGCCTGGACGAGCTGATGCTCAGGTCGCGGAGGAAGTCGCAGTAGAAGACGGGGAAGGTGCGCTCAGCCATGGCAGATTACTCCCTGCGCCAGGTGGTGCCCTGGGGTGAATCCTCCAGCACGATGCCCTGCGCCTTCAGCTCGTCGCGGATGCGGTCGGCCTCGGACCAGTTCTTTGCCTTGCGCGCCTCCAGCCGCTGCTGGATCAGTGCCTCGATCTGCTCGTCGGTAAGCCCCTCGCTGCCCGATGGCGCCCCCTTGAGCCATGCCTCCGGCTCCTCCTGGAGGATACCCAGAATGTCCCCCAGCCGCTTGAGCTCGGCGGCCATGCGGGCGGCCTTCTCCTCGTTCTCGGGGCGCACCCGGTTGATCTCGCGCACCAGCTCGAAGAGTACCGCCAGCGCCTCGGGGGTATTGAAGTCGTCGTCCATGGCGGCGTTGAAGGCCTCCACGTACTTGTCCGCCTCGCCGGGCTCCGCCTGCGGCAGGCCCCGCAGGGCGGTGTAGAGGCGGTCCAGCGCCTTGCGGGCATTGACCAGGTGCTCCTCGTCGTAGTTCAGCGGGCTGCGGTAGTGGCTGGTGAGGATGAAGTAGCGCACCTCCTCGGGCCGGAAGCGGGCCAGGATGTCGCGGATGGTGAAGAAGTTGCCCAGCGACTTGGACATCTTCTCCTCCTTCACCCGCACGAAGCCATTGTGCATCCAGTAGCGCACGAAGGGATGGCCGGTGGCCCCTTCCGACTGGGCGATCTCGTTCTCGTGATGGGGGAAGGTGAGATCGGCGCCGCCGCCGTGGATGTCGAAGGTGTCCCCCAGGGCCGAGGTGGACATGGCCGAGCACTCGATATGCCAGCCGGGGCGTCCCTTTCCCCAGGGGGAGTCCCAGGCCGGCTCGCCCGGCTTTGCCGCCTTCCAGAGGGCGAAGTCGAGGGGATCGCGCTTGCCCTCCCCCGGCTCCACCCGGGCCCCCGCCTCCAGGTCGTCGATGGACTTGCCCGAGAGCTTGCCGTACTCGGGGAAGCTGCGCACGTCGTAGTAGACGTCGCCGTTCTCCGCCTGGTAGGCGTGGCCTTTGTCGATAAGCGCCTGGATCATGCGGATGATCTCCTCCAGGTGCTCGGTGGCGCGCGGCTCCATGGTCGGCCGCAGCACCCCCAGGGCGTCGAAGTCCTCGTGCATGGCGTCGATGAACTTCTTCGTCAACTGGTGGAAGGGGATGCCCTGCTCGTTGGCGCGCTGGATGATCTTGTCATCGATGTCGGTGATGTTGCGCACGTAGGTGACCTCGTAGCCGCGCGCTTTCAGGTAGCGGTAGACCACGTCGAAAACCACCACCACCCGGGCGTGGCCGAGGTGGCAGTAGTCGTACACCGTCATGCCGCATACATACATGCGCACCTTGCCCGGCTCCAGGGGTTCGAAATTCTCTTTCTTATGGTGGAGGTCGTTGTAGATCCTGAGGGTCATGGCATCAAATCTCGCGAAACTTGGATTCACCCCGAATCATGGATGCAGGTCGGGCTTCAGCCCGAAACCAAGCTGGCGCCTTGTCGGACTGAAGTCCGATCTACCATCGGGTTTCATGGAATCCCTGGGGTGATCTCCAGAATGATTTCAAGGCGTGGATCAAACCAATACATTTTAACTGATGGCAGGGTATGATTGCGGGATGAAATGGACCGGAGAACCCCGCAGATGAAAAAGACCACCATTCTCCTCCTGGGCCTGCTCCTGGCGGTGACCGCCCAGGCCGCGGACGTGAAGGTGCTGATGAAGACCAGTAAGGGTGACATCGAGCTCACCCTCTATCCCGACAAGGCCCCAAAGACGGTGGCCAACTTCCTGCGCTACGTGGACGAGGGCTTCTACGATGGAACCATCTTCCACCGTGTCATTCCGAACTTCATGATCCAGGGCGGCGGCTACACCCCCGACATGCAGAGGAAGAGCACCCATGCCCCCATCGTCAACGAGGCGAACAACGGCCTGAGGAACGACCGCGGAACCATCGCCATGGCCCGCACCTCGGATCCCCATTCGGCCACCTCCCAGTTCTTCATCAACCAGAAGGACAACCACTTTCTCGACCATCCCGGTCGCGACGGGTGGGGCTACGCCGTCTTCGGCCGGGTGACCAGGGGGATGGAGGTGGTGGACGCCATCGCAAATGTGCCGACCACGTCAAGAAACGGCATGCGCAATGTTCCGGTCGAGCCGGTGATCGTGGAATCGGCACGTAGGATTCATTAGTATCCCCAAGGAGATCCTTTCAAGGGCGCGCCGACAAAGGGAGCTTCGGCAGCTGTTCCAGGGGAGGACGCTTGCTTGCCCGAACCATGCTCAAGGACAGACCACCCATGCGCCTATTCGGCCTCTTGCCAGTGCTTTTGTTCACCGGCTGCCTAGCCCAGGCAGCCTCCCCCGGCCAGGTGCAGGCCACCATGCCCAATGGAAAGCTGGCCAATGCAACGTACCTGCCGGGGGAACCCAACAAGCCGGCCATTCTGATCCTTCATGGTTTCCTGCAAACCCAGGACTTCCGCACCGTGCGTCGCCTTGCGGACGCGCTCAACGAGGAGATGGGCTACAGCGTGCTCACTCCCACGCTGACCCTGGGCATCGGGAACCGTCGCGCCAGCCTTGCTTGTGAGGCGATCCAGGACCACAGCTTCGGGGAGGGCGTGGAAGAAGTGGCTGCCTGGGTCCGCTGGTTACGCAAACGGGATCATGATCGCATCATGCTCATCGGGCACAGCACCGGCAGTGTGATGATCGCCGCCTACCTGCGTCATCCCGATCCCTCGGTGATCCATGCCATTCTCATCAGTCTCACCCATTTCGGCCCAGACCAGGCGGTATTCCGCAAGGCCGCGCATGAATCCCTGGAAGAGGCTCGCCGCCTTGCCTCCCAGAAATCCAGGGCTCTGGTGAAGTTCCCCATCGCCTATTGCCGTGAATATACCGCCACGCCCGACAACATACTGAGCTATTACCGCTGGGATTCCGATCAGGTGATCGACGCCTTGAAGGAGTCTCCGATTTCCCTCACCGTGATCATCGGCGGAGAGGACAAGAGAATGAGCGAACGATGGCTAACGCGGCTTCGCCAGCAGAAA
Source organism: Sedimenticola sp. (assembly GCA_026992075.1). Lineage (GTDB taxonomy): Bacteria > Pseudomonadota > Gammaproteobacteria > Chromatiales > Chromatiaceae > Thiolapillus. The sequence goes on along the minus strand of JALXAM010000002.1, from coordinate 72,171 downwards.
CAGGTGAGTCTACGCGTGGTGCCTGGCGCCAGCCACTTCTTCGATGCCGAATATGAATTCACCTTGCTGGATGTCATCGACGAGATAATGCAGGGTTTGACGCAGCGGCAATGAAACCCCACACCCGGCGCTTCGCACTTCCTCTGAACTTCTATCTCTATGTTCTGGTAGCCCTACTGGTCCTTCTCCTTGTGGTGTTCGGACTGTTCACCTTGAACGAGGTAGAAAATACCGCAAAACGGCTTGAAGAGTTGGAGCGCTCCCTGGCGGAGGAAGAGTTCTCTCTAGCGCTGGAGCAAACCATGAGCCGGGTCGAATCCCTGGCAGACGAATTGGCTCATTGGGACGAGGTCCACCAACAACTGCAAAATCCAACCTACTATACCTACTGGAAAATGCACCGCCTGCACAAGCAAGGCACACTGCCGGAGTTCGTGCTGGATGCAGGCCTCTATGATCACCAGGGGAACCCTTTGGCCAATAACGGGAAACAGGAATTGTTACCCTCCCATGTCCCCTTGGTTCCCAACCCCCAGGTGCGCCGAGATGGTCGACATTTGTTACTCACTTACGAAAAGATCATCCACACCGACGGGGTCTCCGGCTCGCTGGTGTTGGTGGTGGAGCTCATGCAGGCCATTCGTGCCACCTTTGCCTTCAGCCGCGTGGATCTGGCCGCTGTTGACATGGAGAGGGTCCCAGAGCAGCCCGTGACCCCGCAAGAGCTGCACCGCTGGATCGAGGTGCAACCTCGCAACACCATGGTCCAAAAGGAGTTCATGACCACGGTACAGCACGCAGTACTGCGCCTCATAGGTGGCATCATATTCGCTGGACTGGCGTTGCTGTTGTTTTTCTCTTTTCTCATTCGTAAGCCTCTGGTTCGTATCAGACAATACCTCAACCACCTGAGACAGGGTGAACCAGCCTCCAGCAAACTGCTCAAATACCAGCCGGTGGCTGAGCTTGAAGAGATTCGCTCCTCTCTCCAGGAATACCACGCGCAACTGGAGAACGCCCGCCAAGACCTGGATGAGCGCAACCGCACACTCTGGGAACTGGCACACAAGGACCCGCTCACCGGAACCTGGAACCGCCGAGCCTTCGAGCGGGATTGGAAGAACCTCCGTTCCCTGCTGGAAGGCAAACGTATGGAGATCGCCTTCCTGTTGTTCGATTGCGATCATTTCAAGGCAATCAACGACAGTTATGGACATGAGGTAGGGGACGAGGTGATTCGGGTTACCGCCCGCCGCATCCAGCAGATGCTGCGCAGTGGCGACCGCCTCTATCGACTGGGTGGAGACGAGTTTGCCACCATCGTCATCGAATGTAGCCGACACTGTGCCGAAAAACTGGCCGAACGATGTCTGCAAGCCATGCGAGAAGAGGACTTCTCCAGATTGGGAATCCATGAGCCAGTAAACCTGAGCATCGGCATCGCTCTCGCCCGAGCAGACGACCTGCCCGACCTCTCCGAACTCAAACGACGTGCGGACATGGCGATGTACCACGCCAAGCGTCCTGGCACCCGGCGCATCTGCATTCATGAACCGGGGATGGATGCCGACCGCGGTATGCTCTATTCCAGCCAAGCGATCCACGCCGTACAACAGGCGATCCGGCATGGCCAGGGAATCGAGATGCACTACCAACCTATCGTCGATCTTGAAGGTGACCAGGTAGCCTACTTGGAGGCACTGGTACGGTTGCGCGACGAGGAGGGCTTGTTCATGCCGGCACAGTTCTTTCCCATCGTCGAAGCCCACCGGCTGGAAGAGGAATTCGATCTCGCCATCCTCCAGGCATTGAAACAGGAAATGAAATCCGGCGTGATTCCCGGACACACCGGTCTCTCTCTCAATCTCTCCGCCAACGGCCTGCTTTCGGGTCGAGTGATGGAATTATTGGAGGAGCTTGCCTACCACGCTCAGAACCGTCCATTGCTGCTGGAGATCACCGAGAACACTCTCATCACCCGGCTCGGCGACGCCACCAGGCAGATCGAGTTGGCTCGACGCATGGGATACGACGTCGCATTGGACGACTTCGGCAGCGGCTACTCTTCTCTACGTTATCTCGCCTCCATGCCGGTGGAGATCATCAAGTTCGACATCTCCATGACCCAGCGGATCGTGGCCGGTGGCCGGGAGCGGGAGATGATACAAGGCATCGTGCGTATGATCAGGCAGGCGGGCTACCGCACCGTGGCCGAGGGCATAGAAGACGAAGTGGCGTTGTCACTGGTGCGTCAATCTGGTTTCACCCACGCCCAAGGATATCTGTTCGGACACCCTGCGCGCCCCCAGCCTCAATCTGCACAGGAAACGCGGAACAGCCTCTCCGGTTCCGCCTGAAATGGCCACTGTGCTATGCTGCCCAGCCTCTTTCCGTAACCAATTTCCCAGCCCAATGAGCAAAGTCAGACTGGTCACCAATCTGGGTGACATCGTCATCGAACTGGACGAGGAGAAAGCACCCGTCACCTGTGCCAACTTCCGTCAATATGTGGAAGAGGGCTTCTACGACGGCAAGATCTTCCACCGCGTCATTCCCGGCTTCATGATCCAGGGAGGCGGCTTCCTGCCCGACATGATGCAACCGGCCACCCGCGAGCCCATCGAAAACGAGGCCAGGAACGGCCTGAAGAACGACCGCGGCACCATCGCCATGGCCCGCACTTCCGACCCCCACTCGGCCACCGCCCAGTTTTTCATCAACGTGAAGGACAACGATTTTCTCAACTACCCTGGTCACGACGGCTGGGGCTATGCCGTCTTCGGTCGGGTGGTGGAGGGAATGGATACCGTGGACAGGATCGAACAGGTGCCCACCGGCAACAGGGCCGGACACCAGGACGTGCCGGTGGAGCCGGTGGTGATCGAAAAGGCGGAGATGGTCGAGTCGGACTGAAGCCCGACCTGCAGTACGCCTCATCCCGGCCTGTGGGTCGGGCTTCCGCCCGACAGCTCAGCGCGCCCCATGCTGCTCTTTCTCTCCGACCTCCACCTCGCCCCCAGGCGCCCTGCCCTGCTGGCGCGCTTCCGTGTCCTGCTGGAGGAACAGGCAGGACGGGTGGAAGCCCTCTACATCCTGGGCGACCTCTTCGACGCCTGGATCGGCGACGACGATCCTGCTCCCTTCGCCACCGAGGTGAAGAGATTGCTGAAACGTTTCAGCGAAACCACCCCCCTCTTCTTCCAGCGCGGCAACCGCGACTTCATGGTGGGCGACCGCTTCTCCACCGAAACCGGCGCCCGCCTCCTCGAAGACGAGGCTGTGGTGGAACACCAGGGCCTGCGCCTGCTGCTCATGCATGGCGACCAGCTCTGCACCGACGATATCGAATACCAGCAGGTGCGCGCCCAGCTCCGCAGTCCCCAGTTCCGCCAGCAGGCCCTGGCCCTATCCATCCCGGAACGCCGTGCCCTGGCTGCCGAGTACCGCCGACGCAGCGGTGAATCTCTCTCCCTCAAGCCCGCCGACATCACCGACGTCAATCCCGACACCGTGCGCCAAGCACTGGAAAGCCACCACGCAGACCTGCTCATTCACGGCCACACCCACCGCCCCGCCATCCACGAACTGGAAATCAATGGCCGCACCGCACGACGCGTGGTGCTGCCCGATTGGCGTGAAGAGGAACCCAGGTGTGGCGTCACATTGGAGCACTCACGTCTCGAATGGCTCACCTTGTAATAAAAACGCCTATCACTCGGCCATTCTATTGGAAATGGGATACATCCCCTGAGTTTCTACAAAACGGCAGAATGAACCGCCCCGGGTTTCACTGAGACTCCGTATCTTGAGAGGTTAGAGTCTATAGACACCAATTCGTGGCGACCTGGGCGGGTTTCGTCCATGCGGCGTTTGTCGTGAACGTCTACGCCCGTATGATCGTCGGCCGGTGTGTGTTGCGCCCACTGAGGAAAAACCGAAACCGTCCTCGGACTGATGATGAAACTGCATGGCACCTGGAAACCAGATCAGATACGCCTTTGAATAACGAGGTCGTTCATGGCTGTTTTAGCCCGCGGGCATGGGCATGGGCGTGGGCCGGGCCACGGCCCAGCCCTGCGCGAAGTCCACGCCGAGGTCGCGCAGCAGATCCATCACCTCTTCATCCTCCACGAACTCGGCGATGGTACGGATGCCGCTGATGTGGGCGATGTTGTTCACCGCTTCCACGATGGCGCTATCCACTGGTTCCTGACGCATGCGGCGGACGAAACTGCCGTCGATCTTGATGAAATCCACGGTGAGTGACTTGAGATAGGAGAAGGAGCTCATACCCGTGCCGAAATCGTCCAGCGCCACCCTGCAACCCAGGGCGCGTAAGGTCTGAATGAGCTCCCGCGCGCAGTCGAAATCCGCTATGGCAGCGGTCTCCGTGATCTCGAAACCGATGCGCGCCGGCGGTACACCGCTCTCCTGGAACTGGGCGCGCAGGAAGTCGGCAAACCCCTCTTCGCTCAGGGAGGTGGCGGAGAGATTGACGAAGAGGGTGGCATCCGGGCCGACCTGGTTCCCGGTCAAGGAGGGCTGGCGGGCCAGCACCTGACGGATCACCCAGCGATCCACCTCCGGCATGAGGTTGTAACGTTCCGCGGCGGGGATGAAACGATCCGGGGTGACCAACTGCCCGTCGCTATCCTGCAACCGCAGCAGAACCTCATGGTGCAGCGAACTACCGTCCAGCGCCCGGATGGGTTGCCAATAAAGCAATAGCTCGTTCTTCTCCAGCGCCTTCTGCAACCGCTGGATCCACTGCAGCTCTCCCCGCCGCTGATTCAGCTCCCGATCCTCCTCGGCGTAGAGATGGTAGCGGTTTCGACCCCGGTCCTTGGCCGCGTAACAGGCCATGTCGGCCATGCTGAGCAGGGAATAGCTGTCGCGGCTGCCATCGATCTCCACCATGCCGATGCTGGCGCCAACCTTGAAACTGCGATCACCCCACACGAAGAAGTATTCCCGCAGGCTGTCCAGGAGGGACTGGGCCACCGGTTCGGCACTGGCGAGGGAACAGTTGATCAGCAGCACCCCGAACTCGTCACCGCCGAGCCGGGCCAGGGTGTCGCTGTCGCGAATGGACTGCCGCAGCCGTTTGCCCAGCCGCCGGAGCATCTCGTCTCCTGCCAGGTGACCGCAGGTGTCGTTCACCAGCTTGAACTGGTCCAGGTCGATATAGAACAGGGTATGAAGCTGGCCAGTCTCACGGGCATCGTTCACTGCTTCGTCCAGCCTGCGTTCGAACTCGTTACGGTTGATCAGTCCGGTTAGGCTGTCGTGAAAGGCCAGGTGACGAATGTGAGCCTGGGCTTCCTGATGGGCCCGTCGGTTGCTCGCCTCACGCAGTTCCCTTTCGATGGCCGGCAGCAGACGCTTGAGGTTGTCCTTCATCACATAGTCATGAGCGCCCGCCTTCATGGCATCCACGGCGATCTCCTCGCCGATGCTGCCCGAGACCAGGATGAAAGGGATGTTGGGGTCGTATTCCCGGGCCAGTCGCAGGGCGTCGGTGGAATCGAAACTGGGCATGTTGTGGTCGGTGATGATGAGGTCCCACTTTCCCAGCTCCAACGCCGACTGCATGTCCGCCGCCGAGTCCACCCGGCACATCACCGGTTCATAACCGCCGCGCCGCAGCTCGCGCACGATGAGCATGGCGTCGTCCTCGGAATCCTCGGCGATCAGCACCCGCAGGCTCTTCTCAGTCCCGGCCATAGGGAACCTCGTTGAGAACCAGCCAGTATAGACCCAGCTGCCGGGCCGCCTCGAGGAACTGCTCGAAGTTCACGGGCTTGCGCACATAGCTGTTGGCTCCAAGATCATAGCTGCGCAGGATGTCCCGCTCCTCGTTGGAGGAGGTGAGCACCACCACCGGGATGGTCCGGGTCCGTTCATCGGCGCGGATTCGCTCCAGTACCTCCAGACCGTCCACCTTGGGCAGTTTCAGATCCAGAAGGATCACCTGAGGTAGCTCTTCCGGTGGCTGTCCCTCGTATTCACCTTCGCCAAAAAGATAGTCCAGCGCCTGCTGACCGTCCCGGGCCACCACGATCTCATTGGCCAGGTTGTGCTTGCGCAGAGCACGAATGGTGAGCAATTCGTCGTCCGGATTGTCCTCCACCAGCAGCAGCGTCTTCCTCTTCATCCCTCAGCCTGCTCTCTATCCACGTGGTACGACGCCTCCTGGAGGTCGGTCGCTAGGGAAAAATAGAACCGAGCACCCTTTCCCGGTTCCGCTTCAGCCCACACCCGCCCACCATGACGGTGCACGATGCGCTGTACCGTGGCCAACCCGATCCCGGTTCCCGGAAATTCTTTGGCGCGGTGCAAACGCTGAAAGGCACCAAACAGTTTTCTGGCATGGCGCATGTCGAATCCTACACCATTGTCCGCCACGAAGAATACGCCCTCTTTTCCCTCCACCCGGCGAAACTCGATACGTGCCCGTTCCTCCTTGCCGGTGAATTTCCAGGCATTACCCAACAGGTTGGCGACCAATGCCCGCAACAATCGGGGATCTCCAGTGACGACCATCTCCGGATCCACCACCAGTTCCACCTGCCGCTGAGGTTCTCCGGCGCGAAGTTCCTCTATCACAGAGCGGGCCATCTCGGTCAGATCCACCGGCTCCAGTCGCAGCGCCTCCCGGTTCACCCGGGAAAGCTGCAGCAGGTCATCGATGAGGATGCCCAGCCGCTGTGCGCCACCCCGAATACGGCGCAGGTAATCATGGGCCACCTCGTCCAGCTGTGCTCCATAATCTTCTTCCAGCGCCTGGCTGAAACCGTCGATGGCCCGCAGTGGCGCGCGCAGATCATGAGAGACCGAATAGGAGAAGGACTCCAGCTCTCGATTGGAGGCTTCCAGCCGCTCCGCCAACCGTTTCAGCTCCTGTTCCCGTCGGCGCAGCTCGCTGATGTCCACGGCGTATCCCACCACGCCGTCCACTTTGCCCGATTCGTCACGGAGCAGAGAGAGAGAGAGGAAGGCGGGGAAACTGCTTCCATCCCGGCGCAACAGCTCTACCTCTCGTTCCAGAGTACCCTTCTCCTGCAACCGAGCCCAGAGTTCCGCCGGGAGTTTTTCACGATACTCCTTCGGGTAGAGCAGTTCTACCGACTGCCCCAGCGCCTCCTGAGCAGAATAGCCGAAGACCCGCTGCGCGCCCTGGTTCCAGCTGGTAATCCTGCCATCCGGATCCGTGGTGACCACCGCGTCGTTGGTCTGTTCTATGATCTTCGCCTGGCGCCGGATGGTTCGTGTGCGCTCCGCCACCAGCTCTTCCAGGTGCCGTTTGTGTCGCTCCAGCTCCTGTTCCAGAGCGACCCGCTGAGTGATGTCCTGGGTGGTGCCGATCATCCGCACCGGCTTCCCAGACTCGTCCCGGGTCACCTGGGCCAGCTCGTGCACCACGTGCACACTGCCATCGGGCCATACCACCCGATGCTGGATGTCGTATTCCGATACCTCTCCATTCACCGCGCGGGCTACTGCGTCGTTCACCCATTGCCGGTCCTCGGGATGCACCGCCCGCTCGAAGGCCTCGTACCCGGCTTCACAGCCGCCCGGCTGGTACCCCAGACAGCGGTACTCCTGATCGGACCAGTATGCCTTTCCGGTGCGCAGATCCAGCTCCCAACTCCCCACCTGGGCGATCTTCTCCGCCTCTTGTAGCCGTTGCTCACTCTCCCTTATCTCCTCCATGAGCCGAACGCCCACCAGGGCGATTCCCACCCGTTCGGCGATAGCCCGGAACAGGCGCTGCTCCACCGGGGTCCACTCCCGTTCGGAAGAACATTGATGGATGCCGAGTATCCAGGGAGCGCCCAGGGTTGGCCGAATGGCCACCAGCATCTGGCTCTGAATCTGATAGCCCTTCAGATAGTCGGGCAGTTGCTCCACTTCCCGCAGATGCATGGTCAGCGGCTCCGACGATCCCATCAATCGCTCCATCATGCGCCTGCTGAACTCGTCGTCGGGAAGTTCCAGTTCGGAGGCAACGGCACCGGGGTATTCGGGACGAGTACATTCGATAGGCACTTCATAACCTGGCGCCCCGGTTTCCACTGCCTTCAGTACCCAGGCCCGGTCGGCACCGAAGAGATCGAGTACCGCCTCGACCACCTTTTCGAGCATGGGAACCTGCAGGGTATTCTCCGCCAATATGCGTGAAATCCGATCCAACCCTTCCAGATACCAAGTGTGTTCCCGAATGGCCCGGCTGGAACGGACCCGGATGATGGCATTCGCGATGGCCTCGGCAACGATGCGTAGCAACCGCACATCCTCTTCCGGCCAGCTCCGGCTTCGGGCACCGGCATCGAATCCCACCACCCCAAGCAGCTCACCGTTCAGCACCACCGGCACCTGCACCAGCGAATGGATCCGGTTTTCTTCCATATATCGACGCAAATCGGGAAAGGCCTCGCCAGCCGCTTCGGGCGAGGTCAAATGTAGGAGCTCCCCTTGCTGGAAACGTTGCAGCAAAGCTTCATGATTACTTGCCGGTAGCAGCTGGCGGCTATCCGGTACACACTCATCCTCGCAGTGGCACCAACACCACTGACGTCCCTCCTTCCATGAGCGTGCCTCCGGGTCCATCTGGTAGAGATAACTGCGATCCGCTTGGAAAGCCCGTCCGATCTCCTCCAGGGCATGCTGCAGCAGCCCATCCAGCTCCTCTTCGCCAGCCTGGGCCAACTCAGTGGAAATACGTGCCATGACGGCTTCCAGAGCAAGGCGGTGGCGTACACGCTGCTCCGCTTCCATCCGTTCGGTAATGTCCTCGGCGATGCCGAGCAGGAAACGAGGTTTGCCTTCCGTGGTGCAGATACGGACCTTGCGCGTGTGCAGGTATCGCCTGCCCTGGGCGGTATCCACGACTTCCATTGGCACGTCCAGAATCTCGCCACTTTCCAAAACACGACGATCGTCTGCCACGAAAGCAGCGGCCTGCTCGGAGGGGAAGATTTCGTGATCGGTGTGTCCGATGATGCGTTTGCGCTCGATCCCCAGCAGTTTCTCCCCGGCCCGGTTGAAACGGACGAAACGACCGCTCTCCGCATCCTTCAGGAACACCATCAATGGCAGGTTCTCGATGATTGCATCCAACTCCTGCTCACTCTCCCGCAATGCTCGAAGAGCCAACTCCTGCTCGGTGACGTCCTGCACCGTACCGATTGAACGTAGTGGTGTGCCATCCTCCGAATAGTCGGTGCGTCCCCGCTCCCGTACGTACTTGATACGACCGTCCTCCATCCGCAACCGGTGGATCACTTCGTAGAAGGTATGCTCTTCCACCGATTTGCGATAGGCCCGATCCACAAGCTCCCGATCTTCCGGATGTACCCGTTCCAGGAAGGCTTCGTAAGAAGCACCGAACTTCTCCCGATCGATTTCGAAGATCCGGTAGATCTCATCCGACCACCAGAGACGGTTGTTTAGCAGATCCAGTTCCCAGCTGCCCAGATGCGCCACCTGTTGCGCCTCTGCCAGATTGGCCTCACTGCGTTTGAGTGCCTCCTCCACGGCCAAACGGTGTTCCATCATCTCATTGAAGGCCCGGGCCAGGATGCCCAGTTCGTCTTCCCGGTCCACCTCGATGGGAATCACCCGGTCGCTGCGGGTGAAGCTGTGGGCGGCCTCCAGCAACATGGCAAGACCAGTGTCCAACCGCCGTCCCAGCGGCACCAGGATCACCAGGATCATGAACGCCAGGGCAGAGAGCATGAACAGCATCAGGATGCCGCCCCAGAAGAAAAGTCGCTCCCGTGCCTGCAGCGCCTTGCGCTCCAGCATGCCCACCTCCACGAACAGGTCTTGCAGGGTCAATCTGACCTGAGTGGCGAGTCTTTCCAACAGTTGCCGACAACGTTCGGCTTCACCGGCCTCCCGAACTCCCCTGCAAGTGGCACGTGCCTGGAGAAAATGTTCCATGCGCTGCTGCAGGCGGCGATCGAGTTGCAACAGAGACTGCGGCCAAAAATTATCCTGATCGGCATACTCGGCCAACTTCCGAGATATCGCCTCCTGCACCTTCTTCCATTGGCCGGGATGGACCACCGCCGTGGTGTCATAGAGCACATCCATGGTGATCACGTTCAGGCCGACCAGCTTGTCTCTCAGCCATTTGGTTTGTTCGTGGCGCACTTTCTCCTGCATCGTGACCCCATAGCCGGCCAACACCAACAGAGTGGCTGTCATGGCCAACCCCAGCCCCCACCACACGAGCTGCCGCAATCGATCACGAATCATTGTTTCTCTTCCACCACCCCTACCAGACCAACTGCCTGGGGCAACACCTTCTGCAATGGCCGCACATCGATCATCTCCAACAGATCCGGCACCCGGCGGAAACTTTTGGAATCTGTCTCCACGATGGCCCTGATGGTCGCCCACCGCACCTCCTCCTGCAGGCTCACCAGCAGTGCCTGATTCAACGACAATCGAAAGTCCACACCGGACCAGAGCTGTGCCAGGTGTTCCGGAACCAGCTGCAGGCGCATGTTGAGGATACGCTGAGCCTCCTCCGGCTCTTCCCGGGCCAGTGCCGCCGCCCGGCTCAGCGCCCGTAGAACCTTTTCGACCACCTTCGGGTGACGGTCGTAGTAACCTTGCCAGCCCACCAGGTTGTAACTCTTGGTATAGAGCCCGGGTACACAGAAGCGCGCCGTGTTGTCCCTGCCCACCAGTGCTTCTGCCTGCTCCAGGACCGGGTCACGCATGGAGATGGCATCCACCTCACCCCTGCCGAAGGCTGGTGCCAGTTCCTCCACCTCTAAAAAGCGAATTTCCACCTCTTTTTCCGAAAGGCCGGCATCGAGCAGGAAGCTGGAAAGAAAGAAATGGACGGCGGAACCCCGCTGGGTGGCGATGCGTCTGCCATGCAGATCGGAAGGCTTGTGAATCCCATGGTCACGGCGGGCCAACAGGCAGATGTTGTTGTCACTGCGGCTCAATGTGGCAAAGATGCGCAGATCTGGATGCTCCCATGCGGCGATGGCCAATGGTGTTTCTGCCACCACTGCCAGTTCCACCTGGTTCGCCAGCAATCCTTCCAGGGCCCGACGGCCGCTGGGGTAATGCTTGATCTTCACCTCAACCCCTTCCTGTCTGAAGTAACCGGCATCTTGGGCGATCCAGGGCAGGGCATCCTGCACCGAGACCTGGGCCCCAAGGGTGACTTCAGGCACCGACTGCGACCGAGAGCAGGCGGTCAGAATGATTAGCAGGAAGACCGAAAAACTGCGCATGAAAAGATCATGGGATGGAGCGCGGATCGGGCCAGCTTACGGCCTGGCCCCGGGATGCACAAGAAGTGGGCACCGAAAATCAGGAGGGCTCCCCAAATCGAAAGAGATCAATTTCCCTGTAGGGAGGGTGGCACCACACGACGGTAATCTTCCGGTACCCGGAAACTGCCGTCTGGCACCTGGAAAGCTGGGTCGAAATCCACCAGCAACTGTTGCTTGTCCGGCAAGATGTCCACCAGCGGCAAGCCATTCTCCAGATGCCGCGTGGGCGCATAGAGCAGTTCGGCCAGCGCACAGGGATCCTCCTTCATCGCTTCGTCCGGCATCGCCCGCAATCGGGCCAATGCCAGGCGCAGCTCCCGCAACCCCTGAATCGCCCCGGGCATGAGGCCGGGCACCACCTGCAACCGGCGGCAGTGTTGCCCATTGGCCCGCAACTCCACGTTCAACACTTGATGGCCCGCCACCGGCGGCGCCTCCTTCGCCGGCGTCGACGACATGTCGAGCCGCAGATCGACGGGCGGTTGCGGCTGTCGCTGTGGAGGCACCAGTTCCAGCACCGTCTCCTCCTCCGGGTCCACATTGTAGAGACGATGGGAAACCCGGTTGTACAAGGTGTAGCCCGCCCTGGATTCCGCCCCCTCGTCGATGCGCACGAAGGCGTCCGTCACCAGGATGCGACTGATGTAGGGCGGCAGACCGGGCTCCTTGACCCGGTAGACCAACAGCTCTGCCTGCTGGCTCCACCCCTCGGAGGCGAGCAAAAGCAGGAGGGCGAGGACGATCAGCTTCTGCATAGGTTCTCCAGTCGTTCCAGTTCCGATGGGCTGAAGCCCGCCTCCAGCCGGGCTTTCCGGTGCAGCGGGCAGCGAATGCGGTTGCCCAGGTGCCGTTTCAGAAGCTCGAAATAGGTTGCTTCCGGGTCCAGCCCCCGTTCCCGGCAAAGGTGGTGGAACCAACGACTGCCCACCTGCACGTGGCCGATCTCGTCGCGCAGGATCACCTCCAGCACCTGCACCGACCCGCTGTCGCCCAGGGCTCGGAATCTTTCCATGATCCCCGGCGTGACATCCAGCCCCCGCGCCTCCATCACCCGGGGCACCAGAGCCATGCGCAACAGTGGGTCCGATGCGGTCTGGCGGGCCAGCTCCCAGAGCCCGTCGTGGGCGGGGAAGTCGCCATACTCGTGACCCAGCTCCCGCAAGCGGTCACGCACCAGGCCAAAGTGATGCGCCTCTTCCAGCGCCACCTGCAGCCAGTCGTCCTGAAATCCGGTCGGCATCTGCTGGAAGCGGCACACCGCGTCCAGTGCCAGATTGATGGCGTTGAATTCGATGTGGGCGATGGCGTGCAGCATGGCGGCCCGTCCCTGGGGAGAGCCCAGTCGACGCTTGGGCACCATCCGGGGCGGCACCAGCCGTGGCCTTGCCGGACGCCCCGCCTCCAGGGTACCGGGCAACTGTGGCCTCGGCTCCCGCTCCAGTTCCCCCGCGCGCCAGAGACGGGCCAGCTCCCGGACCTGCTCCAGCTTGGCATCCACCTCGGGCTGCAACAATGCGGCGGCTACTTTTTCAAAGAGATTCCGCATGGCCGCATGATACCAGCCATCGGACCCTGCTCCCCTGGACGCGCCCCCGCCCCGTGCTAAACTCGCGGAAACCGGGATCCCAGGAGTTCAGAACCTTGCAGGTCATCTCCTTTCGTCGCCATTTCAGCCGCAACACCCTGCTGCTCATGTTCCTGGTGGCTGCCCTGTTCGCGGCAGCCATCGCCTGGAAGCTGGATTTCCTGCGTAGTATCTACCTGGAGCATCAGCTCACCACCCTGGGACTGGTGGTCAACGGTGCCATTCTGGCGCTCTTTACCCTGGGGGTCCTGCGCATCATCGTCATCTTCCTCGACTATGCCCGGGAGGAGGCGGCTCTGGCCCGTTTCATTCGCAATCACGATCTGGGAGAGGAAAACCTGCTGGAAGGGGTTCCGGAGCATTCTCTCATTGCGCGCCGCTATCGCACCATGGAGCAGTTGTTCGAGTCGGCCACCCCGATCAATCAGGCGGCGCTGGCCAGCACGCTGCTCGCCAGCGAGAGCACCCGCACCAGCTTTCCCAAGTATGTCAGCAACATCCTCATCCTCACCGGCGTCTTCGGCACCATCATCTCTCTCTCCATTGCGCTCATTGGCGCTTCCGACCTGCTGGAGAACACGGTGAACGTGAGTGGCATGGGGCTGGTGATCCACGGTATGTCCACGGCGCTCTCCACCACCATCACCGCCATCGTCTGCTACCTTTTCTATGGCTACTTCTATCTGAAACTCACCGACGCCCAGACCAACCTGCTCAGCGCGGTGGAACAGGTGAGCGCCACTTATCTGGCGCCCAGGTTCCAGGTGGAGCCGGAGACCACCTTGTACGAGTTCACCGGCCTGGTGCGCTCGCTGCAGAACCTGGTGAACCGGATGGAGAAATCGCACAAGCTCATCATGAAGGTGGAGACCCAGCTGCTGAAGGCGGTGGATCATTACCAGGAGCGCGCGGAACGCACCGACCAGGAAATGGTCACCATCATCGAATTGTTGCGTAAGGGCTTCCGCCTGCGGGACGACGAATGAACCAGGACGGCGGCTTCGTCGATCTCCGTCTGAACCGGGAGGAGAACCGGGGTAACGAAAGTTTCTGGCCCTCCTTCACCGACATCATGACCGTGGTGGTGATGATCTTTCTCATCTCCATGGTGGTGGTGTTGCTGCGGAACATGGAGCTGGTGCAGGAGCTGCGCCAGACCCTGGAAGCCGAGCGCGAGGCGATGGCGCTGGCCAGGGCCGCCGGTGAAGAGAAACAGAATCTCAGCGCCCAGCTCCAGGCAGCCCTGGATCAGCTGCATGCCGCTGACGAACGCATCGGTGAGCTGGAAAGTCGGGTACAGCGCTTGCGGGAGCAGAACGAGATCCGCACCCGCGCCATCGCCGATCGTGATCAGCAGCTCTCGGCGCTGCTGGAGGAGCGCAACGACCTGGCGCAGCAGGCCGCCCAGCTGCAGATCGACCGGGAGCGGGCGCGCAAGGCGCAGCGCACGGCTCAGGAGGCCCGGGAGGCCGCTTTGCGTGAGCTGGAAAAGCTGCGCCAGGAGCGGGACGATTTGAAAGAGGCGCTGGCGCGCAAGAACCTGCAGGTGGCGGCGTTACAGGGCAAGTTGTCATTGCAGGAGGAACAGCTGGCCCAGGCACGACAGGAACGCCAGCGGGTGGAGGACAAGTACCTGAAGCTGGCCGGCGAGTACGACGACCTCAAGGTTCGGTATGACCGACTGGTGCGGCCGGCGCGGTCGCCGCAAGGGCGTCACCTGGTGGAGGTGCGTTATTACAAGCGCAAGGGCAAATATCACATCGACTGGCGCGACGGCGGCGAGGGCGAATTCCAGCCGGTTTCCCGCAGGAAGCTGAACGCCACCCTGGAAAAGCTGAAGCAGGCACACCCCGAAGGGCTCTATGTGAAGGTGATTCTGCCCAAGGGTAACGGCCTCTCCTTCAGCGAGGCCTGGACCTTCACCAACCAGTTGCACCGGGCCTACGACTACTATTACCAGGAGGCGCCGCCTAGCGAGGAGGAAACGGAGTCCCCCGGGGACGACGGCGCCGGACAACCCGCCCCGAATCCCTGAACTCCCCTTTTTGGTCACCCAAGAGCCAGAGCGGGGGCAGCGCCCTTCTTCCTGCCCGGCTCCCTTTCCGGCGCTGCCCCTGACGCAGCAAGCGCCGCAACAGCCGCCAGCGGCAGCTGGCTGGTTTCGAGGGTCGGGCCGCGCTGCCGTAACAGGAGCGATCCAGAGCCTCCAGCGCCTGGCGCACCTCGGATTCCATCTCAGGCCAGCCTTCCAGCTGACGCCAGCGCAGCAGCTGGCGCATGGCACCACGAAGGTCCCCCGCGCGGCAGGCGCGCCAGAGACGGAAATCGGCCAGCCAGCGCCTGCCGGCTCGCATAAGAGGTTGGCGGAGGATCCACCCCAGCAGCACCAGGCCGGGCAGGCCCAGCGCCATCGACAACCAAATCCACCAACCTGCCGCCATCTCTTCCGGCTCCAGCCGGAATGGTTCACCGGAGGCCGGGGAGGATCCTGCCGCCGAGGACGAAGATGGCGCCACGGTCCCGGCCAGCACCCGATAGCGGCGGGCCGGCAGCAGCAGCCTTTCCACCCGCTCCTTTTCCGGATTCCACCAGCGCAGCTCCAGTGGCGGAATCTCTCCCGCTGTCGGCCCGGTGGCCAGGTACCGGTAGCGCAGCTTCCGCCAGCCCCGCAGCCGGCCCTGCTCCAGCCGCTCGCCAGGACGGTTCTCCAGCAGCAGGATCTCGAGCCCCGGCAGGGAGCCCGGCCTGGGCACGGGCAGCAGCGCACCCGCCAGGTCGAGGGCACTCAGCTGCAGCACCCGGTCCACGCTCTGACCCCGGCTCAGCTTCTCCAGGGTCCCACGCCACTGCTCGCTGACCTCCAACCTGCCGGTCACCGGCAGCAGCCGCGCCCCGGCGTCAGCCGGCAGCGGCCGCACCACCAGTTTCTGCGGCTGCCCACGGAGATAGAAATCCCGTCCGCTGAACACCGGCGGTGGCAGTTCCAGGGAACCGCTGCGCAGGGGGAAGAGCAGCCAGAGGTGCTCCACCAGCTCCTGTTCCTCCCCCTTTCTCCACACCCGGCGCGGTTCCCGCTCTCCCCCGTCCACCACCCGCGTGTCGGGAATCACCGGCGCCAGGAAATCCCCCTGCTGAAGGTGGGAATCGCGATAGAGCCGCTGCACCAGTCTCACCTGTTGGCCCACCCAGGGGGCTGTCGGTTCCAGCTCGGCTTCCAGCCAGGGCTCCGCCGTGGCGAGGTGCAATGGCAACAGGCCAAGGAGCAGGAGGCACGCCGCACGATTCATCATGGCCCCACCTTTTCCGCCTGCTGACGAAAGAGCGCCCGCAACAGGGCTGCGGGATCATCCTCGATTGCCTCCAGCCAGACCTCGTCGATGGGCCCGGGCCGGATTCCGGAGGCCTGCCGGGGGGGCTGTTCGTCTCCAGTGGGGGCGGATCGCCGCCGGCGACCGGCTTCTTCACTTTTCCCGGTCGCCTGTGGTCCTGCCTGACTGCCGACTTCCTTTCCTTCTGGAGATGGCGCGGAGCGGCGGCGGTTGGCATTCACCTGGTCGTTTCTGTCCCGCGGTTGGCTCGGTTCACGGGGCTTCTCGTCGGCTGCCCGGGGTTCACTCCCGGGAAGCGTCTTCGCCGCGCCCGGCTTTTCCCTGGACCCGCTGCTCCCCGGCGTCGGAGCCGGCCCGGTCACTCCTTTCCCCTGTTTTTCCCGGTGGCCACCACTGGGCCCTGCTGTGTCTCCCGGCCTGGCCCGGGGAGAAGGGGCCGGCTCCGCGGCTCCGTTCTCACGGGGAGGTTTCCTGGGCTTTCCGGAGACTCCTCCCCTGCCCTTGCCTCTGGGTGGATGTTGATGTTGCCGGCCTGGCGTTGTGTCCTCTTCCGCCAGGGCCTGGCGCACGAGATCCAGGTTATAGCGGGCATCCACAAGGTCCGGATCCCGGGCCAGCGCCTGTCGGTAGGCCTCGCGCGCACCCTCCAGGTCACCCAGCCGGACCAGGGCGTTGCCCCGGTTGTAATGGGCCAGCGCGCTGTCCAGCTGGGCGAAGTTTTCGGCAGCTTCCTGGTAGCGGCCCGCCCGGTAGAGGGCGATGCCGCGCCAGAGAGGATCCTGGAAACGGCGGGCGGCAAGCTCGGGATGGCCGGAGCGCAATGCCCGCAGCGCCTGCTGGTTGGGGTTGAAGAAGAGATCCCGCCAGTCCGCATGGGCGCGGGGCGGCAACAGCGCCAGCAGCACCAGGCCCAGCACCGGAGCGCCACGACGAAACAGGAGGAAGACGATGACGAGCAGCGGCGGCAGCAGCCAGGGCCCGTTGTCCACCGGCACCTCCGCTCCTCCATTGGATGGCTGCCGGAACTGGCGGGGCCGCAGCGCCCGGGTCAGGGCATCGATCCGCGAGGAAGGAAAGTAGCTTCCCTTCCCCGCCTCGGCCAGCCGCTGCAGTTGGGGGTCACCGCCGCCCGGGTCCAGCACCAGCAGCCTGAACCCGCGCCTGGCCAGCTCCTTCGCCGCATCCACCGCTGCCGGTTCGGCCTTGTGGGTCACCACCAGGATCTCCCCTTGCCTTTGGCGGCGGGCCAGCTCCCGCAGCGCCTGGGCCAGGTCACTGCCTCCCCGGGGCAATAGCGCGGGTTCCAGCACCGACACCAGCCGCTGCAGCAGACGGAAATCCTCGCTGGCCGGCATCACCCGCCAGGCGTGGCTGCCGCTGACCCACAGGGAAAGGGGACGTGGAGGCATCCGTCCCAGCAGCTCCGCCAGGGTTCCCTGAAGCCGTTCCACCTCGGTCTCTTCCAGCTCCGGCGAGAGGGAGACCAGCAGCGACAGGGGCCCGGCGGCCGGCTGGAACTGGAGCGGCGGCAGCCGCTGCCAGCTCGGTCCCGCCAGCGCCAGGATGGCCAACAACCAGCCCCCGGCCCAGAGCCACAAGCGTCGCCGATTTCCGTCTTTTTCGTCGCCCTGGACCAGCAGGGCGGGCAGCAGCGCCGCATCCACCACCCTGCGCCAGGGGCTGTCCGGCGCCCGGGCGTGGCGCCGCAACAGATGGAGCAGCAGAGGCAACAGGGGAAGTGCCAGCAGCCACCAGGGACGCAGGAAAAGAAAGGAACTCACGCGCCCCTCCAGGCCATGCGCAGGCTCAGCAGCAATGCGGCAAGGAGCAACCAGGGATGCAGCGACAGAGCCAGGTGGCGCGCCAACGCCGGGTCCGGGGTGGGTTCCAGCCGGTCGATGGCCTGGAGCGCCGATTGCAGGGCCCCCGCATCCAGCGCATGGGCGAAGCGGCCGCCGGTGATGCGGGCCATGTCGGCCAGCAGCTCGCGTTCGAACCGTTCGGCCCCCTCGGTGCTCCAGACGCCCCAGGGGTTGGGCGCCGGGGCCTCGGGCCGGCCGATGCCGATGGTGTAGATGCGGATGCCCAGCCCGGCCGCCAGCCGGGCGGCCTGGCGGGGATCCAGGCTGCCTTCGTTGTTGGCGCCATCGGTGATCAGCACCATCACCCGGCTGTCCCCCGGCAATCGTCGCAGGGTCTTGATCCCCAATCCCACCGCGTCGCCGATGGCGGTGGACTCCCCGGCCAGGGCGATGCCGGTTTCCTGGATCAGTTCCCGCAACGCCCCGTGGTCCCAGGTTGGGGGCGCCCGCAAGAAGGGTTTGGCACCGAACAGCAGCAATCCCACACGATCTCCCTTGCGGCCCTCCAGGAAACGCAACGCGCTCTGCTTCACCAGGTCGAAGCGGCTCATCGGCTGCTGATCGCTGGCGAAGTCCATCTGCCTCATACTGCCCGAGGTGTCGAGAAGCAGCAGCAGATCGCGGCCGCTGGCCAATGGCGGCTGGTGCGGGTCCACCCATACCGGCTGCGCCAGCGCCAGCACAAGCAACAGCCAGAGCAGCCAGGCACGCCACCGTTGCAGCAGCCCTACCACCGGTGTCGAACGCGACTCCTGCAGGGCGAGCAACCGCCGGCAGAAGGGAACCCGGATGGCGCCAACGGCACCTTCGCGCATTGGCGGCAGCCAGCGTGCCAGCAGGGGCAACGGCAGCAGCATCAGCGCCCAGGGCCAGATGAAAGCGATCACGCCACCCTCCTCAGCCAGCGCTCCACCACCTGCAGCAAGGGCTTCACCTGCAGGGAGGGCGCGGACCGCCAGGGCGCTTCGAGCAGTTGCCGGCCCGGCCCCTGGCTGAACTCCCGGGTGGCCCCCAGCCGGTCCAGCAGTGCCAGCCACGCCTCACCCTGCAGGGAGGCCACCGCCTGCCGGGAGAGCCGGGCCATGGCCACCCGGCGCAGCAACATCTCCAGCCCCATGGCCAGACCGCGAGGATCCTCTTCCGCCTGGTACCGCTGTCGCAACCGGGACAGCTCCAGCAACGCCTCGCGGCGCAATGCGGTGCGGCGGCGATGGAGAAGAAAACCGGCAACGGCCAGCAACAGCACCAGGCCCGCCAGCAACCACCAGCCAGGCGCGGGAGGCCACCAGAAGCTGGCTGGTGGCTGGTGAATGTCGCGGAGCCGGTCCGCCAGGAGCAGCCTTTCCTTCACCGGAGCTGCTCCGCGAGTGTTTTGGCCAGGGGTTCCCCGGTGCCGAGCAGCAGGCAGCGCGCCTGCAGGCGGGAGAACCTGGCGGTGAGCGCCTGCTGCCGCTGGAGGAAATCCGCCTCCCATTGCCGTGCCAGGGAGGGACTGCTCTCCAGCCAGCCCCGGCACCCCGCTTCCCCCACCACGGGGTAGCTTCCCGCCGGCGGCAGCTCCCGCTCCAGGGGGTCGAAGATACGAATGGCGGCCAGCTCCAGGTGGCGGACGAGATGCCCCAGGTGGCGCTCGGCCTGGCGGTCCAGGTCCTCGAAGTCACTCAGCAGCAGCACCAGGGCTCCCGGACGTGCCCGCCTGCGCATGAGGGAGAGCGCATCGGCCAGGGTGGAACGGGCCCCGCCGGGCCTGGGCTCCACGCCGGCCAGCAGATCGAACAGCCGCGCCAGCCCCCCTTCCCCGCCCGCCGGCGGCAGCAGATGACAACGGCGGCCATTCCCATGCACCACCGCGCCCACGCGATCCTCCTCCCGCTCCGCCAACCAGGCGAAGAGCGCCGCCGCCTCGGCCGCCCGCACCCACTTGAAACGGCCGCGGGTGCCGAACTGCATGCTCTCTCCGGCATCGCACACCAGCCAGAGGGTACGCTCGCGCTCCTCGTGGTAGAGCCGGGTGTGCAGCTTCCCGGTGCGGGCGGTGACCCGCCAGTCGATGGTGCGGTAGTCGTCTCCCCACTGATAGGGGCGTACTTCGTCGAACTCCATGCCCCGCCCCCGGAAGCGCGCCCGCCAGGCACCGGGAAAGAGCGAGGCCACGGCGCCTCCCGTCAGTTTCTCCAGGCGGCGCGCCTCCCGGTGCAGGTCATGCAGTTCTAAGGAGGCGATCCGGGTGGCAGGCATGGCCCGCATCTCTCACGGCAGGGGTACCAGGGCCAGCAGCCGGTCGATGGTCTCATCGGGGGTGACCCCGTCTGCCTCGGCGTCGTAACTGAGCAGAATACGGTGACGCAGGGCATCGTGCACGATGGCCAGCACGTCCTCCGGCGAGACGTGCTCCCGCCCCGCCAGCCAGGCGTGTGCCCGCGAGGCCAGATCCAGTGCGATGCTGCCCCGGGGACTGGCGCCATAAGCGATGAGCTCGGCCAATGCGGCATCGTATGGGGATGGGTCGCGACTGGCGGCCACCAGTTCCACCAGGAAGCGCTCCAGCTCCGGCGCCAGGTAGAGATCGAGCGCCTCGCGACGGGCCGCCAGGACGTTCTGCCGCGAAAGATGGACCCGCTCCGGCCGGATCTCCCGGGTTCCGGTCCGCATCTGTTCCCGCACCAGTTGCAGGATGCGCTGCTCCGACTCCAGGTCGGGATAGTCCACCCGCACATGCAGCAGAAAGCGGTCCCGCTGCGCTTCCGGCAGGGGATAGGTGCCCTCCTGTTCGATGGGGTTCTGGGTGGCCATCACCAGGAACAGCTCGTCCAGTGGCCAGGTGTGGCGCCCCACGGTCACCTGGCGCTCGGCCATCGCCTCCAGCAGGGCCGACTGCACCTTGGCCGGCGCCCGGTTGATCTCGTCCGCCAGCACGAAGTTGTGAAAGATGGGGCCTTTCTGGAACTGGAAGGTGCCGCTCTCGGGATGGAACACCTCGGTGCCGATGAGGTCCGCCGGCAGCAGATCGGGGGTGAACTGGATGCGCTGGAACTCCCCCTCGATGCCGGCGGCCAGTACCCGCACCACCCGGGTCTTGGCCAGCCCCGGCACCCCCTCCACCAGCAGATGCCCGTCCGCCAGCAGCGCCACCAACAGCCGGCGCACCAGCCGTTCCTGGCCCAGCACCTGATGGTTGACCCACTCCTCCAGGGCCCGGAACTGCTCCCGCTCAGCCATATTCGATGAACTCCAAAGCATTGCCATCGGGGTCGCGGCAGAACAGCGCCCGGCGCCCGGAACGGCTCAGGGTGTAAGGGATGCCAGCTGCTTCGAGGCGGCTTTTCAGCCCCTCGAGATCCTCCACCAGCAAGGCCAGATGGCGGTCGCGCCCCCCGTGCTCCGGCCGGCCAGTGACTGGATCGGGACTGGGCAGCTCCAGCAGGTGGATCTGCTGCTCCCCCACCGCCAGCCAGGCGCCGGGAAAAGGGAGGTCGGGCCGCTCCACCACCTCCAGTCCCAGCAGCCCCCTGTAGAAATCGAGGGCGCGGGTGGTGTCCGATACCAGCAGGCTGACGTGATGGATGCGCATAAGAAACACGCCTAAGCTGTTGATTACTATTACCGGCTCAAAAACATCCGATCCCCTTGAAAGCCGATGTGCCGGTGCTTGTAGCGGGGCTTCGGCAGCAGGGATGCTGCCGCAGAGCCTACAGGGATGTATTCACGGCGTCCCCGCTACAAGTACCGGGACAGCGGCGCCCGGAAAGCGTTTTGGGTCATTGAGGGTCGGAACAGTTTTTTCCATGATCGGGGGGGTGATCCATCGCATGACCGTTATTCCACCTCACGGATGGCGAGTAGCCCGGCCAGAACGATCATGCCGCCTCCGGCCCACTCGCGCAATGACAACTGTTCACCGGCCAGCCACCAGGCGCTCAGGGCGCCCACCGGGATCTCCACCAGCAGGATCACCGCCGAACGCCGCACCGGCATGTGGGAGACCCCGTAGATCACCGCCAGAGTGGCGGCCAGGAAACCGAACACCCCCAGCGCCGCGCTGGCCGTCCAGGTGCTCCAGGACAGCGGCGGCAGGGGCGCCTCCAGCAGACCGACAGTCAGGGAGAGCAGCACCACCCCGGCCCAGGAGACCAAGGTCTTTTGCCGGGTGCCCAGCTCCTCCAGCGCCCGGGTGAGCACGTTGGTGACGGCAAAGGCGAAGCCGGCGGTCACCGCCACCAGGTCTCCCCAACCGATGGCCGCCGCCCCCGCCTCCGGCTTCCACAACATGAGCAGGGCGCCCGCCAGGCCGGTGGCGAGGGTGAGCGCCGTGACACGGGTGAAGGATTCGTGCAGAAAGAGGCGCCCCAGCAGCACCGTCCAGAGCGGCGACAGGTAGAAGAGGATCAGCACCCGCGCCACCGTCCCCTCCAGCATGGCGAGCACGAATCCCAGGTTGGTCCAGCCGGCGGCCAGGGCCATGAGGGCCACCAGCGCGGGACGCCGTTTCAGGCCGCGGGTTCCCGGCCAACGGGCCAGCGCCAGGGTCACGAAGGCGGCGGCGTAGCTCACCACCATCAGCCAGGGCCCCGACAGGCCGGCCCCTTCCAGCAGCCGCAGGGGATACCAGACGAAGCCCCAGAAGGTGGCCGCGAAGAGCAGACTGAGCACAGGCTTCATTGATGTATAATCCGCCTCTTTCCAGGTTCCGGGGACGATCCGGCTTGAATCCCGATCTCGACAAGCTGCAGCCCTATCCCTTTGAGCGGCTTCGGGCGCTGATGGCGGGTGTCCGGCCGCCGGAAGGGCTCGATCCCATTCCCTTGTCCATCGGTGAGCCCCGCCACCCCACGCCGGCCTTCATCAGCGAGGCGGTATTGTCTCACCTCCACGGCCTGGCCGCCTACCCGCTCACCAGGGGGATGCCCGAGCTGCGCCAGGCCATCGCCCGCTGGCTGGAGCGGCGCTTTGCGCTGGATGCGGCCGCCCTCGATCCCGAGACCCAGGTGCTGCCGGTGAACGGCACCCGCGAGGCCCTCTTCGCCATCGCCCAGGCGGTGGTGGACCGCTCGCGCGACGATGCCGCGGTGCTCATGCCCAACCCCTTCTACCAGATCTACGAAGGCGCCGCCCTGCTGGCCGGCGCCGAGCCGGTCTATCTCAACTGCGACGAACAGACCGGCCTGCCCGATTTCGACGCCGTGGATACGGCCACCTGGCGGCGCTGCCAGCTGCTCTACGTCTGCTCGCCCCACAACCCCACCGGCGCGGTGATCCCCGAGGCGACCCTGGTGAAGCTGATGGCGCTGGCCGACGAGCACGACTTCGTCATCGCCGCCGACGAGTGTTACTCCGAGATCTATTTCGACGAGGCCGAACCGCCGCTGGGGCTGCTGCAGGCCGCCTGGCGCAGCGGGCGCCGGGATTTTCGCCGCTGCCTGGTGTTCAACAGCCTCTCCAAGCGCTCCAACGCCCCGGGGCTGCGCTCCGGCCTGGTGGCGGGCGACGCGCGCCTGGTGGAGCGCTTCCTGCGCTACCGCACCTACCACGGCGGCGCCATGCCGGTACACCACCAGGTGGCCAGCCGGCTGGCCTGGGAGGACGAGGCCCACGTGGCCGAGAGCCGCCGCGAATACCAGCGCAAGTTCGACGCCGCGCTGGAGATCCTCGACGGCTGCCTGGAGGTAAGCCGGCCACAGGCGGGGTTCTACCTCTGGGCACGCACGCCGGGCTCGGATGAGGCGTTCGCGCGGGAGCTGTACGCCCGCCAGAAGGTCACCGTGCTGCCCGGCAGCTACCTCTCGCGCGAGGTGAATGGCGTCAACCCCGGCGCGGGACGGGTGCGCATGGCGCTGGTGGCCCCCCTGGACGAGTGCCTGGACGCCGCCCGGCGGATACGGTCGTTCGTGGAACAAAGGTAGGTCGGGCTTCAGCCCGACAGAATGGAATCGACCACAGAGACACAGAGGACACAGAGAATCCAACCGTGGGAGGCGCGTCCTCGCGCTGAACGATGAAAGCGCTTCACATCATCGCCGGTTCGTGGCGGGGACGCCGCTCCTACGTGATGTTTTCCACATTCCGGGGGTGCCGCCCAGCAGTCCCACGAAAAGATTGAATTCATTAGCCTGGCTGTCGGGCTGAAGCCCGGCCTACAAAATCGAAACAAAATCGAGAGGATGACATGAGCGACATTCAGAACATCATCGAGGAGGCCTTCGAAAAACGGGCCGAGATCACGCCACGCAACGTGGACACCCTGGTGCGCGACGCGGTGATGGAGGCCATCGACCGGCTCGACCGCGGCGAGCTGCGCGTGGCCGAGAAGAAGGACGGCGACTGGGTGGTCAACGAGTGGGTCAAGAAAGCGGTGCTGCTCTCCTTCCGCATCAACGACAACGAGTTCATCAAGGGGGGCTACACCAACTACTGGGACAAGGTGCCCTCCAAGTTCGCCGACTACAACTCCCGCGACTTCCGCGAGTCCGGGGTACGGGTGGTGCCCCCCGCCGCCGTGCGCCGCGGCGCCTACATCGCCCCCTCCTGCGTGCTCATGCCCTCCTACGTCAACATCGGCGCCTACGTCGATTCCGGCACCATGGTGGACACCTGGGCCACCGTGGGCTCCTGCGCCCAGATCGGCAAGAACGTCCATCTCTCCGGCGGCGTGGGCATCGGCGGCGTGCTCGAGCCCCTGCAGGCGGCGCCCACCATCATCGAGGACAACTGCTTCATCGGCGCCCGCTCCGAGATCGTGGAAGGGGTGATCGTGGAGGAAGGGGCGGTGATCTCCATGGGGGTCTACATCGGCCAGTCCACCCGCATCTACGACCGCGAGAAGGACGAGATCCTCTATGGTCGCGTGCCCGCCGGCGCCGTGGTGGTGCCCGGCAACCTCCCCTCCAAGGACGGCAAGTACAGCCTCTACTGCGCCGTCATCGTCAAGCGGGTGGACGAGAAGACCCGCTCCAAGGTGGGCATCAACGAACTGCTGCGGGATATTTGATGGTCGAGCTCTATGGCATCCCCAACTGCGACACCATGAAGAAGGCCCGCCGCTGGCTGGACGAGCATGGTGTGGAATACCGTTTCCACGACTACAGGAAGGAAGGGGTCGACGAGGGACGGCTGCGGGGCTGGATCGAAAAGGCGGGTTGGGAGACACTGCTCAACCGGCGTGGCATGATGTGGCGCAAGCTGCCCCAGGAGGTGCGCGACAACATCGACGAGAAGAGCGCCATCCGCATCATGCTGGAGACCCCCTCCATCATCAAGCGCCCGGTGCTGGTGGATGGCGACCGCCTGCTGGTGGGCTTTTCCGAGGATTCCTACAAGGAGCTGCTGCAAGAAAAATGAACAACAAGATGCTGATGGCAGGGATGCTCTGCGCCCTCTCCGGCGTGGTGGCCGCCCAGGAACCGAAAGAGAAGGAAGAGAAGTGGTACCAGTACGATCACCTCTACTTCCAGTTCGGCACCTACGTCCATTACAACTCCAGTCCGGACCACAAGGGCAACAACCTTTTCGGCAGCCTTGAGGCCCAGAAGAGCAACAACTGGCTCTATGGGCTGGCGCTCTTCGACAACTCCTTCGGTCAGTTCTCCCAGTACCTCTATGGCGGCTACCAGTGGCAGTTCCCGGACAAGTACCGGAACTTCCATTTCAAGCTCACCGCCGGCATCATCCACGGTTACAAGGAGCCCTGGGACGACAAGATCCCCTTCAACAGCAAGAATGGCTGGGCCCCCGGCCTCATCCCGGGATTCGGCTACAAGAAGAACGGCTGGGGCGGGGACATCATCTTCCTGGGCAACTCGGCCCTGCTCTTCACCATCGGCAAGGATTTCGACTTCCAGTGAGCGAGACCCTGGAACTGGCCCAAGAGCTGGTACGCCGTCCCTCGGTGACCCCCGAGGATGCCGGCTGCCAGGAGCTGCTGGCCGAACGGCTGGCGACCCTGGGCTTTCGCATCGAACCCATGCCTTTCGGCGAAGTGAAGAACCTCTGGGCCCGTCGTGGCAATGAAGCACCGCTGTTCTGCTTCGCCGGTCATACCGATGTGGTGCCCCCGGGGCCGGAAGAGGCGTGGCGGTTCCCCCCCTTCCAGCCCACGGTGAGGGACGGAATGCTCCACGGCCGGGGCAGCGCCGACATGAAGGGCTCCATCGCCGCCATGCTCACCGCCACCGAACGCTTCCTCGCCAATCATGCGGATCATCGCGGCAGTCTCGCCTGGCTCATCACCAGCGACGAGGAGGGAGAGGCGGTGGACGGCACCGTGAAGGTGGTGGAAACCCTGCAGGCCCGGGGTGAGAAGATCGACTGGTGTCTGGTGGGCGAGCCCTCTTCATCCCAGCGGCTGGGAGACACCATCAAGAACGGCCGGCGGGGTTCGCTCAACGGGCGCCTGCGGGTGAAGGGCATCCAGGGCCACGTGGCCTATCCTCACCTGGCCCGCAACCCGGTGCACCAGGCACTGCCCGCGCTGGCGGAGCTGGCGGCTGCCGAGTGGGACCGGGGTAATGAATTCTTCCCGCCCACCAGTTTCCAGATCTCCAACATCCACGCCGGTACCGGCGCCACCAACGTCATTCCCGGCGAACTGGAGGTGGTGTTCAACTTCCGCTTCTCCACCGAGAACACGGCAGAATCGCTGCAGCAGCGCACCGAGGAGATCCTGGGCCGCCACGGCCTGGAATATGAGCTGGAATGGAGCCTGTCGGGCAATCCCTTTCTCACGGCCGCGGGTGAGCTGGTGGACGCCGCGCGCGAGGCCGTGCTGGCCACGACAGGGCGGGAACCGGAGCTGTCCACCTCCGGCGGCACCTCCGACGGCCGCTTCATCGCCCCCACCGGCGCCCAGGTGATCGAGCTGGGCCCCCTCAACGCTACCATCCACAAGGTGAACGAACAGGTGGCGGTGGCGGACCTGGAGCAGCTTTCGGAAATCTACGAAAGGATATTGGTACGGTTGCTGGGGTGAAGCCGGACCTACGACGGTTCCACCGAGACCCTGAACCCGGTGAGCCAACCCACCAGCAACAGCAATACCACCAGTGGCAAAAACAACAGCGTGGTCACCGCCAGCACCAGCACCGCCACGGTGAGGTTGGTGGTGTAGAGCTCCCGCCCACCCGGTTTCCAGATCACCACTTCACGCGCCATGCCGCGCCTGGCCAGTCCGTGCAGCCAGTCCACCGCGCGGTGCATCCGGTGGGTTGCCTCGTCGATCCAGCTGTTCACCCCGGCGGCCACCCCATGGGCCGGCCGCCCAGCAGATGCAGATGAATGTGGAACACCGTCTGCCCAGCCTCCGGGTTGCAATTGACCACGGTACGGTAACCCCTTTCGGCAATCCCCTCCGCCGCGGCGATCTCCTTGGCCGCAAGATACAGCCTCCCCATCAGCTCAGCATCCTTCTCCTCCAGGTCGTTTAGGGTGGCGATGTGTTTTCTGGGGATCACCAGGATATGGGTGGGTGCCTGGGGGTTGAGATCCCGGAAGGCCAGCAGTTCGTCCGTTTCGTGGACCACCTCCGCCGGGATTTCACCCTGGGCGATTTTGCAGAAAATACATTCACTCATATTCTCAACTCTTCGTTGTTTCGGTAGATTTTTTCTTTCTCCCGGGTCGGATCCAGGATGCCTCATTCGCCCATGCGGCGGCGGCCCAGGAAGGCGTGGGCCAGGGTGCCGCCATCCACGTATTCGAGCTCGCCCCCCAGGGGCACGCCATGGGCGATGCGGCTGCAGGTGATGCCATGGTGGGCCGCCATGTCGCCGATGTACTGGGCGGTGGCCTCCCCCTCCACGGTGGGATTGGTGGCCAGGATCAACTCTTCGATCTCTTCCTGCTCCAGCCGCCGATCCAGCAGATCGAGACCGATCTCGGCCGGCCCCAGGCCATCCAGTGGAGAAAGGCGCCCTCCCAGTACGAAGTAACGTCCCCGGTAGTCGGTGGCCTGTTCGATGGCGGCCACGTCCGCTGGCGACTCCACCACGCAGAGCCGGCTGGCATCCCGCTTTTCGTTGGCGCAGATGGAACAGATCTCGGATTCGGTGAGGGTGCGGCACTGTTTACAGCGGCCGATGCGTTCCATGGATTCCGCGAGCAGGCCGGCCAGCCTGCGCCCCCCTTCCCGGTCGCGTTCCAGCAAATGATAGGCCATGCGTTGGGCGGTCTTGGGCCCCACGCCTGGCAGGCAGCAGAAGCCCTCCACCAGCCGTTGCAGCAGGGAGTCTCCGGCCATCTCAGAAAGGCAGCTTCATCCCGGGAGGCAATGGCAGCCCGGCGGTGAGACCACTCATCTGCTCGCGGGTCATCTCCTCGATGCGATGCGCCGCATCGTTGCAGGCGGCCGCCACCAGATCCTCCAGCATCTCCTTGTCGTCCCCCAGAAGGCTGTCGTCGATCTCCACCCGACGCACTTCGTGGCGGCCATTCATGGTCACCTTCACCAGGCCGCCACCGGACTCCCCGGTGACCTCGGCCCGTGCCAGCTCCTCCTGGGCCTTGGCCATCTCTTCCTGGATCTTCTGGGCCTGCTTCATCAGGTTCCCCAAACCACCCTTCATATTCATCACCTTACGTTGTTTTATTCAACTAGAATATTATCATGGACGGACATTTCAGGACTGCTTGCGGGGCAGTTCCAGGCTCTCTTCCTGCAACTCCGCGTCGAAGGTCTCCTGCAGCATGCGCACCACCGGATCCTGACGCAACTCCTGCAGCACCGACTCCCGGCGCGCCTGCGCCTCCCGCGCCGCCCGGCGGGCCGGGGTCTCTCCCGCCACCTCCTGCAGTTCGATCTCCACAGTGAGGGGCTGCTCCAACCACGCCGCCAGAGCCTGCTGCAATTTCTCCAGCGCCCGGCTGCCCACCAGCAAGGCCCGGTTCTCCGCATCCAGTCCCAATACCAGCTTGCGGCCATCCCAGCGTTTCACGATGCTGTGGGCCGCGAGCTGGGCCGAAATGCCGCTGAGACCGAGCACCGACACGATCTCGTGCCAGCGGCCCGGCTCCAGCACGCCTTTGGCTGGTGCTTCCGCGGGTGGCTCGTACATCGCCCGGGGAGCAGCGGTTTCCGCCGGTTCCCTAGACCTAGAGGAAGCCTGGGAAGAGGATGGCCGGAGCCGGGAACCGTTTCCAGCAGAAGAAGTTTCCGGTGCCGGACCGGTGTCGGGGCGAAAGGCAAGCAGCCGCAGCATCACCATCTCGAAACCACTGCGCGGGTCCGGTGCCAGAGGCAGATCACGCTGGCCACGCAGAGCGATCTCGTAGAAGAGCTGCACCTCCTCGGGATGGAAGGTTTCCGCCAGGGCCTGGAGCGGTGCCGGATCCCCCCAGCTCTCCTCTGCCACTTCCGGGGCCATCTGCAGCAGCGCCACCCGGTGCAAGAGAGTCACCAGCTCTCTGAGCAGGGCACTGAAATCGGGAGACTCCTCGGCCATGGCAGCGATGAGCGATAGCAGTCCCGGAGCGTCGTTTTCGGCCACCCGTTGCATCAGCTCCGGCAGCCGGTCCTGGGCCAGCACCCCAAGCATCGCCTTGACGTCGGCCTCTCGCACACTGCCACCCCCGAAACCGATGGCCTGGTCCAGCAGGCTGAGCCCGTCGCGCATGCTGCCATCGGCGGCACGGGCCAGAAGCGCCAGGGCCGGCGCCTCCCAGGAAATCCCCTCCGCCTCCAGGATGTGCTCGAACTGTCCTTGTATGCGGGAGGCCGGCAGCCGCTTGAGGTTGAGCTGCAGGCAGCGGGAGAGCACGGTGACCGGCACCTTCTGCGGGTCGGTGGTGGCCAGCAGGAACTTCACGTGGGGGGGCGGCTCCTCCAGCGTCTTCAGCAGAGCGTTGAAACTGGAGTCGGAGAACATGTGCACCTCGTCGATGAGGTACACCTTGTACCGTCCCCGAATGGGTGCGAAGGGAACATTCTCCAGCAGCTCCCGGGTCTGGTCCACCTTGGTGCGCGAGGCGGCGTCCACCTCGATGAGGTCGGCAAAGCGCCCCTCGTCCACCTCGCGGCAGGCGCTGCATTCGCCGCAGGGGGTGGAACTCACCCCCTTTTCGCAGTTGAGCGACTTGGCCAGGATGCGCGCCAGGGTGGTCTTGCCCACCCCCCGGGTGCCGGTGAACAGGTAGGCATGGTGCAGCCGGTCGTTGTCCAGGGCGTTGCTCAGGGCGCGCACCACATGCTCCTGCCCCACCATCTCGGAGAAGTTTCGGGGGCGCCACTTGCGCGCGAGTACCTGGTAGGACATCAATCGACCGAAGCGGAAAATGGTGGCGATCGTACCAGCCACACCCCGGCACACAGCGTCACTGCTGCGGCTGCTCCCTTCCGGGCCTGACCGGGTTCACAGCTGGCTGTTGCGAGGGGACCGATACGATCACCATGAACGGGTATCGATCTGCGATCGTGGCGGGAGATTATGACGCATCCCGGAGCAATTGGCCATGGATTCACCAGCTTCAGCCGGCCAGCACCCGGTTGCGTCCGGCCGCCTTGGCGCGATAGAGGTTACGGTCGGCGCGCTGGAACAACGCCTGAGGACCTTCGCACTCCCCCGCCCGGCGGCTGCCGACACCGACGCTGATGGTGACCCTGCGTCCCTCCGGCTTCAGGCCGGATTCGATACGCTGGCGCAGCAACTCGCCTATGCGATAGGCCTCCCTCTCGTCCAGCCAAGCCAGCACCGCAAACTCCTCACCGCCAATACGGGCGGGCCGACCACAATTCTCCAACTCCCGGCAGGAGTCCACCAGAATTCCGGCAATGCCTCTGAGCACCTCGTCGCCAGCGGCATGTCCGTGGGTGTCGTTGTATTCCTTGAAGTGATCAACGTCCAGCAGCAGCAGCGCCAACGGCCGGTCCTGCTGCCGTGCCTCGGTGCAGGCCGCTTCGAAGTCGAGATCGAACTGACGCCGGTTGGCGATGCCGGTGAGCGAATCGGTGAAGGAGTAGACCTTCAGGCGGCGGTTGCTCTGCTGCAGCTCCTCCAGCAGATCCTGGTTGGAGAACTGCAACTGGATGGAACGAATCACCATGCCCTCGTACTGTTTGGAATAATAGAGATTGAGGAACAGATAGAAGAGCATGGCCACCGCCACCAGCCGGTAGAAAGCACTCTCCTGCAGCCCAAGCACCAGGATCAACGGCAGCATGGTGGGAACGGCGAAAGCCACGTAATTGGGAAAATAGTAGGAGTGCGGCCCCAGTGAGCCAGCCACCACCCCTCCCAGCGCGATCACCAGCAGGGCGAAGCCGTAGGCGTCATCGGGATCGAAAAAGAGGATTCCGCCCGATCCCCAGATACAACCGGAGACCAGAGCGCTGAAGACCAGCGTCAGGCGCAATGGCTCGTAGTCGCCATTCTCGTCGCTGCGCACCATCAGCCTTTTGACCACCGCCAGACGCACCACCACCAGCAGTGCGATGGAAAGGAACCAGGCCGTGGCGGCCAGGGTGCCGGCATGAGAGCCAAAGCCCCAGGCCAGCAGCAGGGCAATGGCAAGACTCCCGGGCAGGATGACATGCAGGTGGCGCACCAGCAGACGAAGCTGCTCGTGGCGTACCCGGCCGGTTACCCTGGAAGAAGCGTCGGACAGCGGTCTGGAAAGGGTTTTTTCCAGGGAATTCAATATTCTCACTCGAGCTGGTGCCTGGATTTCCCGATGATGCGGCGGACACAAATCGATATCCGCGAAACGACGGGAACACCCAGAAGCCTACCCCCGTTCCAATATGAATTCAATGGAAGGACGTAGTATCTCCACGCATCGTCTGCCCTCCTCGATGGCCTCGTCGGCACGATGGAATTCCAGCAGCCCGATATGCGCCAGCCTTGGCGTGAGCAGCACGTCCGGCGGGTCTCCAGCCATGCGGCTGCGGGTGATGCGGTCCTGAGTGATGTTGATGGCGCTGGCGATGATATCGAACAGTCCCGGAGGGCTCTCCTCGTCCATTTGGGGAAAGAAACTGGAGGAATATTCCCTCAATGTGTCCAGGATGGCATCCAGGGCACCCGCCTCCTCTTCATTACGAGCACGGCCCAGGTGGCGTCCCACGATGTCCCCGTTGAGATTCACCGCGATGACGATCTCCGCACCCAGGGCATGACACAGGGATACCGGTACCGGGTTCACCAGGCCGCCATCCACCAGCCAGCGGTGCCCCTGCTTCACCGGAACGAACAGCCCCGGCAGGGCGATGGAGGCCATGATGGAGTCCAACGCCCGCCCCTCGGTGAACCAGATCTCCCGCCCATTGGCCAGATCGGTGGCCACGCTACCATAGGTCAGCTGCAGGGCATCGATCTGTTGCGCCTCGGAGACCACGTAACGGTCCAGAAAAGTGCGCAGCCGCTGCGAGTCGATGATGCCGTTGAGCCGCCAGCCGATATCGAAGAAACCGGCCACGTCGCGCTTGCGCAACGACCGCACCCAGCTTTCCAGGGAGTGGAGATTGCCGGCGGCATAGGCCGCCGCCACGATGGAGCCGATGGAGCAACCGGTGATCACCTGGGGGCGGACCCCCATCTCCTCCAGGGCATGAAGAATTCCGATATGCGCCCAGCCCCGGGCCGAGCCGCTGCCCAGCGCCAGGCCGATGCGTGGGCTCTCAGGGCTTGATTTCAACCAGCACCTCGTCCGGGTTCACCGCGTCCCCTTTCTGCACGTAGACGGCGGTCACCTTGCCGGAGATGGGTGCCTGCACCTCGGTCTCCATCTTCATGGCCTCGGTGATGAGTACTGGCTGGCCCGCTTTTATCTCGTCCCCCTCCTTCACCAGCACATCGACGATGCTGCCCGGCATGGAGGTGGTGACATGCCCCTCCTCGGTGGGCTTGGGACGGCGACCGGCGATGGCCTTGCCCACCGCCCCTTCGGCGCCGCCGGTGAGCACCACTTCATCCAGGGTCTCCACCAGCGCCTCCTCGGGCACGCCATCCACGGTGAGATAGAAGTGGCGTTCCGGCTGCCCCTTATGGCCAGCACCGGTGATCTTGACGTGGTAGGTCTCGCCGTGGAGCACGATGTTGAATTCGGTGGGGGCCCGCTCCTGGGAGCCGTCTCCGGGCGGGGGCTCCAGCGGCTCTGGGTGCAGGGTGCCAGCAGCCCGCTGTTCCAGGAACTGGCGGCCCACCTCGGGAAACATGGCGTAGGTGAGCACGTCTTCGTCCGACTTCGCCAGATCGCCGATCTCCTGGCGGAGCTGCTCCAGTTCCGGCGCCAGCAGGTCGGCCGGCCGACCCTCTATGATCTCCTGTTTGCCCACCGCCTTGCGGCGCAGCTCCTCGTTCACCGGACCGGGAGGACGTCCGTAGCCGCCCTGGAGGTAGAGCTTCACTTCGTTGGTGATGGTCTGGTAACGCTCTCCGGTGAGCACGTTGATCACCGCCTGGGTGCCCACGATCTGGGAGGTGGGTGTCACCAGCGGCGGATAACCGAGATCCTTGCGCACCCGGGGGATCTCCTCCATCACCTCCGGCATCCGGTCCAGCGCATTCTGCTCCTTCAACTGATTGGCCAGATTGGAGATCATGCCGCCGGGGATCTGGTTCACCTGCACCCGGGTGTCCACGCCGGTGAACTCGCTCTCGAACTGGTGATACTTCTTGCGCACCTCGTGGAAATAGAGCGCCAGCTCCTGCAGCAGCTCCAGATCCATCCCGGTGTCGTACTCGGTCCCCCGCAGGCCGGCCACCAGGGATTCGGTGGGCGGATGGCTGGTGCCCCCCGACCAGGAGGAGATGGCGGTGTCCACGTGCTCCGCCCCCGCTTCGATGGCCTTCAGATGGCACATGGCCGCCAGCCCGGAAGTGCTGTGGGAGTGGATGTGCAACGGCAGGTCCACCGCCTGCTTGAGCGCCTTCACCAGTGCCTCCGTGGCATAGGGCGTGAGCAGGCCCGCCATGTCCTTGATCGCCAGGCTGTCACAGCCCATCTCTGCCAGACCCTTGGCCAGCTCCACGAAGCCCTCGATGGTGTGCACCGGGCTCACGGTGTAGCAGATGGTCCCTTGGGCGTGTTTATCCGCCTCCTTCACCGCGGCCACGGCGGTCTCCATGTTGCGGATGTCGTTGAGCGCATCGAAGATGCGGAACACGTCCATGCCGTTTTCCGCCGCCTTGAGCACGAAGGCCCGCACCACGTCATCGGCGTAATGACGGTAGCCCAGCAGGTTCTGCCCCCGCAGCAGCATCTGGGTGCGGGTGTTGGGAAGCGCCTCCCGGAGCTTGCGCAGCCGTTCCCAGGGATCCTCTTTCAGGAACCGGATGCAGGCGTCGTAGGTGGCCCCGCCCCAGCATTCCAGCGACCAGTAACCGGCACGGTCGAGCCGGTCGCAGGCCGGCAGCATGTCCTCGGTGCGCATGCGGGTGGCGACGAGAGACTGGTGGGCGTCACGCAGGATGACGTCGGTGATCTGGATCTTCGGCATAGGGTCTCTGCCCGGCATCCACCGGGATGTTCAGGAGGCACGAATGGCTGGGATTGTCGAATATTTCGCCATCGGTAGCAATTCCGCTTTGTCTTTGCTGGTCGAGCGCTCGGACCTCCATCCAACCGAGCGACGGTCAGATCTCAGGCTGAATCCTGAGTCTACGATCCCCATGCCATGCCACCCGGCCCCGTAGATTCGGGTCTGCCGCAGCGCCTCCGCATCAACGGCCCTCTTTTTCGGCTCTGCGCGCCATGCGGAGGAAATCCCGGGACATGGCCCGATAGATGGGCTCATGGCAGATCAGCCGGGAGACCCCATTGGCCAGCAATGCGGTGGCCATCAAGGGCAACAGCAGGCGGTGATCGTCGGTCATCTCCATGATGATGGTGACGGCGGTGATGGGGGTCTGCACCACTCCGGTGAAATAACCCACCATGCCCAGCAAGCCCACCGCCACCACGGGAGCATGGGGAAAGAGCGCCGTCAGGTCGTGACCGAAACCCGCACCCACGGAAAGGCTGGGTGCGAATATCCCTCCCGGAATGCCGCTCAGGTAAGAAAACAGGGTGGCCAGGAATTTCAACGGTGCATACCAGGGACTGGCGGTCTCGGTGCCCTCGAGCATATTGCGCGCCGTCTCGTAACCCGTGCCCCAGGTGGCGTTTTCCGAAGCCACTCCGATGGCGGCCACCACCAGTCCACACAGCAGCGCCAGCAGATAGGGATGGCGAGAGCGAAAGGGTTTCAGGCGGCGGCTGCCGAGAATCAGGGCGGTGGAGAACAGCCCTCCCGCCGCTCCACCCACGATTCCGGCCACTGCGATCACGCCAAGGGACTCCCAGGGATCGAGTTGTGAGGAGTAGGTGCCGAAATAGGTGTAATTCCCCTGGATCATGAGCGCGGTCATGCCAGCCAGGATCACTGCCACCATCAGGCTACCGGTGATCCGCTCCTCGAAGCTACGGCTCATCTCCTCGATGGCGAACATCACCCCCGCCAGAGGCGTGTTGAATGCGGCCGCAAGCCCAGCAGCACCGCCGGCAAGGATCAATCCCTTTCTCACATGGTGAATGGGAAAGGTGGCCAGGCGATGCAGGCTGTACATGATGGAGGCGGCGATGTGCACCGTGGGCCCCTCGCGGCCGATGGAGGCACCGCAAAGCAGCCCCAGCACGATGGCCAGCCCCTTGCCCAGGGCTATGCGCAGCGAGAGCACCGCGCTGCGATCGCTGCGCTCGGACAGCTCCAGCGCCGCAATGGCTTGGGGTATACCGCTCCCCTCACCACCGGGAAAGAGGGTCCGGGTGGCCCAAGTGATGGCCACCAGTCCCAGTGGCGTGAGCAGCAGAGGCAGCCAGCTCCAGCGGATGGCCCATTCCTGGAAATAGTGGTCGGCCAGGCCGCTGCCCAAGGCCAACAGCGTGGAGGCCACCCCAACCAACACGGCACCGATCCAGAAGACCAATCGTGTCCGCCAGGCGGAGGGAGAACGGGCCTGCTTCACCACCCTTTTGACATTGCGTTTGTATTGCATGGTTTCTCACCAAGTCGTTTCTTTCAATCTCGACTTCCCACGAAAACAAACCGCCACTCCGGCAAATTTTTCCATGCAAATCGAAGAAGGGGCTCCAAGATCATAGCCCTGGACCCCAAGTGGTATTTCAGTATATACTAATTAAATTAAAAGATTGCTTTTTCGCGGGAAATCAAACACTTGGATTTCCCGACGAGTTTCCTTTTTGTTTTTCTGAAATCTCTGCATGTCTTTGTCCAGGCCACAACCAGAGGACCACTGAATGAACGCCGTCACCGTGCCGCCGATTCTGCTTCGTTTCATGCCCTTCATGAAATGGCTGCCCGGCGTGCGACGCAACGACCTGAAAGCGGACCTGATGGCCGGCCTCACCGGTGCCATCGTGGTCCTTCCTCAGGGGGTGGCCTTTGCCACCATCGCCGGCATGCCTCCGGAATACGGCCTCTACGCCGGCATGATTCCCGCCATCATCGCCGCGCTGTTCGGATCGGCCCGCTTCCTGGTCTCCGGTCCCACCACGGCGGCCTCCATCGTACTCTACTCGGCACTCAGTGCCCACGCCGATCCCGGCACGGCGGAGTATGTCAAACTGGCGCTCACGCTCACCTTCATGGTCGGGATCATGGAGCTGGCCCTGGGGCTGGCACGAATGGGCGCGCTGGTGAACTTCATTTCCCATTCGGTGGTGATCGGCTTCACCGCGGGCGCGGCCATTCTCATCGGTGCCAAGCAGCTCAAGAACTTCTTTGGCGTGGAGATCCCTCGGGGAGGACATCTACCGGAGATCCTCTACCACTTCTATCAGCAGATTCCCAACATCAACTGGTTCGTCACTGCAGTGGCACTCATCACGCTGCTGTCGGGAATCGCCACCAAGAAGTGGTTTCCCCGCTTTCCCCACATGATCGCCGCCATGCTCATCGGCAGTGTGGCGGGTTATCTGCTGAACCTCGTCTTCGGACAGGAGGTCACCGGCATCCGCACCGTGGGTGCCCTGCCCAATTCTCTGCCCCCGCTCTCTTCGCCCGATTTCAGCCTGGAAACCATCAAGATGTTGGCCGGTTCTGCCATGGCGGTCACTCTGTTCGCCCTTACCGAAGCGGTTTCCATCGGTCGCTCCCTCGCCGCCCGCACCGGGGAACGTATTGATGGCAATCAGGAATTCATCGGGCAGGGGCTGTCCAACGTCTTCGGCAGCTTCTTCTCCGGCTATGTGGCCACCGGCTCCTTCAACCGCAGCGGCCTGAACTACCAGGCGGGTGCCCGAACCCCTTTGGCCGCCGTTTTTGCCGGCTTGCTACTGATGCTGATCGTGGTGCTGGTGGCGCCACTGGCTGCCTATCTGCCCAATGCCGCCATGGCGGGTATCTTGTTCATGGTGGCCTACGGCCTCATCGAGTTCCAGGAGATCAAACACATCATCAAGGCCAATGCGAGGGATGCCGTGGTCCTTCTGGTCACCTTCTTCGGCGCCCTCTTCCTGGAGCTGGAAACCGCTATCTTCGCTGGCGTCCTGCTCTCCCTGGTGCTTTACCTGGAGAAAGTTTCCCGCCCAGCCATCGTCACCCTGACCCCGGACCCCAGGGCTCCCAATCGAGCCTTCTCCAGGGACCCGGAGCTGCCCCACTGCCCGCAGTTGCGGATCCTGCGCATCGACGGTTCGCTCTTCTTCGGCTCCATAAGCCATGTATTGGAAACCTTCGACCGACTGCGGGAGCAGCACCCGGAACAAAAACACCTGGCCATCATTTGCCAGGGAATCAACTTCACCGACATTTCCGGGTGTGAAGCACTGGTCCACGAGGCCAAGCAGCGCAAGGCCATGGGGGGTGCTCTCTATCTGGTCAACGTGAAGCAGGGGTTGTGGGACGCCCTCGACAAGTGCGGCGCACTGGAAGAAATCGGTATCCGCCGCATCTTCCAGTCCAAGACCGCGGCCATCCACGCCATCTTCCAAAAGATGGACAAGGAGATCTGCAGCCGCTGCGATGCCCGCATCTTCAAGGAGTGCAAATCGGTTCCCCGGAAGCGGGAACAACAGCAGCAAGAGCCAGAGAGCAGCCAACCAGTCAACGATGGTGGCTGATGCAGCAACCGGAAGGAGCCTGCCTCTTCGGCTCTGATCAAAGCCCAGCGTGCGCCGCCACCGCCACTGCGATGGCAGCCGCGAGGTCGGTCTTGCACTGTTTCTGGGTGTACTCGGTGAGTTCCGGGTTCTCCTCCACGAAAGCGGTGGTGAAGTTGGCTTCGCGGATGGCCGGGTGTCGCAGGATGTTCTCGTAATAGGGCTTGGTGGTACGGATTCCGTGCACCTCCATGTCCCGCAGCGCCCGCTCTCCCCGATTCAATGCATCGTCCCAAGTCAGGGCCCAGACGATCACCTTGGCGATCATGGAATCGAAATAGGGTGGAATCTGATAGCCGGTGTAGATGGCGGTATCCGTGCGCACTCCGGGGCCGCCTGGGGCATAGTAGCGTGTGATGCGGCCGAAGCTGGGCAGGAAGTTGTTCTGAGGATCCTCGGCATTGACCCGGAACTGGATGGCGTAGCCTCGACGCTGGATCTCGTGCTGGCGAAAACGAAGCTTCAAGCCCGCCGCCACCCGGATCTGCTCCTCCACGATGTCCACTCCAGTGATGGTTTCGGTGATGGTGTGCTCCACCTGGATTCGGGTGTTCATCTCCATGAAATAGAACCGCCCATCCTGATCCATGAGGAACTCCACCGTGCCTGCGCTGCAGTAGTTCACGGCCTTGGCGGCGATCACCGACAATCCCCCCAGGTATTGGCGCTGCCCTTCGTCCAGCTGTGGCGAAGGCGCGATCTCGATGAGTTTCTGATTACGCCGTTGGATCGAGCAATCTCTTTCATAGAGATGGATGCAGTTTCCATGACAGTCGGCCAGCACCTGCACCTCGATGTGACGTGGGTTGACGATGGCCTTCTCCAGGAATACCTCGGCGCGACCGAAGGCGGCAGTGGCCTCAGAGATCACCCGCTCGTAGTTACGGCGCAACTCTTCGGGGGAGTCGCAGCGCCGAATCCCCCGCCCACCCCCTCCCGAGGTGGCCTTGAGCATCACCGGATAACCCACCTGTTCCGCCACCTCCAGCGCCTCCTCCAGGCTGGAGAGGTTCTCCTCGGTGCCGGGAGTCACCGGTACCCCTGCCCGGATCATCGCCTTGCGCGCCTCGGTCTTGTCCCCCATGCAACGGATCACTTCGGCACTGGGGCCAATGAAGATGATGCCCCGCCGCTCGCAGGCTGCAGCGAATTCCGCGTTCTCGGAGAGGAACCCATAGCCCGGATGGATTGCATCGCAACCGGTCTGCAACGCAAGATTGACGATGCGGTGGATATTGAGATATCCGGCCACGGGATCCTCGCCGATGGAATAGGCCTCGTCCGCCTTCTTCACGTGAAGACTGTAGCGGTCGGCCTCGGTATAGATGGCCACCGAGCGAATGCCCATCTCCGCACATGCGCGGATGATGCGCACCGCGATCTCACCACGGTTGGCTACTAATATTTTTCGGAACATCTGCTGGCTCCGGCTTCAGGTAGTGTGCTTGCCGCCGATGCGGTCCATGACCGCAAAGAGTACACCAGAAAACACCAGGGTGACATGGATGATCACCTTCCACATCAGCTCCTGCTGTTCCACCTCCTGTACACGCACGAACAGCCGCAACATCTCGATCCCGGAGATGGCCACCACAGAACCGATGAGCTTGATCTTGAGATCGCTGAAATCCACCTTGCCCATCCAGTTCGGCCGCTCGGTATCCTCGGAGAGATCGATGCGGGAAACGAAGTTTTCATAACCTGCGAAAATGATGATCAGCAACAGGTTGGAGACCAACGCCACGTCGATGAGCGACAGCACGCCCACCACGGTGGCCGTGCCATTGGGGCCATACAAAACCTCGGGCACAAGATGCACGAACTCCCGAAAGAACTTCACCAACAGCAGCCCGATGGTCAGGACCAGCCCCAGATAGACCGGAACCAGCAACCACCGGCTGTTGAATATCAGGCGCTCCAGCGCATATTCCAGTTTCTTCATCGTTTTTCCTCTAAGAGCTCGATATTGAAGTCATCCTTGGCTCTTCTATAAGGCGCGCTACGCCGCAAAGCATCGCTTCCCGCGATCGATTTTGCCGGCACATTCTTGTTGCCGGGGCGAGCCCGTACTGTTCAGGCCCGCCCAAAGAAACCTCTGATTTAACCCTGGACGAAGCAGATTGTTCTCCTCCGGTTCGAGTACAAGGCGAAGTTCGCAGCCAATAGCAGGCTATCGGCAAGAACTTCGACGCAGTAATCGCGCCGGAGGGGGACAAGATGCGGGTTCATAGATTAAATCAGAGGTTTCCGAAGCCCTCAGTGTCCTCTTGCCATGCCGTGGAAGAGCACGAACTGGTATGTGAAATAGACCGATACCAGCAGAAGCCCGGCCCACCGCTCAATGGTGCCCGCTCCATTACGCCTCAAACCCCGCGCCATCAAGTAGAGCGCCACCGAGAGCCCGAGCATGAGTGGAAAATCCCGCTTCAACACTGCTGGCTCTACCACGGCAGGGCCGATGATGCCTGCGATCCCTAGTACACCCAAGAGATTGAACAGGTTGGAACCAATGATGTTGCCCACGGCGATGTCGTCTTCTCCCTTGCGGGCGGCCACCACCGAGGCCGCCAGCTCTGGTAGCGAAGTACCGATGGCAACGATGGTCAGGCCTATCACCAGATCGCTGATACCAAAGTGCTGGGCGATCCCCACGGCGCCCCAGACCAGCAGTTTGGAGCTGAACAGCAGCAACAGAAGGCCCAGGGTCAGCAGAAGCCAGGCCTTGCCCACTGGCATCTCCTTGGGAATCTCCTCACCATACTCCACGACCAACGGGTCGTCCGGTGGGGAGCTGCGCGCCAGGTGCACGGTCCAGGCCACCAGCCCGACCATTCCAGCCAGCAGGAGCAAGCCGTCGATCCGGCCCAGTACACCGTTCCAAAGCAGTGCCATGGTGGCCAGCATGACGATGAGCATGAGCGGGAACTCCCGGTTGAGCGTGCTCGAATGGACGCATAGCGGCACCAAGAGCGCGGTGGTTCCCAGTACCAGCCCCATGTTGGTGATATTGGAGCCGATGGCATTGCCCAGGGCGATACCACTGTTGCCCTGCCAGGCGGCCACTGCCGAAACCAGCATCTCTGGCGCCGAAGTACCGAAAGAGACTACGGTGAGACCGATGATCAAAGTGGAAACCCCCAAGGCACGGGCCAATCCGGCGGCCCCCTCCACGAAGCGGTCGGCGCTCCAGGCCAGTAGCGCCAGGCCTGCGATCAGGGCAGCCACGAAAGCGGTCACGGAAGATCCTCCTCCAGGCCAGGCACCACCCGCGCCAGCCGTTGCAACCTCTCTTTGAGCTGGCGGGGATCTTCCTCCACCAGCGTGAGGTGCCCAAGCTTGCGTCCCGGCCGGGGCGACTTGCCATAGAGGTGCAGATGCAGCCCCGGAACGGCGAGCAGCGCGTCCCTGCGGGGAATTTCTCCGATCAGATTGATCATCGCAGCATGCCCACGGGCCGAAGTGTCGCCCAAGGGCATTCCTGCCACCGCACGCAAATGGTTCTCGAACTGGCTGGTGACCGCCCCCTCGATGGTCCAATGGCCCGAGTTGTGCACCCGTGGTGCCATCTCGTTGGCCAGCAGGCGCTCCTGCCGCTGAAAGAATTCGATGGCGAGCACGCCCACATAATCGAGCCGTTCCAGCAACCGGCGGGCATAGTCCTCCGCCAGTGGCTGCAAAGGATCCTCATGAAGACTCCTCGAAAAACGCAGAATCCCCTCCCGGTGACGATTCTCGGACAGGGGGTAGAAACGCGATTCTCCTCTGCGTCCCCGCACACAGACCAGGGAAACCTCCCGCTCGAACTCCACCAGGCCTTCCAGGATGGCGGGCACCCGCCCTATCCGGGACCAGGCTTCCCGAGGATCGTCACCGGGTCGCAACACCACCTGACCCTTGCCGTCGTAGCCCAGGGTTCGGGTCTTCAGAATCGCTGGCAACCCCACTTCGGCCACCGCGGTGGCCAGCTCCTCCTCCGTAGCCACTGGTGCAAAGGGAGCGGTCTCAATGCCCAGCTGACGGAAAAGCCGTTTTTCCGGCAGGCGGTCACGAGCAGTAGCCAAGGCTCGTGGTGGGGGAAAGACATGGGTATGAGCATCCAGCCGGGTGACCGCCTCCGCTGGCACATTCT
This sequence comes from Sedimenticola sp., assembly GCA_026992075.1. GTDB lineage: Bacteria > Pseudomonadota > Gammaproteobacteria > Chromatiales > Chromatiaceae > Thiolapillus. The sequence goes on along the minus strand of JALXAM010000002.1, from coordinate 29,881 downwards.
CGAATTCGTAGGTCACCAGGTCGGTTTGGGTGGCCAATGAGTCCAGTGCTCCGGGGTCTCCGTAATCCGCCAGCAAAAAGTCTGACAGCGGTCGGGCGCAGGCTTCACCGGACGGATCCAACACGGTGAACTGGAAACCGAGGGGATAACCGGCCAGCGCCAGCATGCGCGCCAGCTGCCCACCGCCGAGGATACCGATCCTCATAATCCGGCGGCAGGGTCCGGATTGGCCAACACGGTTTCCGTCTGCCGCCGGCGCCAGGCCTCCAGCGCCTCCCGCACCTCAGGATGGTGGTTGGCGAGAATCGCTGCGGCCAGCAGGGCGGCATTCACGGCGCCGGCCCGACCGATGGCCAGAGTGCCCACTGGAATACCCGCCGGCATCTGCACGATGGAAAGCAGCGAGTCCATGCCGTTGAGCGCCTTCGACTGAACCGGCACGCCCAGCACCGGCAACGAAGTCTTGGCGGCCACCATGCCAGGCAGGTGAGCAGCCCCTCCAGCTCCGGCGATGATCACCTGGAGGCCGCGCTCCCGAGCGGTGCTTGCATAGTCGAACAACTTGTCAGGAGTGCGGTGGGCCGAGACCACCTCCTTTTCGAAAGGTATGCCGAGCCCCTCGAGGGTCTGCGCGCAATGACGCATGGTCTCCCAGTCGGAGCTGGAGCCCATGATGACGCCTACCAATGGTTTCATGACACCTTGTTTCCGGCTGGAGCCGGCATGCTCAAAAGGCGCATATTATGCAAGATACTCATGAAAATTTCCTTGCTGCGAGGTACGCCATTCCGACGTGGCGGCGCGCTCTCCGTCCCTCCCACCCGGATGCATGGGGGGACATGAGCTCAGAGCCGACCCGGAAACAAGTCCCTCATGGCGTGATCGGCTCGCCGATCAGCAAGGCGGTGACCAGCATTTCCCACTCCTCCTCTTCATCGAGATGCTCAGGCAAACTGGTGCCTGCTTGGCGATGCCAGTAACGGGAATTCCAGAGATCCCCTTCCACCCGATGCAGGTAGGCATGAATGCGGGCTGCTTTGCGATCGGGCAATTCCTGAACGATACGATGCGCCCGGTCCCAATCACCTTTGCGTTCATACCATAACGCAGTGAGCCAGGGATCCAGCTGATCCGGGGGCGCCTTTCCTGATATGGATTCTAGAAACTCTTCATAAGTCATGATTTTTTCTCTTTCTTATGCCCGGTTTCACGAGGATGAGCGGAACACCCGCCCAGCGAACGGTAGCCGCTGTCACCTCTTGCTGCCAACCCCCCAGGCCAGACCTCGTGTCGACGGAAGGGTATCCGAAGATGCTCCACATGGACTGTGGCTCGTGAAGTTTTTCCCTCCGATGGAGCCGATAACCAAAGCCATCATGGCGTTCTTCCCCGAAATTTGCACCATTACCCCTCGAAAAGTAGGCACAACGAAATTACAATCTGCGCTCCCGTTGGCAAAACCGATAGCACCATGAGCCAGAAAAAAAGACTGCCCTTGAAACAGCTGATCGCCGCTCTCGTCTTTTTGGCCGCCGCGCTGACGCTCGCCAGTTTCACGCCTTCCATCGAAGTGGCCTGGGTCACCGCCATCCTTCTGCTCACCATCTACCTCTTCGCCTTCGAGATCGTGGAGGTGGACGTGGCGGCCGTCTCCATCATGGTGCTGTTGGGGCTCACCGAGCTGCTGGCTCCCTTCATGGGGCTGGACAAGGGGCTGGTGGACAACCAGCGACTGTTCGACGGTTTTTCCAGTAATGCCGTGATCTCCATCATCGCGGTGATGATCATCGGCGCCGGACTGGACCGCACCGGCATCATGACCAAGGTGGCCGCCTTCATCCTGCGCATCGGAGGCACCACGGAGAAACGCATCATTCCCATCATTTCCGGCACCGTGGGCTTCATCTCCTCCTTCATGCAGAACGTGGGGGCCGCCGCCCTCTTCCTGCCGGTGGTGAGCCGCATCTCGGCCCGTTCCGGCATCCCCATGTCCCGGTTGCTCATGCCCATGGGCTTCTGCGCCATCCTGGGTGGTACCGTCACCATGGTGGGTTCCAGCCCTCTGATCCTGCTCAACGACCTCATCCTCACCTCCAACCAGACCCTGCCCCCGGACCAGCAGATGGAGACCTGGGGACTCTTTTCGGTCACCCCCGTGGGCGTGGTACTGGTGCTCACCGGCATCGCCTATTTCGTGCTGGCCGGGCGCTGGGTGCTGCCGGCCGTGCCGGTGGAAAAGAGCGGCACCACCGCCTCCAGCACCATGGACTACCTGCACAACGTCTACGGCATCGATTACGACCTGTACGAAGTGGTGGTGCCCGAGGGCAGCCCACTGGTGGGCAAGAAACTGGATGACGTGGAGACCGCCTATGCCATCCGTGTCATCGCCACCAAGCAGCCGGGACAGGAGACCCGGGTGGGGCCCAACACCATCGCGCGGGATACCGAGTTCGCGCCAGGCATGGTACTGGGCATCGTCGCCTCGGAAGAGCACCTGAACCACTTCGTGGAAAAGTATGGCCTGAAGAAACGGGACGCCTTGCGCACCTTCGCCGAGGATCTGGCCGCCACCAAGGCGGGGATCGCCGAGATCGTGATTCCGCCCGGTTCCAATCTCATCGGCAAGAGCGCCCGGGACGTCTGGATGCGTAAGACCTACGGCATCGCCATGATCGCCCTGCACCGGGGTGGCAAGACCATGGGGGAAGGCGAAGACATCCGCAACATCCCCCTGCAGGCAGGCGACACCCTGGTGGTGCACACCCGTTGGGATGCCCTGGCCCGATTGGAGAAGAACCCCGACTTCGTGGTGGTGACCACCGAGTATCCCCACGAAGAGGAGCGCCCCCACAAGCTGGGCTGGGCGATCCTCTTCTTCTCCATCGCCCTTTTCCTGGTGCTGTTCACCGACATCCGCCTGTCGGTGGCCCTGCTCACCGGCGCCATCGGCATGGTGCTCGCCGGCGTGCTGAGCATGGAAGAGGCCTATCGCGCGGTGAGCTGGAAGACGGTCTTCCTGCTCGCTTCGCTGATCCCGCTGGGCCTGGCGGTGGAGACCTCGGGCACGGCCAAGTGGATTGCCGAGCAGACCCTTTCGGTGGTGGGCGACATGCCGGTGTGGGTGATCCAAGCCGCCATCGCCGCTCTGGCCACCTTCTTCACCCTGGTGATGTCCAACGTGGGCGCCACCGTGCTGCTGGTGCCTTTGGCGGTCAACATCGCCCTGGGGGTGGGTGCCGACCCGGCCCTGTTCGCCCTCACCGTGGCCATCTCCACCTCCAACTCCTTCCTCATTCCCACTCACCAGGTGAACGCCCTGATCATGGGTCCCGGTGGTTACCGGGTGGCCGACTTCATGCGCGCCGGGGGCATCATGACGCTGCTCTTCCTGGTGGTATCACTGACCATGATGAACCTCATCTTCTGAATACGCTTCCAGTCCTCTGTCGGACAGGGAGGTCCGGCAAAGGAAATCAGGAAAGGTGGATCACTGGAGCAATACCGGAAGCTCCACCACCTCACCACCGCTGCGCAACAATTTGATCGGGATGCGGTCACCAACCTGATGCTGTTCCAGCGCTGCACGAAGTTCGGAAACATTACGCACCCGCCGGCCACCCACCTCCAGTATGATGTCGCCTGGAATCAGCCTGCCCTCGCCCAGAATGCGAGTGCCGCGGATTCCCGCCTCTGCCGCCGTGGAACCCGGCTCCACCTGCAACACTAGTACTCCTTCCACCCCCAGTTTGTCGTTCACCAGCCGGCTCATACGGTCATCCACCACCACCCCCAGTGACGGCCGCTGATAGTGACCATAGGCAATGAGCTGGGGCACCACCCGGTTCACCCGGTCCACCGGCACCGCGAAACCGATGCCCGCATAGGCACCGGAGGGGCTGTAGATCGCGGTGTTGACCCCGATGAGGCGCCCGGCGCTGTCCAACAGGGGACCACCGGAGTTGCCGGGATTGATGGCGGCATCGGTCTGTATCAGGCCGTGAATCACTCCCGTTTCGGTGTGGATGGTACGATCCAGCGCGGAGATCACCCCGGTGGTAAGGGTGTGGTCCAGGCCAAAGGGGTTGCCGATGGCATAGACGGCCTGTCCCACCTCGAGGTTTTCGCTGCGTCCGATGGGAAGCGGATGGAGGATGCTGAGCGAGGCCTGGATGCGGAGAACGGCCAGGTCGTCCCTGGGACTGGCTCCCACCAGCACCGCGCGATAGGTCTTCTGATCCTCCAGCCGCACGTAGGCCGCCGAGGCCCCGGCCACCACGTGATAGTTGGTGACGATGTGGCCATGCCCGTCCCATACGAACCCGGAGCCGGTGCCCTTGGGGATACGGGTGATGTCCCGGGTCCAGAGATTGATACGGTCCTCGGTGGTGGTGATGTAGACCACCGAGGGGCTGGCCTGCCGGAAGATGGCGATGTTGGTCTTCTCCAACTCCATGAGGGAACCGCGGGGAGTCACTGCCCGCGGCTCGGCGGTGACCGCCAGCAGCCAGCCCTGCAGCGCCGGCCAGACCCAGTTGAAAAAGATCAGCGCTGCCACCACCCAGATGAGCAGTCGCAGGGTACGCAGAAAAGGATCCAACGGTGGCGGCTGGTTCACGCGTCGGACTCCAGCCGCCAACGGAGCGTCTCGCCTGCCGCCATGGGCACCACCTGCCTTCGCCCGAAGGGCAGTGTCTCCGGCACCCGCCATTCCTGGCGTACCAGGGTCAGCTTCTCCTGGTTGCGCGGCAGGCCGTAGAAATCGGCACCATGCCAGGAAGCGAAGCCCTCCAGCCGCTCCAGCGCCCCCTCCTGCTCGAACAGCTGCGCATAGAGCTCGATGGCTGCAGGAGCGCTGAACATGCCGGCGCAGCCGCAAGCGGTCTCTTTGGCCTCCCGGGCGTGCGGAGCGCTGTCGGTACCGAGAAAGAAACGGGGGTCCCCACTGGTGGCCGCCGCCACCAGGGCCTGGCGATGGGTGCGTCGCTTGAGCACAGGCAGACAGTAATGATGCGGGCGAATCCCTCCCTGGAACAGGGCATTGCGGTCAAGCAGCAGGTGCTGGGGAGTGATGGTGGCCGCCAGGTTCTCAGCGGTTTCCGCCACTAGGGCAGCGGCATCCCGGGTGGTGATGTGTTCGAAGACGATCCTGAGTCCGGGAACGGCCTTCAACAGAGGCAGCAACACCCGGTCGATGAAGACCGCCTCACGGTCGAAAACATCCACCTCCGGGTCGGTGACCTCGCCGTGCATCAACAGCGGCAACCCGGCATCGGCCATCGCCTCCAGGGTGCGATAGCAACGGCGCAGGTCGGTGACGCCGTTCTCCGAGTTGGTGGTGGCACCTGCCGGGTAGTATTTTACCGCTTTCACCACACCGGACTCTTTCGCCCGCCGGATCTCCTGCGCTGGCGTCTGGTCGGTGAGGTAGAGAGTCATCAACGGCTCGAACGCCACCCCTTCCGGAACCTCATGCAGGATCCGCTCGCGATAGGCCTGAGCCTGATCGGTGGTCACCACCGGTGGCTTGAGGTTGGGCATGACGATGGCCCGGGCGAAGCGCCGCGCGCTGTGCGGCACCGTGTGGCGCAGCGCCTCGCCATCCCGCAGGTGAAGGTGCCAGTCGTCGGGGCGGGTGATGGTCAGTCGATCGGTCATGAGAAAGCCATTCTACGGGCTAAGGAACCTCTGATTTAATCCTGGACGAAGGAGGTTGTTCTCCTCCGGTTCGAGTACAAGGCGAAGTTCGCAGGCAATAGCAAGCTATTGGCAAGAACTTCAACGCAGTAATCGGGCCGGAGGAGGACAAGATGCGAGTTCATGGATTAAATCAGAGGTTCCCTAATATTCAAAAAAAACTAGTCTACACCTCAGATCAGGGAAAACCGATGGTTGTAGGTGGGGCTTCAGCCCCACTGCGCCAACGACTTTGGGGCATCGACTTTTCAGCCGATCGGATTTTCCGGACCAACACAAACAAGCCGCCACCCCGGAAAGGGATGACGGCCTGTTGCCGGGTCCACGGTTGGTGATCAGCCCACCTTCACCTCGATCTTCTTCGGCTTGTGCTCTTCACGCTTGGGAATGCGCAAGGTGAGCACGCCGTTTTTCAGGCTGGCCTCCACCTTGTCCACATCCATCTCGGGGCTCAGGGTGAAGCTGCGCTCATAGCGGGTGGCCCGCACCTCGGCATAGAGCGGCTCCATGTTTTCAGGCATAGGGATGTCCACCGTCCCCTCGATGCTGAGGGTGTCTCCCTCCACCTTTACGTTGAGCCGCTCCTTCGAGACGCCCGGCATATCGGCATGCACCGTGATGCCCGACTCATCCTCGAAGATATCCACCGGCGGACGAACCACCTGCTCCAGCCGTTTCTGTTCCGCCGCAGGCTGTACCTCCTTCGTCTGGGTGGTGGTCAGTTCGTTCTTGTCACTCATCGCTCTCACCTCCTGCCTCGATTAGTTGACCTTGATCTGCTTCGGCTTGCTCGACTCCTTCCGCTCGATGCGGATGTGCAGCACACCGTCGTTGTAGGTGGCATCCACACGATCGGGATCGACATCCTCGGGCAGGGTGAGCACGCGACGGAACTCACCGTCGAAACGCTCCTTTCGATAATAGCTGGCACCCTCTTCACGAATCACCCGCCGTTCGCCGGCCACCGTCAACACGTTGTTCTGCAGGCTGATATCCAGCGTGGTGGGATCCACCCCGGGAGCAAAGAGGTAAACGTCCACCTCTTCCGGCGTGGTGCCCACGTTCACCGCCGGATACGCCTCCGGACCCATGGAACGAATGGCGGTGGTCAGGGGGCCACCGAACAAGCTCTCCATCTCCCGCTGGAAACGCAGGAGATCATCGAAAATGGTGCGATCGAATCCTGGGAATCCAAACATCTCTACACCTCCTCTGAATAACCGGTTTCAGGTTGGCCGCCGGTCATCCGCGACCGACCGCTCATCCCTTGCTTCAGCATTCAGATAGGGATGGAGAGGATTTTTTCAAGATCGAACCGAAACTAGAACCAGAGACCGTGCAGATGCCAGCGGGGCGCCCGGGAAGAATCCGCCACCAGGCGGTGCATGGGCAGCCCGTGAGGTTGCAGCGACGCCCCCAGATCCCGCCTGCCAAGCTGGAGGATACGGCGGACCCGCTCCCCGGTGGGTGGATGGGTGCGCAGCCAGGAAGGTTCCGGCACCCCCTTGCCCGGCCACAGCAGTTGTTCCAGGAAATTGCCGGTGTAACGGTCGATCTTGATCAGGGCGCTGGCCAACGCCTCGGGATCGCCAGTGAGCCGGACGGCATTGAGATCGGCGTCATACTCCCGGGTACGGGAAAGGCCGAGCTGGGCCAGCGCGGTGACGGTGGGCGCCATCACCAGCAGCAGGATGGCGAACCAGTTGATCTGCACCTGGTGCAACAGCAACAGAGGCAGATTGACGATCACCAGCAGCTGTCCCAGCAGCGACAGGATCGCGGTGAGACGGGTGAAGAGATCGGCCAGGCCCATCACCCGGGTGTCACCGGCACGGATGTGACTGATCTCGTGGGCCAGCACCGCCACCAGCTCGCGCTCATCCAGCGTCTCCAGCAATCCCCGGGAGACGACGACGAAAGCACGATCCGGCCGTCCGGTGGAGAAGGCGTTGATCATGGCGCTGGGCAGATACCACAGCTCGGGCACCGATGACAGACCGGCCCGGCGCGACAACTGGGCCAGCGCGCGCCACAATCCCGGCGCCTCCGTTTCCGCCAGCCGCCGGGCACCGTAGAGGCGCATCAGCAGCTCAGGGTGAGCCGCAGGGTTGAGCGGTAGAAGCAACAGCAGGCTGAGTGAGAGTGAAACCAACCCTTCGGGACCCCACAGCAGCCAGCCCACCAGAGCCAGGAAGGCTGCCATGAAGAGCAGGAGGAACAGCGACTGCAGCCAGTTGGCCAGACGGTGCCGCAGCCAGACCTCCTCCTTCATCAGCAGCCCGGCTCCAGTCGTCGCAAGCGGGCGCGCAAGCGGTCGATCTCATCCATCAGCTCCACCACCAGGGCGGCCCCGGCCAGGTTCACCCCAAGATCCCGCTGCAGATTGCGCACCATGCGGGCCCTTTGCAGTGCGGGAGCTTCGAAACGCCACTCCAGCGGTCCCCGGCCGCGCGGCTCCAGGATGCCCTCCTCCACCAGCTCCAGCAGCCACTCCGCATGCATGGAGCAGGCGCGGCTGAGCTCCGCCAGACTCAGCTCGCAGCCCTCGTCCAACAGCAGCCCTTCCAGTACCTTTTCCTTCATCTCATTCATCGGTCACACCCCCAGCGCGCTGCGCGGGTTGTAGCTGAACTTCTCCCGCATCTCCTGGTAGAAAGCCTTCTGCTCCTCGGTCTCCGCAGGAGGCGTCATCACCTTGAGCACCACATAGAAGTCTCCCGGCTCACGGGAGGGAATGCCCTTGCCCTTGAGCCGCATCTTCTTGCCGGTATTGGAACCCGGTGGGAGCTTCAGGTCCAGCACGCCACCGGGGGTGGGCACCTTCACCCGCCCCCCCAGGGCCGCCTCCCAGGGGGCCACCGGCAGGTCGAGATAGACATCTTTCCCCTCCACCCGGTAGAAGGGATGCGGCTTGAAGGCGATCTCCAGATAGAGATCCCCCGCCGGTCCCTCCCCGATTCCGGGCGCGCCCTGACCGGCCAGGCGAATGCGCTGGCCCTCGCGCACCCCCTTGGGAATGTTCACCTTGAGGGTGCGCTGGCGGGTGGTGACATGGCCATTGGCATCCACCTCCGGCGACTGCAGGGTGATCTGGCGCACCGCGCCACGGTAGGCATCCTCCAGGTCGATAAGCACCTTGGCGTGGGTGTCCTGTCCCCGGGCATGAAACCCTCCCCGCGCACCCGCACCGGCGCCACCGGCCCGGCGGAAACCGCCGCCGAACAGGGACTCGAAGAAATCGCTGTAGTCGAAGCCTTCTCCACCTCCGCCGGTGTAGCCGCCCCCGCTGAATTCGAAACCGGCGTCCCAGTCCGGCGGCGGGTGGAAATCCTGGCCTGCCTTCCAGTTGGCCCCGAGCTGGTCATAGGCGGCCCTTTTCTCGGGATCCTTGAGTACCTCGTAGGCTTCACCCAGCTGCTTGAACTTCTCCTCCGCGTCCGGCTCCTTGCTCACGTCGGGGTGATACTTGCGCGCCAGCTTGCGATAGGCCCGCTTGATCTCATCCTGGGTGGCGTCCCGACTCACCCCCATGATTTCGTAATAGTCTTTGAACTCCATGTGTCACCCCTTGCCTGATTTTCCGGTTTCTGTTCGTATTCGTCGTTTCACGCTCATCGCATCACGATGAAGAGCGCGCCGTTGCCTCGTCGCACATTGAGCAGCAGGCTGCCGCCACCACGGGTGAGCACCTGGGAAAGCTCCAGCAGATCATGGACCGGCTGCCGGTTGACGGAGACGATAACGTCACCCTTCCGCAGCCCAGCCTGCCACGCTTCGCTTCCCGGCACCACCTCCTGGACCTCCACGCCACCGTTCTCACCCAGCGGGTGATCCTTACCCAGGTTGCCCAACAGCGCACCGGAAAGACGCGGATTGAGCCGTTCGCCTTCGGTGCGGGCATCCCGAGGAAGGGCGATGGTGGCCACCAGCTGTAGCGGCTTGCCTTCTCTCAGCACCTTCAGCCGCACCCGGCTGCCGGCGCGCAGGATTCCGATGGCGTTGCGCAACGCGCTGCCGTCCCGCACTTCCTTGCCATCGATACCCACGATGACGTCACCGGAGCGGAGCCCCGCCTTTTCCGCGCCGGATCCTGGCACCACCTGGGTCACCACCGCTCCCCGGGTGTTCTCCAACCCGAAGGCCTTGGCCAGATCCGGAGTGAGGTCCTGCATCACCACTCCCAGCTGGCCCCGTTGCACTTCGCCGTAGCGGGCCAGCTGCTCCGCCACCGCTTTCACCATGTTGGCGGGGATGGCGAAACCGATTCCGATGTTGCCCGAACCGCCCATGATGGCGGTGTTGATCCCCACCAGCTCTCCGCGTGTGGTGACCAGCGCCCCCCCGGAGTTGCCGGGATTGATGGAGGCATCGGTCTGGATGAAGTTTTCGTAACCCTCGATTCCCAGATCGGTACGCCCCAGGGCGCTGACGATTCCATAGGTGACGGTCTGACCCAGGCCGAAGGGGTTACCGATGGCCACCACGAAATCCCCCACCTGAAGGCGGTCGGAATCCCCCAGCGGCAACCCTTTCAACCCCTTCGCCTGGATCTGCAGCAGGGCGATGTCCACCGCCGGATCCGCGCCAAGCAGCTTGGCCTTGAAACTGCGCTGGTCCCGCAATGTAACGGTGATCTCGTCGGCTCCCTCCACCACGTGGTGGTTGGTGATGATCCAGCCCTTGTCGGCGTCCACGATCACTCCGGAGCCAAGGTTCTGGGAACGCTTCTGGATGACCGGACCGCGACCACCGAAGAAGTGGCGATAGAACGGATTCTCCAACAACCCGCCCTGGCGCTGAGCCACATAAGAGGTGGTGGAGATGTTCACCACCGCCGGCAATACCCGCTTCAGCATGGGCGCCAGGGTGTCTCCCGGCACCCCGGCACTGGATGCCGCCAGAGGCGCAGCGGCAAACAGCCAACAGGACAACAGCACCAGGAAAAGGCTGGACAATCCCCTCTTCTTCATCGACTCACCTCCAAAAACGGGCAACAGGACGGGGCCTCACGACCCCGTCCCTCTTTACGCCTCCAAAGGACAGCCGCAAGTCGGATCAGTTCACCTTCACCTCGATCTTGCGCCGCCGAAGGGCAGAGGACTTGGGCAGGGTCACCTCCAGCACACCCCGCCGGTAGCGGGCATCGGCTTCATCGGCCACCACTTCCTCCGGCAGGGGAATGGCCCGCTCGAAGCTGCCGTAGGCGCGTTCCACCACATGGTAGCGACCTTCCGTCTTCTCTTTCTCCACGCGCTTGTGGCCGCTCACCACCAGATAGTTCTCCACCACCTGGATGTTGAGATCGGCGCCCTCCATGCCGGGAACCTCGATGCGAACCACCACCTTCTCGTCGTCGTCGAACACCTCGGCCGGCAGCATGCCCCATCCGGCGCTGCGCAATGCCAGCTCACGCTGTTCCTCCTCGTCCGCCTTACCACGGCCGAACCTGGTGATGGCTCCAGCGGCCTTGCGGTAGAGATGTTGCCACCCCTCCACCAGGTTGTCCCAGGCCTGGCTGACGCCACTCTTGATCTGCTGCAATGTGGACATGATTTTCCTCCGTTCTCGACTGGTAGATCCCTGCCGGGTGCTCCCGGCCAACCCGGCCCGTGCAGGTGCCAGTTCTGCAAGTGGGTTTGCGGCACCGGATTTCAAGGCGGCAGAATTCGGGAATCATTTGAAAAGATTTGGGTCAGACCCCATGCTTGTCAATGCTGTACTGGCTCCCGGTTACCAGGACCGGGGCATTTCTTGCCGGTCGCGTCGGACCGGCCCGCATCTCGAGGAGAGGAAATGGAGGTTGGAATGAAGAATAAACAGATGCTGCTCCCCCTGGCCGCGACCATGGCGCTGGTCATGTCGCTTCCCGCAGGGGCGCAACACTCAAACCCCGGCAACATGGCACCGCCGCCGGCACCCGCCGCAGCGCCGGTGTGGATGGGCGTGGCGGTGGGCCCGGTGCCGGAGGCCGTTCAGGCCCAGTTGCCCGAGGGGATCGAGAAAAACCAGGGACTGCTGATCGTGCGCGTAATGCCGGGTTCGCCCGCTGCCGAAGCGGGGCTGAAGCGGAACGACGTGCTGCTCAGCTACAACGGGGACAAGCTCTTTTCCCCACGGGATCTGGTGCAACGGGTTCGAGCCGCCAAACCCGGCGACAAGGCGAGCCTGGAAGTGGTGCGCCACGGCAAGCCGGTGAAGGTGGAGGTCACCCTGCAGAGCCGCTGGTCCCGGCAACCGCAAAATGCACCCAGGCCACCACACCCGGGCAACCTGCCACCAGTGCCCGGTGCCCCGAAATTCGAATCCCGGGTGTGGGAAAGCTTCCAGTCCCTGTCGGTAGTGAAGAATCCGGACGGAAAATACAAGGCTGTGGTGGAATTCCTGGACAGCAACGGCAACAAGAAGCGCTTCGAGTACGAGGGCACCAGGGAGGAGATCAGCGCCCAGGTTCGCAAGGAGTCTGAGCTGCCGGCACCCATGAAACAGCAGCTGCTGGACGCGTTGAGCGACAACCTGTCCGCCTTCCCCATGGAGATGCCGGCCTTTCCGCGGATCCCCGATTTCCCCTCCTTCAACGACGACTTCTTCTCTCCGCCGCCCTGGTTCCGGCAGCAGGGGCCAAGAGGGGATTACTGGAGCTGGTGAGTGTACCCTGAAGCCCCCACCCCGACCCTCCCCCGCTTGCGGGGGAGGTCGTGTGTCACCGCAGTTCCACTTCCAGATTGTCGATGAGCCGCGCCTTGCCCAGGAACGCGGCCGCGAGGATCACCAGCCGCCCGTCGTTTTCTCCAGCCGGCGCCAGATCCTCCGCGCGGCGGATCTCGAAGTAGTCCACTTGGAGTCCGGCGGCATCCAGCCGCGCCCTGCCCTCTGACTCCAATTCTCCATAATCCCGTCGACCCGCAATCATCGCCTGCGCCACGGCTCTCAATGCCTGGTACAACGCCGGCGCCCGCCGACGCTCCTCGGTGGTGAGATAGTTGTTGCGTGAACTCATGGCCAGTCCATCGGCCTCGCGCACCGTCTCCACCCCCAGGATCTCCACCGGCAGGGCCAGATCGGCCACCATCTTGCGCACCACCAGCAGCTGCTGGTAGTCCTTCTTGCCGAACACCGCAATCTGCGGCTGCACCAGGTTGAACAGCTTGCAGACGATGGTGGCCACCCCGGTGAAATGGCCAGGCCGCGAGGCGCCGCACAACCCTTCGGAGACCACAGGCACCTCCACCCGGGTGTGCCGCTCCATGCCCTCCGGATAGATGAACTCCACCGTCGGCGCAAAGAGCAGTTCCACCCCCTCTCCTTCCAGCAGTTCCGCATCCCGCTCCAGGGTGCGGGGATAGGCCTCCAGATCCTCCTTGCGGTCGAACTGGAGCGGGTTGACGAAGATGCTCACCACCACCCGTTCGGCCAGCTCGCGGGCCCGCCGCACCAGCGCCAGGTGCCCCTGGTGCAGGTTGCCCATGGTGGGCACGAAGGCCACTCGGCCCCTTCCCAGGGCCAGCGCCTGCCGCAGCTCCGCGGGTTCCACCACCCGTTTCACTGGAAACTCTGCTCCGGCCCGGGGAAACTGCCATCGCGCACCGAGGCTACGTAGGCCTCCAGGGCGCCCTGGACGTTGCCGGCCTCGGCCATGAAATCTCGGCTGAAGGAGGGCGCGTCGCCGGGGGTGATGCCCAGGACGTCGTGCAGCACCAACACCTGGCCATCGCAGCCACTACCGGCACCGATGCCGATCACCGGAATGGAAAGAGAGGCGGTGACTTCCCGCGCCAGCAGCTCCGGCACGCATTCGAGCACCAGCATCTGGGCTCCCGCCTCTTCCAGCAGGCAGGCCTCCTTGAGAATGCGCTCGGCCTCGTGGGGCTCCCGCCCCTGCACCCGGTAGCCGCCGAGCTGGTGGATGGACTGGGGCAACAGGCCGAGGTGGGCACAAACCGGCACCGCCCTCCGGGTGAGGTGGTGGACCGTCTCCACCTGCGGCTCACCCCCCTCGATCTTCACCATATGGGCCCCCCCTTCCTTCATCAGCCGACCGGCGGAATCCAATGCCTGGCGGGGGGTACCGTGGCTCATGAAAGGCATGTCGGCGACGATGAAGGCCCGTTCGCTGCCCCGGCTCACCATGGCGGTGTGGTAGACCATGTCGTCCACCGTCACCGGCAGCGTGCTCTCGTGCCCCTGCACCACCATGCCGAGAGAATCGCCCACCAGCAGCACGTCGGCGCCGGCCTCTTCGCAGAGTCGGGCGAAACCGGCATCGTAGGCGGTGATCACGGCGATCTTCTCGCCCGCCGACTTCATGCGGTTGAGGGTGGAGATGGTGATCTTTTTCATCCGATTCTTCTCGCTGTCCGGGAGGTGCATTTTGCCAGCAATCGCGATGCCCTGCCCCAACCCGGGATCTCCAGCTCTCCGGCCAGTTCCAGCAACGGAATCAGCACGAAGTCCCGCTGGCCGATGCCCGGGTGGGGAAGCCGCAACCGGGGATGGTCCATCACCAGGTCATCGTACAGCAGCAGATCCAGATCCAGGGTGCGCGGCCCCCAGTGGCGCTCCCGCTTGCGGCCCTGGGCCTGCTCGATGGCCTGAAGCCGGTCCAGCAACTCCAGCGGCTCCAGCGCCGTCTCCAGGAGCGCCACCGCGTTGAGATAGTCCGGCTGATCGGCCGGCCCCATGGGGGCGCTGCGGTAGAGCGACGAGCGGGCGGCCAACCGGCTTTCCGGCAGTGTGTCCAGAGCCTGAAAGGCCCGCTCCAGCTGCTGCCGGGGGCGATCCAGGTTGCTCCCCAGCCCGATCCAGGCCCGACTCACGGGGCGGGAGGACGCCTGCGCGGCCGGCGGCGACGGCGGCGCCTTCCCGCCGCCGGCTTGTTGCCACCCCGGGGATCCAGTCCCTGCTGCTCCTGGTAGCGAGTCCACCAGGCGGCCAGTTCGGGGTCGGCCTCACCCGACTCGGCCCGCAACAACAGGAAATCGTAGGCGGCGCGGAAACGGGGATGGGCCAGCAGCCGGGCTGGACGCTTGCCGCGGGTGTTGTGGAAGCGGGATTGCAGGCTCCAGATCTCCCGCATGGGGGTGGTGAACCGGCGTGGGATGGCCACCCGCTGAACCTGCCGGGCGATGACCCAGCCCGCCGCCTGCTGGATGGCGGGATAGGTAGCCGGTCCCTCCTCCCGCTCCAGCCGTTCCGCTATGCGGCGCACCGGCTCCCACAACAGCACGGCGAAGAGGAAAGCCGGAGTCACCGGTTTCTCCTCGGCCAGACGCCGGTCGGTGTTCTCCAGCCCCTTGCGCACCAGGGTGAGGGGAAATTCGTGCTCTTCGTGGCTCAGCGCCTCCTCGGTCTGGGGAAAGAGCTGGGCGAAGAGGTCATAGTGGCGCAGCTTTTCGAAGGTGGCCACGGCGTAGCCCCCGATGAAGAGCTTGAGCACCTCCTCGAACAGCCGCGCCGGCGGTACCTCGGCCAGCAGGTGGGCCAGAGTGGGTATGGGCGCTTCCGTCTCCGGCTCGATGGTGAAACCCAGCTTGGCGGCGAAACGCACCGCCCGCAGCATGCGCACCGGGTCCTCCCGGTAGCGGGTCTCGGGATCCCCCAGCAGCCGCAGGCGACCCGCCTGGAGATCCTCCATGCCGGTGCTGTAATCCACCACCGAGAAATCGGCGATGTTGTAATAGAGGGCATTCACCGTGAAATCGCGCCGCAGGGCATCTTCCTCGATGGTGCCGTACTGGTTGTCTTCCAGCACCATGCCGTTGGCGCTTTGCTCCGCCTTGCCGAAGTTGGCGCTGCGAAAGGTGGCCACCTCGATGATCTCGCGCCCGAACCGCACATGGGCCAGGCGAAAGCGACGACCGATGAGGCGGCAGTTTCGGAACACCGCCTTCACCTCCTCCGGCGTGGCGTCGGTGGCCACGTCGAAGTCCTTCGGCTCCCGTCCCAGCAGCAGATCGCGCACGCCCCCGCCCACCAGGTAGGCCTGGTAGCCGCTCTTCTTGAGCCGGTAGAGCACCTTCAGGGCGTTCTCGGAGATGTTGGCCCGCGAGATGTTGTGCTCCGGCCGGGGGATGATCCTGGGCTGGGGAATGGCGTGTGATCCTAGCTTTGGAAACAGAGGCGCAATGATAGCAGCACCGGGGCTTTTTGTGCCCGGAGCGATCGACCATGCGCGAAGGGACGCTCAAGCCTCTGGGGAGATCGGCAGCGGGACCCCGCTCTCCGGCCCTCAGACGCCGCCGGAGTGGACCACCTCGTAGTAGAGCTTTTCCAGTTCGTTCTTGTGCTCGGTCTCCTCTTTGGCCAGGAAGCGGAAGAGATCCCGGATGGGGCCTTCGGGCGCGGTCTCGGCCAGCTCGGAGTACTGGTCCATGGCCGCCTTCTCGCGATAGAGGGCGTAGCGGAGGATGTCCTGATCGTCGGGCTTTTCACCCAGGTCGGGCAGCAGCACGGCGTCGCTGAAATGGTGGTCGCTGGCGGGGGTTTTCACCTGCACCGAGAGAAATTCCTGGATGTCCGGGCGCGCCTTGAGTTCCTCGAAATAGCGATAGTGCTTCTCCTCCTCTTCCGCCAGGGACTCCACCACCCAGCGGAACTTCTTGCTCACCCTGGGAATCAGGTCGGTGTAGAAGTCTCTGGCGGTCTTCTCGAACTCCAGCGCCACATCGAGAATCTCGCCGATGCTCTTGCAGCCGGCTAGTTTGTCTTTTCCTGATACTTCGCTCATGTCGGGTCTTCAGGTCGAATTTTGCATTGGAAGGTACCGTAGGTCGGACTTCAGTCCGACACCGGAGAGGCAGTTTGTCGGGCTGAAGGCCAACCCACAGGTTCCGGTTCCGCTTCATGTCGGGCTGAAGCCCGACCTACGTGCTCCTCATTGGCCAGCATCACCGAGGCCAGGAGTATGCCCATCAGGCGTCGGGCTGAAGCCCGACCTACCCGGGCGGTCAGGACTGGGCCATCAGGTGCCTGTGGATCGACTCGGCCGCACGGTGGCCCGAGGCCACGGCGCTCACCACGTCCGGCCCCTGCACCACGTCGCCGGCGCCCCAGAGCCAGGAGAGGGAGGTGTGGCCGTTTTCATCCAGCTTCACCCGGCCGCGCTCCCACTCGAGCTGTTCGATGAGCGCCTCACTGAGGATGGAGTCATCAGGAGTCTGACCGATGGCCTCCACCACCATGTCGGCCGGATGGAGACACTCGTCGTTTTCGTCGAACACCGGCGCGAAGCGGCCCTGTTCGTCGAAAATGGAGACCACCCGCAGGGTCTTCAGCCCCTTGAGCCGGCCATCCTCCACCACGATCTCGCGCGGCCCGCGCGCCGGCAGGATGGTGATGCCCTCCTCCCGGGCCTCCTTGATCTCCACCGGGTCGGCGAGGAAGTTCTTCTCCTCCTCCAGCGCCACCACGGTCACCTTCACCTCCCCCTTCTGCTGTTTCTGCAGCCGCGCCAGGGTGCGGGCGATGTCCATGGCCACGTTGCCGCCGCCGATCACCACCGCCTCGTCCGGCGCCTCCATGGGCTCGTGGGCCCCGGCCTTGCGCAGCAGATCCACCGCACGGAAGACCCGCTCGTGGTCGCTGCCGGGGGTGCGGGTGGAGCGCCCCTGTTGCAGGCCGATGGCCACCAGCACCGCATCGTATTGGTCGCGCAACTGCTCCAGGGTGATCTCCCGGCCCACCCTGGTGTTGCAGTGGATCTCCACCCCCAGGGAGGTGATCACCTCGATCTCCCGGTCCAGCACCTCCTGGGGCAGGCGGTAGTCGGGAATGCCGTAGCGCACCATGCCGCCGGGCTTCTCCTGAGCCTCGAACACCACCACCTGGTGGCCCAGCTTCACCAGGTCGTAGGCGGCGGTGAGCCCGGCCGGGCCGGAGCCGACGATGGCCACCTTCCTGCCGGTGGCCTTTTCCGCCTTGCCCTCGGCGGCGATCGCCTTGATCCGCTCCTGGGGCACCCCGTCCATGGCGTAGCGCTTGAGCCAGCGAATGGCGATGGGTTCGCCACGGCGGCCGATGGAGCAGGCGGTCTCGCAGCGATGGGTGCAGACCCGTCCGCAGACATGGGAGAAGGGGTTGGTGCGGTACATCTGGCGCACCGCCTCCTCCAGGTCGTCCTGCCAGATGGCGCGGATGTACTCGGGGGCGTGCATGTGGGTGGGACAGGCGTCGTAGCACATACCGCACTGGACGCAGCGCGAAGCCTCGATGATGGCCGCCTGGCGGTCGTAGCCAAGGACGATCTCGTCGAAGTTGTCGATGCGCGCTTCCGGCACCAGCTCGGGCATGGGCTGACGTTCCAGATCGAGCAGATCGGAATCGCCGGTCTTGGTCCAGCCCAGGCCATAATCCTTTCCATGCATGCCGATCTCGCGCGGCAGCATGAAATAGCTGTCGATCTCCTCCTGGGTGCAGGTGTGGACATACTCCCGCGACAGGTTGATGGAGCCGGTGGGGCAGATGTCCACGCACAGGGCGCACCAGCAGCAGCGGCCATAGTCGATGGCCGGCCGCAGATCCCGCACCCCCGCCTCGGCGTCGTTGGGCAGGCCGGGAATGCGGATCATGGTGATGGCGGCGTTGTCGCACACCTTCTGGCAACTGGAGCAGCCGATGCACTCGTCCCAGGCGTTGAGATGGAAGCCCCGGTAGCGCGGCGCCGCGATGCGGGGATCCAGCGACTCGGTGACCGGCTTGCGCCCCAGGAACTGGAGGTTCTTGAGGGGCGCCAGCACCGAGCCCATGGCGTTCCAGTCGATCTGTTTGCTCACCGGGCACCTCCTGGGAAAGCGCTGTCTCCCGCGACCGTACCTGTCCGTAGGTCGGACTGTAGGTCGGTCTGTAGGTCGGACTTCAGTCCGACATTCCAGGCCTTCATTGTCGGGCTGAAGCCCGACCTACCTGTCCCGGTATTGCTTCTTGTCGGGTTGAAGCCCGGCCTGCGGGAGAACATGGATTCGCTGGGATTCATCGGTCCACCTCCGGCGGGCAGGCGTCGAGGGAGAACATGATCTGGGCGATGTCCTCGATGCGCGATCCCACCGCCAGCTCTTCCAGCACCTGCACCGCGTGGGTCTGGGAGGCGCCGCGAATGTGCACCCGGTAGGGCTTGTCGCCGCCGTCGGAGACCACGTACCAGGCCAGCTCGCCCTTGGAGGACTCCACCCGGGGGTAGGCCTCGCCCGCCGGCACCTTCCAGGCCAGGGGGTTGGGGATGGGCGCCCGCACCGGCCCGTCGATGTCGGGCAGGGCCTTCAGGATCTGGCGGATGATGCGGATGATCTCGATGAGCTCGGCGCGGCGCACCAGGGTACGCGCCAGGCAGTCCCCCGCCTCCTCGGTGGGAATGTCAAACTCGAGCTGGTCATAGACCAGGTAGGGATCGTCCCGGCGCACGTCGAAAGCCAGGCCGCAGGCGCGCAGGTTGGGGCCGGTGACGCCCAGCTCCAGGGCGTGCTTCTGGTTGAGCACCCCCACCCCTTTGGCGCGGCGCACGAAGACCTGGTTCCTGAACAGCAGGTCGTCGTAGTCGGAAAGCCGAGACTCCAGATAGTCGAAAGTGTCGGCCACCTTCCGCAGCCACCCTTCCGGCGCGTCCTTGCGCACCCCGCCCGGCAGGTTGTAGATGTGATAGACGCGGCCGCCGGTGAGCTCCTCGAAGAGATCGAGGATCAGATCCCGGTCGGCGATGCCCCAGAAGCTGGGGGTGTACATGCCGGTGGTGGCGGCGTGGCCGCCGAAATACATCAGGTGGGCGGTGAAGCGGGACATCTCCAGTTGCAGGGTGCGCAGCCACCTGGCCCGCTCCGGCACCTCCAGGCCGCACAGCTCCTCCACCGCCAGGCAGTAGATCACCTCCATGGGCACCGGGTCGGGCACGCAGATGCGCGGGGTGATGGCGATGTTCTGGATCCAGAGCCGCCCCTCCATCAACTTCTCGAAGCCCCGGTGGAGATAGCCGGCATCGGCCTTGGCCTCTACCACCGTATCGCCCTGCACCTTCACCCGGAAGGCGTAGTTGCCCTCGATGCCGGGGTGGTTGGGGCCGAAGTTGAGCTCGAATTCGTTGCTCGGCGGGTGGCGCCGCGCCTCGTAGTTCTCAGGCCTCATCGATGTCCCTCCGGCTGAAGCGCTGCTCGGCGGAATGGATGGCGATGCCGCCGCCCTCGGCCTCGATCTCCTTCAGCCACTCCGGCTGGTAGTCCTGCCAGTTGAAGTGTTCGTTGCACCAGGCCTCGGAATCGAAATCCTTGCGCATGGGCGGCGGGCCGTCCCACTCGGTGAGGATGAACTTCTCCATGCAGGGGCTGCCCTCGAAATAGACGCCGAACATCTCGTGGATGTCGCGCTCGTAGAAGGCGCAGTTGCGGAAGATGTCGTAGACCGAGATGTAGACCGCCGGCTTCCGCGGAATACGGGTGTGGGCCGACAGCAGGGTGTTCATCTCGTAGGACCAGAGGTGATAGACCAGCTCGAACTGGCCATCTTCGATCCAGTCCACGCAACTGATGGCCGACAGGTGAACGAAGGAGGCACGCCCCCGCAGCAACTCCAGCAGGGTGTGGAGAGACTTGCTGTCCACGTCCACCCGCACCCGGTGGTCGCCGCGGCGTTCGAACTTCAGGCTGCCGATCTCCTGCAGGAGATCGTCCATCCACTTTCTCAGCTCCTTGCTCACAGGCGCATCTCCTCCGGCAGCAGCGGGGTCTGGACCTGCTCCAGCAGCGCGGTGTGCTCGCCACGGGTGCCCTCGGTGAGGAGGCCGTACTGCTCCGCCTCGGCGATGATGTCGGTGGGGGTCTGCCAGCGGTCGCCGAACAGCCGCTGCTGCTCGCCCAGATAGCGGTCGTAGTTACGGTAGTAGTCCTTCCAGGCCTCGGCCCTGCCTTCGCGGATGTTCTTCATCAGCTCGCGCATGCCGTGAATCACTGCCTCGGGCCGCGGCATGCAGCCGGCGATGTAGAGATCCACCGGAATGTAGTCGGCCAGCACCTTGGCGGTGGCGTAGCTCTGCCAGTACATGCCGCCATTGACGGTGCAGGAGCAGATGCCGATGACATACTTGGGCGACGGCATCTGCTCGTAGGTGAGGATCACCCGCTTGAGGGTCTTCACCGAGACGTAACCGGTGATGAGCAGCACGTCGGCCTGGCGTGGCGTCACCATGGGCGAGATGCCGATGCGTTCCATGTCGAAGCGGGAGGTCATGGCCGGCGGCAGCTCGATGGCGCCGCAGCCGGTGCAGTAGTGCAGCATGAAGAGGGAGCGGGACTGGCAGAACTGCACGAACTCGTCGAACACCCGCGCCAGGGGGTTGGTTCTCCTGCCCGGCTCCACCGGGATGTTGCCTATGGTCTTCATGCTCAATTCATCACGAATGCAAGCCCGAGAAGCGCCAGCAGCACCGGCCACTTCCACATCAGGCGCACCATGTCCTCGGTTCGGTAACGGGGAAAGAGAAAGGCGATGAGGGTGGGCACCGCGGCCACCGCGAACACCTTGGGCAGAAAATCGAACCAGGTGAGCCCGCCGCCCAGGAAGAGGGTGACATAGAGCACCGCCACCGTGTAGTACTGGAAACACTGCATCACCAGCAGGCTACCCAGGTACTTGCCGCCCATCTCCACCATGGGGCCGGTGGCGATCTCCGCCGGCGCCACATAGATCTCGAACGGCTGCTTGCCCATCATACCCTGGAGGGTGAAGAGTGCCGCCAGCGCCAGCAGGGGCATCTGCACCGCCCCCCAGTTGCCGATGCCACCCTCCTGCTGCATGCGCAGGATCTCGCCGAAGTTCATGGTGCCGTAGTGCCAGGCGGCGCCGAAGATGACGATCACGTAAGGCAGCTCGTAGGCCAGCATGGCGGTGAGCGCCCGCGAGATGCCGATGGAGGCGTTGGGGTTGGCGCAGTTGCCCGCCGCCAGCGCCAGGCCGAGGGATGGGATCATGGTCATGTAGATGAGCACCAGCAGGCCGCCCTTCTCGGCCAGGCCGGTCATGCCCGGCACCGGCAGCAGGGTCTCGGCGGCGATGTAGCCGCCCACCGCCAGGATCACACCCCAGTCGTGGACCAGGCCGTGGGAGACCTGGGTCTCCTTGCCGAAGGCCTTGACCACGTCGTAGAGGGGCTGGAAGAAGGGCGGCCCCACGCGCCGCTGCAGCCGGGCGCCCAGGCGCCGCATCATCAGCAGCAGCCCCAGCCCGACGAGGAAGGCCACCAGGGGCATCAGCACCAGTTCGACGATCAGCTCAATCATGATGCCCTACCCCCTAGCAAATCCCACAGGTAGGTCGGGCTTCAGCCCGACACCCGGCCAACGTCGTGTCGGACTGAAGTCCGACCTACGCATTCCGGCGCAGGTTGGCCAGAGGCGCTCCGCGCCCTGGCCGCCGCTTTCCCGCCGTTTCTCGGGCACGCTTCGCGTTGCCCGACCTGCAAGTTCTTTCCGCACCCTCATGGCAGGCTCCCGTGCGTCAATAGATGGCCCAGGCCAGCAACAACACCGCCGCCACCGCCATGGCCATGGACTGCACCTTCTGCCAGGCCAGCCGGTGGAAGGCGCCGGCGATGGTCTCCACCGCCGAGGCCAGCGACGCCTCGGCCCACTGGAAGCTGTTGCGATACCAGCCGCCGATGAGGTGCATCACCCCGGCGTAGAAATGGTCGCTGTAGTGGTACCGGGTCTGGGCGTCCAGGAAATGTCCCCCGGCGTAGTTGTCGAGCTGGTGCACCCGCTTGGCCTTGTTGCCCAGGCCGAAGAAGACGAGGGCCGCGATGCCCACCCCTGCCAGCAGAATGCCGACGATCCAGATCATGTCCAGTTCGTTGTTGGGATAGTCGATGCCGCCCAGAGTCCAGGCGATGGGCTTCATCCCTAGGGACTGCTGCACCGCCGCCACCCACTCCAGTACCAGCCCCGGCATCACCCCGGTGACGAAAATGATGGCGGAGAAGAGCAGCATGGGCAGGGTCATGCTCCAGGGCGCTTCATGGATCTCCTCGTGCTCGGCGCGCAACTGCCCCAGGAAGATGTTGTGGATCAGCTTGTAGACCGCCATCACCGTGGCCAGGGTGCCGACGATGGTGCCGACGAAGAGAATGGGCGAGTTGTCCACCACCAGCGAGCGGTAGACCAGCAGCTTGGAGACGAAGCCGTTGATGGGCGGCAGCCCCGCCAGGCCGATGATTCCCAGCAGCAGGGCCAGGAAGGTGAGGGGCATGCGCACCACCAGCCCGCCCATGCGGTTGAGATCGGCGGTGCCGGTGCGGTAGAGCACCGCCGCCAGGGCCAGCACCAGCACCACCCGGTAGGTGGCGTGGCTGAAGACGTGCATCAGGCCGCCGCCGGTGCCCAGCTCGTTGCCCGAGAGCAGCCCCACCAGCATGTAGCCCCCTTGGCCGATGCCCAGCCACGCCAGCAGCAGGCGGGCGTCGTTCTGGCGGAGGGCGACGAAGCTGGGGATCACCGCGGTGAGCACCGCCACCGCCGCCAGCAGGTCGCGGGCGCTCCAGTGGGCGAAGAAGGGCATGGCGTCCAGCCGCGCCACCCCTACCAGCTTGAACAGCACCACCAGGATGGCGAACAGCCCCATGCGCGAGGAGATGGCGCCCAGGAAGGTGGAGGCCGGCATGGGGGCGAAGGCGTAGGCGTTCCCCTGCCACAGATGGAAGGGCACCACCGCCATCTTCACGCCGAAGCCGAACAGCACCAGCAGGGCCAGCAGCCAGAGGGTGCCGACCGCCATTCGGGGCACCGCCGCGGCCAGGTCGGCGTACTGGAGGCTGCCGCCGGCCTGCCAGGCGATGGCCATGGCGCCCAGCACCGCCATGGCGCCCCCCAGGCCATAGATCATGTAGCGGCGGGCGTAGGCTAGGGTCTCGCCCCCGCCGCAGGCCATGAGCAAAAAGCTGGCCCAGCTCACCAGCTCCCAGCCGACGAAGAGCGAGAGCAGATCACCGCTGCCCAGCAGCAGCAACATGGCCAGCACGTTCAATGCAATGGCCAGGTGCATCAGCCCCAGGCGCCCGCCATGGGCGCGGTAGTCCCGGCCCCAGGCGCCGGCGCTGAACCAGCTCACCGCGAGGGCGCTGCCCACCGTGAGCACGGCGAAGAACCAGCCCACCACGTCCAGCCGCCAGACCATGGGCTGGCCCAGCACCTCGAAGGAGAAGGAGGCCGGCACCGGCTGGGCGCCGCCATAGACCAGCCCCGCCATGCGCGCCAGCATCCAGCCCTGGGCGGCATAGCCGAGGGTGCCCACCCATCCGGCGATGGGCAGCCGCCCCGCCGCCAGCATGAAGAGCGCAGTGGCGGCGGAGAGAAGCAGCAGCAGATCGTACTGGGTCATGGCGCGCCTCCCTGGCCGAGCACGGTGGTGATGTATCTGGGCACGTCGGCGGCCAGTTGCGAAGCCCCCTCCAGCCAGTGCCCCAGGGGAACGATCCAGAAGGCGGCGGCCACCAGGGCGCCCCCCAGCAGCAGGGCGCGGGTGAAGTCCCAGCCGTGGAGACGGGGCGCGGCGTGGGCCGGCTCACCCTCGCTGTAGAAGCGGCCCACCAGGCGGAAGAGATAGGCCGCCTCCACCACGGTGATCAGCAGGATGCCGGCCAGGGTGGCCCAGGCCAGCGCACTCCCCTTGGCGCCCAGCCCCATCACCACCAGCAGCTTGGCCCAGAAGCCCGGCAGCGGCGGCACCCCCACCAGGGAGAGGGCCAGCAGCACGAACAGCGCCGCCGCCAGGGGCGCGCGCCGCGCCTCGCCCTGGAGCCGTTCCAGGGAACCGCCCCAGGACTCCGCCAGATAGAAGAGCGCCGGTTTCGCCAGCATGTGGTGAAGGGCCACGGCGATGCCGGCCATGACGCCGGCGGCGCCGCCGATGCCGAAGCCCACGAACACCAGCCCCAGCTGGCCGATGGAGGAGAAGGACAACATGCGCACGAAGTCCCGCGCCCACCAGGCCGCCAGCTCGCCGGTGACGAACCCGGCCAGCCCCAGCACCAGCAGCACCGCCTGGGCCTGCTCCGAGTCGAAGACCAGCACCAGTATCCGCAGCAGCACCAGCACCGCCAGCTTGGAGACCAGCCCCGCCAGCAGCCCCGAGAGCCAGCGCGGCGCGGCGGCATAGACCTCGGGCACCCAGCCGTTCACCGGGAAGAGCTCGGCCTTCACCCCCACCCCCAGCAGGATGAGCACGAAGGCGGCCAGCCCCTGGGCGCCGGCCAGCTTGTCCGGCGCCATCTGCGCCAGTTGAGCCAGATTGAGGGTGCCGGTGTGGAAATAGACCAGCGCCACCCCCAGCAGGAAGAGCACCGTGCCCAGGCCGCTGAGCACCAGGTAGCGCAGAGTGGCCAGATGGGCGGCCCGCTCGCCGCGCACGATGATGAGACCGAAGGAGGCGGCCGACATCAGCTCGTAGAAGACGAAGATGTTGAACAGATCCCCCGACAGGGCCAGGGCGGCGGTGGAACCGGCCAGCAGCATCAGCAGGGCCGCCTGCCCCGGCGTCCCCTCCGTCCAGGGCCAGGCCAGCAGAATCAGCACATAGACCGCCAGGGCGAACAGCAGGGCGAGCGGATCGAGATAGAGGTTGATCCCGAGGGGCGGCGCGAAACCACCGATGGCGATGGAGACGGGCAACGACGCGCCCCACAACCCGGCCACCAGCCAGATGCAGTAGATCAGCACGAGGGGGCCGAGCAGCCGCGCCGCCGTGGCCGACACCCGGCCGATGCTGGGCGTGAGGAAGGCCGTCAGCAGGGGCAGCGCCACCAGCAGTGCCGCGCCGTTCATGGATTCACCTCCTGTTCCTTCGCCGCCGGCGCCGGGAAGGGTGCGTGACCCTTGGGCAGATCCTCGCTGCGGTCGGGCGCCACCCCCAGCCGCTCGTCGAGATCCTCCCGCAGGCGGGCCAGCAGCGCGTGGCCGTCCAGGGTGCCGTAGGCGCGGCGGATGCGGATCAGCAGCGCCACCGCCAGCGCCTCCATGCCCACGCCGATGACGATGGAGGTGAGCACCAGCGCCTGGGGCACCGGGTCCACCATGGAGACGCCGACCGGCAGGTCGCCGGTGAGGATCGGCGCCACCGAATCCCAGCGGTAACCGGAGAGCACCAGCAGCAGGTTGCCACCCGCCTCGGCCAGTCCCAGGCAGAGGAGCACCCGGAAGAGATGACGGCTCGCCAGCATCCCCACCACGCCGATGGCCACCAGCCCCAGGGCGCCGGCGAAGAAAAGGGTGTCCAGCGGTATGGGCATCACTCCACCGCCTCCGCGTCGGCCAGGTTCACCAACAGCCCGGTGAGCTCGGCGCCCACCTTGACCCCCACCAGCAGATAGAGCAGCGGCAGGGTGCCGCCGGAGAGCAGCCGCCCCAGCTCCCCCTTCCCCAGCAGCGGCTCCAGAAAGGCGCCGTCCTGGAACAGGGCCGCCAGGCCGATGAGGATGAAGAGCGCCCCGGCCAGGGATTCGAGCCAGACCAGCACGCCGTGATCCAGCCCCCTGGAGGGGCGCGCCAGGATGGGAATGAAGAGGGCGGCGGCGACGATGACCCCGCCCTGGAAGCCGCCTCCCGGCGTCAGGTGGCCGTGGAGGATGATGTAGAAGCCCACCACCAGCAGCAGGGGCAGCAGCAGGTCGGCGCTGGCGCGCAGCACCAGCCCGGCGTCGGGATCGCGCGGCGCCGCGGCGTTGCGCTTGCCCAGCACCAGCCCCAGGGCCAGGGCGGCGGTGAAGAGGATGGAGAGCTCGCCCAGGGTGTCGTAGGCGCGGTAGCCCACCACCACCGAGGTGACCAGGTTGGCGGTGCCGGTCTGCTCCGCGCCCTGCGCCAGCACCTGCTTGCCCAGCACCATCGGCGTCTCGCCGAAAGGCAGCTTGGCCACCAGCACCGCCAGCAGGAAGGCCAGTCCGCCGGCGAACAGCAGGGAGGCCGCCTTACGCATCATCCTTCTTCCCTTCATTCAGCTTCCACAAACCCAGGCGGCGGACGCCCAGCCCCAGCACCGCGGCGGAGAGCCCGGCGCCCACGGCGGCTTCGGTCATGGCCACGTCGGGGGCGCGCAGCACCACGAAGATCACCGCCACCACCAGCGACACCGCCGAGGAAGCGGCGATGGCGCCCACCAGGTTGGGCACCAGCACCACCGCCAGGGCGGCGGCCAGCATCATCACCACCAGGATCAGGGCCAGCCATT
This sequence comes from Sedimenticola sp., assembly GCA_026992075.1. Classification (GTDB taxonomy): domain Bacteria; phylum Pseudomonadota; class Gammaproteobacteria; order Chromatiales; family Chromatiaceae; genus Thiolapillus. The sequence continues at coordinate 2,995 of JALXAM010000002.1, read as the reverse complement.
CCGTCATGATTTCTCCTCCAGCGCCCGGGATTCTTCCGCCGGCTTTTGCCAGGGACGCACGCCGGCGATGCGAATGGCCCGCGCCAGGGTGGAAGAGCCCACCGGGTTGGTGAAGAGGATGAAGAGGCCGATCGCCAGCAGTTTGGGCCACCAGCCCGGCTGCAGGAAGGCGATCCCCACCAGCACGCCGAGAACGCCCAGGGTGGCCGCCTTGGCGCCGGCCTGGATGCGGTTGAAGACGTCCGGCATCCGCACCAGCCCCAGGGCGCCCAGGAACAGAAAGGCGGACCCCAGCAGCAGGAAGAGATCGCCCACCAGCCTCATGAGCGCCCTCCTTCCAGGGCCCGCGCCATGGCCACGGTGCCGACGAAGGCGAGCACGCCGTAGACCAGCGCCACGTCGAGATAGAGGGCGCTGGCGAAGAGCCAGGCCACCACCACGATGGCGCCGGTGATCACCACCGACAGGGTATCGGCCGCCACCAGGCGGTCCACCGCCGAGGGGCCGCGCAACAGCCGGTAGAGGCCCAGCAGCACCGCGCCGCCCAGCAACGCCAGGGCCAGGTTTTCGATGGGGTTCAGGTTCACTCGAGGAACTCCCGCAGGTGGGTTTCGAATTGGGAGACGATGGCGCGGGTGGCGGACTCCAGGTCGGTGCCGGGGCTGGCGTCGATCCAGTGGACCAGCAGCCGCTCCCCTTCCACGTCCACGGTGAGGGTGCCCGGCGTGAGGGTGATGCTGTTGGCCAGCAGCAGCCTGCCCAGATCGGACTGGAGGGAGGTTTTCACCTCCACCAGGGCCGGGCGGATGGGCAGGGCGGGCGACAGCACCCTGCGCGCCATGTCGAAATTGGACCTGAGCAGAGCCAGGAAGAAGACGCCCAGATAGCGCGCCACCTGCAGCGGCAGCACCGGCGACCAGCGGATGCCGGAGAGAATGCCCATCCGGGGCGCCGCCATGACGGCGACCACGGCGCTGGCCAGCAGGCCGGCGAGAAGCTCCTGGGAATCGAGACTGCCGGTGAGCAGCAGCCAGAATAAGAGGGCGCCAGTGAAGACGACGAGATAGCGCCCCAGTCCCTCTGCTTTTTCAGTTTCCACTACTTCTTTGTGCTCCCTTGCTACGACTTTACCGGTCCCAAGGGAGCCTCTGATCTAATCCACGAACTCGCATCTTGTCCCCCTCCGGTCCGATTACTGCATTGAAGTTCTTGCCAATAGCTGGTTATCGGCTGCGAACTCCGCCTTGTACTCGAACCGGAGGGGAACAACCTGCTTCGTCCAGGATTAGATCAGAGGCTCCCAAGCGGCTCGCCGCCGTCATGGCAGGGAGAATACCACGGGCTCGTTCCAAGGTCGCACTTCTTTGCCCTCAGCCCGGATAAACCTGGGGACGGTGGACGACCAACGCCTCCTCATCACCCCAACGATCCCATTTGATCCACACCATCGTAAGCAAACTGGCGCACCTTCATTCCGCTATAATTGCCGCTCTTTACCGAACGGCACGCCACCATTCCACATGGACAAGACCTTCGACCCCAAGCGCATCGAGTCGCGCTGGTACCAGATCTGGGAAGAGAACGGCTGGTTCGCCCCCTCCGGCAAGGGCAGGCCCTACTGCATCATGATCCCGCCGCCCAACGTCACCGGCAGCCTGCACATGGGCCACGCCTTCCAGGACACCATCATGGACGGCCTGATCCGCTACCACCGCATGAAGGGCGACAACACCCTCTGGCAGGTGGGCACCGACCACGCCGGCATCGCCACACAGATGGTGGTGGAGCGGCTGCTGGAGGCCGAGGGGCTCACCCGCCACGACCTGGGGCGGGAGAAGTTCATCGAACGGGTCTGGCAGTGGAAAGAGGAATCGGGCGGCACCATCACCCGCCAGTTGCGGCGCATGGGCTGCTCGGTGGACTGGTCCACCGAACGCTTCACCATGGACGAGGGGCTCTCCGAGGCGGTGAAGGAGGTGTTCGTGCGCCTCTACGAGGAGGGGCTCATCTACCGCGGCAAGCGGCTGGTGAACTGGGACCCGGTGCTGCACACGGCCGTCTCCGACCTGGAGGTGCTCTCCGAGGAGGAGAACGGCCACCTCTGGCACATGCGCTACCCCCTGAGCAACGGCACCGGCCACCTGGTGGTGGCCACCACCCGCCCCGAGACCATGCTGGGCGACTGCGCGGTGGCGGTGCACCCCGGCGACCAGCGCTACCGTCATCTCATCGGCGAGTTCGTGGAGCTGCCCCTCACCGGCCGCAAAATTCCCATCATCGCCGACGACTACGTCGATCCCGAGTTCGGTACCGGCTGCGTCAAGATCACCCCCGCCCACGACTTCAACGACTACGAGGTGTGGCGCCGCCACCGCGACGAGACCGCCATCGCCGACCAGCCCCACGGCGGCCTGATGAACATCTTCACCGTGGATGCCGCCATCCGCGCCAACGAACCCGACGACCAGGGTTTCATCCCGGAGAAATACGTCGGCCTCGACCGCTACGAGGCGCGCAAGGCGATCCTGGCCGACCTGGAGGCCGCCGGCCTGCTGGAGAAGACCGAGGATCACAAGCTGATGGTGCCCCGCGGCGACCGCTCCGGCGCCGTCATCGAGCCCTTCCTCACCGACCAGTGGTACGTCAAGGTGGAGCCCCTGGCCAAGGCCGCCATCGAGGCGGTGGAGAGCGAGCGCATCCGCTTCGTGCCGGACAACTGGAAGAACACCTACTTCGACTGGATGCGCAACATCCAGGACTGGTGCATCAGCCGCCAGATCTGGTGGGGCCACCGCATTCCCGCCTGGTACGACGACCAGGGCAACGTCTACGTGGGCCGTTCCGAAGAAGAGGTTCGCAAGCAGCATGACCTGGCGGACGACTACCCCCTGCGCCAGGACGAAGACGTGCTCGACACCTGGTTCAGCTCCGCCCTCTGGCCCTTCTCCACCCTGGGCTGGCCGGAGCAGACCGAGCGGCTGAAGACCTTCTACCC
>JALXAM010000001.1 GCA_026992075.1 Sedimenticola sp. | reverse complement strand
GCCTGGGGCGGGTGGGGCTCTTTGCCGGCTGCACCGGGGAGTTGCTGGATGGCGCGGCGCTGGCCGCGGCGGGAGAGCTGCTCGCTGCGGCCGGTTACGAGGTGCGAGTGCCCCGGCAGCGGCTCTGTTGCGGCGCCTTGGCGCAGCATGCCGGCGAGCTGAAGCGGGCGGCGAGCCTGGCCGAAACCTGCCAGACGGCCTTCGTGGAGGTGGACACCGTGGTGGGGGTCTCCAGCGGCTGTGGCGTGCGGCTGGCAGAGTTGCTGCCCTCTTATCGGGACATCGCCGCTTTCCTGGTGGAGCACGGGGCGCTGGAGCGGCTGGCATTCCGGCCCCTGGAGGAGCGGGTGGCCCTGCACCTGCCCTGCACACTGGAGAATGGGCTCCAGGGCAGCGATGCGGTGCGCCGCCTGCTGGCCGCCACCCCCGGTCTGGAGGTGGTGGAGGTGGGCCGGGCCGGCGGCTGTTGCGGGGCAGGGGGGTTGGCCTTCCTGGAGCATCCCGGGCAGGCGCGCCGGATCGGCGCCCCGCTGGCAGAGGAGATCCGCCGGCTGGCGCCGCGTTACCTGGTCACCGCCAATGCCGGTTGCGGGGTGCACCTGGAGGGGCTGGTGCCGGAGGTGGAGTTCGTTCACCCGGTGGTTCTGCTGGCGAGGCAGTTGTTGGTGGAAAAGGAGTAAAATAAAAAGTTACGAATTGACCAAGGGCGGAGAGTCAAGGTGTACAAACAATTGACAGTGATAATCGAAAAGGAAGATGGCGGTTATGTGGCGCTTTGCCCGGAGGTCGATGTGGCGAGCCAGGGAGAAAGTATTGAAGAGGCAAAAAACAACCTGAAGGAAGCTCTTGAGCTTTTCTTTGAAACCGCTTCCAGGGAAGAGATCGAGTCCCGCATGGGAAACGAAGTGTATGTGACGCAAGTGGAGATTGCGGTTGGGTAAGCTCAAGTCACCGTAGGGCGGGCAAAGCGCAGCGTGCCCGCCATGGACCGATGGGCACGGCCTGGCGGCCTTTGCCCATCCTACGCCCTGAGTGCATGAATTGATCATGAATCCCGTAAATAGAAACCTCACCACCATCGACCACCTGATCCTCAATTTCGACCAGGCGCTGCGCACCCTGTTCGGCAGGCCCCTGGTGACCGAACGGCCCAATCCGGCGGAGGCCTGCAGCCATTCCGAGCTGCCGGAGGAGAAACGGGATCACGTGGCGCGGCTGATGCGCATCAACCACACCGGTGAGGTGTGCGCCCAGGCGCTCTATCAGGGGCAGGCGCTCACCGCACGCAAACCGGAGGTGAAGCGTGCCATGGAGCGCTCGGCGCGGGAGGAGAACGACCACCTGGCCTGGTGCGAGGAGCGGGTGGAGGAGCTGGGTGGGCGGCTGAGCCTGCTCAACCCCTTCTGGTACGCCGGTTCCTTTGCCCTGGGGGCCGCCGCCGGTCTGGCAGGCGACAAGTGGAGCCTGGGTTTCGTCTCCGAGACCGAGAAGCAGGTGGAGGGGCATCTCGACGAGCACCTGGCGCAGGTGCCCGAGAGCGACTGCCGCACCCGGGCCATCCTCGAGCAGATGAAGGAGGACGAGATCCGCCACGGCCAGAAGGCCCGCGCCCACGGCGGGGTGGAGTTGCCGAAGCCAGTGAAGCTGGCCATGAAGCTCATGTCCAAGGTGATGACCACCACCGTCTACCGGTTGTAGCAGGCCTCGCTCGCCCACGGAGCAGGACGGGCAAAGGCCCTCAGGCCGTGCCCGTCAACCCGTGGCGGGCACGCTGCGCTTTGCCCGCCCTACGGCAGCGGCCGGTTCAGGAGTGATAAGGCCGGCTCAGCTCGTGTACCGCATCGATCATGGCGGCGGCGTGGTCCGGGTCGATGGTGGGATGGATGCCGTGGCCCAGGTTGAAGACGTGGCCGGTGCCCTTGCCGTAGTGCTCCAGTACCCGTCCAACGGCGCGGCGGATCGCCCCGGGTGAGGCGTAGAGCACGCAGGGATCCAGGTTGCCCTGCAGCGCCACCCGGTCCCCCACCCGGCGTCGCGCCTCGCCGATGTCGGTGGTCCAGTCCAGCCCCAGGGCGTCGGCACCGGTTTCTGCCATGGGCTCCAGCCACTGGCCGCCCCCCTTGGTGAAGAGGATCACCGGCACCTGTCGTCCCTCCGATTCCCGCGTGAGCCCCTCCACGATGCGCTGCATGTAGGCGAGGGAGAATTCGCGGTAATCCTCGGGGGTGAGGGTGCCGCCCCAGGTGTCGAAGATCATCACCGCCTGGGCGCCGGCGGCGATCTGGGCGTTGAGGTAGGCGGTGACCGCCCGCGCCAGCTTGTCCAGCAAGGCGTGCATCAGCTCGGGCTGGTCGAACATCATGCTCTTGGCGAGAGCGAAGTTCTTGGTGCTGCCTCCCTCCACCATGTAGGTGGCCAGGGTCCAGGGGCTGCCGGAGAAGCCGATGAGGGGCACCCGGCCATGCAGTTCCCGGCGGATGGTGCGCACCGCATCCATGACGTAGCGCAGCTCCTGCTCGGGATCGGGAACGGGCAGCGCCTTCACCGCGGCGCGGTCCCGCACGGAGCGCTCGAAACGGGGCCCTTCTCCCTCCTCGAAGTAGAGGCCCAGCCCCATAGCGTCGGGCACGGTGAGGATGTCGGAGAAGAGGATGGCGGCGTCCAGCGGGAAACGCTCCAGCGGTTGCAGGGTCACCTCGCAGGCCAGCTCCGGGCTGCGGCACAGGGACATGAAATCGCCGGCCTTCTCCCGGGTGGCGCGATACTCCGGCAGGTAGCGGCCGGCCTGGCGCATCATCCAGACGGGGGTGACGTCCACGGGCTGACGCAGCAGGGCGCGCAGCAGTCGATCGTTCTTCAGTTCGCTCATGGGCATTCCGGGCAGAAAATTTGCTGGATTCTAACCCATCGGCAACCCGGGCGGTCAGCGGATCCAGGGATTGGCGCTTCCCTGCAGTTTCGCCACCCGGCGGTTGTGGCGCCGCTCCGCGGCATCGGGGGGATATTGGCGGTTCCATTTCTCCATCAGCCGCCGCTGGCGCTCGTAGAGGGTGAGGCCATAGGTGTCGGCCATGTAGAGCAGGGCCCGGGCGATGCGGCCACGCGCCTCGGGACGTGGTTCCACGCGCCGCTTGCGATGGTCGATCTCGAAATCGCAACCCGCGAACAGATGGCGTTCCCCCGGCACCTCGCCGAAGGCCATGGCGCCCCGCGCCTCGTTCACCCGGGCCAGGGCGGGGTAGAGGTTGTGCATGTCCGACTCGATGCGATTGAAACGGGCGCTGGTGCGGCGGCAGCGGTCCCGGTTGCCGCAGCGTAACTGGCGGGTGACCCAGCTCATGGGGTAGACGTGCTCAGCATTGACGCGGCGGTCGAAGGGGCGGAAGCGGTAGCCGCAGTAGAGGGTCTCACCACCGTCAGGATAGATCTCCTGCCAGAAGCTGCGCAGGCTGTCCAGGTAGTTGCGGCTTCCAGGCAGGGTCTGGTCCGCGCAGGCGGCCAGGGGCAGCAGGAGAAACAGCAGCCACCAGGGGCATCTTTTGATCATGGCTAGGCGGGCCGTTACAGGTTTGGAGGTTTTGCGATAATATCGCTCCTTTCCAGTGAGGCGTAGCCCTTTCCTGCCCATTCCTTATTCTCGTCACCGATTCCAGCGCCACGATGAACGAGCAACCGCAAGAGAGCCGCGCCCGCCTGTGGGTCGCCATCGGCGTGGTGGTGGCCGCCACGGTGACGGCGATCCTGCTGGTGCCCGATGACCAGCGCAAGCCGGTGGAAGCCATTCCAACGCCGCCGGTCCAGGTCCAGCCTGAAAAGGCTGAGTCCCGAAAAGTCGAGACGGAACCACCGGAATCGCACCAGGAGAAGACCGCTGCCGATGCGGAGGCGGCGGCTCCTTCCCGGCCGGCAGAAGAAACTTCCAGCCCTGCTGCACCGGGGCCGGAGGGATCGGCGGCCCGGAGCTGGCTGGCTGCCGCTGGTCAGGTGAGCCCGGGGCAGCTGCTGGAGAAGGCGCGCCAGTTCGAACGGTCCGGCCAGCTGGCGGATGCCTGGCTGCTCTATTTCAAGGCCGCCCGGGAGGGCAGCGCGGCGGCGGCCATGGCGCTGGCGGAGCAGGCGGATCCCGTCTCCTTCGACCCGGCCCGCAGCGTGTTCGAGGAGCCGGACCTGGTGCAGGCGCACAAGTGGTATCGCCGGGCGGCGGAACTGGGCGATGCCGAGGCGCAGCAGCGGTTGCAGCGTCTGCTGGCGCTGGTGGAGAAGCAGGCGGTGGCGGGGGACGAGCGAGCCGCATTGTGGTTGCAGGAGTGGAAGGCAAGGTGAAAACCGATTTTTCTCGCTGGTGGCTGCTGGCCCTGCTGCTGGTCTCGTTTGTGGTGCAGGCGGCGCCTTCGAAACCGCTGCTGATGCCGGGCAAGCATTCGCTCTACCAGCGGGTGGTGACGGTGCCCGGCGCGCAACTGGTGGACCAGCCGGGTGACGTGCAAGCCGGTCAGCCGGTGACCCCCTTCAGCGTCTTCTATGTCTACCAGCGCAAGGAGCAGGGGGGCGAGCCCTGGCTGCTGCTGGGCAGCGATCGCCACGGCACACTGTCGGGGTGGCTGCGGGAGCGGGACGCCATCCAATGGAACCAGGGGCTCACCCTGGTGTTCCGCGACCCGGCGGGTCACGATCGGGTGCTGCTGTTCCGGGACCGCGCCTCGCTGCAACAGGCGTTGCAGCAGGGGGCGGAGCGCTGGCGCACCCTGTACCAGCAGGCGGTGTCCGGGCAGCTGGAACCCGGCTCGCCGGTGATCGCCATGCAGCCCGAGGGCTACGTGGACATCCGCAAGGATTTCTACCTGGTGCCCATCCTCGATTACCGGGAGACCTGGCTGCGGGAGGAGAAGGCGCGGCTGCTCAAGATCGCCAGCGTTCCCCTGGTGGAAGAGAGCGCCAGGCCGGTGGAGCCGGTGGCCGCCTCCCCGGCGCCCGGGGATGCCAGGAAGGAGGACGGGGGCGACGACTATTCCGCCGGCATCGTCTTCGTCATCGACGCAAGTCTCTCCATGGACGAATACATCGAGCGCACCCGCCAGGCGGTGAGCCGCATCTACGATCAGCTGGGGGACAGCGGCCAGCTGGGCAAGGTGAGCTTCGGACTGGTGGCCTTCCGTGACAACACCAGTGCGGTGCCCGGCCTGGACTACGTGGCGCGCACCTATGTCACCCTGCAGGAGGGGGCCAACCCCGGGGTCTTTCTGGAGAAGGTGGAGCAGCTCAAGGCGGCCACCGTCTCCAGCCGTGATTTTCGCGAGGACGCCTACGCCGGGGTGCGCGAGGCCATCGAGGGCATGGACTGGTCGGAGCACGAAGCCCGCTTCATCGTTCTCATCACCGATGCCGGGGCCCGCGAGGGGGACGATCCCCTCTCCAGTACCGGTCTCAGCACCGAGGCGCTGAGGCGGCTGGCGCTGGACAACGGCATCGCCCTCTTCGTGCTGCATCTGCTCACCCCCTCGGTGATGGCCGATCATGATAAGGCGGCCGCCCAGTACAGGCGGCTGAGCGACTATCCCGGCATCGGCAGCCTCTATTACGGCGTGCCCACCGGGGATCTCGAGGAGTTCGGCCAGGTGGTGGACGCCCTGTCGCAGCAGCTGGTGCAGCTGGTGGCCCAGGGTGGTTCGGTCAATTCCTCCAAAGCCGAAGGAGAAAAAGAGGAGGAAGTTCCGGCCGGCCAACCCGCGCCTCCGCCCACCCCCCAGCTGGCGGAGCTGCAATCCAAGGTGGCCCGCCTGGGTTATGCGCTGCGCATGCAGTACCTGCAAAAAGGGCAGGGCAACATCCCCAGGGTGTTCGATGCCTGGATGGTGGATCGCGATCCCCTGGAGCCGGCGCGGCGCACCGTGGAGGTGCGGGTGCTGCTCACCCGGGACCAGCTGTCGGACCTGCAGTCGGTGCTCAAGCAGGTGCTGGAGCGGGCCGAGGAGGGGGTGTTGTCGCCGCAGAATTTCCTGGACGAACTCAAGAGCCTGGCCGCCACCGTCTCCCGGGATCCCGAGCGGCTGGGTCGCACCACCGCCACCACGGCGGGGGAGGGGGCCAGCCTGGCTGACCTGGGGCTCATCGGCGACTACATCGAGGGGCTGCCCTACCGGGGCGAGGTGATGAACCTGTCGCTGGAGGACTGGCAGAACTGGCCGGCACGGCGCCAGATCGAGTTCCTGCGGGGCCTGGAGGAGAAGATCGCCTACTACCAGGCGCTGCATGACAACACCGACCTCTGGATCAGCCTGGATGGCGGTCCGGTGGATGGCGATTCGGTCTTCCCCCTGTCGCTGGACATGCTGCCCTGATGGTGAAGGAGCAGGCGCAGCAGGCCGCGCAGTCTCCCGCCGAGCGGCCCATCTATCATCTGAAGGACGTGGTCAAGACCCGCGCCAGCGAAGGCTACAGCTTTCGTCTGCGGGTGCCTTCGCTGCGCATCACACCCGGGGAGAAGATCGCCCTCATCGGTGAGAGCGGCTGTGGCAAATCCACCCTGCTGGACATGCTGGCCTTCGTGCTGCAGCCCTCCAGCTGCGACACCTTCGAGTTCGAGGCGGAGGGCCGCAGCCACGACATCGCCAAGGCCTGGAAGCGTCGCCGCCAGAATCGCCTGGCGGCGCTGCGCCGCCGCCACCTGGGATATGTGATGCAGACCGGCGGACTGCTGCCCTATCTCTCGGTGCGGGACAACATCAACCTTTCGCGCCGTATCCTGGGCATGAAGGAGGATGGCACCGTGGAGGCCCTGGCGAAGGAGCTGGGGCTGCACCGCCACCTGCACAAGCTGCCCGGCGAACTCTCCACCGGCGAGCGCCAGCGGGTGGCCATCGGTCGCGCCCTGGCCCATCGGCCCGCCATCGTCATCGCCGACGAGCCCACCGCCTCGGTGGATCCCTTCGCCGCGGAGAAGATCATGGCGCTCTTCATGCAGATGGTGGAGGAGCGCAATATCACCGTCATTGTCGCCAGCCACGCCTGGCGACACATCAAGCAGCTGGGTCTGCGCCGCCTGGCGCATCACACCCGCCGCTCCAAGGATGGGCGCATGGCCGAAACCGTGGTGAGCGGCTGATGTTGCGCCAGTGGCGACAGGTGCTGGGGCTGGCCACCCGGGACTATTTCCATGAGTGGCAGATCTCGGTCTGCTTCGTGCTTGCGCTGGCGGCGGTGCTGGGGCCCATGATGGTGCTGTTTGGGCTCAAGTTCGGCATCGTCGGCAGCATGATCGACGAGCTGCGCGAGGATCCGGCCAAGCGCGAGATCCGGCCGGTGGGCAGCGACCGTTATGACCGCGCCTGGATCGACGCGTTGGCGAAACGTGACGACGTGGCCTTCGTGGTCCCCCGGGTGCGCAGCATCGCCGCCACCCTGGAGGTCTCCAGCGACCGCGCGCCGCGCATCCTGTCGCTGGAGGTGATCCCCTCGGCCGAGGGCGATCCGCTGTTGCCGCCGGGCACCGGCATTCCCCGGGGGCTGCGGGAGGTGGTGTTATCGGCCAGCGCCGCGCGCAAGCTGCAGGTGTCGGTGGGCGACGGCATCGACGGCAGCCTGGTGCGTCGTTTCCAGGGGCGAAAGGAGCGGGTGCATCTGCCCCTCACCGTGGTAGGGGTGGCACCGGCGCGCGCCTTCCCGCGCGACGCGCTGTTCGCCTCGGTGGCGCTCAACGAGGCGCTGGAGGACTTTCGCGACGGTCATGCGGTGCCGGCCCTGGAGTGGTCCGGCACGCCGCCGGGGAAACGCTACTACACCGGCTTCCGGCTCTACGCCCGTTCCATCTATGACGTGGCCGGACTGGAGGAGGGTTTCGAGCGCAGCGGCATCGAGGTGCGCACCCAGGCGGCGGACATCGAGACGGTGCAGCGCATGGACCGCACCCTGTCGGCCATCTACTGGGCCATCGCGCTCATCGGTCTGGCCGGCTTCTCGCTTTCGCTGGGCGCCAGCCTGTGGGCCAACGTGGACCGCAAGCGACGAGACCTCTCTGTGCTGCGGCTGGTGGGTTTTCGCACCGGCGACATCGTCTGGTTTCCCCTGGTGCAGAGCCTCTACACGGCGGTGCTGGGCTGGGCGCTGGCGGTGGCCATCTACCGCGCCGCGGCCTGGGGCATCAACCTGATGCTGGCGCCGCAGCTGGAGGCCGCGCAGCAGGTGTGCCGTCTGCTGCCGCAGCACTACCTGGTGGCGCTGGGGCTCACCCTGGGGGCCTCGGTGCTGGCCGCACTGCTGGCCGGGCTGCGAGCGGCGCGGGTGGAGCCGTCGGAAGGGCTGCGGGAGGTATAAGCCATGGATTCCGCCTGGCCGGGCCAGCTCGCCGCCGGGCTGGAGGTGATGGGAGTCACGCTGGCGCCGGAGCGCCAGCAGTTGTTGCTGGATTATCTGGCGCTGCTGTTTCGCTGGAATCGGGCCTTCAATCTCACCGCCGTTCGTGATCCCGACGTAGCAGTGTCGCGCCAACTGCTCGATTCGCTCTCCATCCTGCCGCTGGTGCAGGGGGAGCGGGTGCTGGACGTGGGCAGCGGGGCCGGCCTGCCGGGTCTCCCCCTGGCCATGGCGCGGCCGCAATGGCAGGTCACCCTGCTGGACAGCAATGCCAAGAAGGTGCGTTTCCTGCGCCAGGTGAAGCTGGAGCTGGGGCTGGAGAATGTCGAGGTGGCGCAGGCGAGGGCCGAGACCTATCACCCCGGGGCGTCTTTCGAAACCATCACCAGTCGCGCCTTCGCTCCGCTGGCGCAGATGGTGGCGGTCACCCGCCATCTGCTGGCTCCCGGCGGTCGCTGGCTGGCCATGAAGGGGAGGGTGCCGGAGGATGAGCTGAACGAGCTGCCGCCGGAGCTGGTCGCCGAAGTGGTGCCCTTGCGGGTTCCTGGCGAGAAGGGGCAGCGGCATGCGGTGATCGTTAGCCGGTAGGGTGGGCAAAGGCCCTCAGGCCGTGCCCATCGGCTCCAGCTTCTGGTGTAAACTAGCTCCCCCGGCCACGAGGGTGCTCCATGGCGCGTACCATCAGCATTGCCAACCAGAAGGGAGGGGTGGGCAAGACCACCACCGCGGTGAATCTCTCTTCCGCCCTGGCGCGCGCCGGCAAGCGGGTGCTGCTGGTGGATCTGGATCCCCAGGGCAACGCCACCACCGGCTGTGGGGTGGACAAGCACGACCTGGAACTCTCCACTTACGAGGTGTTGCTGGAGAACCAGCCGGTGCGGCGGGCGCTCAAGCGCAGCGCAGGGGACGAGTTCGACCTGCTGCCCTCCAACACCGATCTCACCGCGGCGGAAGTGACCCTCATGAACCACCCCATGAAGGAGCGCCGCCTGGCGCTGGCCCTGCGCCCTTTGCTGCCGGAATACGACTATCTGCTCATCGACTGCCCGCCCTCGTTGAGCATGCTCACCATCAACGCGCTGGTGGCGAGCCAGGGGGTGCTGGTGCCGCTGCAGACCGAGTATTACGCCCTGGAGGGGCTCACCGGGCTGCTCAACACCATCGACAAGATCCGGGAGCTTTACAATCCGGAGCTGCAGCTGGAAGGCATCCTGCGCACCATGCACGATCTGCGCAACCGGCTGGCGGCGGAGGTGTCGCGGCAGCTCATCGACCATTTCGGCCAGCAGGTGTTCCGTACCGTGATCCCGCGCAACGTGCGGGTGGCCGAGGCGCCCAGCCATGGCCAGTCGGTGTTGCTCTATGATCGTTACTCCCGCGGCGCGGTGAGCTACATGGCGCTGGCAAGCGAGCTGATCCGGCGGCATGGGGGATAGACTCCGGGCACTCATTGGGGCCGACGGAAGATCATGATCAGAGCCGGGTGTCCGTCCCGGCCGACAGAACAGCAACGGAGAGACCATGGCAAAACGGGGACTAGGCAGAGGGTTGGACGCCTTGCTCGGCGGCGCGCCGACGGTGCGCGAAAAGGCGGCGGAGACTCCGGCGGAGCCCAGCGGAGCGCCGGCCATGATCGGCGTCGACCTGGTGGAGCGGGGACGTTTCCAGCCCCGCCGCCATTTCGATGAGGACAAGCTGCGCGAGCTGGCCGATTCCATCGCCGCCCAAGGGGTGGTGCAGCCGGTGGTGGTGCGTCCGGCGCGAGAACCGGGGCGCTACGAACTCATCGCCGGCGAGCGGCGCTGGCGGGCGGCGCAACTGGCCGGGCTGACCGAGATTCCCGCGGTGATCCGGGAGGTGGACGACCAGGCCGCCATGGCCATGGCGCTCATCGAGAACATCCAGCGGGACGATCTCAATCCCCTGGAGGAGGCGCAGGCGCTGCACCGGCTGCTGGAGGAGTTCGAGCTCACCCACCAGCAGATCGCCCAGGCGGTGGGCAAGTCACGCACCACGGTGACCAACCTGATGCGGCTGCTGGAGCTCAACCTGGACGTGAAGGTGTACGTGGAACAGGGCCAGCTGGAGATGGGGCATGCCCGCGCGCTGCTGGCGCTGGAGGGGGACCTGCAGAGCCAGGCGGCGGAGACGGTGGTGAAGAAGGGGCTTTCGGTGCGGGAGACCGAGGCTCTGGTGCGCCGGCTCAAGGAGAAGGGCGGCAAGACGGAGGCCAAACGCAAGGAGTCTCCGGCGGAGCTGGATCCGGATGTGCGCCGGTTGCTGCAGGAGCTGGGAGACCGCCTGGGGGCCCGGGTGGACATCCGCCAGGGGGCCGGAGGCAAGGGCAAGCTGGTGATCAGTTACAACAGCCTGGATGAGCTGGAAGGGATCATTGCGCACATCCAGTGAGGCGGCCATTCCCATTTCGTTTCTTAATCGCGTCATCCGTTGACCTTATATTCGGAAATGCTTAAAATTGGCAGTCTTTGTAGCGGGAAATTTGGTTGCTAGCGCTCTGGCGTGATGCAGACACCCGATCGCAGAAGGGCTGCGCGGTTGCTCCGCTACCAGGTTTTCATGCTGCTGCCGGTGACCCTGGGGGCAGGGCTGCTGGGCGCAACGGCGGCATGGTCGGCTTTCCTGGGTGGCTCGGTGGCGCTGGGGAGCAACGCGCTCTTCGCGGCGCTGGTGTTTACCACCTACCGGGCGGATGAACCGGGAAGGCTGGCGATGAAACTGTACGCGGCGGAGACAGCCAAGCTGTTGCTGGCGGCGCTGGCCTTCGCGGCGATTTTCATCTGGATCCGGCCGCTGAACGCTGCGGCCCTTTTTGTGGCCTTTTTCGTGGTACAGGTCGTGGCGCCCCTGCTGGCCCACGCGGTGTCGGCCAGGGACTGAACGAGAGGATCTGCACGGGGTTCGAAACCATGGCTTCCGGTGAGACGATCACATCGAGCGAATACATCTCGCACCACCTGACCAACCTGGTCTATGGCCGCTTTCCCGATGGTCACTGGGGACTGGCCCACTCCGCCGAGGAGGCCAAGGAGTTCGGCTTCTGGGCCATCCATCTCGATTCCATGTTCTGGTCCATCGTCCTGGGCCTGCTCTTCAGCTATTTCTTCTGGAAGGCGGCGAAGAGCGCCACGGCCGGCGTGCCCGGCAAGCTGCAGAACTTCGTGGAGATGATGGTGGAGTTCGTGGACAACAGCGTGAAGGGCTCCTTCACCGGCCGCAACCCGCTGGTGGCGCCGCTGGCGCTCACCATCTTCGTCTGGGTCTTCCTGATGAACCTGATGGACCTGGTGCCGGTGGACCTGATTCCCCGCATCGCCGGTTGGCTGGGGATCCACTACATGAAGGTGGTGCCCTCCACCGATCCCAATGTCACCTTCGCCCTGGCGCTGGGGGTGTTCCTCCTCATTCTCTACTACAGCATCAAGATCAAGGGAGTGGGCGGCTTCATCGGCGAGCTCACCGGCCAGCCCTTCCAGACCGAGAACTGGCTGCTGCGCCCCATCTTCTTCGTCATCAACCTGATCCTGGAAGGGGTGGGCCTGCTGGCCAAGCCGCTGTCGCTCTCCCTGCGACTGTTCGGCAACATGTATGCGGGCGAGATGATCTTCATCCTCATCTCCCTCATGTATGGCGCCGGCTGGGTGCTGGGGCTGTTCGGCGGGGCCCTGCAGTTCGTATGGGCGGTGTTCCACATCCTGGTCATCACCCTGCAGGCCTTCATCTTCATGACGCTCACCATCGTCTACCTGGACATGGCGCACAGTGAGCACCACTGATTTCAAACCCTCGTAATCTTTTTGGCTATCTGGAAAAACTGGAGACGATCATGGAACAAGCACTGCTGGTAATCGCCGCTGCTCTCATGCTGGGCCTCGGGGCCGTGGGCGCCGCTATCGGTATCGGTGTCCTCGGTGGACGCTTCCTGGAAGGTGCCGCCCGCCAGCCCGAACTCATCCCCATGCTGCGTACCCAATTCTTCATCGTCATGGGTCTCACCGACGCGGTGCCCATGATCGCCGTGGGCCTGGGCATGTACGTGCTCTTTGCCCTGGCGGGGTGAGGAAGGCGTCCTACTTCAACCTCTCGCACTGACGGGGTAACGGGATGAACATCAATCTGACACTCATCGCCCAGCTCGTGTCCTTCGCGGTCTTCGTCTGGTTCGTGATGAAGTTCGTCTGGCCGCCCATGGTGAAGGCCATGGAAGAGCGCAAGGCGAGGATCGCCGACGGCCTGGCCGCCGCCGAGCGTGGCGTGCACGAGAAGGAGCTGGCCGAGCAGGCCGCCCGCGAGAAGCTCCACGAGGCCAAGCAGCAGTCTGCCGAGATCCTGGCCCGCGCCGAGAAGCGCGCCGCCGAGATCGTGGACGAGGCCAAGGAGCAGGCCCGGGTCGAGGGCGAGCGCATTCTGGCCGCGGCCCGCATCGAGGCGGAGCAGGAGCTGAACAAGGCCAAGGAGGCGCTACGGCAGAAGGTGGGCGAACTGGCGGTGGCCGGTGCCGAGAAGATCCTGCGCCGCGAGATCGACGCCAGCGCGCACAAGGAGATTCTCGACGAGCTGGCGCAGCAGCTCTGAGGGCACGGAACCATGGCAGCGGATGCAATCACCATCGCACGGCCCTATGCCGAGGCACTCTTCCAGCGGGCGCTGGAGAGTCAGCGACTGGCGCAGTGGGAGGAGACTTTGGCATTCCTCGCCGCAGTGGTCTCCAACGGGCAGGCTCGTGACTTTCTCACCAACCCCGCCGTGGACCAGGTTCGGAAGATCGAGTTCCTGCAGGAGGTCGCCGGCGATCGTCTGGACGAGGAGGGCCGCAACCTGGTGAAGCTGCTGGTGACCAATGGCCGCACGGTGGTGCTGCCGGAGATTCATCAACTGTTCCATAGGATGCGCAACGAGCACGACGGCCGGCTCGAGGTGGAGGTCGTTTCGGCCTATGCCCTGGAGCCGGAGGTGGAAACGGCCCTCGCCGAGGCGCTGGAACGCAAGCTGGGCCGCAAGGTGAATCTCTCCACTGCGGAAGACCCCGCCCTCATCGGCGGTGTGCGCATTCGCGCCGGTGATCTGGTCATCGATGGCTCGGTGGCCGGGCAGCTGTCCCGGTTGGCCAACGAATTAGGAATCCAAGGGTAAGCGACATGCAACTCAATCCCTCTGAAATCAGCGATCTGATCAAGCAGAAGATCGAGCAGTTCGAAGTGCGCACCGAGGCGCACAACGAGGGCACGGTGACCGCCGTTTCCGACGGTATCGTGCGCATCCACGGCCTCGAGGACGCCATGTCCTACGAGATGCTGGAATTCCCCGGCAACACCTACGGTCTGGCGCTCAACCTGGAGCGCGACTCGGTGGGCGCCGTGGTGCTGGGCGATTACAAGCACATCTCCGAGGGCGACCCGGTGAAGTGCACCGGCCGGGTGCTGGAGGTGCCGGTGGGCCCCGAGCTGCTGGGCCGGGTGGTGGACACCCTGGGCAACCCGATGGACGGCAAGGGGCCGGTGGGGTGCAAGCTCAGCTCGCCGCTGGAGCAGATCGCCCCTGGCGTCATCACCCGAAAGTCGGTGGATCAGCCGGTGCAGACCGGCATCAAGGCCATCGACTCCATGGTACCCATCGGCCGGGGGCAGCGGGAGCTGATCATCGGCGACCGCCAGACCGGCAAGACCGCCATCGCGGTGGATACCATCATCAACCAGAAGGGCAGTGGCATCAAATGCATCTACGTGGCGGTGGGACAGAAGAACTCCACCATCGCCCAGATCATCCGCAAGCTGGAAGAGCACGGCGCCATGGAGCACACCATCATCGTGGCGGCGCCGGCGGCGGATTCGGCCGCCATGCAGTTCCTGGCGCCCTATGCCGGCTGCGCCATGGGCGAGTATTTCCGCGATCGTGGCGAGGATGCGCTGATCATCTACGACGACCTCACCAAGCAGGCCTGGGCCTATCGCCAGGTGTCGCTGCTGCTGCGCCGTCCGCCGGGACGCGAGGCTTACCCCGGTGACGTTTTCTATCTCCACTCCCGCCTGCTGGAGCGCGCTGCGCGCATCAACGAGGCCGAGGTGGAGAAGCGCACCAACGGCGAGGTGAAGGGCAGGACCGGCTCCCTCACCGCCCTGCCCATCATCGAGACCCAGGCGGGGGACGTGTCGGCCTTCGTGCCCACCAACGTCATCTCCATCACCGACGGCCAGATCTTCCTGGAGTCGGACCTGTTCAACGCCGGCATCCGGCCCGCCATCAATGCCGGCTTGTCGGTGTCCCGGGTGGGCGGTTCGGCTCAGACCAAGATCATCAAGAAGCTCGGCGGTGGCGTGCGCCTGGCTCTGGCCCAGTATCGCGAGCTGGCGGCTTTCTCCCAGTTCGCCTCCGACCTGGACGAGGCCACCCGCAAGCAGCTGGAGCGGGGCGAGCGGGTCACCGAACTGATGAAGCAGCCCCAGTACTCGCCACTCACCATCGCCGAGATGGCCATCTCCCTGTTCGCCGCCAACGAAGGCTACCTGGACGACGTGGAGACCAGGAAGGTGGTGGATTTCGAGAAGGCGCTGCACGATTACATGAACGCCCAGCATGCCGATCTCATGGCCAAGGTGAACGCCGAGGCGGACTGGAACGACGAGATCGAGGCCGCCTTCCACGAGGCGCTCAAGGATTTCAAGGCCAACAACACCTGGTAACGGCGGGAGATCCCACCCATGGCTGGCGCCAAAGAGATACGCACCCAGATCGGTTCCATCAAGAACACGCAGAAGATCACGCGTGCCATGGAGATGGTGGCCGCGGCCAAGATGCGCAAGGCGCAGGACCGCATGCTCGCCTCGAGGCCCTATGCGGAAAAGATGCGCCAAGTGATCGGCCATCTCTCCCTGGCGCATCCCGAGCAGAAGCACCCCTTCCTCGAGAGGCGCGAGGTGAAAGCGGTGGGCTACATCATCATCTCTTCCGACCGGGGATTGTGTGGCGGCCTCAACAACAACCTGTTCCGTGCCCTGGTGAAAGAGGTGAAGGCGCTGCAAGAAGAAGAGAAAGGGGTGAAGTTCTGCCTGGTGGGCAACAAGGCGGTGGCCTTCTTCAGCCGCGTGGGCGGCCAGGTGCTGGCCCAGGCCACCCAGCTGGGCGACGTGCCCCACGTGGAGGACCTGGTGGGCACGGTGAAGGTGATGCTGGATGCCTATCTCGACGGGGAGGTGGACGAGATTCGCATCGCCTACAACCGTTTCGTCAACACCATGACCCAGGACCCCACGGTGGAGCGGCTGGTGCCGTTGCCGGAGCCGAGCGAGGAAGAGCGCGAAAAGCTCAAACATCACTGGGATTACATCTACGAGCCCGATGCCCGGGAGGTGCTGGAAGATCTCCTGGCCCGTTACATCGAGTCCCTGGTCTACCAGTCGGTGGTGGAGAACGGCGCCTGTGAGCAGTCGGCGCGGATGGTGGCCATGAAGGCGGCGTCGGACAACGCCGGCAGCCTCATCGACGAGCTGGAGCTGGTCTACAACAAGGCGCGCCAGGCGGCCATCACCCAGGAGATCTCGGAGATCGTCAGCGGTGCCGCGGCAGTTTGAACCAGGAACAGAGTTTGCCGAAGCCCGGGGCGGACCTCTCCAGCGGGATTTCGGAGGCAGGATGCCGACGCAAAGCCTACATGGATGTATTCACGGCGGTCCCGCTGGAGAGGTCCGCCCCGGGCGCGCCGATCCGGCCCGGCCCCTGAAACAGATTTGAAGCTTTGTACTTGCCGCCCTCAGGCGGCGTGAACGACAGGAAACGAAGAGGATCCGCACATGAGTACGGGTAACGTGGTGGAAATCATCGGCGCCGTGGTGGACGTGAAGTTCCCGCGCGATTCGATGCCCAAGATCTACGACGCGCTGAAGATCGAATCCGAGGACCTGACCCTGGAGGTGCAGCAGCAGCTCGGTGACGGCGTGGTGCGCACCATTGCCATGGGCGCCACCGACGGCCTCAAGCGCGGATTGGAGGTGGTCAATACCGGCGCACCCATCACCGTGCCGGTGGGCAAGGCCACCCTGGGACGGGTGATGGATGTGCTCGGCAATCCGGTGGACGAGGCCGGCCCGGTGGAGGCGGAGGAGAAGATGCCCATCCACCGCGAGGCGCCCAAGCTGGAGGATCAGGCCGGAACCACCGAGATCCTCGAGACCGGCATCAAGGTGATCGACCTCATCATGCCCATCGCCAAGGGCGGCAAGGTGGGCCTGTTCGGCGGCGCCGGCGTGGGCAAGACGGTGACCCTCATGGAGCTGATCCGCAACATCGCGGTGGAGCACTCCGGCTACTCGGTGTTCGCCGGGGTGGGGGAGCGGACCCGCGAGGGCAACGACTTCTACCACGAGATGCAGGAAGGGGGCGTGCTGGACAAGGTGGCCCTGGTCTACGGCCAGATGAACGAGCCGCCCGGCAACCGCCTGCGCGTGGCGCTCACCGGTCTCACCATGGCCGAATATTTCCGCGACGAAGGGCGCGACGTGCTGATGTTCATCGACAACATCTACCGTTATACCCTGGCTGGCACCGAGGTGTCGGCACTGCTGGGCCGGATGCCCTCGGCGGTGGGTTACCAGCCCACCCTGGCCGAGGAGATGGGCGTGCTCCAGGAGCGCATCACCTCCACCAAGACCGGCTCCATCACCTCCTTCCAGGCGGTCTACGTGCCGGCGGACGACCTCACCGACCCCTCGCCCGCCACCACCTTTGCCCACCTGGACGCCACCCTGGTGCTGTCGCGCCAGATCGCCGAGCTGGGCATCTATCCCGCCGTGGATCCCCTCGACTCCACCTCGCGGATCCTCGATCCCCATATCGTGGGCAGCGAGCACTACGAGACCGCGCGGGCGGTGCAGGGGGTGCTGCAGCGTTACAAGGAGCTCAAGGATATCATCGCCATTCTCGGCATGGACGAGCTGTCGGAAGAGGACAAGCAGATCGTGGCGCGGGCCCGGAAGATCCAGCGCTTCCTCTCCCAGCCCTTCTTCGTGGCCGAGGTATTCACCGGAGCGCCCGGCAAATACGTGCCGCTGAAGGACACCATCGCCGCCTTCAAGGCGCTGGTGGCTGGGGAATACGATCACATCCCCGAGCAGGACTTCTACATGTGCGGCGGCATCGAGGACGTGCTGGCCAAGAGCGGCAACTGAGCCGGAGGTAATCCATCATGGCCATGACCGTACACGTGGACATCGTCAGCGCCGAAGGCGAGCTCTACTCCGGCCAGGGCGAGATGATCTACGCGCCGGCGGTGATGGGCGAGATCGGCATCGCGCCACGTCACGCGCCCCTGGTCACCCGTCTCAAGCCTGGTGACGTGCGCGTCGCCCCCGGTGGCGGCAAGCCCATGGAGCATTTCTATGTCTCCGGCGGCATCATCGAGGTGCAGCCCTTCCGGGTGACCATCATGGCCGACACCGGCGTGCGCGCGGCGGACCTGGACGAGGCGGCGGCCCTGGAGGCCAAGAAGCGTGCCGAAGAGGCGCTGGCCAACAAGACCGGCGAAATGGAGGTGGCCCGGGCCCAGGCCGAGCTGGCCGAAGCGGTGGCCCAGCTGCAGACCATCGAGAAACTGCGCAAGATGAAGAAATGAGGCGCCTTGCCGGCCCGAGCCGGCAGGTGGCCGTTTTGTGATCCAGACCCTGTCAGCACCGCTGCCAGGGTTTTTCCCTTTTTGTAGAATCGAGAAAACATGAGCAAGGAAAAGGTACAACCGGGCAAGTACGTCACCATCACCTACAGCATCACCGACGACGAGGGCAACGTGGTGGAACAGCACGATCTGCCCATCGGGTTCGTCTACGGCTCGGACACCGAGCTCATCGGCGGCATGGACCAGGCGATCCTGGGCAAGCAGGCGGGGGACTCGGTGGAGGTGGATCTCTCACCCGACCAGGCCTTCGGCGAGCACGACCCGGATCTCACCTTCACCGACGACATCGAGAACGTGCCGCCCCAGTTCCGCCGCGTGGGTGCCGAGGTGCAGATGCAGAACGAGGCGGGGGACACCAAGACCTTCTACATCTCCAAGATCGAGAACGGCAAGGTGACGGTGGATGGAAACCATCCCCTGGCGGGCAAATCGCTGAAGGTGAAGGTGAATATCCTGGAGGTGCGTGACGCGAAGCCCGGGGAGGAACTCACCAGCGGTATCCATGCGGTGAACATGCCGGGGGGTTCCACCAGCATCAACTGAGTCAGACGATATGGCCAACGACGCTTGCAGGCCGGTGGGGTGGTCCTTGTAGCGGGACCTCCGAGGCAGGGATGCCGAGGCGGAGCCTACAGGGATGTATTCACGGCGTTCCCGCTGCAAGGACCACCCCACCGGCCCCGGGAAAGCGTTTCCGCTGTCGGGCAGCTTGGTTGATTCCAACGCAATCACAGGGCCGGAGGGGGATCCTTCCTGGCGGGGACGCCGTGAATACATCCCTGTAGGCTTTGCGGCAGCATCCCTGCTGCCGAAACCCCGCCAGGAAGGATCCCCCTCCGGCCTTCCGGCCTCGTCACGCGGTTCGTCGGGCTGAAACTCGACCTGCAGAGGGCGGTGGGGTCATTGGTCTGTGGAGGGAATCTGTCAATGAAACTGGGCATCGTCATCCTGGCCGCAGGCCAGGGCACGAGAATGAAGTCTCGCCGGCCCAAGGTCTTGCACGAGCTTGCCGGCAGGCCGCTGCTGAGGCATGTGATCGACACTGCTTTGGAGCTGTCCCCCGAGCGGGTGGTGGTGGTCTATGGTCATGGCGGTGAACAGGTGCGCCGGGCCATCGGCGACGAGGGGCTGCACTGGGTGGAGCAGCGTGAGCAGCTGGGTACCGGACACGCGGTGCAGCAGGCGCTGCCGGCGCTGGAAGGGCTGGACAAGGTGCTGGTGCTCTATGGCGACGTGCCCCTGATCCGCGCCCGCAGCCTGCGCCATCTCATCGACACCACCGAATCGGCCCTGGGGCTGATGACGGTGGACCTGGCCGACCCCACGGGCTACGGTCGCATCGTGCGGGACGAGGCGGGCAACGTACTGCGCATCGTGGAGGAGAAGGACGCCAGCGAGGCGGAGAGGGCCATCTGCGAGATCAACACCGGCATCATGCTCATCGGTGTGGAGCGGCTCAGGGCGTGGCTCCAACGGCTTTCTCCCGACAATGCCCAGGGTGAGTACTATCTCACCG
Source organism: Sedimenticola sp. (assembly GCA_026992075.1). Classification (GTDB taxonomy): domain Bacteria; phylum Pseudomonadota; class Gammaproteobacteria; order Chromatiales; family Chromatiaceae; genus Thiolapillus. The sequence continues at coordinate 70,956 of JALXAM010000001.1, read as the reverse complement.
ATCTCATCGCCATGGCGGTGCACGACGGCATCGCCATCCACGTGGCCCAGCCGGAGGATCCGGTGGAGGCCGAGGGGGTCAACGACCGGGCCCAGCTGGCGGCGCTGGAGCGGGTGTATCAGCGCTGGCAGGCCGAAGCCCTGATGGCCGCCGGGGTGACCCTCCGCGATCCCGCCCGCTTCGACCTGCGTGGCACGCTGCGCACCGGCATGGACGTGGAGCTGGACGTGAACGTGCTCCTGGAAGGCGAGGTGGTGCTGGGCGACAACGTGCGCGTGGGGGCCAACACGGTGCTGCGCGATGTCACCGTGGAGGAGGATGTCACCATCCTGGAGAACTGCGTGCTGGAGGAGGCGCGCATCGGGTCCGGTTCCCGCATCGGCCCGTTCAGCCGTATCCGTCCCGGTACCCATCTGGTGGGGGGCGCCCACGTGGGCAATTTCGTGGAGATCAAGAACTCCACCATCGGCCATGGCTCCAAGGTGAACCATCTCAGCTACGTGGGTGACACCCACATGGGCGCCGGGGTCAACATCGGCGCCGGTACCATCACCTGCAACTACGATGGCGCCAACAAGCACCGTACCCTCATCGGCGATCGCGCCTTCATCGGTTCCAACACCGCCCTGGTGGCGCCGGTGAGCGTGGGAGACGGGGCCACCATCGGCGCCGGTTCCGTGATCACGCGGGATGCGCCGGCGGAGAAGCTCACCCTGGCCCGGGCGAAGCAGGTGACCATCGAGGGCTGGACACGGCCGAAGAAGGAGGAGGGCTGAGCCATGTGCGGTATCGTCGGCGCCATCGCGCGGCGCAATGTCACCCCCATTCTCATGGAAGGGCTGCGGCGGCTGGAGTACCGCGGCTACGATTCGGCGGGCATCGCCATCCGTGACCGCGAGGGGCGGCTGCAGCGCATCCGTTCCGTGGGCAAGGTGGCCGCGCTCCAGCAACGGCTGGAGGAGTCGCCGCTGGAAGGGGAGCTGGGCATCGCCCACACCCGCTGGGCCACCCACGGCATTCCCGCCGAGCGCAACGCCCATCCCCATATGAGCGGGGAGAAGGTGGCGGTGGTGCACAACGGCATCATCGAGAACCACGCCGAGCTGCGCGCCGAGCTGGAGCAGGCGGGCTACCGTTTCGTCTCCGAGACCGACACCGAGGTGATCGCCCACCTGCTGGCCCACGAGCTGGAGCGCAGCGGCGGGGACCTGGAGGCCGCCTTCCGCGGTGCCGTCTCCCATCTGGTGGGTGCCTATGCCCTGGCGGTGGCCAGTCCCGACGATCCCGACCGCATCATGGTGGCCCGCAGCGGCAGTCCCCTGGTGATCGGGGTGGGCGACGGGGAGCATTTCATCGCTTCCGACGTCTTCGCCCTGCTGCCCGAAACCAACGACTTCATCTTCCTGGAGGAGGGCGACTGGGGCGAGGTGCGACGCGACGGGGTGAGCCTGCGGAACCACGACGGCGAGCCGGTGGAGCGGCCGGTCACCTCCTCCAAACTCAGCGCCAGCGCGGTGGACAAGGGGCCCTATCGCCATTACATGCTCAAGGAGATCTTCGAGCAGCCCGGGGTGATCGCAGAGACCCTGGAGGGGCGCATCTACAAGGGGCGGCTGCTGGAGGAGAGCTTCGGCCACGAGGCCCGGGAGCTGCTGGACCGGGCGCGCCATGTGCACATCATCGCCTGCGGCACCAGCTACCACGCCGGCCTGGTGGCCCGCTACTGGCTGGAGGAGGTGGGCATTCCCTGCTCGGTGGAGGTGGCCAGCGAATACCGCTACCGCAAGGTGGTGGTGCCGGAGAAGGCGCTCTTCGTCACCATCTCCCAGTCCGGAGAGACCGCCGACACCCTGGCGGCTCTGCGGGGCAGCCGGGAGATGGGATACCTGGGCAGCCTCACCATCTGCAACGTGCCGGAGAGCTCACTGGTACGGGAATCCGACGTGGCGCTGATGACCCGCGCCGGGGCGGAAATCGGGGTGGCCTCCACCAAGGCCTTCACCACCCAGCTGGTGGCCCTGCGGCTGCTGGTGCTGGCCTTCGCCAAGCGCATGGGGGCGGATGAGGGGTGGTTGCGGGCACAGGTCGAGGAGCTGCAGGCGCTGCCGCGCCAAGTGGAACAGGCGCTCAAGCTGAACGATCCCATCGCCGGGATGGCCGAGGCCTTCGCCGACAAGGAGAATGCTCTCTTCCTGGGACGCGGTGCCTTCTACCCCATCGCCCTGGAGGGGGCGCTCAAGCTCAAGGAGATCTCCTATATCCACGCCGAGGCCTATCCCGCCGGCGAGCTCAAGCATGGTCCCTTGGCACTGGTGGACGAGAAGATGCCGGTGGTCTGCGCCCTGCCCGACGATCCCCTGCTGGAGAAGGTGCTCTCCAACCTGCAGGAGGTGCGCGCCCGTGGCGGCGAGCTCTTCCTGTTCAGCGACCGGCGCATCCAGATCGATCTGGACCGCTACCAGAGCCTCACCCTGGACGACATCTGCCCGGGCACCGCGCCCATCGTCTACACCGTGCCGCTGCAGCTGCTCGCCTATCACGTGGCGGTGCTCAAGGGCACCGACGTGGACCAGCCGCGCAACCTGGCCAAATCGGTGACGGTGGAGTGACCGCCCGTTTCAGCCCTGCTCGTTGAGCCAGGCCCCCAGGTCCATGTCCGGTCCCAGGATGTGACCGGTGAGCCAGTGCTCCAGGTATTCGACGTCCTTGGGAGATAGCTGCCGTCCCTCTGCCAGCCGCTTGTCGTGGATCTCCCGAATGGAACGGATCAGCTCCTGGTGCTCCTTGCGGTGCTCCTCGAAGCCGGGATAGCCGTGTCGGATCATCAGCCGCTCCTCGTGCTTGAAGTGCCAGTCGGTGGCGGCGATGAGTTCATCCAGCAAAGCTTCCAGGTAGGCCCGGGACTCCCCTTCGGCCAGGGCATGGCCGAGCAGGTTGAACAGCTCCACCAGCCGGCGGTGGTCCTCGTCGATCTCCTCCACCTGTACGCTCAGGGTGTTGTCCCATTTCAGCTCTTGCATCGGTGGCCTCCTCTCGGGTTCCTCTTACTGCCAAAGCGTAGCCAGTGACGTGGAACAAAGGACTGATCCAGATCAATGGGTGGGGAAAAGTTCCTGCCCCTTGGTCCAGCGCCATTTGGTGTCGGCTGGAGTATCATGCAGGCCTTCGTCCATCCAAGTGGAGCCACTGTAGAGCATGAACGCCATCGGCAAGGAAACCCTGGTGAGAACGGCGTTGGACCTGGTGGTGCGCATCACCGTGGTGGCCATCCTGGCCTACGTCTCCTATCTCATCGTCAAACCCTTCCTGCAGCTGATCCTGTGGGGCGGGGTGATCGCCATCGTGTTGTCTCCGGTGGTGAGATCCCTGGAGCGACGTTTCGGTCATCGCAAGCAGGTGATCCTGCTGCTCACCCTTGCTGGGGTGACGCTGCTGCTCGCGCCGGCCGTTGGGCTTTCGGGCAAGGCCATCGCCTCTTCACAGTCTCTTTACGAACTGCTGCAGGAGGGCAAGATGGAACTGCCTCCCCCTCCACAGAAGGTGCGGGAATGGCCATTGGTGGGAGAAAAGACCTATGCGCTCTGGTCCTCGGCCTCTCGCAACCTGGAATCCACGCTGAAGAAACATCAGGAAGAGGTGGTGGCCATCCTGCAATGGCTGGCCGGGCTGGTGGGCAGTGGTTTCACCACGGTGCTGGTTTTCCTGGCCTCGCTGCTGGTGGCGGCCGCCTTTTTGTTGTACGAGGAGCAAGGGGTGGCCTTCTCCCGGAGATTCTTCCGTCGCCTGGTGGGAGAGGCGGGGGACCGCTGGGTCGGCCTCTCCGCGGCCACGGTGCGTAGCGTGGTGCTGGGTCTGGTGGGAATCGCCGTGTTCCAGGCGCTGCTCGCCTACCTGGGTATGGTGGTGATGGAGGTGCCCCTGGCCTCGCTGTGGGCGGTGCTGGTGCTCTTCGTCGCCATCGTGCAGTTGCCGCCGTTGTTGGTGATCCTGCCGGTGATCCTCTATGGATTCACCGCCTGGGACACCACGCCGGCGGTGCTGTTTGCCGTCTATGGCGTGCTGGTCTCCATGAGCGATGCACTGCTCAAAACCCCTCTTCCTGGGCCGGGGAGTGGCCGAGATTCCCACTGCGATCATTCTGGTGGGCGCCATTGGGGGCATGATTCTCATGGGTGCCCTGGGGCTCTTCCTGGGTGCCGTGCTGCTGTCCCTCTCCTACCTGCTCTTCCTGGCTTGGCTGGACGACGCCCGGGTGACCAGGGAGTTGGGGTTGGACGAGCCCGGCGGTTGATATCGGTCAATTCGCCTCCATTTGTTTATCAGTATATTAGTGTTAAATGAATTTATTGTGCAAATGCACTGGAGGCTGTCATGAGCGTAGAGATGCTGAAGCCGGATTGCGCCGAGTGGCGTGAAGTGGCCGAGGAGAATCCTTCCGAAATGGAAGTGGTGGTGGAAATGATGATCGAAGCGGAGGAGGAGCTCTGCTTCGAGGAAGCTGCCTGATTTTCCTGCTGGCCGAAACCCGTATGAAAAACCCGTCAGTCAGTGCTGGCGGGTTTTTTTATTTTTTATAATGAGTGGGTGAACAGGCCGATGATGAGCATCATCGTGGCGGTGGCGCGTAACGGGGTCATCGGGTGCGAAAACCGTCTGCCCTGGCATCTGCCGGCGGATCTGGCCCGTTTCAAGGCGATCACCATGGGAAAGCCCATGATCATGGGGCGGCGCACCTGGGAGTCTCTTCCCGGGCGCCTGCCCGGCCGTCGCCACATCGTTCTCACCCGGGATCCGGGCTATGGTGCGGAGGGGATCGAGCTGGCCGGCTCCCTGGAGGAGGCCCTGTCGCTGGCCGGTGGCGTGGAGGAGGTGATGATCATCGGTGGTGGCCAGCTCTATCGCCAGGCGCTGCCGTTGGCGCGGCGCATCTATCTCACCCGGGTGGAGCTGGAGGTGGCGGGGGACGCCCATTTCCCGGAGCTGGATCCGGCCCAGTGGCGGGAGGTCGCCCGGGAGAGTCACGAGGCGGATGAGCGCCATCCCTGTGACTACCATTTCATTACCCTGGAACGGAGGATCCGAGATGAAGAAGGGAAAGGCCAAGCGGCTGGTGATGCAGCCACGATACCGGATGAAGGTGGTGCGTGACCGGACCAGATATACCCGCAAGATCAAGCACAGGAAGCCCCCGGAGACGGGGGCTTCGCTGTTTCGGGCCGGTCTTCAGCCCAGCTCCGCCAGCAGCTGCTCCATCATCCGCAGCGCCTGGCCCTGGTAGCCGCCACCGAACATGTTGGCGTGGTTGAGGATGTGGTAGAGGTTGTAGAGAGTCTTGCGGGTGGCGTAACCGGGATCCAGGGGCCAGACCAACTGGTAGGCGTCATAGAAGGCGCCGCCGAAGCCGCCGAACAGTTCCGTCATGGCCAGCTCCGCCTCGCGGTCGCCGTAATAGGTGGCGGGGTCGTAGATCACCGGCTGGTCCTGGTCGTCGAAGGCCAGGTTGCCGCCCCAGAGGTCGCCGTGGATCAGGCTGGGCACGGGGTGGTGGTCCAGCAGGGCGGGGAATCGCTCCAGCAATCGCTCCCCCAGGGTCTGCAACCGGCCGCCGAGGCCATTGCGCGCTGCCAGCTCCAGCTGATAGCCCAGGCGTCGCTCGCGCCAGAAGTCGGTCCAGTCCTCCATCCAGCCGTTGGGCTGGTGGGTGGAGCCGATGGTGTTGTCCCGGTGCCAGCCGAAGGCTTTTGCAGTGTGGCGGTGCAGCGCGGCCAGTTGTTCCCCGGCCAGGGCCGTGGCGCGCCCGGAGCCCCGCCCCAGGGGAATGTATTCCATGACGATGTAGGCCTGACCCCCATGGCGGCCGGTGAGCAGGGGGCGGGGGGCGCGAATGGTGTCGGTGTCGGCCAGCGCCTGCAGTCCCTCTGCCTCGGCCTGGAACATCTCCAGGCGGCTGGCGTCGTTGAGCTTGACGAACCAGGCCTGGTCACCGTCGGCCAGCTTCACCGCGGTGTTGATGCAGCCGCCGCCCAGGGTGCTGGGAGAGGCGGGAGAGAAGGGGCGGCCGGTCTCCTGCGCGATCTGTTCGGCGATGTGTTGCCAGATGTTCAGATCAGTCCACTCCCCTTGAGCGCGTCCAGCACCTCGTCGGCGATCTTGGTGACGGTGCCCGGGATGCTGCGCGGGTTCTTGGTCTGCACGTTGCCGGCCCAGAGCAGCTTCTCGGTGCGGGGGGAGAAATAACGGAACTGCATCTTGAAATAGTCGTCCGCGCCGATGTAACCCGGCCGGTAGATGCTGCGATAGTTGAGATAGTAATAATCGTAGAAGCCGCTGTAATGGAAGGAGTCGGGGTACCAGTCCAGGCGACTGGGCACGAATTTGTGCTTCTTCTCCACCCCCTTGAGCTGGGCCACCAGGACACCGTCGGCGCCGGATTCCCGGATCATGCGGCGCACCTCCTCCTCCTCGTCCATATCGGTGGCATTGGGAGCCAGCTGGTGGCTGGGAACGACGTCGTAACCCTTTGCCCTGGCTTCGGCCACGAAGTGATCCTCGAAGTAGGCGCGAACCACCGGATCCTTGATCAGGGAGAGAAGCAGGATCTTCTTGGCGCGAGGCTCCTTGTGCTCCTTGGCCAGCCAGCTCTCGGTGACCTTGGTGGAGGAGCAGCCCCCTGCGGCCAGTGTTAAGATGGCCAGCAACAGCAGGAGCAGCAGGCGGGAGCGAGCGGACATGGGCGAGACTGGAGAAGAAACCGGCTGCTGATGATACGGAGTGGCCGGGGGTTTTGCAATTTGGTTACGGGGAGCCCGCCGGCACGATCCCCAAAACCTTCAGAATATTAGAAAGTGATTATACACAGTGCGCGGCGGGCCGGCGGATGGCGGAACCGGCTGGCTGATGCCTTGCCTGGAAAATTCCAATCCCATGTTTTTTCAGGAAATATTTTGGGTTGGGGCGGGGTTGTACCAGGCCTCTTCGACTTTGGTAACGGTCCGTGTTCAATTTTCACGCCGGAAGTCCACAGAGTTATCCACAGCCTGGCCGCATGAGCCGAAGGGGAGCCGGGACAGGTGACTGAGCCCGTGCTGCGTATGGCGCTCCCGGCGCCGGTGTGGGGACTGTTCGACTATCTGCCACCGGCCGGGGTGGCGCCGGAGGCGTTGCAGCCCGGTCAGCGGTTGCTGGTTCCCTTTGGCCGGAGAGAGCGTTGCGGGCTGCTGGTGGAGCTGGCAACGGAGTCGGAACTGGACACGAAACGCCTCAAGCGGGCCGTTCGTCTGCTCGATCCGGAGCCGCTGTTGCCCACGGACCACCTGAAGCTGCTGCGCTGGGTTGCCGACTACTATCACCATCCGTTGGGGGAGGTGCTCTTCTCTGCCCTGCCGGCCCGGTTACGGCGGGGGCGGCCGCCGCTGGAGGAGCGGTCGCGGCAGCTCCGCCTTCTGCGCCAGCCCCTGGAAGAGCACCCCGAGTTGCTGACCAGGGCGCCGAAACAGCGCCAGCTGGTGGATTGGCTGGAGGCGCAGGGTGGCAGCGCAGGGCTGGAAGCCTTCCGGGAACGGTTTCCCTCTGGCAGGAGCCTGCTCCGCGCCCTGCAGGAAAAGGGGTTGGTGGAGCTGGTGGAGGAAGCGGCTTCCGGCGGGGGAGCGTTCACCGCCGCCCCGGGGCCGTCCCTCAACCCGGAGCAGTCGGCCGCGGTGGAGGCGGTGGCTGCAAGCCTGGGAGGTTACCGGGCCTGGCTGCTGGAGGGAGTCACCGGCAGCGGCAAGACCGAGGTCTACCTGCAGCTGGCGCAGCGGGTGCTGGCGGCGGGCGGCAGCGTACTGGTGCTGGTGCCGGAGATCGCGCTCACGCCGCAGCTGGTGGCCCGTTTCCGCGAGCGGCTGCCGGTGCCCCTGGCGCTGCTCCATTCCGGTCGCAGCGAGGGGGAGCGGGAACGGGACTGGCTGCGGGCCCGGTTGGGGCAGGCGCGACTGGTGATCGGCACCCGCTCGGCGGTGCTTGCGCCCATGCGCGATCTCGGCCTGGTGGTGGTGGACGAGGAGCATGACGCTTCCTACAAACAGCAGGAGGGGATACGCTATTCCGCCCGGGACCTGGCCCTGGTGCGGGCCCATCGTGCCGGCTGCCCGGTGGTGCTGGGTTCGGCCACCCCTTCGCTGGAGAGCCTGAAGAACGCTCGTGAAGGGCGTTACGGCTGGTTGCGGCTCCGGCGGCGGGTGGCCGGAGGGGAGCTACCGGCCATGCGGTTGCTGGACGTGCGTGGCCAGCGGTTGGAAGGGGGGCTCTCCCGTCCCCTGCTGGAGCGCATCGAGGAGACCCTGGCGGCGGGGCGCCAGGCGATGGTCTTTCTCAACCGCCGGGGCTATGCGCCGGTGATCACCTGCTATGACTGCGGCTGGCTCTCCGACTGTCCCCGCTGCGACGCCCGCCAGACCTGGCACAGGGCCTGGGGCAAGCTGGTCTGCCACCACTGCGGCGCCGAACGCCCCCTGCCGCCGCGCTGCCCCGCCTGCGGTGCCGATGCCCTGCACCCCCTGGGACAGGGCACCGAGCGGTTGGAGCAGGTGCTGGCGGAGCGCTTTCCCGAGGTTCCCCTGGTGCGCATCGACCGGGACACCACCGCCCGGCGCGGCCGCTTGCAGCAGTTGCTGGAACAGGTGGGGGCCGGGGGCGCTGGGTTGTTGGTGGGCACCCAGATGCTGGCCAAGGGCCACCACTTCCCCGAGGTGGCACTGGTGGCCCTGGTGGACGTGGACGGCGGGCTGTTCAGCGCCGATTTCCGGGCGGCGGAGCGCACCGCCCAGCTGGTGATCCAGGTGGCCGGTCGCGCCGGCCGCGGCACCGGGCCGGGGGAGGTGCTGTTACAGACTCGCTACCCGGAGCATCCTTTGTTGCAGACCCTGGTGCAGGAGGGCTACGACGCTTTCGCCGAACAGGCGCTGTCCGAGCGTGCCTCGGCCGAGCTACCCCCCTACAGCCACCAGGCGCTGTTGCGGGCGGCAGCGGCGAAGATGGAGCGGGCCGAGGCGTTCCTGGTCGCGGCCGCCGGGCGGGCAACCGCCCTGGCCGGGGAGACGGTGGCGCTCTGGGGCCCGGTGCCGGCCCCCATGCCGCGCCGGGCCGGTCGCTACCGGGCCCAGCTGCTGTTCCAGTCCAGCGCCCGCGGCCAGCTGCAAAAGCTGTTGCGCCTGCTGGTGCCGGAACTCGCCGAGCTGCCCGAAGCCCGGGGGGTACGCTGGTCGCTGGACGTGGACCCGGTGGATTTGTATTGAAAAGCGGTCAGTAGTCAGTGCGTAGCACCGGCGTCCTCGCCGCGAACTCGGGATCACGTGAAGGGCTTCCTCGTTCGGCGCGAGGACGCGCCTCCTGCCGAAAGACTTCATGTTATCCTTCCCCGCTTGATTTTCGCCCTCGGACGACCATGAAGACACAGATTGAACAGTGGGTTTCCGCGGCGCTGGACGCCCTGGCGGCAGAAGGGGTGCTGGAAGCCGGTCAGCGCAAGCCGGCGGTGGTGGAGCGGGCCCGGGCCGGCCACGGCGACTTCGCCACCAACGCGGCTCTGGTCAACAGCAAGGCGGCGGGCATGAAGCCCCGGGATCTGGCGGAAAGGCTGGTGGCGGCGCTGCCCGCCAGTGAACTGGTGGAGAAGGTGGAGGTGGCCGGCCCCGGCTTCATCAACTTCCACCTCTCTGCCGCCGCTTGGCGCTCGGTGGTGCCCGAGATCCTGGAGAAATCCCACGATTACGGCCGTTCCGACATCGGCCGTGGAAAAAAGGTGCAGGTGGAGTTCGTCTCCGCCAACCCCACGGGGCCCCTGCACGTGGGGCACGGTCGCGGCGCCGCCTACGGCGCCGTGGTGGCCGACCTGCTGGAGGCGGTGGGTTTCGAGGTGCACCGCGAGTACTACGTAAACGACGCCGGGCGCCAGATGGACATCCTCGCCACCTCGGTGTGGCTGCGCTACCTGGAGCTGGCGGGCGAGGAGCTCGATTTTCCCAGCAACGGCTACCAGGGCGACTACGTCTGGGACATCGCCGCCACCCTCCACCGCGAGCACGGCGACCACTACCGCCATTCCGCCGACGAGGTGTTCCAGGGCGTCCCCCCCGACGAGCCAGCCGGCGGCGACAAGGAGCGGCACATCGACGCCCTCATCGGCCGCGCCAAGGCGCTGCTGGGGGACAACCGCTACCGCTACGTCTTCGAGCTGGCGCTCAACACCATCTTGGACGACATCCGCGACGACCTGGAGAAGTTCGGCGTGGTCTACGACCAGTGGTTCTCCGAGCGCACCCTGGTGGAGTCGGGCGCGGTGAACCGCGCCATCGAGCGGTTGCGCAAGGGGGACTGGCTCTACGAGAAGGAGGGCGCCCTCTGGTTCCGCTCCAGCGAGTTCGGTGACGAGAAGGACCGGGTGATCGAGCGGGAGAATGGCCAGACCACCTACTTCGCCTCCGATATCGCCTACCACATGGACAAGCTGGAGCGCGGCTTCGACCGCGTCATCGACGTCTGGGGCGCCGACCACCACGGCTATGTGCCGCGGGTGAAGGCGGCGCTGAAGGCCCTGGGCGACGATCCCGACAAGCTGGACGTGCTGCTGGTCCAGTTCGCCATCCTCTGGCGGGGTGGCGAGAAGGTGCCCATGTCCACCCGTTCCGGCGAGTTCGTCACCCTGCGCCAGTTGCGCAAGGAGGTGGGGCGGGACGCAGCGCGCTTCTTCTATGTCATGCGCAAGTGCGAGCAGCACCTGGACTTCGACCTCGACCTGGCCAAGAGCCAGTCCAACGACAACCCGGTCTACTACATCCAGTACGCCCACGCCCGGGTCTGCTCGGTGCTGCGGCAGGCGGCGGAGAAGGGGATCCAGGTGGAGCCCACCCCCGGCGCGACCAACCTCGAGCGCCTCACGGAGGCGCACGAACTGGCCCTGCTCAAGACCCTGTCGCGCTATCCCGAGGTGGTGGAGGCGGCGGCGCTCCACGAGGAGCCGCACCAGCTCACCCACTACCTGCGCGAGCTGGCCAACGAGTTCCACACCTACTACAACGCCCACCCCTTCCTGGTGGAGGAGGAGGCGCTGCGCGATGCCCGCATCAAGTTGATCCTGGCGGTGCGCGAGGTGGTGCGCAACGGCCTGGGGCTGCTGGGGGTCTCGGCCCCGGAACGCATGTAGGCCGTGGCGAGACGGGACTACAAGCACCGCGCCACACGGCGCAAGAAACGCGATCCGGTGCCGGTCTGGATCTGGCTGGCGATCGGCTACCTGGCCGGTGCCGCCAGCGTGGGGTTCCTCTGGTTGAAGTTCGGACAGCCGGTGGAGGAGGCGGGTTGGATCGGCGACCGGCCGCCGGCGGCACGGGAGGCGGCGGCTGGCGGGTCCGCTGCCCAGCCACCGCGCAAGAAGGCGGTGCCGCCGCCGGATTTCGATTTCTACAATCTGCTGCCCGATCAGGAGGTGGTGGTGCCGGAGGAGGAGCTCAATCCGCCGGCTGCTGCCCACCAGCCGGCCACCCCGCCCTCGAAGCCCGCTTCGGCTCCTGGTCGCAAGTACATGCTCCAGGTGAGCTCGGTGCGCAGCGCCAAGGAGGCGGACGCCATGAAAGCAAAGCTGGCCTTTCTCGGCCTGCAGGCACAGGTGAGCCGGGCCAGAATCAAGGGGGTCACCTGGTACCGGGTGCGGTTGGGGCCCTTTTCCAATACTGCCGAGATGCAGCGGGTTCGCAAACGCCTGGCCTCTCAGGGCTATCAGGCGCTGCCCATCGCCCTGAAATAGGAGCTGGTTAACGCTTTCCGCCGCCTGGTCTCCGCCGGCTCCTGTTATATTCAGGGCAATTTCGGCATCTTCCCACGGCCATGAAAACCGCACTCTACCGTCATCTGGGGGATCAGGGCTGGCAGCCCAGCCTGGATAGCGACCTGGACAGTGACCGGACGCTGCTGCTCTTCTTCAGCGACCTGCCGCCGGAGCAGGTGGAAACGGCCCTCGATCCGCTGCGGCAGGCCTTTCCCCGGGCCCGGTTCATGGGCTGTTCCACCGCCGGCCAGATCCATCAGCTCCAATACCAGGAACAGGGTGCCAGCGCCCTGGTGATCCGTTTCGATCACAGCCGGCTGCTGACCGGTTGCGTGGCGGTGGACGAGCAGGAGAGTTTCCAGGCCGCGGGCGAGGCGCTGGCGAGGCAGCTGGACCGGCCCGAATTGGCGGCGGTGCTGGTGCTGTCCGATGGTCTGGTGGTGAACGGTTCCGCCCTCATGGAAGGGGTGAACGAGGTGCTGCAGGGGCGGGTGCCGGTGACCGGCGGCCTGGCTGCGGACGGCGACCGCTTCCAGCGTACCTGGGTGCTGCAGGAAGGGCGGCCGGTCTCCGGCCACATCTGCGCCCTGGGCATCCTGGGTGATCGTCTGCGGGTGCGCCATGGCTCCTTCGGTGGCTGGGACGTGCTGGGACCGGAACGGCTGGTGACGCGGTCGCGGGAGAACCGGCTCTATGAGCTGGATGGGCAGCCGGCCCTGGCGCTCTACAAACATTATCTGGGGGAGAAGGCGCGGGAGCTGCCCGCCTCCGGCCTGCTCTTCCCCCTGGCGCTGCGCCGTGAGGCGGAGGATCAGGAGCCCAAGGTGCGCACTCTGCTGGGAGTGGACGAGGCCAGCCAGTCCATGACCTTCGCCGGCGACATCCCCGAGGGTAGCTACGTGCAGCTCATGTATGCCAACTTCGACCGCCTGGTGGAGGGGGCGGGTCGTGCTCTGGAGCATTTCCATCGGGAGGAGGCGGAGGGTCGTGAGGTGGCCTGCCTGGCGGTGAGCTGCGTGGGGCGCCGGCTGGTGCTGGGCCAGAGGGTGGAGGAGGAGATCGAATCCCTCGCCGAACGGTTGCCATCCAACACCAGCCTGGTGGGCTTCTACTCCTACGGTGAGCTCTCCCCCCTGGCCTCCGGCTATTGCGACCTGCACAACCAGACCATGACCGTGGCGCTCTGGTGGGAGGATTGATGCATCCCCTGCTGCGCCGCCAACTGCGAAAGCTGGAGCTGGAGCACGGCGCCCATCCGGACAGCGAACAGTGGCGTCGGTTCTGTGAACTGGTGGACCAGGCCTACCGCCAGGCGGACGAGGACCGCTATCTGCTGGAGCGCTCCCTGCGTCTCTCCTCCGAGGAGATGCGCGAACTCTACGAACGGACCCGCAGCTCATCCCGCGCACGCCTGCAGGCCATTGCCCAAGCGGTGCCCGACATGCTCTTCTTCCAGGACGAGGAGGGTACCTACCTGGAGGTGCTGGCTGCCCGGCCGGAGCAGCTCTACCTGCCGCCGGAGCAGGTGATCGGCCGCCGGCCCGACGAGCTGTTCGGGAAGAAGCAGGCCGAGCGCTTCATGAACCTGCTCAAGTCCACCCTGGAGAGCAACAGCAGCCAGTCCCTGGAATACTGGCTGGATCTGCCGGTGGGTCGGCGCCAGTTCCTGGCCCGGTGCGTGCCGGTGGACTACCGGGTGGAGGGGCGGCGGACCCTGCTCACCGTGGTTCACGACATTACCGAGCAGCGCCAGGAGGAGACCTGGAATCGTCTGGTGGGACAGGCGGTACGTGCCGCCCGGGAAGGCATCCTCATTCTCGACCAGCGACGACGGGTGCTCTTTTCCAATCCCGCCTGGGAAGAGCTCACCGGTGGCGAGGAGGGGTTGCCCGCCTGCCTGGCGGAACGGGAGGATCTGTGGTCCCGGGTGGAGGAGAGCGGCGCCTGCCGGGAAGAGATCGCGGTGCCGGGGGAGCCGCAGCGCTGGTGGTGGGTGCGGCTGGACAAGGTGAAGCTAGAGGTGGACCAGTGTACCTACTATGTGGTGCTGCTCAACGATGTCACCGAACTCCACGCCTCGCGCAGCGAACTGGAGTATCTGGCCACCCATGACGCCCTCACCGGCCTGGCCAACCGGGTGCTGTTCCGCGACCGGCTGGAGCTGGCCCTGGCCCGGGCTCGCCGGGAGGGGGTGGGCGGAGCGGTGCTGTTCATCGACCTGGACCGGTTCAAGGGGGTCAACGACACCTTGGGTCACGCTGCCGGCGACAGCCTGCTGGTGGAGGCCGCCCGGCGACTGCGGGGCCCAGTGCGGGAGGTGGACACCCTGGCGCGGCTGGGAGGCGACGAGTTCGTGCTGCTGCTGGAGGGTGTCGCCAGCCGGGGCGAGCTGCTGCGCGTGATCGAGAAGCTGTTGAACGTCTTCCGCGACCCCTTTCTCATCCAGGGGCGGGATTTCCGGATCTCGGCCAGCATCGGCGCCAGCCTCTTTCCGGAGGACGGCCAGGATGTGGATGCCCTGATGTTGCACGCCGACGTCGCCATGTACGCGGCCAAGAATGCCGGCGGCGGCTGCGCCCGCTTCTTCTCCCGGGAGCTGGCCGCCGGTGCCAGCCGCTTCTTCGAGCTGGAGCAGTCCTTGCGCCGGGCGCTGGAGAACGACGAACTCTACCTGCTGTTCCAGCCCCAGTACCGTATCGGCGATGGCCGCCTCACCGGCCTGGAGGTGCTGTTGCGCTGGCGCAGCGAGCAACTCGGAGAGGTGGGGCCGGGGCAGTTCATCCCGGTGGCGGAGGCCAGCGGCTTCATGGGTGAAATGGGTGCCTGGGTGTTGCGCGAATCCTGCCGCCAGTATCGCCGCTGGCGGCGACAGGGGATCGAGGTGCCGCGCCTGGCGGTGAATCTCTCTGCCTGCGAACTGCGCCAACCCGGTCTGGCGCAACGGGTGGCTGCGCTGTTGCAGCAATACGAGCTGCCGCCGGAGAAGCTGGAGTTCGAGATTACCGAGAGCATGATCCTGGGCGAGGAGAGCGTGCTGGAGGAGAACCTGCGGGAACTGCACCGCCTGGGGGTGGGGCTGGCCATCGACGATTTCGGCACCGGTCACTCCACCCTGGCCAATCTCAAGCGCTTTTCCCTGGATTGTCTCAAGATCGACGCCAGCTTCGTGCGCGACGTGGGACGGGACCCCAGTGACGAGGCGATCATTCGCGCCTCGGTGGCCCTGGCGCGCAGTTTCGGCATGCGCACCGTGGCCGAAGGGGTGGAGGAGCAGGCCCAGTACGAGTTTCTCCGCCACTGCGGTTGTGACGAGGTGCAGGGCTACCTGTTGGCTCGCCCCTCCAGCGCCGAAGTGATTGCCCGGTGCATGATGGAAAATGCCCCTGCCGGCAGCTGTGAAAGCTGCCGCTGATCCGGTAACATTAAAAACTTTAGGCATCGATTTTCGTTGACCGGATCAGCCGGCAGGGAGTATTCCAAATGACCGATTTCGTACTGGCACCCTCCATTCTTTCCGCAGATTTCGCCAAGCTGGGGCAGGAGTGCGACGACGTGCTCGCTTCCGGTTGCGATTTCATCCACTTCGACGTGATGGACAACCATTACGTGCCCAACCTCACCATCGGTCCCCTGGTGTGCGAGGCGCTGCGCAAGCACGGCATCGACGCGGTCATCGACGTGCACCTGATGGTGAAGCCGGTGGACCGCATCATCGGCGATTTCGCCAAGGCCGGCGCCACCTACATCACCTTCCACCCCGAGGCCTCCGAGCACATCGACCGCAGCCTGCAGCTGATCCGCGACTCGGGTTGCAAGTCGGGTCTGGTGTTCAACCCCGCCACGCCGCTGGACTATCTCGACTACGTGATGGACAAGATCGACATGATCCTCATCATGTCGGTGAACCCCGGTTTCGGCGGGCAGAGCTTCATTCCCTCCGCGCTGCAGAAGCTGCGCGAGGCGCGGGAGCGCATCGATGCCTCCGGCTACGACATCCGGCTGGAGATCGACGGTGGCGTGAAGGTGGACAACATCGCCGAGATCGCCCAGGCGGGGGCCGACACCTTCGTCTCCGGCTCCGGCATCTTCGGCTTCCGCAACGAGGAGGACCCCAACAAGTACGACACCATCGTCAAGCGGATGCGGGACGAACTGACCAAGGTGGGCTGAAGTGGCCATCGAGCGGCCCCAGATGATCCTCATCGACGTGGACGGCACGCTGGTGGACAGCGTGCCGGACCTCGCCTTCTGCGTGGACGAGATGATGAAGGCCATCGGTCTCGACCCCTGGGGCGAGGAGAAGGTGCGTGACTGGGTGGGCAACGGCGTGGAGCGGCTGGTGCGCAGGGCGCTCACCGGCAGCCTCGATGGCGAGCCGCCGGATGAGGAGTTCGAGCGCGCCTACCCCATCTTTCTCGACTGCTACGCGGAGAACACCTCCAAGCGCTCCATGCTCTATCCCGGGGTGAAGGAGGGGCTGGACTATCTGAAGGCGCAGGGTTATCCCCTGGGCTGCGTCACCAACAAGGCGGAGCAGTTCACCCTGCCGCTGCTGCAGGACCTGGGGGTGTACGACTACTTCGAGATCGTGGTGGCGGGTGACACCCTGCCGCAGAAGAAGCCCGATCCCACGCCCCTGCTCTACGCCGCCGAGTTCTTCGGCGCCGAGCCGGAGCAGTGTCTGATGGTGGGCGATTCGGTGAGCGACGTGAAGGCGGCCCGCGCCGCCGGCTTCGCCATCGTCTGTGTGAGTTACGGCTACAACCACGGCGAGGATATCCGTAACTACCATCCCGACGCGGTGATCGATTCCCTGGCGGAGCTGAAGAACCTCCTGCCTTCTTGACAGGCTGTGCGCTTTGCGCACTCTTCGTCACCCTCTCCCGCTTGCGGGAGAGGGCCGGGGTGAGGGAAGTTCGTAGGTTGGGCAAAGCGAAGCGTGCCCAACGAAAAACGGCAGAGTAATGTCGGGCACGGCGCTACGCGCCTTTGCCCAACCTACGGCTGAGGGAGGGCGGCGCTGGCGGCCGCCGCCGATTTGTATTATCTTTCCAGCGTCATGGAGACCACGGCGATGAATTCGGGCAAGCGATGGCGGGGCTGAGCCTCGACCCTTTGCTTGCCCTTGATTTCATCCCGTGGAGAACGCCATGACCCCCGAAGAATTCCGCGCCCTGGCCGACCAGGGCTACAACCGCATCCCCGTCGCCTGCGAGGTCCTCGCCGACCTCGACACCCCTCTCAGCGTCTATCTCAAGCTGGTGGAAGGCCGGCCTTACGGCTACCTGTTCGAGTCGGTGCAGGGGGGCGAGAAGTGGGGTCGCTACTCCATCATCGGCCTGCCCGCCCGCACCCGCCTGGAGGTGAAGGATCACCAAGTCTCGGTGATCCGCGATGGCCAAGTGGTGGAGTCCGCCACCGAGCGCGACCCCCTGGCCTTCATCGAATCCTTCCAGCAGCGTTACCGGGTGCCCGAGCTGCCGGGCCTGCCCCGCTTCACCGGCGGCCTGGTGGGCTACTTCGGCTACGACACCGTGCGCTACATCGAGCCGCGCCTCGATCGGGGCGACAAGCCCGATCCCCTGGGCACACCCGACATTCTGCTCATGGTGTCGGACGAGGTGGTGGTGTTCGACAACCTGCGCGGCCGCATGTACGTCATCGTCCACGGCAAGCCGGAGGAGGGCGACACCTTCGACAGCGTGCAGGCGCGTATCGGCGAACTGGTGGAGAAGCTGCGCGCCGGCTCCCCGCCCCGGGTGGAGGGGGAGCCCCACGCGGTGGAGGAGTCCGACTTCGTCTCCGGCTTCACCGAGGCGGGTTTCAAGGCGGCGGTGGAACGGATCAAGGAGTACATCGTCGAGGGGGACTGCATGCAGGTGGTGCTCTCCCAGCGCCTATCCATCCCCTTCCATGCCCCGCCGCTGGATCTCTACCGCGCCCTGCGGGGGCTCAATCCCTCGCCCTACATGTACTTTCTCGATTTCGACCGCTTCCAGGTGGTGGGCTCCTCCCCCGAGATCCTGGTGCGGCTGGAAGAGGGGGTGGTCACCGTGCGCCCCATCGCCGGCACCCGCCGCCGCGGCCACACCGAGGAGGAGGACCGCGCCCTGGAGGCCGAGCTGCTGGCCGACCCCAAGGAGCTGGCCGAGCACCTCATGCTCATCGACCTGGGCCGCAACGACGTGGGCCGGGTGGCCAGGGTGGGCAGCGTCAGGCTCACCGAGAAGATGGTGGTGGAACGCTACTCCCACGTCATGCACATCGTCTCCAACGTGGTGGGCGAGCTGCGCGAAGGCTTGAGCGCCATCGACGTGCTGCGCGCCACCTTCCCCGCCGGTACCGTCTCCGGCGCACCCAAGATCCGCGCCATGGAGATCATCGACGAGCTGGAGCCGGTCAAGCGCGGCGTCTACTCCGGCGCCGTGGGCTACCTCTCCTGGAACGGCAACATGGACACCGCCATCGCCATCCGCACCGCCGTCATCAAGGATGGACAGCTCCACATCCAGGCCGGCGCCGGCGTGGTGGCCGATTCCATTCCCGAGCTGGAATGGAAGGAGACCATGAACAAGGGCCGCGCCGTCTTCCGTGCCGTGAGCCTGGCGGAGGCCGGGCTGGAGCGGCATCTGTGCGAGGCGGAAGAATGAACCCGGGACTGATGCAGAGGCAGGTGAGGGAGGGAGCTCGGAAAACGTCCGAGGCATGGATGCCGAGGCCGAGCCTACAGGGATGTATGCACGGCGGTTTTCCGAGCTCCCTCCCTCACCTGCCGGGGAGCGGTTTTCACGGTGGGGGGCAAGCGCCATGTTGCTGATGATCGACAACTACGACTCCTTCACCTACAACCTGGTGCAGTACTTCGGCGAGCTGGGCGCCGAGGTGAAGGTGGTGCGCAACGACGAGGTGACGGTGGCCGAAATCGAAGAGATGGCTCCCGAACAGCTCGTCATCTCCCCCGGCCCCTGCACCCCCAACGAAGCCGGCATCTCCCTCGAAGCCATCCGCCACTTCGCCGGCAGGCTGCCCATCCTGGGCGTCTGCCTCGGGCACCAGTCCATCGGCCAGGCCTTCGGTGGCAAGATCGTCCACGCCAAGGAGATCATGCACGGCAAGACCTCCCCCGTGTTCCACAAGGACACCGGCGTCTTCACCGGCCTCGACAACCCCTTCACCGCCACCCGCTACCACTCCCTGGTGATCGAGCAGGAGAGCCTGCCCGACTGCCTGGAGGTGACCGCCTGGACCGGTCAGAAGGGCGCCATCGACGAGATCATGGGTATCCGCCACCGCGAATACGACATCCAGGGGGTGCAGTTCCACCCCGAGTCCATCCTCACCGAGCAGGGCCACCGGCTGCTGCAGAATTTTCTGGAAGGGAAATGAACCCTGTCGTCGGCAGGATGTCGGGCTGAAGCCCGACCTACAGGGGGAAAGGTGATGTAATCGGTGTAGGTCGGGCTTCAGCCCGACAAAAGGCTACCGGAGGCAAGCCATGAACATGCAACAGGCCATCGCCGCCGTCATCGAACGGCGCGATCTTTCCGAGCAGGAGATGACCGACGTGATGCGCGCCATCATGACCGGCGGCGCCACCCCCGCCCAGATCGGCGGCTTCCTGGTGGGGCTGCGCATGAAGGGCGAGACGGTCACCGAGATCGGCGCCGCCGCCCGGGTGATGCGCGAGCTGGCCAGCGGGGTGGACATCTCCGACCTCGACCACGCCGTGGACATCGTCGGCACCGGTGGCGACGCCTCCGGCACCTTCAACGTCTCCACCGCCTCCATGTTCGTGGCCGCCGCCGCCGGCTGCCACGTGGCCAAGCACGGCAACCGCTCCGTCTCCAGCAAGTCCGGCAGCGCCGATGTGCTGGAGGCCGCAGGCATCCGCCTCGACCTCACCCCGGAGCAGGTGGCCCGCTGCGTGCGCGAGGTGGGCGTGGGCTTCATGTTCGCCCCCGGCCACCACGCCGCCATGAAGCACGCCATCGGTCCCCGCCGCGAGATGGGGGTGCGCACCATCTTCAACGTATTGGGGCCCCTCACCAACCCCGCCGGGGTGCCCAACCAGCTGCTGGGGGTCTTCAGCGACGAGCTGCTCGAACCCCTGGCCGAGGTGCTCCAGCGCCTGGGCAGCCGCCATGTCATGGTGGTCCACTCTCACGACGGTCTCGACGAGATCAGCATCGGCGACAAGACCGAGGTGGCCGAGCTGAAGGAGGGCGCCATCCGCCGCTACGCCATCTGGCCCGAGCAGTTCGGCCTGGAGCGGGCGCCCATCTCCGAGATCACCGTGGAGGGGCCGGAACAGAGCCTGTCGCTCATCCGCTCGGTGCTGGAGGATCACCCCGGCCCGGCGCGCGACATCGTGCTGCTCAACGCCGGCGCCGCCATCCACTGCGCCGGCCTGGCCGAGGATCTTCACCAAGGGGTGGAGAAAGCGCGCCAGGCGATCAGCTCGGGCGAGGCGCGCAACCGGCTCGACCGGCTGGTGATCCTGACCCAGAGCTTCGACTGATGACCAACCCCCCCGACATCCTCAAGAAGATCATCGCCCGCAAGCGCGAGGAGATCGCCGAGGCCAGGCGCCAGGCTCCCGAGTCGGCATTGCGCGGTTCCCTGGCGGAAAAATCTCCCCCGCGCGGCTTCGTGCGCGCGCTGAAGGAGAAGATCGGGGCCGGCCTGCCGGGCGTCATCGCCGAGATCAAGAAGGCGTCGCCCTCCAAGGGGGTGCTGCGCGAGGATTTCCGTCCCGCGGAGATCGCCCGCAGCTACGCCCGGCACGGCGCCGCCTGCCTCTCGGTGCTCACCGACCGCGACTTCTTCCAGGGGGCGCCCGAGTACCTGCAGCAGGCACGCGCCGCCTGCGATCTGCCGGTGATCCGCAAGGATTTCATCGTCGATCCCTACCAGGTCTACGAGGCACGGGCCATGGAGGCCGACTGCATCCTGCTCATCGCCGCCTGTCTCGACGATGAACGGATGAAGGATCTAAACGCCCTGGCCGGGGAGCTGGGCATGGATGCGCTCATCGAGGTGCATGATGCGGAGGAGCTGGAGCGGGCGCTGGCGGTGGACAACCCCATGGTGGGGATCAACAATCGCAACCTGCGCACCTTCGAGGTGAGCCTGCAGACCACCCTGGATCTGCTGGAAAGGATTCCGCCCGACCGATTGGTGGTCACCGAGTCGGGCATCCTGAAGCCGGAGGACGTGGCGCTCATGCGCGAGAACGGCGTCCACGCCTTCCTGGTGGGGGAGGCCTTCATGCGCGCTCCGGATCCAGGGGCGCGGCTGGCGGAGCTGTTCCGGCTGTAGCCGAACGAGTTATCACCGGGGGCGCCGGTGCGGCGCCCCATTCAGGGGCGGGATCAGCGCGCTCCCAGGATCACCATGGTCTTGCCCTTCACCCGGATCAGCCCCTGCGCCTCCAGGTTCTTCAGCACCCGGCCCACCATCTCCCGCGAGCAGCCCACGATGCGACCGATCTCCTGGCGGGTGATGCGGATCTGCATGCCGTCAGGGTGGGTCATGGCATCGGGCTGCTTGCACAGGTCGAGGAGGGTGCTGGCCACCCGGCCGGTGACGTCGAAGAAGGCGAGGTGGCTCACCTTGCGGCTGGTGCTGAGCAGACGGTCGGAAAGCTGCCTGCCCACGGCGAAGAGAAAATCCTTCACGTAGGGGCGCAGTTCGTTGTCCAGCAGGTTGTTGAGCCGCTGGTAGCTGATCTCCGCGATCTCGCAGGGCGTGCGGGTGCGGATGATCACCGAGCGGGTGGGCTGCTTCACGAACATGCCCATCTCGCCGATGAACTCCTTCTTGTTGAGATAGGCGAGAATGATCTCCTTGCCATCCTCGTCCTCCAGCAACACCGTGAGCTGCCCGTCGAGGATATACATGAGGGTGTCGGCGGGATCACCCGGCTTCATCAGCTCCTTGCGTACCGGGTACTTGTGAATGTGGCAGTGGGAGAGAAAGGGTTCGAGCCACTCGGGCGGCGGCGGAGGCGGCTTGACGATGAGATTCATGGTTTCCCGTTCCCCTGTGATGCAGATATCATTGTGGTGACTTGAGTATATACACTTTTATTAAGTTTGTGCTATAGGCGCGGCGCGCAAGTGCCCGGGAGTGAAGATGAAAGGAAGGGTGAAATGGGTGGAGGGGGCGCTCATGCTGGCCGAGTCCGGCAGCGGCCATGCGCTGGTGATGGACGGCCCCGAAGATCACGGCGGCCGCAACCTGGGGCTGCGCCCCATGGAGATGGTGCTGCTGGGGATGGGGGGCTGCACCCAGTTCGACGTGGTCCACATCCTGCGCAAGGGGCGTCACGACGTGCGCTTCTGCGAGGTGGAGCTGGAGGCAGAACGGGCGGAGTCCGAGCCCAAGGTCTTCACCCGCATCCATGTCCACTTCCGGGTGGGGGGCAAGGGACTGGGCGAGAAGGCGGTGGCGCGAGCCGTGCAGCTCAGCGCGGAGAAGTACTGCTCCGCCTCCATCATGCTGGCCAAGACCGCGGAGATCACCCACGACTTCGAGCTGGTGGAGCTGGATTGAACGGGTGGGGCTGACGGGCCTCCGCGTTCAGCCGGGCGAACGGGCGACCCTGAGCTTGCGTATCAGGTCGCTGGTGCTGCCGGCGGGCTCGATCTCCAGGCTCTGGGTGATGCGCTGGACGTAGCGGCGGGTTTCCCGGAACGGGGGCACCCCCTGGTAGCGCTCCACCATCTGTTCACCGGCGTTGTACCCGGCCAGCACCAGCTCCAGATCGCCGTCGAAGCGATCCAGCAGCCAGCGCAGATAGGCCATGCCGCCACGCAGGTTCTGCACCGGATCCCAGGGATCCTCGACGTCGAAGCGGCGGGCGGTCTGGGGCATCAACTGCATCAGCCCCATGGCGCCCTTGGGAGAGCGCGCCCTGGGGTTGAACCCCGACTCCACCTCGATCACGGCGAGCACCAGGCGCGGATCGAGGCGGTAGTCGGGGGCCAGCCGATAGACCCACTTCTCCAGTTCGCGGCGATTGCGTGAGCTGCCCGCCAGCAGTTGCTGGCAGCTGGGATCCGCCTGCGGTTCCACGTCCTGCAGCCGTTTCAGCAGATTGGCCGCAGTGCGGTCCCCCTTTGCCGCGGCCTCGCGGAACCACCAGGCGGCGCGGGCCATGTCCCGGGGCACGCCGCGACCGGAGAAATGCATCCATCCCAGGTGGTAGGCCGCTTCTGCCGCATTCTCGTTCTCCGCCAGGCAATAGAGGCGCAGCGCCTGGCGATAGTCGCGCGGACGGCCATCCCGGCCCTGTTCGTAGCTGCGGGCCAGCTGCAGGTAGCTCGGTCCTCCCTTTTCCCCGGCCGGGGCCGTGAGCGTCACAGCCGCCAGCAGGAGGGCCAGGAGAAACTGGAATGAAATGATCGGCATGGCAGTGAAGCCTCCATGCAAGTTTTGGTCCCTGGGCGATAATCGACGTTTTTCCAGTGACTTGCGCGAGCGGCGAAAACTGCGTGGGCATAGATCGTAAAGAATTTCGACAGTCCGGTCCCGTTTTCTCGGAAGAGCGGGTGCAGTATGCTGCCCCCAAACCTGCTTTCAAGCCGAAGTTGCCATGATCGTCACCCTCTCTCCCTCCAAGGGGCAGGATTTCGACTTTCCGCCGCCGCCGGTGCAAGCCACGGTGCCGGCCATGCTGGAGGATTCCCTGCAGCTCATCGAGGCGCTGCGCGGCTACTCGGTGGCGCAGATCCAGGAGCTGATGTCGGTGAGCGAGCGCATCGCCGCGCTCAACGTGGAGCGGTACCGGGCGTTCAGCCTGCCGTTCACCGAGGAGAACGCCAGACCCGCCCTATTCGCCTTCAAAGGGGATGTCTATCGCGGAATCCCGGTAGAGCAGTATTCTGAGGAGGACCTGGCGTTCGCCCAAGGCCACCTGCGCATCCTCTCCGGCCTCTACGGCTGCCTGCGGCCGCTGGATCTGATCCAGCCCTATCGGCTGGAGATGAAGACCAGGTTGCCCAATCCCCGGGGCAAGGATCTCTACCAGTTCTGGGGAGATCGCATCACCCGTTGCCTCAATGGAGAACTGGCCAGGCAGAAGGAGCCGGTGTTGGTGAACCTGGCCTCCAACGAATATTTCAAGGCGGTGAAGCCCAGGCTGCTGGAGGGGCGTTTGCTGCAGATCAACTTCAAGGAGGTGAAGAACGGCAAGGCGCGCACCATCGCCGTCTTCGCCAAGCGGGCGCGCGGGATGATGGCCGACTACATCGTGCGCAACCGGCTTGAGGAGGCGGAAGGGATCAAGAAGTTCGATCGGGAGGGCTACCGGTTCTCCGCCGGTGACTCGGACGAGAAGCAATGGACCTTCGTGCGGCCCCAGCCTTCCTGAAATCGATTTCGGCCGTCGGCGTACGCCGGGTCGGAAGATCAGCCGCAGCGTCGAAGGTTCGACAGCCTGCGCCGACCCGGTTCCGGCGTCGATTCGTGGTTCCATATCCCGGGTGCGCCTTCCCGCGGAATGTGGCATAATTGAGAACCATTCTCAGTTGTCCGGCATCACCATGGATTCCCGAACCCTCGCCCAGATCTCTCCAGGCCACCGCGTGAAGCTGGTGGCCATCCGTGGCGACCGGCGTCTTTCGCGGCGGCTGTTGGCGCTGGGGCTGATGGTGGGCAACGAGGTGGAGGTGCTGCACAGCCGCAAGGGCGACGTCATCGTGGGCCGCGGCGGCAACCGCCTGGCGTTGGGCCAGGACATCGCCCGCCAGGTTGAGGTGGAGGAGCTCGACTGATGGCCGGCTGCTGCGACAACGCCCAGCCCCTGGTGGAGGGGCACGATCTCACCATCGCCATCGCCGGCAACCCCAACTGCGGCAAGTCGGCGCTGTTCAACACCCTCACCGGTATCCACCAGAAGACCGGCAACTGGCCCGGCGTCACCGTGGATCGCAAGGAGGGGCAGTTCGAGCTGGAGCAGTACCAGGTGCGGCTCATCGACCTGCCCGGCATCTATTCCCTGGATGCCGCCTCCATCGACGAGCAGATCACCCGGGACTACCTGCTGTCGCGGGAGGCGGATCTCATCATCAACGTGGTGGATGCCGCCAACCTGGAGCGCAACCTCTATCTCACGGTGCAGCTGCTGGAGATGGGGGTGCCCATGGTGCTGGCCCTCAACATGATGGACGTGGCGCGCAAACGGGGCATCGAGATCGACGTGCCGCGCCTGGCCGAAGAGCTGGGCTGCCCGGTGGTGCCCATCGTGGCCACCACCGGCGAGGGGCTGCTGGAGCTGAAGGCGCGCATGCTGGCGGTGGCCCGGGGGCGCGAATGCGGTGGCTTCGCCCTGGCCCATGACGAGGTGGTGGAGCAGGCCATCGGAGAGCTGGAACCGCTCATCGACGAGCCCAACGACGCCAACCGCCACTGGCTGGCGCTGAAGATGCTGGAGTCCGACGACCACCTGCCCCCCGACGCCTCTCCCGAGCTGCGTGAACGGGTGGCTCACTGGCGCAAGATGATCGAGGACCGCACCGGAGAGGAGGCGGACATCTTCATCGCCGACAGCCGCTTCAGCCACGCCCACGCCCTGGCCCAGACGGTGGTGCGCGAGCGGGGCGAGCTGGGTCACACCCTGTCCGACCGCATCGACAGGGTGGTGCTGAGCCGCTGGCTTGGCATTCCCATCTTTCTCTTTCTCATGTACCTGATGTTCATGTTCACCATCAACATCGGGGGCGCCTTCGTGGACTTCTTCGACGGGGTCAGCGGCGCCTTTCTGGTGGACGGACTGGGCGAGCTGCTCACCGCCTGGGGCATGCCCCACTGGCTGCGGGTGGTGCTGGCCGACGGCATCGGCGGCGGCATCCAGGTGGTCTCCACCTTCATTCCCATCATCGCCGCGCTCTATCTCTTTCTCTCGGCGCTGGAGGACTCCGGCTACATGGCGCGGGCCGCCTTCGTCATGGACCGCTTCATGCGCGCCATCGGCCTGCCGGGCAAGGCCTTCGTGCCGCTGATCGTCGGGTTCGGCTGCAACGTGCCGGCGATAATGGCCACCCGCACCCTGGAGAACCTGCGCGAGCGCAAGCTCACCATTCTCATGAACCCCTTCATGTCCTGCGGCGCCCGGCTGCCGGTCTATGTGCTCTTCGCCGCCGCCTTCTTTCCGCGCAACGGCCAGAACCTGGTCTTCGCCCTCTATCTCATCGGCATCACGGTGGCGGTGCTCACCGGCCTGGTGATGAAGCGCACCCTGCTCAAGGGAGAGAGCGCCGGTTTCATGATGGAGCTGCCTCCCTACCACCTGCCCACCCTCAAGGGGATCCTGCTGCGCACCTGGGACCGGGTGCGGCTGTTCGTGAAAGAGGCGGGCAAGGTGATCGTGGTGATGGTGCTGGTGCTCAACCTGCTCAACTCCATCGGTACCGACGGGAGTTTCGGACACGAGGACTCCAGCGACTCGGTGCTCAGCGCCACCGGCCAGGCCCTGGTGCCGGCCTTCTCCCCCATGGGCATCCGCGAGGACAACTGGCCGGCGGTGGTGGGGGTGGTCTCCGGCGTGCTGGCCAAAGAGGTGGTGGTGGGCACCCTCGACACCCTCTATGGCCGCATGGCCCAGGAGGCGGCCGGGCAGGAGGGTGAGGAACAGCCCTTCGACCTCCGTGCCGCGCTTCGGGAGGCTGCCGCCACCGTGCCCGAGAACCTGGCCAGGCTGCGCGAGCTGGTCACCGATCCCCTGGGGCTGGGCGCCGCCGACGTGAAGGACGTGGCCGAGGTGGCCCGAGAGCAGGAGGTGAGCCTGGGGGTCTTCGGCGCCATGGCGCAGCGCTTCGACGGCCAGCGCGGCGCCTTCGCCTACCTGCTCTTCGTGCTGCTCTACTTCCCCTGCGTGGCCACCATGGGCGCCATCAAGCGCGAGGCGGGGGGCGCCTGGGCCGCCTTCGTCGCCTTCTGGACCACCTCGGTGGCCTATGTCGCCGCCAGCGGCTACTACCAGCTCGCCACCTTCGGCAGCCATCCGGGCCGTTCCGCCCTGCTGTTGGCGCTGCTGGTCGGCTACCTGGCCGCCATCATCGCCGGCCTGCGCTGGTGGGCCACCCGTGAACAGACCCCACCGGCGGTGGCCGCGGCGGAGGGGAGCTGATGCTGGCGGCGGTGCGCGACTACCTCAGCCAGCGCGGCCAGGCCACTCTGGCCGAGGTGGCCGCTCATTTTCGCGTCTCCCCCGACGTGGCCCGCCAGATGCTCCAGGTGTGGGAGCGCAAGGGCCAGGCCCGAAGCCGCAAGGCCAACAGCGCCTGCGGCACCAGTTGCAGTCAGTGTGATCCTGCTACGATTGAGGTTTGGGAGTGGCTTTGAGGAACCCCCTGATTTGATCCATGAACTCGCATCTTGGCCTCCTCCGGCCCGATTACTGCGTTGAAGTTCTTGCCAATAGCTTGCTATTGGCAAGAACTTCGCCTTGTACTCGAACCGGGGGAGAACAATCTGCTTCATCCAGGATCAAATCAGAGGCTCCTCGAGGAGAGGTTGAAATGAAAGGCGAATTCACCGCAATCATTGAAAAGGTACCTGAAGGAGGCTACTGGGCGACCTGCCCCGAAATCCCTGGCGCCAATGGACAAGGGGAGACTGTCGAAGAGGCTAAGGAGAGCCTGAAAGAGGCCATTGAGCTTATTCTCAACGACCGCCGCGAGGACGCGCTTCGGGGGCTGCCCGATGATGTGATCCGCGATTGGGTCGAGGTGGCATGAAGCGGCGCGATTTGGAGAGAAAGCTTCGAATCGCCGGCTGTTACCTCAAAAGAGAGGGGCGATCTCACTCCCTCTGGATCAATCCCAAAACCGGGGTTGTGGAAACTGTGCCCCGCCACAACGAAATCAAGGAGCCCTTGGCCAGAAAAATATTGAAGAACCTGGGCGCCGCCTGAGCTGGTCACCTGTAGAATCCTACCCATGGACGTATCCGCGATTCTCGACGGCCTCAACGCCGCCCAGCGCGAGGCGGTGTCGGCGCCGCCCTGTTCCACCCTGGTGCTGGCGGGGGCGGGTTCGGGCAAGACCCGGGTGCTGGTGCACCGCATCGCCTGGCTGATCCAGGTGGAGGGGGCCTCGCCCTGGAGCATCCTGGCGGTTACCTTCACCAACAAGGCGGCGCGGGAGATGCGCACCCGCATCGAGAACCTGCTGGGCCACCCGGTGGGGGGCATGTGGGTGGGTACCTTCCACGGCCTGGCCCACCGCCTGCTGCGCCAGCACTGGCAGGAGGCGAAGCTCCCGAAGGGCTTCCAGATCCTCGACAGCGACGACCAGTTCCGGCTGGTAAAAAGAGTGATCCGCGAGCTCAATCTGGACGACGCCAAGTGGCCGCCGCGCCAGGCCCAGTGGTTCATCAACGAGCAGAAGGACGAAGGGCGCCGTCCCCAGCACCTGGAGGAGGGCGGCGACCTGTGGCGGCGGCAGATGATCCGCATCTACACCGCCTACCAGGCCGCCTGCGAGCGGGCCGGGGTGGTGGACTTCGCCGAGCTGCTGCTGCGCGCGCACGAGCTGTGGCGCGACCGTCCCGACATCCTCCACCACTACCGCGAGCGCTTTGCCCATGTGCTGGTGGACGAGTTCCAGGACACCAACGCCATCCAATACGCCTGGCTGCGGCTGCTGGCGGGGGAGCGGGACAACCTCTTCGTGGTGGGCGACGACGACCAGTCCATCTACGGCTGGCGCGGCGCCCGGGTGGAGAACATCCAGGACTTCCAGCGCCACTTTCCCGGCGCCCGCCTGGTGCGGCTGGAGCAGAACTACCGCTCCACCGGCAACATCCTGCGCGGCGCCAACGCGGTCATCGCTCACAACACCGAACGGCTGGGCAAGGAGCTGTGGACCGACTTCGGCGACGGCGACCCCATCCGCTTCTACGGCGCCTTCAACGAGGTGGACGAGGCGCGCTTCGTGGTGGACCGCATCCGGGATTATCTCGACCAGGGTCACGGGCCGCAGGAGTGCGCCATCCTCTACCGCACCACCGCCCAGTCGCGGTTGTTCGAGGAGGCGCTGCTGCAGGCGGGCATCCCCTACCGGGTCTACGGCGGCCTGCGCTTCTTCGAGCGGGCCGAGATCAAGGACGCCCTGGCCTACCTGCGCCAGGTGGCCAACCCCCACGACGATGCCGCCTTCGAGCGGGCGGTGAACCAGCCGCCGCGCGGCATCGGCAGCAAGACGCTGGAGGCGGTGCGCGCCCACGCGCGCGATTTCGGCTGCTCCCTGTGGCAGGCGAGCGAGGCGCTCATCGCCGGCGGCGCCATGACCAAACGCGCCGCCAACGCCCTCCAGGGCTACCTCGACTTGGTGCGCGAGCTGCAGGCGGCCACCGACGGCATGGCGCTGTTCGAGATCGCCGAGCACGTCATCCACCACAGCCGGCTGCGGGAGTACTTCCGCAAGGCGAAGGACGGCAAGGGCGAGGACCGGGTGGAGAACCTGGACGAGCTGGTCAACGCCGCCCGCCAGTTCGAGCGCGATGCCGAGGAGAGCGACGGGATGAGCGAGCTGGATGCCTTTCTCGCCCACGCCGCCCTGGAGGCGGGCGAGAACCAGGCCGAGGGCTACGAGCCCAGCGTCCAGCTCATGACCCTCCACTCGGCCAAGGGGCTGGAGTTTCCCCTGGTCTTCCTGGTGGGCATGGAGGAGGGGCTCTTTCCCCACAGCATGTCGTCCGAGGACCCGGCGCGGCTGGCCGAGGAGCGGCGGCTCTGCTACGTGGGCATGACCCGCGCCATGCGCCGGCTCTGGATGACCTGGGCCGAGAGCCGCCGGCTGCACGGCCAGGAGACTTACCCGTTGCCTTCCCGCTTTTTGCGCGAGATCCCGCCCGAGGTGACCGAGGAGGTGCGCGCCCGGCCCCAGGTGTCGCGCCCCCACCTTGCCCGCGGTGGCAGCCTGGACGACAGCCTGGAGACCACCGGCTTCCGCCTGGGCCAGCGGGTGCGCCACGCCAGGTTCGGCGAGGGGGTGGTGCTCGATGCCGAGGGGCAGGGCGCCAGCGCCCGAGTGCAGGTCAACTTCGAGCAGGTTGGCAGCAAGTGGCTGGTGGTGGCCTACGCCAACCTGCAGGCGGTGTGAGATGGCAAGACGGTGTGAGGAGATTCCTGGGCTTTTTTGCAAGCTGGCGCACAGAGTGCTGGCCGAACCCTGACCATGGCAGAGGATATGCAACTGCTCGACCAATGGCGGCAACTGCCGGAAGCCCGGCAGCTTCCCGACGAATTCGCCAGGGAGCTGCCGGCGGTCTGGGCTGCCAGCGAGTTCGTCGCCCTTAGCTGTCTGCGGGAGCCGGGGCTGCTGCCGGAGCTGATCGCCTCCGGCGAACTGGCGCGTGAGCTTCGGCCCGGGGAGATGGATGCGACTCTCGCCGGTTTGTTGGAGGGGGTGGCCGACGAGGAATCCCTGGCCAGGCGCCTGCGCCGCTTCCGTCGCCGGCAGATGGTGCGCATCATCTGGCGGGACCTCAGTGACCGGGCCACCCTGGACGAGACCCTGGAGACCCTTTCCGAGCTGGCCGACGTCTCCATCCGCCAAGGGCTGGAGCACCTCTATCGCTGGGCCACGGAGAAATGGGGTGTGCCGCGCAACGCCGCCGGCGAACCTCAGGAGCTGGTGGTGCTGGGGATGGGCAAGCTGGGGGCGCGGGAGCTCAACCTCTCTTCCGACATCGACCTGATCTTCGCCTTTCCCGAGCACGGCCAGACCGACGGGCGCCGGCCCCAGGCCAACGAGCAGTTCTTCACCAACCTGGGCCGCGGGTTGGCCAACCTGCTTTCGCGCAAGACCGAGGAGGGCTTCGTCTTTCGCGTGGACCTGCGCCTGCGCCCCTTCGGCGAGGCCGGCCCGCTGGCGGTGAGCTTCGGCGCCATGGAAAACTATTACCACGGCCAGGCGCGGGAGTGGGAGCGCTACGCCATGGTGAAGGCGCGCCCCATCACCGGAGAAGAGGTCTACCGGGAACAGTTGCTGGAGATCCTGCGCCCCTTCGTCTACCGCCGTTACATCGATTTCGGTGTGATCGACGCCATCCGCGACATGAAACGGCTGATCCAGGCGGAGATGCACAAGCGCGGCATGGATGCCAACATCAAGGTGGGACGGGGCGGCATCCGCGAGATCGAGTTCATCGGCCAGGCGCTGCAATTGGTGCACGGCGGACGCGACCCCACCCTGCAGATCCGCCCCATCCAGCCGGTGCTGCAGCGGCTGGGGGAAAAGGGGGTGCTGCCGGTGGAGGCGGTGTCCGAGCTCATCGCGGCCTACCGCTTCCTGCGCTGCACCGAGAACCGGATCCAGGCCTGGCGCGACGAGCAGACCCACCGGTTGCCGGAAGACGAGGCGGGGCGAACGCGGCTGGCGCGGGCCATGGGCCACGAGGAGTGGGAATCCTTCTCCCGCGAGCTGGAGGCGCACCGGGGGCGGGTGGAGCACCACTTCGGCGAACTGTTCGCCGAAGCCGGAGAAAGCTCGCCGCTGGCCGAGGTGTGGTTGGAGGAGGAAACTTCCGAGCGCCTCCACCAGTTGCTGGCGGAGGCGGGCTACCAGGATACCGGTGAGGTGCTGCAATGGCTGGCGGATCTGCGCCGCGCGCCGGTGCTGCGATCGCTCACCGCCTCCGCCCGTGCCAAGCTGGACCGGCTGGTACCGCGCCTGTTGGAGGCGGCGGGCCGGGGCGCGCGGCCGGAAGCCACCCTGGAGCGGCTGCTTCGCCTGTTGCAGGCCATCGCCCGCCGCACCGCCTATCTCGACCTGCTGCTGGAGAATCCCCAGGTGCTGGAACACCTGGTGCGGCTGTCGGCGGAAAGCCTCTGGATCGTGGAACAGCTGGTGCAGCGGCCGGTGCTGCTGGACGAGCTGCTCGACCCGCGGCGGCTCTATTCACCCCTGCGGCGGGAGGAGCTGGCGCAGGAGCTGGAGGCGTTGCTGGCCAACATCCCGCCGGAAGACCTGGAACAGCAGATGGAGCGGCTGCGCCAGTTCGCCGCCGGCAACCGGTTGCGCACCGCGGCGGCGGACATCACCGGCGCCATCCCGCTGATGGTGGTGAGCGATCACCTCACCGAGATCGCCGAGGTGGTGCTGGAGGCGGTGCTGGAGCTGGCCTGGGGGCAGCTCACGGCGCGCTACGGCCGTCCCGGCCAGGTGGAAGGCAGGGGGTTCGCCATCCTCGGCTACGGCAAGCTGGGGGGCATCGAGCTGGGGTACGGCTCCGACCTGGACCTGGTGTTCCTGCACGCGGATTATCCGCTTTCGGCCACCACCAGCGGGCCGCGGCAGGTGGCCAACGACGTCTTTTACGCCCGGCTGGGGCAGCGCATCATCCACCTGCTCACCACCCGCACCCCCTCCGGCATTCTCTATGAGGTGGACATGCGGCTGCGGCCCGACGGCAATTCCGGGCCGCTGGTGGCTTCGCTGTCGGGCTTCGAGAAGTACCAGCAGGAAAAGGCCTGGACCTGGGAGCACCAGGCCCTGGTACGGGCAAGGGCGGTGGCGGGTAGCGCCGGGGTGGCGGCCCGTTTCGACGCCGTGCGGCGGCAGGTGTTGTGCCGGCGGCGCGATCCGGAGCGGCTGCGCCGGGAGGTGGTGGAGATGCGCGAGAAGATGCGCGCCCACCTGGATGCCAGCGACGAGGAGGGGTTCGATCTCAAGCAGGGGCGGGGCGGTATCACCGATATCGAGTTTATGGTTCAATATGGCGTTTTGAGGTGGGCGGCCGACCATCCGGCCCTCACCGCCTGGAGCGACAACATCCGCCTGCTGGAGACCCTGGCGGAAGAGGGGCTGGTGTCCGGCGAGGTGGCCGAGGGGCTGGTGCTGGCTTACCAGCGTTTCCGCAACGCCTATCACCGGTGTGCCCTGCAGGAGCAGCCGGCGAAGGTGCCCCGGGAGATGCTGCAGGAAGAGCGGGCGCTGGTGGAACGTCAGTGGCGGGAATGGATGACCCCGTAGGCCGTGCAGGTCGGGCTGAAGCCCGGCCTGCATGGTTGGGTGGCGTGAACGAAGCCGCGATTGACTGGAGATATTGAAGATGCAGACGATGGCAGACCGTGACGGCCTGATCTGGCTCGACGGCGAGATGGTGCCCTGGCGCGAGGCGAAGGTGCATGTGCTCACCCACACCTTCCATTACGGTCTGGGGGTGTTCGAGGGGGTGCGCGCCTACCATACCGCCGACGGTCCCGCCATCTTCCGTCTGGCCGAGCATACCGAGCGGCTGTTCCAGTCGGCCCACATCCTGGGCATGAAGATCCCCTACGACCGGGAGACCATCGACCAGGCCCAGATCGCCGCAGTGCGGGAGAACGGCCTGGATTCGGCCTACATCCGCCCCATGTGTTTCTATGGCTCCGAGGGAATGGGGCTGCGCGCCGACAACCTGCGGGTGCACTGCATGGTGGCGGCCTGGGACTGGGGCGCCTACCTGGGCGAGGAGGCGATGGAGAAGGGGATCCGCATCAAGGTCTCCTCCTTCACCCGTCA
The DNA here is from genome assembly GCA_026992075.1 of Sedimenticola sp. GTDB lineage: Bacteria > Pseudomonadota > Gammaproteobacteria > Chromatiales > Chromatiaceae > Thiolapillus. The sequence continues at coordinate 37,641 of JALXAM010000001.1, read as the reverse complement.
CCATGTCAACATCACCATGTGCCGCGCCAAGGCCAACGGCAACTACATCAACTCCATGCTGGCGCTGCAGGAGGCGCTGGAGTGCGGCTACGACGAGGCGCTGCTGCTGGATGCCGAGGGATTCGTCATGGAGGGTTCGGGCGAGAACATCTTCATCGTCCGCGACGGCGTGCTCTACACGCCGGATCTCACCTCGGCCCTGGACGGCATCACCCGCCGCACCATCATGCAGCTGGCCGAGGAGGCCGACATCCCGGTGGTGGAGAAGCGTATCACCCGCGACGAGGTCTACATCGCCGACGAGGCCTTCTTCACCGGCACCGCCGCCGAGGTGACCCCCATCCGCGAGGTGGACAACCGAACCATCGGCAGCGGCAGCCGGGGACCGGTGACGGCGCTGCTGCAGAAGATGTATTTCGACGTGGTGCATGGCCGCTCGCCGGTCCACCACGAATGGCTCACGCAGGTGGCGTGATTTTAGAGATGAAGCGATGAACGCACAGACAGCGACCAGCGAGCAGGTGGTGAAGGTGACGCGGGAGCAGCTGCCCCTGAGTTGCCCGCCGCGGGGGGAGCCGGTGTGGAACCTGCACCCACGGGTCTACCTGCCCATCGAAAAGGCCGGCGAGGCGGTCTGCCCCTACTGCAGCACCCGCTACGTGCTGGAGGATTGAGCGCTCCGGCCGTTCTGGTGGTGGGCCCCTCCTGGGTGGGCGACATGGTGATGGCCCAGAGCCTGTTCCGGGTGCTCAAGGAGCGCCAACCGGATTGGGCCATCGACGTGCTGGCGCCGGGCTGGAGCCTGCCTCTGCTGGAGCGCATGCCCGAGGTGCGATCCGGCATCGAGATGCCGGTGGGGCACGGCCGGTTGGGGCTCGGCCAGCGCTGGCGCCTGGGACGGGGGCTGCGGGGGCGCTACCGGCAGGCCATCCTGCTGCCCAATTCCTGGAAATCGGCCCTGGTGCCCTGGGTGGCGCGCATTCCCCTGCGCACCGGCTGGCGGGGGGAGATGCGCTACGGTCTGCTCAACGACCTGCGCACCCTGGACAAGCGACAGCTCCCCATGACCGTGCAGCGCTTCGTGGCTCTTGCTCTCGAGCCCGGGGAGCCCCTGCCGGTGATCCCGCCGCCCCGGCTCTCCGTGAATTCCGATGATGTGGCCGCCGCCCTCCGCCGTCACCAGTTGCACAAAGGGGAGGGGGATCGTCTGCTGGCCCTCTGCCCCGGGGCCGAATATGGACCGGCCAAGCGCTGGCCCGAGGCCCGCTTTGGTGAACTGGCGCAAGAATACCGGAAAAGGGGCTGGCAGGTTTGGCTGTTCGGCTCGGAGAAGGACCGCACGGTGTGCGACAATGTGGCCTCCCGGGCGGAAGGCTGCATCAACCTGGCCGGCCGCACCAGCCTGGCCGAGGCGGTGGATCTGCTTTCACTGGCGGAGGCGGTGGTGAGCAACGACTCCGGCCTGATGCACGTGGCCGCGGCGCTGGGCCGGCCCCTGGTGGCACTCTACGGCTCCTCCGACCCCGGCTTCACACCGCCCCTGGGTGAGCCCCATGAGATTCTGCACAAGGGGCTGGAATGCAGCCCCTGCTTCGAGCGGGTGTGTCCCAAGGGCCACCTGCGGTGTCTCACGGAGATCGGCGTTCCCGAGGTGAAGGCGGCGCTGGAACGACTGGAAGGAACCTATTGAACATGAAAAGTGAAAACGTGGTGTGGCACCAGGCCACCGTGACCCGCGAGCGGCGGGAGAAACTCAACGGCCACAAGAGCTTCGTGCTCTGGTTCACCGGCCTGTCGGGATCCGGCAAGTCCACCGTGGCCCACGCGGTGGAGGAGCGACTGCACCAGGCGGGTTGCCGCACCTTCGTCTTCGACGGCGACAACGTGCGTCACGGACTGTGTTCCGATCTGGGTTTCAGCGAGGAGGACCGGCGCGAAAACATCCGCCGCATCGGCGAGATGACCAAGCTCTTCGTGGAGGCGGGGGTGATCGCCATGACCGCCTTCATCTCACCTTTCCGCGCCGAGCGTCAGCGGGTGCGGGCGCTCTTCCCGGAGGGGGACTTCATCGAGGTCTTCTGCGACTGCAGCCTGGAGGTGTGCGAGCAGCGCGACGTGAAGGGGCTCTACGCCAAGGCGCGTGCCGGGCTCATTCCCAACTACACCGGCATCTCCTCCCCCTACGAGGCGCCGGAGAAACCCGAGATCCGGCTCAAGACCGATCGCGAAACCCTGGAGGAGAGCGTGGACAAGGTGATGGATTACCTCAAGGAGCACCATCTCCTGGAGTGAAGGTTCTGCTCGTCAAGACCTCTTCCCTGGGGGATCTGATCCACAGCTTTCCCGCGCTCACCGACGCGGCTGCCGCGCTGCCCGGCCTCCGTTGCCACTGGCTGGTGGAAGAGGCGTTCCAGCAGGTGCCGGCCTGGCATCCCGTGGTGGAGCGGGTCTGGCCCATCGCCCTGCGCCGCTGGCGCCGCGCGCCGTGGCGGGCCTGGCGTTCCGGAGAGGTGAGGGCGCTGCGCCGTGCCCTGGCTGAACAGAAATACGACCTGGTGATCGATGCCCAGGGGCTGCTCAAGAGCGCCTGGCCGGCCCGTTGGGCGGAGGCGCCCGTGGCCGGTTACGACCGGCATTCCATCCGGGAGCCGCTGGTGGCAAGCTTCTACCATCACCGTTATGCCGTGAGCCGCCAGCTCCACGCCATCGAGCGCATCCGCCGCCTCATCGCCCAGGCGCTGGGCTATCCGCTGCCGCAGGGCGACCCGGACTATGGCCTGGTGAAAAGCGAAGGAGAACGGCAGCCCAGCCTGCTCTTTCTTCACGGCACCACCTGGCCCAGCAAGCTCTGGCCGGAGTCCTACTGGATCGAGCTGGCGCGACTGGCCGGAGCCGCCGGCTACCAGGTGGCCTGGCCCTGGCACGGTGAAGCCGAGCATGCCCGGGCCCAGCGGTTGCGGCAGGCGAGCGGCGTGGGCGAACTGCTGTCGCCGCTGGACCTGGATGAACTGAAAACCCGCCTGGAACGGGCGGCCGGTGTGGTGGGGGTGGATTCGGGGCTGGCCCATGTGGCTGCCGCGGTGGGCACCCCGGCGGTGACCCTCTACGGGCCCACCCATACCGGGCTCACCGGCGCCATCGGGCCTTGTCAGCAGAATCTGGAGAGCACCCTCACCTGCGCCCCCTGCCTGGAGCGGATCTGTCCCCGTCCCGGACAGGGTGTGGTGGAACCGGGCTGTTTCGAATCCCTTTCCCCGGAACAGGTCTGGCGGTGCCTGCAGCAGCAGATGGAGCGCTGCTCGTGAGGCTGGCCTTCGTCGCATTCAAGTATTTCCCCCACGGCGGCATGCAGAACAACATGCTGCGCATGGCCATGGAATGTGCGGACCGGGGGCACGAGGTGCATCTCTACACCATGAGCTGGCAGGGTGAGCAGCCGCCGGGGCTCCGGGTGCACCTGCTGCCCGTCAACGGGATCACCAACCACGGCCGCTACCGCGCCTTTCACCGGCGCCTGCAGCGGGAGTTGGCGGAGTCAGGGATCGAGCGGGTGGTGGGTTTCAACCAGATGCCGGGGCTCGACTTCTACTACGCCGCCGATCCCTGCCTGCGGGAACGGCTGGAACAGCAGTATCCTTTTCCGGTGAGCTGGCTGCCTCGTTACCGATGGTTTCTGCAGTGGGAGGCCGCGGTTTTCGGCCGGGAAAGCGATACCAGGATCCTTCTGGTTTCGGCATCCCAGAAGGGGGCCTTTCGGCGTCATTACGGCACGCCGGAAGCGCGTTTTTTCGAGCTGCCGCCAGGCATCCTGCCGGACCGCCGCGCTGGTGCGGACGCCGCCCGGTTGCGGCGGGAGGCCCGGGCGGAGTTCGGGCTGGAGAACGACGAGCGGCTGGTGCTCTGCATCGGCTCGGGTTTCCGCACCAAAGGGCTGGACCGCTCCCTGCGCGCGCTGGCCTCGCTGCCGGAGGCGTTGCGGCGGCGAACCCGCCTGCTGGCGCTGGGCACGGACAAGGCGGCACCCTTCCGGCGTCTGGCTCGGCGGCTGGGGGTGGCGGACCGTTTCCGTATCCTGTCGGGCCGTGACGACATCCCCCGCATCCTGCAGGGGGGGGACCTTCTGCTCCATCCGGCCTACCGGGAGAATACCGGAAACATTCTACTGGAGGCGGCCATCGCCGGCCTGCCGGTGCTCACCACCAACACCTGTGGCTATGCCCACTACATCGAGGAGGCGCAATGTGGCCGGGTGCTTTCCGAGCCCTTCCGCCAGGCCGACCTGAACCACGCGCTGGCCGAGATGCTGGAATCCCCCGAGCGGGAGCGATGGCGGGCCAACGGCATCCGTTTCGGGCAGTGCGCGGACATCTATAGCCGGATCCCCCGGGCGGTGGATATCATCCTGTCGTGATCTGGTTGCGCCCAGAATTCGCTGCAAGGCTGCCCCGTCCCTGGAAGGAGGTGGCGGATGCCTTTGCCGTGCAGGGGCTGGTGCGCAAGGAGATCCCCGGGAGAGGAAGGCGTACCCTTCGCTTTGAGCTGCAAGGGCGGGGATATTTTCTCAAGCTCCACTGGGGCGTGGGCTGGGGCGAGATCTTCAAGAACCTGGCAAGCGGCCGGCTGCCTGTGCTGGGGGCCGGACCGGAATGGCGGGCGCTGCAGCGGCTGCCAAAACTGGGAATCGAGACCATGCGGCTGGAGGCCTACGGCCGGGAGGGGTGGAACCCGGCGCGGCAGCGCTCCTTCGTGGTGACCCGCGAGCTTGAGAGCACCGTCAGCCTGGAACGCTACTGCGCGGACTGGAAGCAGAATCCGCCGGAGCCCCGGCGGAAATGGCGCCTCATCGAGCGGGTGGCGCTGATCACCCGGAAACTGCACCAGGGTGGGCTGAACCACCGCGACCTCTATCTGTGCCATTTCCTGCTGCAGCTGCCCTGGTCGGGCGCGGCGGACGACCTGCATCTCTATCTCATCGACCTGCATCGGGTGCAGCAGAGGCGTCGGGTTCCGCTGCGCTGGCGGGCCAAGGACCTGGGCAGCCTCTGGTTCTCCGCGCTGGAGATCGGGCTCACCCGGCGGGACCTGTTGCGCTTTTTGCGGACCTATTTCGATGCGCCCCTGCGGGAGGTATTCTCCGCGGAACAGGCGCTGCTGCGTGCCAGCGAGCAGCGCGCCCGGGCGCTGGCGCGAAAGGGGATTCCTGATGGATGACTATCTGGCCCCTGGCTGGCGGGAGATCCTGCAACATAACCGGCTGGCCTCCTTCGAGGCGCTGTGGACGCTGGAGGCCGACTGGTTCGAACCGCCCAACCAGCGCCGTGGTGGCTGGAGCGGAGTGGCCCGGGTGACGCTGGAGCTGCCGGGAGGCGGGGAGGTTCATCTCTTCCTCAAGCGGCAGGAGAGTCACCTACGCAAGAGCTGGCGCCATCCTTTCCGGGGTGAGCCCACCTTTCGCGCCGAGGCGCGCAACCTGCGGCTGCTGGAGCGCCATGCGGTGGCGGCACCACAACTGGTGCTCTATCAGGAGCGCATGGGTGATCAAGGCTGGAAGGTAGTGCTGGCCACACGGGAGCTGGAAGGGCAGCAGCCCCTGGACCGGCTCATCGAACAATGGCATGCCGAAGGCTGGTCAGCCTCCCGCGAGCTTCGTCGGGCCTTGATCCCGGAGGTGGCGGCGCTGCTGCGCCGATTCCACAGGCTGCGCCAGGCCCACAACGCGCTCCACGCCAAGCACATCTTCATCGACCCGGTCCGGCGACGGGCGACGCTCATCGACCTGGAAAAGATGCGTCCCCGCCTCACCCGCCGCCAGGCCATGCTGCGCGACCTGGACACCCTGAACCGCCGTACCGCCCGAATCAGTCGCAGCGACCGGCTGCGTTTTCTGCTGGCCTACCTTGGAAAAGAACGGGTTGACCGAGAGGTGCGCCGAATCTGGCGACGGCTGGATGACATCCTGACCCGCAAGGAACGGCGCAAAATGCTGAAAAGAAAAAGGCCCCGTTGAACGGGGCCTGGTGTAAGGCGGGCAGCGTGGGAAATCTTACTTCTTGGCGATCTCCTCCAGCTTCTTGGCCGGGATGATCTGGCCATCCAGGGCGGCGTCCTCGGCGCTGCGGCCGTAGGCCACCGAGATCAACTGGCTGTAGTACACCACCGGCATGTTGAACTTGGTGTTGTACTTTTCGTTGATCTGGTCCTGGTAGATCTCCACGTTGGCCTGGCACAGCGGGCAGGGGGTGGCGATCATGTCGGCGCCGTTGTCGTAGGCCGCCTCGATGATGCCCTTGATCATCTCCTGGGACTTCTCCGGCTCGGAGAAGGCCAGGGCGCCGCCACAGCACTGCACCTTTTTTTCGTAATCGGGGATGGACTCGGCGCCCACCGCCTCGATCATGTGGTCCAGGTAGACCGGGTTCTCGAAGGACTCGCCATGGATGCCGAAGGGGCGATTGGTCTGGCAGCCCACGTAGCCGGCGATCTTGATGCCCTCCAGCGGCTTCTTCACCCCTGCTTTGATGTTGTCGAAGCCGATCTCCTCCACCAGCACCTCGGCCATGTGCTTGATGGGGGTCTTGTTCTCCAGCTTCAGCCCGGCCTCGGCCAGGGCCTGGTCGGCCTCGGCCTTGAGCTGGGGGTCGTGCTCCAGCCGCTCGGCCGCCTCGCGAGTGGCGAGCCAGCAGGCGGCGCAGGTGGCGACGATGGTCTGGCCGCTGTTGTGCTGCTCGGAGAGCGCGATGTTGCGCGCCGAGAGGGTGATGCGTGGCAGCTCGGAGCCGCTGGCGTAGCCGATGGAGGCGGAGCAGCAGTTCCAGTCCGGGATCTCGTTGAGCTCCACGTCGAGCTCCTCGCACATGGTCTGCACCGACTTCATCAGGTTGGAAGAAGAGGCGCCCTTCTGGGAGGAGCACCCCGGGTAGTAGGAGTAGGTGTACTTGGCCATCTTTGGGATGCCTCCGTCAGTCGAATTTCTTCATGCGAGCGTCTTCGAGCTCCTGCGCCTTCTTGATCATCTTCTGCAGGCCACCGACATCCTTGATGCCGTGACCGCCGAAGAGCTCGGCGGGGCTCATGCGCTTGGCCTTCATCATGGCCATGCCCAGCTTCTGGTTGGCCATGGCGTTCTTGATGCCTTGGCCGAAGCCGTCCTTGAAGTAGAGCGAGAGGCCCAGCTTGAGCTCGTTCACCCGTCCCTTCTTCATCATGTTGTTCCAGAAGATCTCGGCGAAGGTGGCGGTGGGCTGCCCCTTGGGCACCAGCCCCAGCTTCTTGGAGTAGGTGGCCAGGCCGTGCATGATGTGGGTGATGGGCAGCTCACGCGGGCAGCGCACGATGCAGTTGTAGCAGGAGGTGCACATCCACATGGAGTCGGAGGTGAGCACCTCCTCCCGCTCGCCAGCACGGATCATCATGAAGATCTCCTGCGGCGGATGGGCCCAGTGCTTGCCCAGCGGGCAGGAGCCGGAGCAGACGCCGCACTGCATGCACATCTTCACCCATTCGCCTTCTTCCACGTTCGCCTCGACCTCCTTGAGGAAGTCGTTGCGATACTTCTCGATCATTCTCTGGTTCAAATCGCTCATGACTTAAGTCTCCGTCAGAACTTGAATGGGCTCAGGCCGATCTTCTCGATGGTCTCTTCCATCTCCTTGATCAGCGCCGGTGCACGTTCGATGTCGGTGATGGCGACTTCGTGGACCACGACCCGTTCGGGCTCCAGGTTGAGCGATTCCAGGGTGTCGCCCACCTTGGCCATGCGCTCGTTGGCCATGGCGGAGCCGCGCACGAAGTGGCACTGGTAGTCCTCACCGCGCTTGCAGCCCATCATGATGATGCCGTCATAGCCGTTGTTGAGGGCGTCGGTGACCCAGGAGAGGCTCACGGAACCGAGGCAGCGCACGGGAATGACCCGCGCCCAGGGGCTGATCTCCTGGCCGGCGATGGCGGCCTGGTCCAGCGCTGGATAGGCGTCGTTCTCGCAGGCCAGCACCAGGATGCGCGGCTTCTCGTCCCACTCCTCGGGAATGGAGCACTCCTTGATCTGCGCGCCCACGGTGTTCACCGAGTAGTTCTCGAAGGAGATCACCCGCACCGGGCAGGCGCCCATGCAGGTGCCGCAGCGGCGGCAGCGCGACTCGTTGTACTGCGGGTAGCGCTCCTCGTCCTCGTCGATGGCGCCGAAGGGGCACTCCACGGTGCAGCGCTTGCACTGGGTGCAGCCCTCGCGGCGGAAGGTGGGGAAGGAGAGGTCGCCGGTGCGAGGATGGTTGGCGCGTCCCTGTGCGGCCAGCTCGATCTCCTGGATCGCCTTCATGGCGGCGCCGGCGGCGTCGTCCTGGGCCTGACGGATGTCCATGGGACGGCGCACTGGGCCGGCGGCGTAGATGCCGGTGCGGCGGGTCTCGTAGGGGAAGCAGATGAAGTGGGAGTCGGTGAAGCCCCACTTCAGCTGCGGCAGGTCGGTGCCTTGGCGGTAGGTGAGGTTGAGGATCGATTCCACCGAGACGGAGGTCTCGTCGGCGGCCTCCTCGGCCTGGGCCTCCAGCTCGGCCTCGCGCTCCTCGTCGCTCAGCCCCTCCAGGGACTCGGTGGCGGCGTAGGGATCGGGACCGGAGTTGGGCACCATGCCCACGTCCAGCACCACCAGATCCACGTGCACTTCGGCGTCCTCGTCGAGGATCTTGTCGTGCATCTTCACCGTCAGGGTGTCGCCGGGTACCACCTCGGTGACGTCGGCCTTGGTGAAGATCACTCCGTTCTTCTGGCCGGAGCGGTAGAAGTCCTCGCCCGGCGCGCCGGGGGTGCGCAGGTTGTCATAGCAGATGGTGGTGTCGCAGTCGTCCCCGTTGTGGTGCTTGAAGTAGAGCGCCTGCTTGATGGAGACCAGGTCGCCCACGCCGGAGTCGTAGGGCAGCTCGTCCTCCTTGTCGGAGTTCTGGCCCACGTCCTGCACGAACAGAACCGCCTTCACCTCCTTGCCGTCGGAGGGGCGCTTGATGGGGCCGTCGCCGGCGGCGTTGGCCAGCTCCTCCAGCTCCAGCTGGGTGATGACGTCCGGGCAGTCGGCATAGTGGAGATTGGTCAGGCCGCTGGGATCCCAGGGGGTGAAGCCGGTGGCCTGGATGATGGAGCCGATGTTCTCGGTGACGGTGTCGCCCGACTCGGTGGAGATGTCCACGCTGAAGCGGCCCGGCGCCCCCGAGGTCTTGGTGATGCGGCTGTTGAGATGGACCTTGATGTTGTCGTTGGACTCCACCGCGGCGATCATCTCCGCCACGCCGGTATCCTCCGGCATGGGCAGGTTGGCGTCGGGGGAGTTGGGCGTGCCGATGGGGGCCGCCTTGAAGGGCACCCGCTTGTGCAGCTTGGCGGCGTGACCGCCGAGCTGGCCCTCCTTCTCCACCAGGTGGACGGTGTAGCCGGCGGCGGCCGCCTCGAGGGCGGCGGTCATGCCGGTGATGCCGCCACCCACCACCAGGATGTTGGGGTTGCGCTCCTGCTGGCCGGAGGGCTGGGGCGGATTCATCTGCTTGATCTCGCCGCAGGCCATGCGGATGTAGTCCTCGGCCATCTCCTGGGTGGTCTCGCGGGCCTCGTCGGTGTCGGGTCGCGCCCAGATCACTCCTTCACGGAGGTTGGCGCGGGTCACCGCCACCTTGGACTCGGGGAAGGCGAAGGCCTCCACCTTGGCGCGCTTGGAGCAGGCGGCGATGACGATGTGGTTGACGCCATCGTTGTCGATGTCGTCCTGGATCATCTGCACGCCTTCCTTGCTGCACAGCATCTCGTGCTGCTTGACGACGTTCATGCGGCCCTCGCGGGTGGCCACGTTCTCCAGCTGGCTGGCATCCAGGCGGTCACCGATGCCGCAGCCGGTGCAAATGTATGCTGCAAATTTCTTTTCGTCTGACATCTGCTCAGCCCTCCGCTCCTGCTACGCGATTGATTACCTGAATGGCCTTGAGCGCGGCGCCGGTGGCGCTCTGCACCGCCCGGTTCACGTCCAGGGCGTCGGTGGCGCAACCGGCGGGGAAGACACCGCCGTTCTTCTCGGAAGGCTCGATGAAGCCCTCGCGGTTGAGCTCCACCTCCACGGGGAACTCGTCCAGCCCCACGGAGGGCTGCATGCCGATGGCCAGCACCACCAGGTCGTGCTCGTTGGCATAGCGGTGGTAGCCCTCGGTGTCCACGCCGTTGAGCACCGGGTTGCCGTTCTCCTTGTTGAGGGTGATGGAGGCCACCTTGGACTTGATGAACTTGACGTTGTCCATCGCCTTGACGTTGGCGTAGAAGTCCTCGAAGCGGTCGATGGCGCGGATGTCGATGTAGTAGATGCTCACCTGTGCGTCGTCGCCGTAGGCGTCCACCACGTAGTGGGTCTGCTTGAGCGAGGCCATGCAGCAGATGCGCGAGCAGTGCCACAGGTGGTTGCGGTCGCGGGAGCCGGCGCACTGGATGAAGGCGACGTTCTTCGCCTCCTTGCCGTCGGAGGGACGCACGATCTTGCCGCCGGTGGGACCCTTGGGGTCGGCCATGCGCTCGAATTCCACGCTGGTGATGACGTTCGCGAAGCGGTCGTAGCCGTAGGGCTGGATCTTCGCCGCGTCGTAGGGCTGCCAGCCGGTGGCCCAGACCACCGCGCCCACGGGGAAGTTGATCTCCTGCTCCTGCATGTCGAGGTCGACGGCGTCGTACTTGCAGGCATCTTTCGCCTTCTGGGCGTCATCGGTGCCGATAATGCGGGGATCCAGCACGTACTTCATGGGGTGTGCCATGACGTGGGGCAGGTAGGCGCCCTTGCGCTTGCTCAGGCCGTAGTTGTACTCATCGTCGAACTCGGCCTCCACCGCCTTGGCGCACTCGCCGCAGGCGGTGCAGTTGTCGTTCACGTAGGTGGGCGTGATCTTTACCGTGGCGGTGTAGTTGCCGGGCTCGCCCTCCAGGCCGGTGACCTCGGCGCTGGTGAGGATGGTGAGGTTGGGGTTCATCTTGGCCCGGCGCTGGTTGATCTCCAGACCGCAGGTGGGGTGGCACAGCTTGGGGAAATACTTGTAGAGCTGGCTGGTGCGGCCTCCCAGGTAGGGGCGTTTTTCGACCAGTACGACCTGTGCCCCGGCTTCAGCGGCCTCGAGCGCGGCGGTCATGCCGCTGATGCCGCCACCGACCACCAGGATGGTCTGGTTTGTGGCTACTACCTCCGTCATGGAATTACCTCCGTTGCGGATTGCGATTTCTAGGGTGGTTGGCACCCCGGCGGCAGGCGTCGGAGGGCCGGCATTCCGTTACGGGCGCAAGCCCGGATTCAAGCGCGTTACGATACTCCGGATCGGTTTTCCATGCCATGCCTGAACAATCGAATTTTCCAATATGCTAATAGATGGCCCGTATGTGACGGAGACATTTCCCTAGGGAGCAGCAGTTATACGCCGCAGGCAATGGGGTTAACATGCGGAAAAAGTCGGGTTGTTCAGGGTCGTGGGAGCCCTGCCACCCCCTCCCCAACCCTCCCCCGCAAGCGGGGGAGGGGGCTAACGAACCCACTAACTGACAGGAACGCAAAGTGAACCAGCACGCCCGGGTGCTCACCCCGGAAGAGTACATCTTCGAAAAGGAGCCCTATTACGAGCCGGTGGGGGAGGAGATCGCGGTGTTCGAGGCGGCCTACCGCAATGGCCTGCCAGTGCTGCTGAAGGGGCCCACCGGTTGCGGCAAGACCCGCTTCATGGAGCACATGGCCTGGCGGCTCAAGCGGCCGCTGATCACCGTATCCTGCCACGACGATCTCACCGCCTCGGACCTGGTGGGACGTTTCCTGGTGAAGGGGGGCGAGACGGTATGGGTGGACGGCCCCCTGGCGCGGGCGGTGCGCAATGGCGCCATCTGCTATCTGGACGAAGTGGTGGAGGCGCGCAAGGACACCACGGTGGTGATCCACCCCCTGGCCGACGACCGCCGCGTGCTGCCCATGGAGAAGATCGGCGAGCTGCTCCAGGCGCCGCCCCAGTTCTGCCTGGCCATGTCCTACAATCCTGGCTACCAGTCGGTGCTCAAGGATCTCAAGCAGTCCACCCGCCAGCGCTTCGTGGCGCTGGAGTTCGACTACCCCGACGCTGCCCTGGAGCAGAAGATCATCGAGAAGGAGAGCGGTGTGGATGCGGCCACCGCCCGCCAGCTGGTGAAGTTCGCCCAGATGACCCGCAATCTCAAGGGACAGGGGCTGGACGAGGGGGCCTCCACCCGGCTGCTGGTGCACGCCGCGCGCCTCATGGCCGAGGGGATCCCCCCGGTCACCGCCTGCACCAGCGCCGCGGCCCAGGCACTCACCGACGACCCGGACATGCTGGCGGCGGTGAACGAGCTCAGCGCTTCTTTGTTCTGACTCCCAAATCTGGGGCTCTCGGGCTTCTGCTGCTCCCAGTCGACAAAGGGGCCGGGGGAGAGGGCATAAACCGCTCAACTCGCCCTCTGATCCCCCGCCGCAAGCGCAAAATTATCGAGCGTATTTTCCGCCAACCTTGTTCGTCGATGATCAGTGGAAAAACGGGGCCGCGCGAAGCGGCCCCGGCCCCTTACTGCAGGCGAATCATGGGTCGTAGCTGGATCGTCTTGTGCTGCGACTGCGGCTTCTGCTCCTTCTTCCCGCTTCCGGGCTGGATGTTGCCTTTCAGGTTGAGGCGCTGCTGGATGACCCTGAGCTGGGAGGCGGGCAGCTTGATGCGCGGTGCACCGAGGAGACGCACCACATGCTTGTGGCGCCTGTTGGAATTGGCCACGGCGGAACGCTTGGAGGTCGGCACCAAGGACTTGAATGTCCGGTACTGGCCTTTGAAGCGTGCCAGGTTCAGCGGGCGGTTGCCCGAGAAGTTGAGCAAGACCTTGGGTACTTCCGGGTTGGGCGGCATCCGCCAACGGTCCGCCTCCCGGTCCTGAGTGCTGACCAGGCGCAGCGGGATGTTGCGCGCTTTCAGCTTCTGGCATTTCATGTTGTCGTCCTTGCCGCCCCGGTCCACCTCGCACTGGATGCTCTCGAGGTAGCCCTGGCCATTGCCGAAGAACTGGAAGCCACGCGGGTGCCTGCCGGTGATGCCATCGATATAGCCCTGGACGACCCGCCGGTTGAGGCCGAACTGAACGAAATGGCTGGAAGAAGGCGGTGACTGGATGTTCTTGGTCACGAAACCGGGACCCTGCCAAGTGCAGTAAGTCAGCTTTTCGCCCAGCATGTCATCGCCATCCAGGTCGAATATCGGTGCGGACACCGCCATCGCCCAGCCGGACTCACCTTTGTTGGTGCGCACCTCGATCGGCATGTTGCGCCACTGACGACGCTTCCATTCCAGCTTGGCGATACTCAGATAGGCCTTGAGCTGTCGTTGGTCGGGGGCGATATGCAACTTGGCCACCACCCTGCCCGGGCTTCCCCCCTCCTCGGAGTCCCCTCGCACCGGCGAGCCGAAATTGGCTTCCAAGAGCTCTTCATTCAATGCCTTGGTAGGGTTCACGAAACGGGTCTTGTAGCAGTCGCTGAGATAGATGTCCGGCATGATGGCAGCGCGCTGCTCCGCCAAAAAACGATTGTTGGCATAGAAATCACCCAGGCCTTTGCAGCTGTCCTTGAAATCCTTGTCGCAGCCGAGGGCGGCCTTGAGCAACAGGTTGTATTCCTGGCGCCAGGCGTCACGCTGGCGCCGGATGTAGGAAACCCGCTGGTTTCTCTTCTGTTTCGTGGTCCCCATGGCGAACATTTTTCGGGTACTCGGATCGAGAATCATGTTCGCGTCGTCGATGACGGCACGAAGTTCCCACAGTCCGGCAACCATCATGCCGATGTAGTCATCCTTGGTTGGCTCATGTAGGGGGTTTTCCCAGGGGTAATCCGCCACCACCTTGTAAGGCTGTACATAGAGCTTGGTGATCACTGGTTCACCGCTGGTGTTGAGGAACTTCTTGTAATAGTCGTTCAACTCCGATGCCTTGGTCGGCGGCGCCAGCGAGGAACCGGTGCTGTAAACGTGCAGCTCCACGTTGTTGCTGCCAAAGGACTGTTCCATCTTTTCCCCATAGTCGACGTTGGCGTTGGCTTCGTAACCCACTCCCTTGGCCCCGATCCCGGTCTCGTTGAGGAATTTCGAAGTGCTTTCCAGATCCTGCCGGGTGATGGTGGCGGTACCGATGAACTCACGCCCCTTCTGGATGCCCACGACCAGGGCGTCGCCGCAACGCTGTTTGAATTCGGCTTTTCCTGCCGGATTGGTCAGGAGGTTCGCGATGCCGGGCTTGAAGTGAATGCTGTTTACGTCCAGAAAACGGGGCGGCTGGTAATAATAGGAAGAGGCCAGCAAGGCCAGGCTGTAGGTGCTGCTCTTGGTCTTGCCCACCACGCTGGTCTTGTTGTTGGCCGAATAGGTGCCGCCTCCGGCCAGGATTTTTAGGGAGGCCTTGATCGACAGATTGGACTCGGCCGCCACTTCGGAGGTGTTTTCCACCAACCGGTAGGTTTCACCCTGGGGAGGGGTATCGGTTGCGGTGGCGATGGTGTTGTTGGCGTCATACTGCACGCAGGGTGCGGAGAATTGTTGCGTCTGGAGGTTGTATCCCCAGCCGTAGTACACCCCCGGCATGGGGTCCACCGCGAGCGTGGTTACGGGCATATCGGCCTGGGCCAGGCTGCTGGTGATGGCTGCTGCCAGGGCGGTCAGCTTTGGAATGGGCTTCATCATCATTACCTCTACTGCTGGCGTGGAAATGCGTTTGCTACGCTGGGTTTCCACGATATGGGGTGATACGGCTGCTTCGAGCAAACCAGGTGATCTCGATGTTGGTTCATCGGTCGGGACAGGGGCCGATGCGTTTGCCGCTCATCTTCTGTTTCATGGGGGGGATGCCGGGTGCCTCCACTGTGGCCTCTCCTTCGTAGGTGTCCCCGTGATAGGTGATGCTGCCGCGGGTCACCACCTTTCCTTCCGGGTTGTTGCACACCACCTTCCAGTGGACGGTGTCCCCGGAGATCTTTTCCGTGGTCATCTCGCAGTCTCCCCCCTGCTGACGGCTGTCCTGGCTTGGCAGAAAATCATCCGGTCCAAGGCACTGCCGCATGGTGAAGGGGGGCATGCCCGTGGGCATGCCCGGCATCTCCATACGGGTAGTGACCTCCCATTCTCCGGGATCGAGGTTGATTTGATGGTCATCAGAGGCGCTGCAAGACATGAGCAGCCCTCCCAGTAACAGGGCGCCGGTGGCATAACGGCAATACTGCAAGTGCTTCATGGCTTTTTCTCCAACTCCAGGTCCGATATCGTGCGGCCTATTGCCCTTGGATCTAGGTGGGATTATCAAAAGGTCGCCCCCAGGAAACAATGAGATATCTGGCCTGTGCTGACTCCTGTCAAATCGGGAAAAAACAAATCAGGCGAGTGCCGTTTTCGAGACTTGTTGCAAGGTTGAATCCCAATCTAAAATGACAAAATGAATGAATTTGGCTTGTACATTTCCGTACAGGAAGCTCCTTTCGATGCCGCCGCCGAAGAGGAGGCGGTGCGTGCCGGCAACCCCAAGGTGGGGGCGGTGGTCACCTTTCTCGGCCTGATGCGTGATCTCAACGAAGGGGACCGCGTGGAGGCCATGACCCTGGAGCACTATCCCGGCATGACCGAGAAGGCCCTCTCGGCCATCGTGGACGAGGCGTGCTCGCGCTGGCAGATCGAGGGGGTGCGGGTGGTGCACCGGGTGGGTGAGCTCAGGCCCGAGGAGCCCATCGTGCTGGTCACCGTGGCCAGCCGCCACCGGGGCGAAGCCTTCCGCGCCTGCGAGTTCATCATCGACTGGCTGAAGACCCGCGCCCCGTTCTGGAAGAAGGAGCGCACCGAACAGGGCGAGCGCTGGGTGGAGGCGCGCCAGTCCGACAGCGAGGCCGAGGCGCGCTGGATTCGCTGACGCCCCGGTGGTTCGCGGCCGGGGGGCGCTCCTGCAAGTGATGCGAAATCAAGCTTCGTAGGCGGCCCATCCCCCGGCCGAACTCGCTGAGCCCGTCCCAACCCGGGTAAAGTTTCCCTCGCCCCCTTGGGCAAGGGGTTCGTTACCCCCTCCCCAGCCCTCCCCCGCAAGCAGGGGAGGGGGTTTCCGGTGCTTCCATGGCCACAACGAAAAACGCCCCCGAAGGGGCGTTTTTCATGCCTGAAGCGAACCGCCTTTACAGGCTGTAGTACATGTCGAACTCCACCGGGTGGGTGGTCATGCGCAGGCGGGTGACCTCTTCCATCTTCAGCTCGATGTAGCCGTCGATGACATCGTCGGTGAAGACGCCGCCGGCCTTGAGGAAGTCGCGGTCCTTGTCCAGCTCCTCCAGCGCCTGGTCCAGGCTGTGGCAGACGGTGGGGATGTTGGCCGCCTCCTCGGGGGGCAGGTCGTAGAGGTCCTTGTCCATGGCGTCGCCCGGGTGGATCTTGTTCTGGATGCCATCCAGGCCGGCCATGAGCATGGCGGAAAAGGCCAGGTAGGGGTTGGCCGTGGGATCGGGGAAGCGCACCTCGATGCGCCGCGCCTTGGGGCTGGAGACCCAGGGGATGCGGATGGAGGCGGAACGGTTGCGGGCAGAGTAGGCCAGCATCACGGGCGCCTCGAAGCCGGGCACCAGCCGCTTGTAGCTGTTGGTGGATGCGTTGGTGAAGGCGTTCAGGGCGCGGGCGTGCTTGATGATACCGCCGATGTAGTAAAGCGCCGTCTCGGACAGGCCGCCGTACTGGTCGCCGGCGAAGACGTTCTCGCCGTCCTTCGCCAGGGACTGGTGCACGTGCATGCCGGAGCCATTGTCGCCCACCAGCGGCTTGGGCATGAAGGTGGCGGTCTTGCCGTAGGCGTGGGCCACGTTGTGCACCACGTACTTGAGGATCTGGTTCCAGTCGGCGCGCTTCACCAGAGTGTTGAACTGGGTACCGATCTCGCACTGACCGCCGGTGGCCACCTCGTGGTGGTGCACCTCCACCTTGACGCCCATCTCCTCCAGCGCCAGGCACATGGCGGTGCGCAGATCGTGCAGGGAGTCAACGGGGGGGACGGGGAAGTAGCCGCCCTTGAGGCCGGGGCGGTGGCCGATGTTGCCGTCCTCGTAGACCCGCTCGGAGTTCCACTCGGCCTCCTCGGAGTCTACCTTGTAGAAAGCGCCGGACATGTCGGCGCCCCAGCGTACGTCGTCCAGCACGAAGAACTCGGGCTCGGGACCGAAATAGGCGGTGTCGGCGATACCGGTGGATTTGAGGTAGGCCTCGGCGCGCTTGGCCACCGAGCGGGGATCCCGCTCATAGCCTTCCATGGTGGAGGGCTCCAGGATGTCGCAGCGGATGTTGAGCATGGTCTCGTCGGAGAAGGGGTCCAGTACCGCGGTCTCGGGGTCCGGCATCAGGATCATGTCGGACTCGTTGATCCCTTTCCAGCCGGCGATGGACGAGCCGTCGAACATCTTGCCTTCTTCGAAGATGTCTTCGTCGATGACATCGGCCGGCACGGAGACGTGCTGCTCCTTGCCGCGGGTGTCGGTGAAGCGGAAGTCGACGAATTTCACGTCGTTGTCTTTGATCATCTTGAGGACGTCTTTAGCGGACATTTGCCCCTCCATTGTCGGTTATCGAAGATTTTCGGCCGCGGCAAGGCGACCGGGGAAAATCGGTCCTGATGGGAAGGCATGAACCATGCCACCCCGGGGGTTTTGGGTCAAGAAGCAAGGTTTGATCGGTATATTCAAGGGTTTTTTTGGGAAAATCGCGGAAGAGCCGCGTTTCCTTCCTGGCCAAAATGGTGCGGCGTCCCGTTCCCCTTGTGCCGAGGTGGTGCATCGGCTTCACAGCTGGCCGAAGAAGAGCTTCACCTCGCGGTAGTGGGGATGGTTCTCCAGGGCCGCCTGCATGCGGGCCTGCAGTTCCCGCGCCGAATCCTCGCTTTCGAAGCAGGCCATGGGGAAGAAGACCTCCACGCTGATGGCGCCGGCCAGGTAGTGGAGCAGAATCCGCTCCTGGCGTCCCAGGCAGCGCAGCGGTTTCCAGGCGGCCTCCAGCTCGGCCAGCACCTCCTGGCGCAGGGGCAACCCCTTGCAGGTAGGCTGTTCCTCGTCGTTTTCGGGGTCGATGTGCACGGTGATGTCGGTGACCTCCGGCACCGCTTCCCGGATTCGCTCCTCCACCGCCAGCGCCACCATGTGGCCCTCGGAGACGGAGATCCAGGGGGCCACCTGGACATGCACGTCGGCCATCGCCTCGTGGCCCTGGCGGCGGGTGCGCAGCATGTGAATGGAACTGACGCCCGGCAGGTCCATGATGGCGCGGCGGATGGTGGCCACCTTCTCCTCCTCCAGCGCCTCGTCCACCAGCTCGCGCATGGCGCCCCAGGCCAGATCCCAGCCCACCTTGGCCACCATCGCCCCCACCACCAGGGCGGCCACCAGGTCCAGCCAGGGAAAGCCCAGCAGGGCGCCGCCCACGCCCACCAACACCACCACGGAGGAGACGGCGTCGGAACGGTGGTGCCAGGCGTTGGCCATGAGCAGGTCGGAGCGGATCCTGCGGGCCACGGCGCGGGTGTACCAGAAGAGCCATTCCTTGGCGAGGATGGAGGCGATGGCTGCGTAGAGAGCCATCACCGCGGGGCGCACCGCCTGGCCGGCGTGCAACAGCCGTTCGATGGAGTCCCACATGATGCCGCCGGCCACCAGCACCAGGAAAGCTCCCAGCCCCAGGGTGGCGGCGGTCTCGAAGCGGCCGTGGCCGTAGGGGTGCTCTTCGTCGGGACCATGGGCGGCGTGACGGGAGGCCACCACCACCAGCAGGTCGGTGAGCAGGTCGGAGAGGGAGTGGATGCCGTCCATGATCAGGGCCTGGGAATGGCCCAGCACTCCCACCACCACCTTCACGATGCTGAGCAGCAGGTTGACCACGGCGCCGACCACCGCCACCCGGGTGGAGGCGTCGCGGCGCAGTTCGCGGTGGGCCTGGCTTCCCGGCGCTGCGCTCATGGTTCCGAACCCACCCGGATGCGCACGATGTACTCACCGTCGCGTTCCTTTGCCTCCAGCACCTGGTGGCCGTTGATGCGGCACCAGGCGGGAATGTCGTTGAGGGCGCCGGGATCGGTGGAGATGGCCTCCAGCTCGTCGCCAGGATGCAGTTCCGCCACCTTGTCTTGCACCCGGATCACCGGCATGGGGCAGAGCAGGCGACGGCAGTCGAGAATTTCCCGGGTCACGGCCGACCCCTCCGCCACCGCCCGTTCCGTAGATCGGGCTTCAGCCTGACGGCCTGCCGCCTGGGTGTCGGGCTGAAGCCCAATCTGCACAGATTGCCGGGTGACAGGGTGGTCACAGCATCCACTCCGGATTCAGTTCGTGGGGCGGCAGGGGGGGCACTTTCAGCGTCCGGGTGTTGCCTTCGGTGTCGCGGTACTCCAGCTCCACCTCGGGCGCGTTCTTGCCCTGGCTGTAGCGGGCCACGATGCGGGCGGCCAGCGCCAGCTCCTCTTCGCTCACCTCGCCGTCGATGAGAGCAAGGGGGCCGGCGTGGCTCACCGTCTTCAGGCTGGGGTAGCGGCCGCGATAGCCCTGCAGGAAGCGCCCCTCCCCCTCCTCGCGGGAGACGATGAGTTTGAAATGGGGTGCGGGGCGGATGTGGCGGCCCACCTTGAGCAGCATGATGTCGTCCATTTCGTACTGCTTGCCGCCCCGCGCCCGCCACAGGTCGGCCAGCTTCACCGAGTACTGCTCATCGGTGAGGAAGCAGCAGCCCCCGGCCGGCTGGGCGTAGTCCTCGATGCTGAACTTTCTGGCCAACGCCATCTGCGGCTTGCGGCTGCGGCCGGAGAAGTCATAGAGCCTCTCACGGTCCACCCAGCCCTCGCGCTCGGGCAGGGTGGGCGGCAGATTCTTGGCGCACAGGGGTCGCAGCAGCAGGTCGCCGATGCCGGAGTCGCGCTGCACCACCGGCAGGGTGTCCTTGCGCTGGGACTTGGGCCGCTGGCCCACCACCTCGCCGGTGATGATGAAGTCGAAGCCGTGGGCCTCCATCCACTCCTTCGCCTTCTTCACCATGAAGATCTTGCAGTCCAGGCAGGGGTTGAGGTGGGCGCCGTAGCCGTATTTCGGGTTGAACACCACCTCCTTGTATTCCTCCACGATGTCGATGATGTGGAGCTTGATGCCGAGCTGCTCGGCCACCCACAAGGCGTTGTTGCGCTTGGGCTTCTTGCGGTCGCGTTTGCGGATGGCGTGGGTGTGTCCCTCCACGCAGAAGCCGGTGAAGAAGTTGATGCCCTCCACGTGGATACCCTGCTCCTGGATGACCTTCACGGCCAGCATGGAGTCGAGGCCACCGGAGACCAGGGCGACCGCCTTGCGTTGCATTTGGAGTCGGGCTTTCGGATAAGCCGGTTGCGATGAAGCCAGGCAGGGATTATACGCCTATTTCTCATCCGGGCACGCTTGCGGACCCATGCGATTCAGCGGGGTTTTCAATCACTTGGGCTTATGCGCCGGAGACGAAATGGTATGATGGGGCCTCGCCGGAGGGGCTGTCCTTGTTTGGCATGCCCAGGGACGATCAAGGGGCAATACCATTCCGAGAACGAATTTTTCCATATGGCTTGCGGCGTTCCTGCTGCTGTTTGCTTTCGATGTGGACAGCGCGGGCCGGACGGTGGCCGTCGGCATCTACCAGAACAGCCCCAAGGTGTTCGTCGACGAGAAGGGGAGACCCCAGGGTTTCTTCATCGATCTGCTCGAAGCGGTGGCCCAGCGGGAAGGCTGGTCGTTGGGCTATCGACGCTGCAAATGGCAGCGCTGCCTGGAACTCCTGGAGCAAGGCGACATCCAGCTCATGCCCGATGTGGCCTATTCGGCAGAGCGTACCCGCCACTTCGTTTTTGGGGAGGAGGTGGCGCTCTCCAGCTGGTCCGCCTTCTATACCCTGCCGGACCAGCCCCTGTATTCCCTGAAAGAGCTGGATGGTGAAACGGTGGCGGTGGTTCGCGCCAGCATCCAGTTCCGGGCGCTGCGCGAGCAGGTGGCCGAGCTGGGGCTGCATCTCGGCTACCGGGAGGTGGACAGCATGGACGAGGTGTTCCGCCTGGTGACGAGCGGCGAGGTGCGGGCCGGGCTGGTGAACACCTATTACGGCCGTCGCAACGCCCCCCGCTACGGGCTGCAGCCCTCCTCGGTGCTGGTGCAGCCGACGTTGCTCTATTTTGCGGCCAATCCTTCTTCGGCGGGGCTGCTGGCGGTGATCGACGACTACCTGCGGGCCTGGAAGCAGGACCGTCACTCGATCTACCACCAGGCACTGGCTCGTTGGCTCGAACCCAAACCTCGCCTGGCCCCTTGGATATTATGGTTGGGAGCGGCGGCTCTCCTGGCCGTGGGCATCCTCCTGCTGCTGGTGCTCCTGTTTCGCACTCTGCTGAGGCGGCGGACCGCCCAGCTGGAACGCCAGCAGCGGCACCTGGACCACCTGGCGTACCACGACGTTCTTACCGGTCTTCCCAACCGCTTGCTCTTTTTCGATCGGCTGGAGCAGTCGATCCGGCGTGCGCACCGCAACGGGCAGGGCATGGCGCTGTTGTTTCTGGACCTGGACCAGTTCAAGCAGGTCAATGATACCTTCGGCCACGCCCTGGGCGACGAGCTGCTGAAACAGGTGGCGGAACGCCTTCGCCGGGCGGTGCGCGAGAGTGATACCGTGGCCCGCATCGGGGGCGACGAGTTCGCCATCGTCATGGATGCAGTGAACGAGCCGGCTGATGTGGTGGCGGGCGTGCGCCATATCTCCGCCCTTTTTCGCGAGCCCTTCACGGTGGGAGCGCACAGTTTCACCATCACCTTCAGCATTGGGGTCAGCTTGTTCCCCCAGGATGGAGAGGATGGCCAGACGCTGCTTCGCAATGCGGATACCGCCATGTTCCGGGCCAAGGCGGCCGGGCGCAACACCTACCGCCTCTACGACGAAACGATGACGCACGAGACCATGGCCCGTGCGAGGCTGGAGGCGGCGCTGAGGGAGGCGGTGGAGCGGGAGGAAGTGGAGGTCCACTACCAGCCACTGGTCACCCTGGGTGACGAGCGGCTCTGTGGGTTCGAGGTGCTGGTGCGCTGGCACCATGCCGAACTGGGTGAGGTGGCGCCGGACCGATTCCTGCCGGTGGCGGAGGAGCTCGGTCTGATTTCCCGCCTCGGCAAGCAGGTGCTTCAAACTGCTTGCGAGCAGGCGGCGGCCTGGCGGAAAGAGGGGTTGGATCCCGGCCGGCTGGCGGTCAACCTCTCCAGTCGTCAGCTGAACGATCCCGGCCTCTTGCGGATGGTGGAGGGTGTGCTGGAGCTGTCGGGTTGTCCGCCCGACGCGCTGGAGTTCGAGGTAACCGAGAATTTCGTCATGCACCGGCCCGGGCTCTCGGTGGAGACCATGCGGGGGTTGTGCGCGTTGGGCATCGACCTGGCCATCGATGATTTCGGTACCGGCTACTCCTCGCTGGCCTACCTGAAACTGCTGCCGCTCGCCCGTCTGAAGATCGACCGCTCCTTCGTGGCCGGCCTGCCCGATGACGAAGACGACCGGGCCATCACCCGAGCCATCATCGCCCTGGGTCATGCCCTCGGCCTGAAGGTGCTGGCCGAAGGAGTGGAGACCGAGGCACAGAAGCGGTTCCTGCTCGAAGCGGGCTGCGACGAGGCGCAGGGTTTTCTGTTCGGCCAGGCGCTTCCGGCGGAGCAGGCCACCGGGCTGCTGCACGTTCAGGGTGCCGGATAGGTGTAACGGGCATGGATCTCGTCGATGGCCTCCAGCAGATCCGGGGTTAGTTCCACCTCCAGGCTGTCGAGGTTGCTGGCCAGCTGCTCCATGGTGGTGGCGCCGATGATGGTGCTGGTGGTGAAGGGGCGGCTGGTGACGAAGGCCAGGGCCATCTGGGCCGGGTCCAGCCCTGCTTCCCGGGCCAGGGTCACGTATTCCCGGGTGGCCGCTTCCGCCTGGGGGTTGCTGTAGCGGGTGTAGTCTGGAAACAGGGTGAGACGGGCGCCGGGCGGGCGTCGTCCGTCCAGGTACTTGCCGCTGAGCACGCCGAAGCCTAGGGGAGAGTAGGCCAGCAGCCCCACCTGTTCGTAACGGGTGATCTCCGAGAGCCCGGCCTCGAAACTGCGGTTGAGCAGGCTGTAGGGGTTCTGTATGCCCTGGATCCGTGGCAGCCCCTTCTGCTCGGAGAGGCAGAGCAGCCGCATCACCCCCCAGGGGGTCTCGTTGGAGACACCCACCTCCCGCACCTTGCCGGCACGAACCAGGTCGGAGAGCGCTTCCAGGGTTTCCTCCAGGGGCACGCTCTCTTCTTCCTCCTCCGGCCAGGGGTAGCCCAGCTTGCCGAAGCAGCTGGTCTGGCGATCCGGCCAGTGGAGTTGGTAATAGTCAATGTAATCGGTCTGCAATCGGCGTAGACTCCCCTCCACCGCAGCCTCGATGTTGGCCCGGTCGAGGCGGTTGTCGCCGCCGCGGAAGTAGGGAAGCCAGTCGCGCCCCGGCCCAACCACCTTGGTGGCGATGATCACCTGGTCGCGATTGCCCCGGGATTTGAGCCAGCTGCCGATGATGCGCTCGGTCTCGCCCTGGGTCTCGGCCCGTGGTGGAACCGGATAGAGTTCAGCGGTGTCGATGAAATTGACGCCCCGCTCCAACGCGTAGTCGAGCTGGGCGTGGCCTTCGGCTTCGCTGTTCTGTTCACCGAAGGTCATGGTTCCCAGGCAGATGGCGCTGACCTGAAACCCGCTGCGGCCAAGTCTTCTGTATTCCATGATGTCAACGAACCTCTGATCCCGTCGAATGGAGTTGTCCGGTAGTTTATTTCATCCAGCCTGGCTGGCGCTCTTCGGACTACTGGTGTTTCCGGCGCTTTTCTATGCCCTGCGTTGGGCGGACTGGGAGCGGCTGAAGGACCAGCGGCAGCAGCACGTCTGGCTGGGGGTGATCGTTTTTCTTTTCTTCCTCTGGAACATGCGGGTGGAGATCCAGCCCGGTTTCTTCTGGCACCTCACCGGGATGGTGGTGGCCACCCTCATGCTGCGCTGGTCGCTGGCGATCCTGGCCGGCACCATCGCCCTGGTGGCCATCACAGCCACCGGCTTGAACGACTGGAGCGGCCTGCTGCCCTCCCTCTTCTTCGTGGTGGTGCTGCCCGCCTCCCTCACCCAGGTGATCCTGGGGTTGTCCCGTGCCTATGCGCCCAAGCATTTCTTCGTCTATGTGCTGGTGAACGCCTTTCTCGCCAGCGGCGTGATCTTTCTGCTGGAAGGGTTGTTGGTGGTGGGTGGACTGGCGATGCTGGAGATCTTCCCTTGGCACGAGCTGAAGCAGAACTTCGTCTACATGGTTCCCATGATGGCCTTTCCCGAGAGCATGCTCAATGGCTGGCTCACCGCCATCGTGGTGGCCTACAAGCCCCATTGGATCTGTTCCTTCAGCGACGAGGAGTACCTGCACGGAAAGTGACCCGCTTCCTTGTCACCGGGCCTATCGGTGTCTACCATGCAGACATGATCCGTCAGCCCCGCAACGAGCCATGACCGCTTCCCTGGACCCCCTGCTGCTCAACATTCTCTACGCCTGCATGGGCGGCATCCTGACGCTGCTGTTCATGTGGCTCGGCTGCAAGGTGTTCAGCCACATCGTCAATTTCAGCATCCCCGAGCAGCTCTCCCAGGGCAATCAGGCCGTGGGGCTGATGATCATGGGCATGTTCATCGGCATCGGCACCGCCATGGGGCTGGTCATCGGTCTTGGGCTGAATTGAATGCGTATCTGGGCCCTGATGCTGTTTTTGCCCACCGTGGCGCTGGCCGCCGTGTTCAAAGGGGTGGACCACAAACATTGGACCGACAAGTACGACCCACATTTCCGCAAGTACGCCAAGCACTATTTCGGCCCCACCATGGATTGGCGCTGGTTCAAGGCGCAGGGGATCGCTGAATCCGGCCTCGACCCCAAGGCGCGCAGCAAGGCGGGTGCGGTGGGGATCATGCAGATCCTGCCCAGCACCTTCGAATACATCCGCAAGAAGAACCCGGTGCTGCGTGACCTGCACGAGCCCCGCTGGAACATCGCGGCGGCCATCTTCTATGACCGTTACCTCTATGACAAATGGCAGGAGGAGCCGCTGGATGCCCAGCAACGATTGTTGTTCGCCTTTGGTGCCTACAACGCCGGCCATCTTCGCGTACGGCGTGCCTATAACAAGGTGCAGAAGCAGCTGGGCGAGGTGGAGAGCTGGGATCAGGTGGACGACTATCTACCGGGCCAGACCCGTCACTACGTACGCCGTATCCGCCGACTGATGGCCGAGGCGCTGTGATCTCATCCCACCTGTTCTGGCTGGCATTGGGCTGGCTGGGCTATTTCTTTCTACACTCCCTGCTGGCCAGCCTGGTGGTCAAACGATGGGTGGCTTGCCGTTGGCCCAGGGTGGTGCCGGCCTACCGGATTCTCTACAACCTGGTGGCGGTGGTGGCGGTATTACCCTTGCTCTATTTCACCCTGATTCCAGAAGAGTCGCCAGTGTTGCGCTGGCATGGCCCCTGGCGCTGGCTGGCCGATGGGCTGGCGCTGCTGGCCCTGGCCGGTTTCATCTGGTCGTTGCGCTGGTACGATGGGCAGGAGTTTCTGGGCCTTCGCCAGTTGCGCCAGGGCGCGCGGGAGGTGGAGGACCAGGAGCGCTTTCGTCTGTCGCCTCTGCACCGGCACGTCCGTCATCCCTGGTATTTCCTGGGGCTGATCCTGCTCTG
Organism: Sedimenticola sp.; assembly: GCA_026992075.1. Lineage (GTDB taxonomy): Bacteria > Pseudomonadota > Gammaproteobacteria > Chromatiales > Chromatiaceae > Thiolapillus. The sequence goes on along the minus strand of JALXAM010000001.1, from coordinate 11,852 downwards.
GAGCCGGGATCTCACGCCCTCCATGCTGGTGGCCACGGTGATGGCCACCCTTTATTTCATCATTGGATCGCGGCTGGAGGAGCGCAAGCTCAAGGTCTATCACGGGGAGGTCTACGAGCGCTATTGCAAACAGGTTCCCGGGCTGTTCCCACTGCCCTGGAGGCGGATCTCAGCCGAAGCGGCCGCGCGTCTGGAACGGGAGGCCGCAGGCTGGAGAAAAGAGGCGTGAGGCGGAGCCAAGCGCCCCGCCTCACAGCTGGATATCACCAGGCCCCGGGATAGGCTGGGTAGTGGCCACGGCCATAGCCAGCGGGGGGGTAGGCATAAGGTGCCCACTGTTGTGGAGGTTGAGGATAATCCTGCCATGGACGCCCGGGAGCCGCGTAAGGAAAGGCGGGCGGCGCCTGTCGTTCCATGGCCTGGATGGCGGCGTCGATGCGGGCCTGCAGTTCCCGCATGCGTGCCTCCTCCTCTCGCCGCCACTGCTCCATCTCCTGTTCCATCTTGCGTCGGCGCTCCAGAGATTCCTGCCAGGCTCTCCTGGCCTCTTCCTCCATCTGTTTCCGACGCGCCTCGATGCGTGCCCGCATGGCCTTGCGCCGCTCTTCCATGGAACGTAGCAGTGCGTCGCGGGAGTCGTGTGGGCCGGGAACCTTTGGTGTGGATTCTGCGATTGACTGACGGTTGCCCGGGTCTTTCGGGGCCTCCGTTTCCGTAGCGGAGGAGGGGCTGGCCGTCGGTGGCGTAGGCTCAGTGTTTCCGGCTGTCGGTTGAACTAGGGGAGCGGCACCAGGGGCTGTTTTTTCCGCGGTTGCAGTCTGTACAGACGGAGCTGCCTTGGTTTCTTCCTCGGTGGTGGCCGGCGGCTCGGCGGTTAGGTTCTCCGTTTTGGGCGATGGACTGGTGGCGGCTTCTGTCACCGGGGCCGTGGGTACCACGGGCTCGACGGGTTTCAGCTGTTCCGGTGAGGTGGCCATGGGTGCAGCCATTGCCGGCATAGAGGCTTGCAGAAGAGCCAATCCCCCTAGGGCTATCATCCATTGTGGTGTCTTCATCTTCATCCCCCCTTGTTTTTCCTGAAGGTGACCATTTTCGAGAATGGCCATCCAGGAAGAAGATGTCAACCGGCTTCCCGGTCCAGTGCTGCCGGATCGGTCACCGGCGGGAGACACTGGTTGCCGCGGCAGATCCAGGCGGTGGCCAGGTTGTTGGATGGGCGATGGGCCGCCAGAGGAGCGGGCAGGCCGGAAGCGTCCTCCCGAATGAAGTAGGCGGTTCGTTCCAGCCGGAAGTCCTGTAGCAGCGCCTGCTGCCAGCCCGGAAGCTGCCCGGCGGAACCGCGCACGATCACCCGTTCATCGGGTTCCAGATGCGCTTTCAATGCCAGCAGCAGGCTGGCGTGGGCCTGGGGTGCCTGGACGATGGCGGGCCAGGCGGCGCGCAGGGTGCGCTCGGCGGCCTCCTGGTAGCGCTGCTCGCCGGTGAGCCAGGCGAGCTCCAGCAGCATCTGGGCGGCGATGCCGTTGCCCGAGGGGGTGGCGTCGTCGGTGAAGCTCTTGGGGCGCTGGAGCAGCGCCTCGTGGTCGTCGGCGGTGAACCAGAAGCCGCCGCGCTCACGGTCCTCGAAGTGCGCCAGCAGCAGGTCGGCCAGGTCGGTGGCCCACGACAGCAGCTCGCCCTGCCAGCGGCACTGGAGCAGCTCCAGCAGCGCCTGGATGAGCCAGGCGTGGTCGTCCAGGTAGGCGGGCAGGTGGGAGAAGCCATTGCGGTGGGCCGCCAGCAGGCGGCCATCGCGCCAAAGGTTCTTGCGGATGAAACCGGCCGCGGCGCGGGCCGACTCGATCCAGTCTGGCCGTTCCAGCAGCCGACCCGCCCGCGCCATGCCGCGGATCATGAGGGCGTTCCAGCCGGTGAGGATCTTGTCATCCAGGCCCGGCCGCACCCGTGATTGGCGCGCCTCGAACAGCTTGGCGCGGGCCGATTCGATGCGCCCGGCCACGGTTTCCGGCGATTCGCCCAGGCGCCTGGCGATCGCCTCCACCGGCTCGAAGACGTGCAGATGCCAGCGCCCCTCGAAGTTGGGCGCGCGGTCGAGGCCGAAGCGGGGGGCGAAGGCGGCGTACTCTTCGGGGGTGAGCAGCGCCTGCACCTCTTCCGGCGTCCAGGTGTAGAACCTGCCCTCCCCGCCCTCGCTGTCGGCATCCAGGCTGGACCAGTAGCCGCCTTCGGGCGACTGCATCTCGCGCACCACCCAGCCGGCCACCGCTTCGCAGGTGTCGCGGAACAGGGGTCGGCCGGTGACTTTCCACGCCTCGGCGTAGAGGGCCAGCAGCGGGCCGTTGTCGTAGAGCATCTTTTCGAAGTGGGGGATCATCCAGCGATCGTCCACCGAGTAGCGGCAGAAACCGCCGCCGAGCTGGTCGTGGATGCCGCCGAGGGCCATCTTCTCCAGGGTGAAGAGGGCCATCCCGCGCGCCTCGTCGTCGCCCCTGAGCAGCAGCGCCAGGTTGTCGGGATGGGGAAACTTGGGCGCCTGGCCGAAGCCACCGTGACGGGCGTCGAACTGCCGTGCCAGCGCCTTGCGCCCTGCTTCCACCGGCGCGGTGGAGAGCAGGCCCGCCCCGGCGGCGCCGCCGGCTTCGGCGAGCTGGGCCAGGGCGTCGCGCAGGGCCTCGCTCTGCTGGGCGATGGCCGCCTGCTGCTCGCGGTAGGCGCGGGCCACGTTCACCAGAAGGTCGCGGAAGCCGGGCAGGCCGTGGCGCGGCTCGGGCGGGAAGTAGGTGCCGGAATAGAAGGGCTCCAGCTCTGGGGTGAGAAAGATGGTCAGCGGCCAGCCGCCGGGGCGGCGGGTGAGCAGGTAGTGGGCGTTCTGGTAGATCTTGTCCAGGTCGGGGCGCTCCTCCCGGTCCACCTTGATGTTGATGAAGTGCTCGTTCATCACCGCCGCTGTGGCCTCGTCCTCGAAGGACTCGTGGGCCATGACGTGGCACCAGTGGCAGGCGGAGTAGCCGATGGAGAGCAGGATGGGCCTGTCTTCCCGGCGCGCCCTCTCCAGCGCCTCGGCACACCAGGGCCACCACTCCACCGGGTTGTGGGCGTGCTGCAGCAGGTAGGGGCTGGTGGTGTCGGCGAGGCGGTTGCTCATTGGTATCGCTTCCAAAGGGGGATAGGAGAACTATAGGCCCTCCGGGAAAAGACCAGCCTCGAAAAACGTGGTGAAATGGAAGGCGGCGGGGCACAATAGCGCCCCATGGAAATTCCCGCGCTGTTTCTTCTGAAGGGCCACGACCGCCGCCTGCGGGCGGGCCACCCCTGGATCTTCAGTAACGAGGTGGACAACAGGCGCTCGCCGCTGAAGTCCTTCGAGCCCGGCGAGCAGGTGGCGGTGCTGGGCCACAACGGCAAGTGGCTGGCCTGGGCCACGGTCAACCCCAACAGCCTCATCTGCGCCCGGGTGGTGAGCCGCCAGCGCGAACACCCGCTGGACCGCTCGCTGCTGGTGCACCGGCTGAAGGTGGCCCTGGGGCTGCGGGAGCGGCTGTATTCCAGGCCCTGCTACCGGCTTCTGTTCGGCGACGCCGATGGCGTGCCCGGGCTGGTGGTGGACCGTTTCGGCGACTATCTCTCGGTGCAGCTCACCACCGCCGGCATGGAGGCCCGCCGCGATGAGGTGGTCGCCGCCCTGCAGAAGGTGGTGCGGCCGGCCGGCATCCTGCTGCGCAACGACACCCCGGTGCGGGAGCTGGAAGGGCTGCCCCGTTATGTCGAGCTGGCTGCCGGGAAAGTGCCGGAAGAGGTGATCCTGGAGGAGAACGGCTGCCGCTTCGCCACCTCCCTGCACAAGGGCCAGAAGACCGGCTGGTTCTACGACCAGGCGGCCAACCGCGGCCGGCTGGGCAAGTGGGTGATGGGCAAGCGGGTGCTGGACCTTTTCAGCTACGCCGGCGCCTGGGGTGTGAGCGCCCTGGCCGCCGGCGCCGGCGAGGCCCTCTGCGTGGACCAGTCGGAAAGCGCCCTTGCGCTGGCAGAGCGCAACGCGGCGTTGAACGGCCTGCAAGGAAAGGTCGCCACCCTGCGCGCCGACGCCTTCGAGGCCCTGCGTGAGCTGAAGCAGGCCGGCGAGCGGTTCGACATCGTGGTGGTGGACCCGCCGGCCTTCATCAAGCGAAAGAAAGACATCAAGAGCGGTTCCCTGGCCTACCGGCGAATCAACGAGGCGGCCGTGGGCATGCTGGCCAAAGACGGCCTGCTGGTGAGCGCCTCCTGCTCCTACCACATGGAGGAGGCGCGGCTGCTGGAGCTGATCCACCAGGGCGCCCGCCACCGCGACCGCAGCCTGCAGCTGGTGGAGCGCGGCGGGCAGGGGCCGGACCACCCGGTGCATCCGGCGGTGCCCGAGACCGCCTACCTGAAGACGCTCTTTTTCCGGGTGCTGCCCAGCTTCTGAAGTCACTGAGCCCATGATCTATCCCCAAATCGACCCCGTCGCCCTCCAGCTGGGGCCCCTGAAGATCCACTGGTACGGCCTCATGTACCTGGTGGGCATGGGCGCCGCCTGGGCCCTGGCGCGCTGGCGCATCAAGCATCAGGTTTCGGGCTGGACGGCGCAGCAGGTGGACGATCTGCTCTTCTACAGCGCGGTGGGCGTGGTGGCGGGCGGCCGCCTGGGCTACATCCTCTTTTATGACGCCGGCGCCTGGCTGCACGACCCGCTGCGCATCATCCGTGTCTGGGAGGGGGGGATGTCCTTCCATGGGGGCTTCCTGGGGGTGCTGGTGGCCATGTGGTTCTACCACCGGCGGCACGGCAAGGGGTTCTTCGAGCTCACCGACTTCATCGCCCCTTTCGTGCCCATCGGGCTCTTCGCCGGCCGCATCGGCAACTTCATCAACGGAGAGCTGTGGGGCAAGCCCACCACCCTGCCCTGGGGAATGCAGCTGCGTTGCGAGCAGTTCGCCAGCCTATGCCGCGACAAGCTGGGGTTGCCGCCGGGCACCGGGTGGACGCCGCCGCTCCATCCCAATCCCCTCTACGAGGCGCTGGGCGAGGGCGTGCTGCTGTTCGTGCTGTTGTGGTGGTTCTCCTCCCGGCCTCGCCCGAGGATGGCGGTCTCGGCCCTGTTCCTGGTCGGCTATGGCCTGTTCCGCTTTCTCATCGAGTTCGAGCGGTTGCCCGATCCGCAGCTCGGCTACCTCGCCTGGGGTTGGCTCACCATGGGGCAGCTGCTGTCGCTGCCCATGGTGGTGGCGGGGATGGTGATGATGGTTCTGGCATACAAGGACAGGCAGCAGCCCTGATCCGGTGCCGTGGGTCGGGCTGAAGCCCGACCTACGATTGGCGTTTGGGTGAAAGGCATGAATCGGGAAAAAACACGGCCATGATCCGGAAAGCCACCCGCCTCTTTCCATTCTGGGCGGTGCTGGTGTCGCTGGCCGCCTGGGTCTGGCCGGCGCCCTTCGTGGCGATGAAGCCGGCCATCGTCTGGCTGCTGGCGCTGATTATGTTCAGCATGGGGCTCACCCTGAGGCCGGAGGATTTCGGTGAGGCGCTGCGGCGGCCGAAACTCATCGGCCTGGGCCTGCTGCTCCAGTTCTCGGTGATGCCGTTGCTGGCCTGGCTCATCGCCGGCGGGCTGGGGCTGCCGGCGACGCTGCTGGCCGGGCTGGTGCTGGTGGGGGCGAGCCCGGGCGGCACCGCCTCCAACGTCATCACCTTTCTCGCCCGCGGCGACGTGGCCCTCTCCATCACCCTCACCGCCTGCTCCACCCTGCTGGCGGTGGTGGCCACGCCAGGGCTCACCCTGCTCTATGCCGGCCACGCGGTGCCGGTGCCGGCCTGGGAGATGCTGCGCTCGGTGGCGCTGGTGGTGCTGCTGCCGGTGCTCGGCGGGGTGCTGCTCAACACCCTGCTGGGGCGCTGGCTCGAAGGCATCAAGCACGCCCTGCCGCTGGTGGCGGTGGCCGCCATCTGCATCATCATCGGCATCGTAGTGGGGTTGAACGCGGGGCGCCTGGGGCAGATCGGCGGTGCGCTGGCGGCGGCGGTGGTGTTGCACAACGGCGGCGGGCTGCTGGTGGGCTACCTGGTGCCGCGCCTGCTGGGCCAGCCGCCGCGCGTCGCCCGCACCCTGGCTATCGAGACCGGAATGCAGAACTCGGGGCTGGCGGTGGCGCTGGCGGTGAAGTATTTTAGCGCGGCAGCCGCCCTGCCCGGCGCGCTCTTCTCTTTGTGGCACAATCTCTCGGGCTCCCTGCTGGCAGGCTGGTGGCGGCGGCGCTGAGTCTCGTATCGCTCGGGGCGACCCTGCCCAGCCCCGTAGGTCGGGCAAAGGCGCCAAGCGCCGTGCCCGACGTTGTTGCGTTTCGTTGGGCACGCTGCGCTTTGCCCAACCTACGATAGGATTCCCCGTGATCTTTTTGTCCACTCCAATGCCATGAAACAGTATCTCGATCTTCTGCGACGGGTGCGCACCGAGGGCGCGCCCAAGGACGACCGCACCGGTACCGGCACCTACTCGGTGTTCGGCCACCAGATGCGCTTCGACCTGGGGGCGGGGTTTCCCCTGGTCACCACCAAGAAGATCCATCTCAAGTCGGTGATCCATGAGCTGCTCTGGTTCCTGCGCGGCGACACCAACATCGGTTACCTGAAGGAGAACGGCGTCTCCATCTGGGACGAGTGGGCCGACGAGCAGGGCGAGCTCGGCCCCATCTACGGCTACCAGTGGCGCTCCTGGCCGGCGCCCGGCGGTGAGTCCATCGACCAGCTGCAGCAGGTGGTGGAACAGATCCGCACCACGCCCCACTCGCGCCGCATCATCGTATCGGCCTGGAACCCGGCGGATCTGCCGGACGAGTCGATTCCGCCCCAGGAGAACGTGAAGCGGGGCAGGATGGCGCTGGCGCCCTGCCACGCCTTCTTCCAGTTCTACGTGCGCGATGGGCGGCTCTCCTGCCAGCTCTACCAGCGCAGCGCCGACGTCTTCCTCGGCGTGCCCTTCAACATCGCCAGCTATGCCCTGCTCACCATGATGATCGCCCAGGTGTGCGACCTGAAGCCGGGGGAGTTCGTCCACACCCTGGGTGATGCCCACCTCTACAGCAACCACCTGGAGCAGGCGGACGAGCAGCTTTCACGCGAACCTTTTCCCCTGCCCACCATGAAGCTCAATCCGGAGGTGCGCAACATCGACGATTTCCGCTACGAGGATTTCGAGATCGTCGGTTACCAGTGCCACCCAGCCATCCGGGCGCCCATTGCCGTCTGACCAGCATCTAATTCGGGGCCGGGGTGGGCCTATCCAGTGGGAACGCCGTGAATACATCCCTGTAGGCTCCGCACCGGCTTTGTGGCTTTGCATTCCCTGCGCCGCCACGAAGTCCAGCTCCGCCATCCATGGCGGGGCGTTCGCCAGCTGCGAAAGTCCACAGGACTTTCGGTCCGGCTCACCCTTGCCTCCGAGGTCCCGCTGGAAAGGTCCACCCGGCCCCACGTTGGCTTCAACTTGCGGCATGAACCGCCAGTGAGTATCTTCCCAGTCCAGTACCGAAACGAACGGGGAGAAGAAGAATGGATCGTCGCGAGTTCCTGAAGAAGGGCGGTGCCGCGGCCGCGGTGGCCGGGGTTGGCCTGGCATCCAGCAGGGCGGCTTCCGCCCGCTCCACCATCAAGTGGAAGATGGTCACCACCTGGCCGAAGAACTTCCCCGGCCTGGGCACCGGCGCCAACAACCTCGCGCGCCTCATCACCGAGATGTCGGGCGGGCGCCTGAAGGTGAAGGTGTACGGCGCCAAGGAGCTGATTCCCGCGTTCGAGGTGTTCGACGCCGTCTCCCGCGGTACCGCCGAGATGGGCCACTCCTCCGCCTATTACTGGAAGGGGAAGGTGCCCGAGGCGCAGTTCTTCTCCACCATGCCCTTCGGCATGACCGCCCAGGAGATGAACGGCTGGATCTACTACGGTGGTGGGCAGGAACTGTGGGACAAGGTCTATGCCCCCTTCGGCGTCATCGGCCGGCCCGCCGGCAACACCGGCGTGCAGATGGGGGGCTGGTTCAACAAGGAGATCAATTCCCTGGAGGACCTCAAGGGGCTGAAGATGCGCATCCCGGGGCTGGGCGGCGAGGTGCTCAAGCGGCTGGGCGGCACCCCGGTCAACCTGCCCGGCGGCGAGCTGTTCACCGCGCTCACCTCCGGCACCATCGACGCCACCGAGTGGGTGGGGCCCTACAACGACCTCGCCTTCGGTCTCTACAAGGCGGCCAAATACTACTACTATCCCGGTTTCCACGAGCCCGGCACCATCCTCGAGGCGCTCATCAACAAGAAGGCCTTCGAGGCGCTGCCCAATGATCTCCAGGCCATCGTGCTGGCCGCCTGCAAGGTGGTGAACATGGAGATGCTGGCTGAGTACAGCGCCCGCAACCCGGGCGCCCTGGAGCAGCTGGTCAGCAAGCACAAGGTGGAGCTGCGCGCCTATCCCGACGACGTGCTCCAGCAGCTGCGTAAGGTCTCCCGGGAGGTGGCCGAGGAGCTGGCGGGCCAGAACCAGGCGGCTGCCGAGATCTACAAGAGCTACAGCGCCTTCCTGGAGGCTTCGCGCAAGTACACCCGCATCTCCGATCTGGCCTACCTGAAGGCGCGCGAAGCCTGATCGTTTCACCCCGGGGCCGGGCCGGCCCCACCTCCTCTTCATGATCCAGCCGCCGCTGAGCCTCTACGTGCACCTTCCCTGGTGCGTGCGCAAGTGCCCCTACTGCGACTTCAACTCCCACCCGGTGCGTGGCGCGGTGGACCAGTCCGGTTACGTCCGCGCGCTGCTCCAGGACCTGGCGCGTGACCTGGAGCGCGTACCGGGAAGGCGGCTGGAGAGCCTCTTTATCGGCGGCGGCACTCCCAGCCTCTTCGGGGGGGACGCCATCGCCGCGCTGCTGGAAGGGATCGGAGCGCTGGCCGAACTGGCCCCCGGCGCCGAGGTGACCCTGGAGGCCAATCCCGGCACCGCCGACGCGGCCAACTTCCGCGCCTACCGGGAGGCCGGCGTGAACCGCCTCTCCATCGGTGTGCAGTCGTTCTCGGACCAGGCGCTGGAGCGGCTGGGACGCATCCACGACGCCGCCGAGGCCCGGGCGGCCTTCGAGGCCGCGCGCCAGGCCGGTTTCGACAACATCAATCTCGATCTCATGTTCGGCCTGCCGGGCCAGGGCGTGGAAGGAGCGCTGGCGGACCTGGAGCAGGCGCTGGCCCTGGTGCCCGACCATCTCTCCTGGTACCAGCTCACCCTGGAGCCCAACACGCCGTTCCATCACCATCCGCCGCCCCTGCCCGGGGAGGAGACCCTGTGGCGCATCCAGGAGGAGGGGGCGGCGCTGCTGGCCTCTGCCGGCTACTGCCGCTACGAGGTGTCGGCCTGGTCGCTGCCCGGCCGTCAATGCCACCACAACCTCAACTACTGGCGCTTCGGCGACTACCTGGGCATCGGCGCCGGGGCCCACGGGAAAGTGAGCGGCGAAACCGTGCTCCGCTACTGGAAGACGCGCCACCCCAACCGTTACCTGGAGCAGGTTGCCACCGGGGCCGTGGCGGGGGAGCGCCGGGTGGAAGGGGAGTCGCTGGTGCTGGAGTTCATGATGAATGCCATGCGGCTGGTGGAGGGGGTGAAGATGGGCTGCTTCGAGCGCCACACCGGGCTTCCCTCCACGGCGCTGCAGTCCGGGCTGGGTCGGGCTCGTGAGCTGGGCCTGATGGAACTGGACCGCCTCCAACCGACTCCAAAAGGAATGGAACTGCTCAACGATCTGCTGTTATGCTTTCACCCATGAGCCAGGACGACTACACTCCCATCTCCTGTGATCTGCACAGTGAGTATGAGCTGCTGGCGCTGCACCGCACGCCAGTGACCCTTCACTACCGGGACGAGGAGGGAGCCGAACAGCACCTCCAGGGCCGGGTCACGGACGTGTTCACCCGGGATGGCGCGGAGTTCCTGCGGCTGGAAACGGAGGCTGGCACGGCGGAGATCCGACTCGACCGCATCGACCGGGTGCGCAAGCACTGAGCCAAGGGGCCGCCCGGCCCTTGCGTGACAACGACGGTTGCTCTAGAATTCGCGGTCCTGCGGCGCCCGGGTGGGCGTCGTGCCAAGATCATTGAACGGCCCCGGCCGGAGACGGACATGAAAGCAGACATCCATCCCGACTATTGTGACATCAAAGTGACCTGCAGCTGTGGCAACAGCTTCGAGACACGCTCCACGTTGTGCAAGGACCTGCACGTGGAAGTGTGCTCCGCCTGCCATCCTTTCTATACCGGCCAGCAGAAGATCGTGGACACCGCCGGCCGCGTGGACAAGTTCCGCAAGCGTTACGGTCGCTGATCCCGGCGACCGCCGAAGCAGGGAGGCGCCCCAAGGGCGCCTCTTTCGTTTTCAGGAGTTACTTGCATGAGCCAGGACTTCGATGCCGATCTCAACCGGGCGGCCCTGGAATATCACGCCGAACCGGTACCCGGGAAGATCAGCGTGAAGGTGACCAAGCCCACCGAGTCCCAGCGTGATCTGGCGCTGGCCTACACTCCCGGTGTGGCGGAGCCGGTGAGGCGTATCGCCGAGGATCCGGAGGCGGCTTACCGCTACACCGCCAAGGGAAACCTGGTGGCGGTGATCACCGACGGTACCGCAGTGCTCGGCCTGGGCAACACCGGGGCTCTGGCCGGCAAACCGGTGATGGAGGGCAAGGCGGTGCTGTTCAAGCATTTCGCCGGCATCGACGTGTTCGATATCGAAGTGAACGCGGAAACCCCCCAGGAGTTCGTGGAGACCGTGGTCCGCATCGCGCCCACTTTTGGTGGCATCAACCTGGAGGACATCGCTGCGCCACACTGTTTCGAGATCGAGCAGGCGCTCATCGAGCAGCTCGACATCCCGGTCTTCCATGACGATCAGCACGGCACTGCCATCATCATCTGCGCCGGCCTGCTCAACGCATTGGAACTTCAGGAAAAGAAGCTGGAGGAGGTGCGCATCGTGGTGCTGGGTGCAGGCGCGGCTGGCATCGCCGCCGTGCGCCTGCTGTGCAGCATGGGAGCTCATCGCAATAACATCCTGGTGCTGGACCGCCAGGGAGTGATTCACACCGGCCGCCAGGGGCTCAATCCCTACAAGTGGAGCGTGGCGGCGGACACCGAGCTGCGCACCCTCTCCGAGGCGATGCGGGGCGCGGATGTCTTCATCGGGGTTTCCGGCCCCGACCTGGTCACTCCGGAAATGCTCGACTCCATGGCGCCCCGCCCGGTGGTCTTCGCCCTCTCCAACCCGGTGCCGGAAATCCGGCCGGAGGTGGCCTGGCAGGTGCGGGACGACCTGGTCATGGCCACCGGCCGTTCGGACTATCCCAACCAGGTCAACAACGTGCTGGGGTTTCCCTTCATCTTCCGCGGCGCCCTGGACGTGCGTGCCTGCTGCATCAACGAGGAGATGCAGATCGCCGCGGTGCATGCCCTGAAGAACCTCACCCACCAGCCGGTGCCCGGCTCGGTGCTGGCCGCCTACGGCCTGGAGTCATTGGAGTCCGGGCCCGACTACATCCTGCCCAAGCCCCTGGATCCCCGTCTGCGGGACGCGGTTTCCCCGGCGGTGGCGGCGGCGGCCATCCGAAGCGGGGTCGCCCGCAGCGACTGGCCGGCGCACTATCCCCCCAGAGAAAAGTTTGCCTGATTCGCCAGCCGCCCTTTTCTGACAGCTTCCTCAAAGCTGCTATGCTTGATCAGAAGAGGTTGCCTTCATGGTGAGACGATCGTCTGAATAGAATGTTCGTCCTAAAAATGGGGGAGTGAGATGCAGAAAGTGGCCATTGT